>CAVPIH010000011.1:0-181966 GCA_963704965.1 uncultured Gammaproteobacteria bacterium
TGACCCTAACGTGACCCTACGAATCGCAAGCGCCTTTGGGAGCACTCGCGTACCGTTGTGACGTGGTGACGTGGTGACTGCGCCCGGGATCGAGAACGCACCGGCCGAGACGGCGTCCAAGTCCCGCTCGCGTCGCATCGCAACCTGGCTATCGATTCCGGTCGCAGTCCTTCTCATCGCGAGCCAGGTGGTCGCGGCGTGGAACCCGTGGAACTTCCTCCACATCGAGCGAATGCTGCACCCCTTCGTCGCGGGCGTCGCCGTTCTCGGGTGCGGCGCCCTCTGGCTGTGGGGAGTCACGGACCGAGAGGTCGTCCGCGTCTACGGATGGGCTGGCCTCGTTGTGCTCGGGATCTTGGGGGCACTTGTCGCTCTCGGCAGTCTCAGCTTGGAGGGCTCGACGGAGGTGGTCGCGGCTAGCCCGACCTCTGACGTGGCCGTGACCGAGAGCTTCAGTCCCGTCCAGTTCGATGGGGTCTACAGCTACTACCTCGAAGCAGACCGCGGGCCTCGCGTCGCGTCGACAGTTCTTGTTCTCAAGAGTCGAGTTCCGGGTCGAGGACATCACAGTCACTGACTCGTCGGCTCGGTTCGCATTGGGCACAGTGACGTACGAGGTCGCCTTCGATCCACACACGCTCGACATCCTGTCCGAGCAGTGCATCGGCCCAGAGCGTGACAGCGGCTGGTACGCGTTCTGCAACGCGTAGTCCTTTCCTCTCCAGCGGCGGACCGAGGTAGTAGATCAGTGCTCGATGTGCTCGTTCATCGCTTCGGCGATGGCGATGTCGCGCTCTCGGGTGGCGTGCTGGTAGATGAGTGCCGCCCTCGGGCTGGCGTGGCCGAGGCGGTGCATGAGCTCCTTGGTGCCGGCACCCGTCGCCGCGGCGAGGGTGCCGGCGAGGTGGCGGAGGTCGTGCAGGCGGATGTGCTCGACGCCGACCTTCGCTCGGGCCTCGTCCCACTTCGTCGTCCAGACCGAGGGGCTGAGCCGGCCGCCCTTGTCGCCGGTGAAGAAGTAGCCGTCGTCGCCGCGACTGGGTGTAGCGGTCGAGGTGGTGCTCCAGCTCGTCGATGAGCGCCGATGGAATGGCGATGCTGCGGCGACCCGCCTCGGTCTTGGGCGGGCCGACGAGCTGCTTGCCACTCCACGCCGACTGGCGCTGCTCGCGGACGGTGAGCACCCTGGCGTCGAGGTCGACGTCGCCGCGGCGCAGTCCGAGCAGCTCGCCCTTGCGAAGTCCCATGAAGGCGGCAAGCAGGACCATGCAGCGGAGTCGCTCGTCGAGGCAGTCGGCGAGCTTGTGGACCTCGGCCACCGTCGGGATTTCGGTCTCGGGCTTCGGCTCGGTGCCCGCGCCCTTGATCGTGCAGGGGTTGGTGAGCGCCAGGCCGTCCTCGACGGCGGTGGCCATGATCGATCGCAGCAGCCGGTAGCACTTCGCCGCCGTGCTGACGCCCGGGCCCGCTCGGTCCCCGGACGTGGACCACCCACCGCCGGACCGTCGCAGTGTCGAGCCGGTCGAGCGGCGACGTCCCCGAGCGTCGGGAGGATGTGGTGCGTCGAGCTGCTTGGCGTACAGCTCGCGGACGCGTTGACGCAGCGGCTCACCTTTCGAGGTGAGCCGGGACTCGACCCAGCGCGGCGCGTACTCCCCCACCGTCGTGCCACGCTCGGCAGGCGGTGCGACGACCTTGCCGTCGGCTTGTTCGGTGAGCGATCGGGCGTAGGTGGCCTCAGCCGCTCGCTTGGTCGCGAACGTGCCGAGGCTGACCCGCCGGCCGTCGGCGGTGACGATGCGGACTCGATACCGGCCGGACGGGAGCTGGTCGACTCCACCTCCGGCTCTGCGCTGGCGCGCCATGGGACCCTCCTGAGTACGAACACGAGCAGCAGACGCTGCGAGGAAGGCCCGATTGCGCATCGGACGAGGCGTGACCGCCGTTGGTGCGCGGCGATCAGTCGGGGCCGGCGTTCAGAGCACGACGGCGGTTCTCTCCACTATGCCGCGGTTCCGCCGAGATCTCGCGCTGAAGAGCCGTTTCATGGCCAGCGAATCGTCTCAAGCCGGGCGGCGGACTCGATCATCTCGATCAGCTCCAACGGCCCACTGACCTTGGGTGCGAGGAGATCCCAGTCGGTGAGCACGAACCAGGAGCGGTCCAGCGCCCAGACGTTGCTCGGTGTGCCGATCCTCCCGGCCTCAGGCTGGATCAATTCTCGAAGGTCGGTGACAGAACCGGCAAGAACGACGCGAGGCGTCATCCGAGGCACCGGCCGCGAGGAACGAGTAGAGCGCCACGCAGTCGGATGGACCGAAGGCAGCCATCTGCGCAGCAAGCGCATCGAGACTCTCGCCGTCGAGCGATCCTTCGGGAGGGGGCTGGACCGAAACCGGCCAGCTCCGATACGAGAACCAGCGGAAGCACGGCGGCACTTCCTGATGTGAGAACTCGACGCCGAGGCGGTCGGCGAGGACCTGCCATCCCTCGGGCGGATCGGCTCGATCAGGTCCCGCTCGCATCCGTCAACCCTCGCATGTCTCGCCCTGCGACCGCGGCTCCATTCATTCGGTCCGTGTCGGCGCAAGCGGACCACTACCCACCGAGCGGGCCGGGTACCATGGCCGACGTGTCCGCTCGTCCCTCCACCCCGACTGCCAATGCTGTGAGTCCCGCTGAGGCGGTCGAGGAGGCGCTGGCGTCGGCCCGACTCGAGGGTCTGGAGCCCAGCCCCGAGGCGCTCGGTGACTTCCAGCGAGCCGCAGAGGGCGAGATCGACGGCGACGAGCTCGTCGAGCGCACGCTGGCCCGCTACCGGCCTTGAGCGACGACCCGTACCTCGACCCTGAGTCCGGTGTCCTCGCCAACCTCCTGGGGATTGCTGACCCGGCGGCGCTCGCGACCGCAGAGGCGACCATCGTGGCAGCACGCACGCGACAGCTCGAGCAGCGCCCGCTACCCGGCGACTACGACGTGGCGCACCTCCAGGCGTTCCACCGGCACCTGTTCGGCGACATCTACCCGTGGGCCGGCGACTTCCGGACGGTGAACATCGCCCGCTCGGCATCGTTCGGCGACTGGCGGCACATCCGCACCTACCTCGACCAGGTCTTCGCCGACCTCGCGGCTGAGCACCACCTCACCGGACTCGATCGCGCCGACTTCGTTCGTCGCCTCGCCCACTACTTCGCCGAGGTCAACGCCGCGCATCCCTTCCGTGAGGGCAACGGCCGAACCCAACGGGCGTTCTTCCGCCAGCTCGCCCGCGACGCGGGATGGAGCCTGCGCTGGTCGAAGGTGACGGCCGAGGAGAACGCAGCTGCCAGCGAGGCGAGCCTGATGGGTGACGGAGGCCCTCCGACGGCGAGGTCTACGCGGAGATGACCGGACGTGTCGAACAGCTCCCCGACACGCCGAAAACCCAGGCGCTCTCCGACGTCATCCACGCCCTCGGACGATCCGCCGGCGAGGTGACTGCGACACGCCAGCCACTTACAGAGCCCGTCCCCACGTGGCTTGTCGATCGGCTCGTCCACACCGCCGGGATGGATCGGGATGAGATCGAGGCCATGGCTCCCGAGCAGGCGATGGAGGCGTGGGAGCGCAACATCACCAAGCCACCTGCGTAGCGGTCCCGGGCGCGGGACCCCTCGCCAGTCGTTCACCTTGGCAGCTTGGGCGGTTCGTTCCGCTCGACGGTCTTCACCCGGTCGATCGCCTTGTCGAACGATGCAACCCTTCCGATGCCAGTGCTCTCGGCGCAGGCCACGAGATATGCCTCGGCAAAGTCGAGCCGGTCGATCTCGTAGACCTCGATCACTCGAAGGAGCAGCGCCGGGTCGACCGTGACGATCGCGTCGAAGGCGATGAGCGAACGCATCGCCTCCGCGATCTGGTCCCGAGCGACCTCGTAGTACGACTCGAGCACATAGACCGTCTCGGCTGCGATCAGGTCGGGCAAATACAACTCGTCGGCCGAAGCCAGATACGCCGTGGCCCGGGCCGCCATCGCTGGCGGGTCCCCCGTCAGGTGGGAAACGAGGATGTTCGTGTCAACGAACGCGCTCACCGGCTATTCGCCGAACGAGCAGAGCGGGTCTTGCGGATCACCTCGTCCCACGCGACGTTGCGTTTCGCAGCCGGCACCGACATCGAGCCGGCGAGCGAGAGGAAGTCCGGAGTCCGCGCCAGGACTGCCCGGTTGCCCTCGACGTGGAAGACGACCTGGTCGCCCTCCTTGAGGTCGAGGGCGTCACGCACCGCCTTCGGTACGGTCACCTGGCCCTTCGATGAGAGCTTCGCTGCGGCGTCCATCGTGTCTCCTTACTTCTCGACAAATGTAAGGATAACGTCTTGAAGCGCTGACTGTTCCATGTCAGGGGCACCGGGTCAGATGAGGTCGTCGAACACGGTGGTGGAGCATTTGGCGAGGCGGCGTTTCAGCTCGGGGGTGAGGTGGACGGGGCGTGAGGTGAGGACGCGACCTTCGGGAGACGTGAAGGTGAGTTCGCCGTTGGCGTCGCCGTCGACGATCCAGCCGCCTTCGTGCACGTAGTGGTGATGGGTGAAGCAGCCGCCCATACCGTTGGACGAGTTGGTCTCGCCCTTGTCGGCGACCCATTCCTTGATGTGGTGGATGTGGTGGATGGGGCCCTGGCAACCAGGGAACCGACATCGGTCGCCGTCTCGTTCTCGGATGAGGCGGGCCAACCAGTCGGGCCAGGTCTGCGACGCCCGACCGATACCGAGCTGGACGCCGTCATCGCGGTCGATGGCCCACTCGATGCGGCCGTCGCACAACAAGCGCTGCAACGTGGCCGCAGCGATCGGGCGGCCGTCCGGCAGCCCTGCGTACCCATCGGGGTTCTCGCCGGTGGCCAACCCGAGATCGGCATGCAGGACCACGGTCGGCTTGCCGGGATCGCCGGCGCCGTCGTTGCCCACATCGCGGGCGCACATCGACACGAGAGCGTCGGCGAGCTGTTGGGACTTGGACGGGTAGTTGCCGTCGGCGTCGCGTGCAAGGTTGCGTTTGGCCTCACGCTCGAGGGCATCCTCGACCACCGCGGCGCTGTCGTGGGGAAGGACGAAGGCCAGCTCGGTGACCCCACCCCGACGGATCCGACGGGTGAGCCCCCGCCGATCGTGGGCGTCGCGGGCTTCGTCGTCGCGGACGCGACGGTTGCGGACCATCTTGGCCAGGTCTTCGGCCGAGTAGCGCCAGGCGTCGGTTGCCCACTGGGCGTCGGTGTCGGGGGTTGCCAGCTGGCACAACGACGCCAGCTGATCCCACGAGATCTGACCCTCGGTGTAGAGGTCGCGCAACAACGGAAGACCCTTGATGACCCGGGCGACACCGAGCAACTCTCGGGCAGTGTGCTTACGCACCGACAGCACAAGACACAGCCAGGCCACCATGCCGGTCTGGCCGTCGGCCTTGAAGGCGTCGCGGGCATCGAGCTCGGCGATCATGTCGAGCTGCTGGGCCCGCACGCCCGCCTCGTAGGCCCCCAGGGCCATCGCCGCTTCGGTCAGGTCGTCGGTGTCGAGATCGCCAAGCGGGTTGGGCGGAACCTCGCCGCGGAGGAACTCGACCAGCGGGCCGATATCGAAGGAGGTAGTGACGTCGCCCGTGCCGGCGGTGTTGCTGGCCGTGTTGCTGGCCGTGTTGCTGGCCGTGTTGTTGGCCGTGTGGGGGTCGCCGTCGGCCCACACGTGGATGTCGCCCATGACCAGGTCGCTCGCCCGGCGTGGGGCCAGTGCGAGGCGCTGGAAGGAGGTTGCCTCTCCGCTCATCTCGGGCTTGTCGAACATATGTTCGAGTCTACCCTCAAGGCCCCAGCCACCGCAAGGGATTCGACATGAATTTCGGTTGGCGCATCGCGTGGCGAGTCCGGCGGCGGTTGTCCCCCTCGGACTGAAGCGCTGTCCACCGCGAGGGCTCAGCTCCGCTGGCAGCTCACGAGCGCAGCAGTCGTTCGAAGGCGCGCATGGCCTCGTCGATCATGTCGTCGGCTGGTTCGGTGCCATCGCGACCTTGGGTGTGGGTGACGCAGTGGCGGACGTGCTCGTCGAGCAGGCCGAGGGCGACGGCCTGCAAGGCTTTGGTGACCGACGAGATCTGGGTGAGGACATCGATGCAGTAGGCCTCCTCGTCGATCATCCGTTGCAGACCGCGCACCTGCCCTTCGATCCGGCGGAGGCGCTTCTGGTAGTCATCGCTGTTGATCGAGTAGCCGCGCACGGCACCTCCAGGCTTTCTTCGCTGAGCGACAGGTAGGACGAGTCAGGCGGCGTGGGCGTCGACCGGAGGCTCGTCGTGGATGGTCGACCGGAAGCGTCGGAGCCGCAGGCTGTTGGAGACCACGAAGACGCTCGAGAGCGCCATGGCCGCTCCGGCGACCAGCGGGTTGAGCAGTCCGGCCGCGGCGAGCGGGATGGCGGCAACGTTGTAGGCGAACGCCCAGAACAGGTTGGCCTTGATGGTGCCGAGCGTGCGGCGCGACAGCCGGATGGCGTCCCCGCGGCTCGCAGGTCGCCCCGAACGAGGGTGATGTCAGAGGCTTCGATGGCGACGTCGGTGCCGGTGCCCATGGCGAGACCGAGATCGGCCTGGGCGAGCGCGGCGGCATCGTTGACACCGTCTCCCACCATGGCGACGATCCGACCTTCGTCCTGGAGTCGCTGGACCACATCCACCTTCTCCGCTGGGAGCACCTCGGCGATGACCTCGTCGATGCCGACCTGTCCGGCCACCGTCCGTGCCGCCCGGTCGTTGTCGCCGGTGAGCAACACGGGAACGAGGCCGAGTTGGCGGAACTCCTCGACGGCCTCCCGTGAAGTCGGTTTCACGGTGTCGGCGACGACCACCACCCCTCGGGCCGCGCCGTCCCACCCGACCAGGATCGGAGTTCGACCCTTCTCCTCGGCATCACGCTTGGCGGTCTCGAGTCGGGGTCCGAGATGCAGGGACCAGTCGGCGAGGAAGCGCTCGCGGCCCGCGACCACTGCATGGCCGTCGACGACGCCCTGCACACCGAGGCCCTGGCTGTTGGCAAACGACTCGACGGGAATCAGGGCGATGCCACGGTCACGGGCGCCCTGGGCCACGGCCCTGGCGATGGGATGCTCGCTCGCGTCCTCGAGGCTGCCGGCAAGGCGCAGCACCTCGGCTTCGTCGACCCCATCGTCGACGACGACCTCGACGAGGCTCATGCGACCGGTGGTGATGGTGCCCGTCTTGTCGAGGACGATCGTGTCCACTTGCCGAGTCGACTCGAGGATCTCGGGACCCTTGATGAGGATGCCGAGCTGGGCACCTCGACCGGTTCCGACCATCAGCGCGGTCGGGGTCGCGAGCCCCAGTGCGCACGGACAGGCGATGATGAGCACGGCGACGGCCGCAGAGAATGCCTCGGCGGCCTCCGCTCCGGCACCGAGCCAGAAGCCGAGCGTGGCGGCCGGACAAGGTGATGACCACCGGCACGAACACGGCGGACACCCGGTCGGCCAACCGCTGCACCGGAGCCTTGCCGGTCTGGGCATCGGTGACGAGTCGAGCGATCTGGGCGAGGGCGGTGTCTTCCCCGACCCGTGTGGCGCTGATCAGCAGCCGGCCGCCTGCGTTCACCGTCGCGCCCGCGACCGCATCGCCGGGGCCGACCTCGACCGGGACGCTCTCGCCGGTGAGGAGCGACGCGTCGATGGCGGACGAGCCCTCTTCGACAATCCCGTCGGTGGCCACCTTCTCCCCCGGGCGCACCACGAATCGATCGCCGACCGCGAGCTGCTCGACGGGGATGCGGACCTCCTCGTCGCCCCGCAGGACCGCGACGTCCTTGGCGCCCAGTTCGAGCAGAGCCCGCAGCGCAGCACCCGAGCGGCGCTTGGCCCGCGCTTCGAAGTAGCGGCCGGCGAGGATGAACACGGTGACGCCGGACGCCACCTCGAGGTAGATCTCGTCCTCGCCGCCGCGCTGCATCCCCAGCTCGAACCCCATCCGCATCGACGGGTCGCCGGCTCCACCGAAGAAGAGCGCGTACAGCGACCATCCGAACGCAGCGAGGGTTCCGACCGAGATCAGGGTGTCCATCGTCGCGGTGCCGTGGCGCAGGTTCACCCACGCCGCTCGGTGGAAAGGCAGAGCCCCCCACACCACGACCGGAGCGGCCAACGTGAGCGACAGCCACTGCCAGTTGTCGAACTGGAGCGCCGGGACCATCGCCATCAGGACGACCGGCACCGTGAGTACCGTCGAGACCACGAGCCGGTCTCCAGAGCCGCGGGCCTCGTCGTGGACCGGCATGGCATCAGGATCAGCGGCCGGTCGCCGAGGTTCGGGGAGGCGGGCGTGGTACCCGGCGGCCTCGACCTCGGCCACCAGGCGATCGCTGTCGATACCCTCGGGCACGTCGACCCGGGCCCGCTCCGTCGCGTAGTTGACGGAAGCCGACACCCCGTCGATCTTGTTGAGGCGGCGCTCGATCGCGCCGCACACGACGCGCAGGTCATCCCCTCGATCGAGAGGTCGATCTGTCTCTGCGGGCTTGGAGGGCTGCTTGTACCGGGACCGGTCATGGCTGGGGCCCCTCTATCAGGTGGTCCGCCGCGTCCGGAGTGCTGGTCGCAGGCCCGTCGTGGGTGGGGGCCGGCTGGTCCACGTCAGGCCCGATCGCTGCACCGAGCACGGCACCGCCACCAAAGGCCAATGCGATCACTACCGCGAACGCACCGAGACGGGCGGGGACGCTCACGGTTCGATCTCGTAGCCGGCTTCCTGGACAGCGGCGCGCACCGCATTGTCGTCGAGCGGGGTCTCAGAACTGACGTCTACTCGACCAGTGGGCAGGTCGACGGTGACGCCGGTGATACCGGGGACCGCCGAGAGCTCCTCGGTCACCGATGCCACGCAGTGACCACACGTCATGCCAGTAACTAGATAGGTGGTCGTGGTTGCCATGGTCATCCTCTGTTCCTGGTTGGCGGTCTGGACTCCCTCGAAGGTATACCCCCCCACCCTATATGGCAACCTCGAAAGCTGTGTCCCAGGCGTGCGGACGCCGTGACCGGGCGACGGAACCGGGCCGGGCCGGACCCGGCGCTCGGGGGAAGGCGCTGCGGCCCGTTATGGTGCCCGCATGTCTTGGAAGGCGGCGAGTAGCCGAGCGGCCGCCGTCGTGTTCGCCATCTCCGTTGTGTCGGTGTTCGCTATGCACACGGCCGGAGCCCACCCTTCTCAGTCCGCAACATTCGACACGGCCCACACGACCCCGGCACCGTCCTCGCCTGGGTCGATCCAAAGCAGCTCGAATCCCGGCATGGCCGACCGCGATCACCGGCCCGCCCGCGGCCAACACACGAACACGCCGCCACCGATCTCGGTCCACGGTCATGTGACCCCGTGCGTGGCAGTGATACTCGGCTCTGACTCCCCGGCGACCAGGGTCGCCAGCGTTCGACGCACATCGCTGCCGAATATGACGCGACCCACGCAGGCCACCTGGACGCCCGAGCCTCCTGTCCCTCGTCTTCTCGTTCTCCACTGAGCAGATCAACGGCGTCGCCCGACGCCGGAACGACGAACGAAGGGAATCAACATGAACTACGCGCGCGCGTCCATCGCACTCTTTGCCCTCGCGACACTTGCAGTCGCCTGTGGCACCGATGACGACACCGAATCTGGCTCTGGCCCGCGGACCATCCCCATCACGATGACGGACAACAAGTACGAACCCACCGAAGTCGAGGTGACCAAGGGTGAGACCGTCACGTTCGAGTTTCAAAATGAGGGGGTGGTGAAGCACGAGGCTGTCCTTGGCGATGCCGCAGCCCAGGAGCTGCATCACGAGGAGATGATCGGGGGCATGGACGGCGGCCCGGACGGCGAGATGGGCGCTGGCATGGATCGCACCACCGAGGACGACGACAAGCTGGTCGTTCCGCCCGGAGAAGAAGGTGAGCTCACCTATACCTTCGATGAAGCCGGTGAGCTGATCATCGGGTGCCACGAGACCGGCCATTGGGAGGCCGGGATGAAGGTGATCGTCCGCGTGACCTGACGTTGACGTCGGCCGGTTCGGGTCTCGCTCGGAGACCCGAACCGTGCCGAGCATCGAGTGGAGCCCACCACAACATCCAGACCGGCGGTGCTCCAGTTACTCGTGTGAGTCCGATCTGCGAGAATCCGATCCGCTGGTAGAAAGCCAGGTTCTCGGGATTGGCGGTCTCGAGGTACGCGCCCACGTTCTCGGCCAGTGCGCGACGAAGGCCGGCCTCCACGAGCGCTCGCCCAATCCCTCGGCCGCGCTCCGATGGAGCGACCGCGAGGTGGCTGAGATACCAATGGGGCTCGACCGGGTGGTGCCTGAGCACCGCGCGGAGAACGCGCACCGCGCCCACTGGGTGATGCCACAGGACGCTGGCCATCGTCGGGGCGATTCCTACGGCGGATCGGGTGCGCAACTGCCACTGGTCGGGCGGATGCCAAAAGGCCACTCCGTCCCGTTCCACAACGTGAACAACCGCGGTTCCATCCAATCGATGCTCAAGGTCGCTCGAGTAGAACCTCCGCAGCCCGCGCGTTCCCGACGCTCCTCGTTCGGGAACAACCACTCCTGCATCGGATCGAACCGAAAGGCCTCCGCCAGCGAGCGCGGCGAACTGGTTCCGCGCCGCGCCCCCCAAACCATCAACGACGGTGACGTCGACATCCGCAGCCATGGCCACAACCTACGACACTCTGTCGTACACACGCTCGTGCTGAGTCCTCGGCGAATCCGACCAAGTCCTGGTCCCAGGTGCACAACGGCCTCTCAGTGGCCATCAGATGGAACTCCCGCGAGGACCTCGAGCCATCACACATCGGCCGGGCGGTGCGGAGTCGGAGCCGTTTGAGGAGCACGGCGTTCACGGCAACGATGATGCTGGATCCCGACATGGTGAGCGCCGCAATCTCGGGACGCAGTCCGAAGCCGAACGCGGGAACGAAGACGCCGGCGGCGATGGGTAGAGCGGCCGAGTTGTAGCCGATGGCCCAGGAAAGGTTCTGGCGCATCTTGCGCCGGGTGCCACGCCCGATCTCGAGGAGCGATGGCGACGTCGAGCGGGTCAGAGCGCATAAGGACCAGGTCGGCGGTCTCGATGGCGACATCGGTACCAGCGCCGATAGCGATACCGAGGTCTCTCGGGGTGCGTCGGCCACACCGAACACTTCGATCCGGGTGCCCGCTTCGGCTGCCACCTCGAAAGTGACACGGGTCTTGCCGCCGCTAGGCGTGCTGGTGGTCATGCTTCTTGGCATCCGCACTTGCAGCCCGCGAGGCCGGTGATTCGGTGCACTTCGTGAACGAGCTCGGTTGACAGGTGGTCTCGGGGGATCCAGGCGCCGGCACCGGCCGCGTGTGCGGCGTCGCGGTAGGCGTCGTCGGGGCAGGGCCCGATGACGATGATGTGGCTGATCGGGAACGTGTTGCCGATGTCGGGGTAGCACTCCGGAAATCGTGAAGCTTCGAGAACGATGGCGTCCGGGTGGAGGTTGGCGATGGCTTCATGGAGCGATGATGGGTCGGGGGTCGCGGTGGCGAGCCAGCACCTGCACCCTCGTTCGATCAGGTCACACACATAGCGCCGCATCGTCGGGTGGCTCATTGCCACGACGATCCGCGGCACTTCGGTCCGGAGTTCGTCAGCGGTCGTTGCCGTAGGGCACACGGGAAGTCCTTGGGTGTTCGAGTACGTAGAGGACGCGCCCGTCGTCGGCTTCTGCCGCGTCCGAGGGCTTGTCGGCCACCGCGTCACAGTGGCGCCCCTATGGTCCCGGCGCATCGTGTCGGACTACGGGTCGCGTTGCGGACAGGTACGGAGCGGGCCAGCACCAGCGATCGAACCGAGCCGCCGTGCGGGCACCGCACGTTCTCGCGGCCACTCGGCGAGACGATCGGGATCCGTCCTGCGATTGGGCGAAACCCTTCACCACGCGGGCCTGGAGCTGATGCCACTGTCTCCTGCTGTGTCGGGCCGGACGATGAGCACCTGGTGGATGTTGGTTCGACCGTCGTCGAAGGCCACGGCACAGCCAGCGAGGTAGAGGCACCACCCGGGTTTCAGGTGTCGATCAGGCCCGCTCCGGTCGCGGCGCGTACGAGGTCGGCCCGGTTGCGGAGTCCCAGCTTCTGCTGGACGTGGGCGCGGTGGGTCTCGATGGTCCGAACGGACAGGAACAGCTCATCGGCCATCTGCGCGTTCGTGTAACCGCGGGCAATGAGGCGCAGGACATCCTCCTCGCGTTCGGTGAGCTCGCCGCCAGGGCCCGCAAGCCGCGTCGGGGCCTCAACAGGATCGCTCAACAGGCCGGCACCGAGACGCGGATCGACGTAGCGGACGCCGAGTGCCGCCTGTCGGACGGCCTGGACGAGCTCGAGGTCGGCCGCTTCTTTGTTGAGGTAACCAATGGCGCCCGCGTCGAATCCCTTGCGCAGGTAGGCAACATCGTCGTGCACTGTGAGGATCACCACCCGGGTTGTGGGGCTGGCTTCTAGGACACGGCGGGTGCCGTCGAACCCGTTGCCGTCAGGAAGGTTGAGATCCATGATGAACACATCGGGGCGTAGGTCCCGCGCCGCAGCTTCGGATTCACGGACTGTTGCGGCCTCGCCTATCACTTCGATGCCGTCATCGGCGGCGAGGATCGTCCGGAGGCCGCTGCGTACGACGGCGTGATCGTCACAAATCGCGACACGGATGGGCTCAGACAACGGGCACCGCCAGATGAACGCGGGTCCCGGCGCCCGGCTCGGATGCGATGGTCAACGAAGCCCCGATGAGAACGGCTCGCTCGGCCATCCCGGTGAGCCCGAGCGAGCCGCGGACCCGGTCGGGGTCGAAACCGCGTCCGTCGTCGGAGATGTGCACATGGAGGTGCGTACCCTCCCGGTGAAGATCTACCGTAACGAGTTCGGCGTGAGCGTGGCGGGCGACGTTGGTCAGGGCTTCCTGAACAACCCGGTAGATCACTGTCTCTGCGTCACCGGTCATCCGGGCGCTGTCGTTGATACCGGCCACGCGAAAGCCGACGTGCCCACCGCGCTGGTTGCGCTGGCTCTCCACCAGCCGTTCGAGCGCGGCGACGAGTCCGATGTCGTCGAGAATCGTGGGTCGCAGCTCAAATGCCAGCTCGCGCACCTCGTCGAGGGTTCCGGTGACCAGCTCGCGCAGCTCGTCATGGCGATGTCGGGCCTCGTCGCTTCCGGGTTCCACCTGACCCAGGATCTGGAGCGCGAGCAGTATGGCGGTGAGCGATTGGCCGACCTGGTCGTGAAGATCACGCGCGACCCGGGCCCGTTCGGCCTCCTGGGCGCCGATCACGCGCTCCGAAAATCTCGCGTTGCGCCCGCTCTCTTCGATCTGCCGCGGCGACGAGCGTCAGGGATTCGGCACGCTCCCGATCGGCGTCGGCCAGCAGCGCGTTGTCAATGGCCGCGGCCGCGAATCGGGCCAGTACGACCACCAGTTGCTCATCGACCTCATCGAACACGCCGGCCCGCTTGTCGGTGAGGTAGAGGTTCCCGTGCCGGCGACCACCCGACGTGACCGGTACGCCCAGAAACGTCTGCATCGGTGGATGGTTGGCCGGGAACCCACCGAACCTCGGGTCCGCCGCGAGATCGGCAAGCCTGATGGGCCCATCGGCGACGACGACCTCGCCAAGGAGCCCACGTCCCTCCGGGTAGGCCCCGATCGCTGCGACGGCGCCGACATCGAGGCCATCCTGCACGAACTGGGTCATGGTGCCGTGCTGGTCGTACACCCCGAGGGCGCCATACCCGGCACCGACGGCGTCTCGAGCACGTGCGACGATCACCGAGAGCAGTGCTCCGAGATCGTGTTCGTACGCGAGTTCCAACGCCGTGGCAAGGAGAGCCGGGAGACGGTCGAGTGGGATCTGGGCGCCGTCCCCGGCCGGTGAGTACGACACGCTGTAGAAGACTACCGACGAGGACCGCGCCGTGTTGGTTGGGCTGCGTAGTGGCCCGCAATCGGTTCCGTACCCCACCCGGATGACTCAGGCTCCTCGCGCGCTCACAGTATGTCGTTAAGCAACGGAACGAGTACCGCACGCGAGCGGCCATCAGGAGGAAGATCATGCGGAACCACACGTGGATGCACGCCGGGATTCTCGCCGCGATCCTGGCTGTCATCGGACTCGGCTGGATGGGTGTCACCGTCCCCAGCGGGGTGATCTACCTGATCCTGCTGGCCTGCCCTTTGATGATGATCTTCATGATGTTCGGCATGAACCACAGCCACGCCACGCCCGAAGGGTCCGCCGATCCCGAGAACGCAGATGCCTCGCACTCGCGATGACACCGCTCAAGAGGCCGACCTGGCTTCACCGAGCCGAGGCCTCCGGACAAACCGTCCAACGGGTACTCGAAGCGGGTAGCGACACAGAACCGCACACACCTCGATCGGAGCCTTCACGGATGACCACCAAACCACGAGCAGCCCAAGATGGAGTGGAACAGCAGGCCACTACACGCCGGTACGACCGCAACGCGTTCATGTACGACCTCTACGACTGGCCGATGGAGCTGTTGGGTGGGGTGCGGTCGCGGCGCAAGCGCGTCCTGAGCCACGCCGTCGGCCGCGTCCTGGAGGTCGGCGTCGGCACTGGCCGCAATCTCGACCTCTACCCGCCCGGTATCGAACTCACCGGCATCGACCTGTCAACAGGGATGTTGTCGCGGGCCCGGCGACGGGCGCGGCGACTGTCAGCGGATGTGAAGCTGGAGGTTGCCGACATCGGCCGCCTCCCGTTCGAGGACCACTCCTTCGACACGGTCTGCGCCACCTGTGTGTTCTGCTCGGTCGCTGATCCTGTTGGGGGCCTTGAAGAGTTGGCGCGCGTCGTCGAACCGGGCGGGCAGGTGCTCCTCCTCGAGCACGTCCGCCCCCGAAGCAGGATCGCCGGGTGGTTCGTTCGACTTGGTGAACCCGGTGATGCGCCGGGTCATCGGCGCCAACATCAACCGCCGCACCGAGGACAACATCGTCTCCGCCGGACTCGACATCACCGACGTGCATCGGGCTGGCGTTTGGCGGGAGATCATCGCCCGGCCAGTCGCGGACCATGTTGCACCGAGGAACCCGACTCGCCGCGACGCGAGGAGCGCCGATCAAGGCTCGCGGCGACAAGAACCGCCACCAGGAGGTAGCAACATGAAACTCAACCAGGATGTCGACGACCTGTCAACGGGTGGAAAGGCCGCCGCTGCTCGGTGTGATGGCGTTGTGTTGCCTGGTACCGATGCTCGTCGTCTTCGGTGCGTTCTCGGTCACCGGCGCGCTCTTTGGCGGAGGGGTCGCGTTCGCTCGTCGGCGCGGTCGCCGTCGGTGGTGTGGACGGTGTGGATGGGTCGCCATCACCAGATCGATGAGCCCACGGCGCACACGACCCCGACCACGACTTCGCGTCGGGGGCGTGAGGTCGAACATGTCTGGCGTCGACGTCGTCGTTCTCGCCGGTGCGGTCGCGTCGACGGCGTTTCTGTGGTGGTTCTTCTTCGGCCCGAAACAGGCCCGCGCCGCGAGACCTCCGGGACGGCGTGCAGGAGGTGACGATCACGGTGAAGGGCGGGTACTCGCCCGACGTGATCCGGGTGCGCGAAGGGGTGCCGCTCCGTCTCACGTTCGACCGTCAGGAGGCCGGCGACTGCACGTCTCGGGTGGTGTTCGCTGACTTCGCGGCGTCGAAGACGCTGCCGGCGTTCGGGACCGCCACCCTGGAGTTCACCCCGGACAAGGTCGGCGAGTTCAGCTTCGCGTGCGGGATGAACATGATCCACGGGACCCTGATCGTCGAACCCGCGACGCCGACGCTCGATGCCGGCCCCGAGGTCGACGGCAGCCGATCGTGCCAGTCGCCCGCGCGTCGGGGTTGGGCCCATCGCACCACCCAGACGTTGCCGACCGAGCAGGCGGAGTTCCGGGTGTCGGGGATGTCGTGCGCGTCCTGCGTGGTGAACATCGAGTCGGTGCTCGAGCGAGCTGCCGGGTGTCGATCGGGTCGACGTCAGCTTCGGCACCGAGCGCGCCACGGTCGACTTCGACCCGACCCAGATCACGCCCAGCCGAGCTGCAAGCGGTCGTGGCCGACGCCGGCTATCGGCTCGTTCCCCGAGACGCGCCGGGCTCGGCCGACACCGAGGACCACGAGGCCGCCGACCGCAGGGCCGAGATCGCGGATCTGACCCGTCGGGTGATCGATCGGCGCGGTGCTCTCGGCGCCCGTCGTGTTCGCGGTGATGGCCGTCGATCTGTTCGCGGCGACGTGGGTGCCCGAGTTCATGATGAACCGGTGGTTGCAGCTGGCGTTGATCACCCCGGTGATGTTCTACAGCGGGTGGCCGATCCACCGCACCGGCTGGCTGACGCTGCGCCATCGCACTGCCGACATGAACATCGCTCATCACCATCGGCACCATCGCCGCGTTCGGCTACAGCCTGCTCGTCACCGTCGCCCCATCGGTGGTGCCCGACGACGTCCGGCAGGTGTACTACGAGGCGGTCGGCGTCATCATCACCCTGATCCTGCTCGGCCGCCTGCTCGAGGTGCGGGCCAAGGCCGGCACCGGCGAGGCGATCCGCAAGCTGATCGGCCTGCAGGCCCGCACCGCGACCGTCATCCGCGACGGCGACGAGGTCGAGGTCCCGGTCGAGGACGTCGTGCCCGGGCGACGTCGTGCTGGTCCGTCCCGGCGAGAAGGTCCCCGTCGACGGCGTGATCGTCGACGGTCGCTCGACCCTCGACGAGTCGATGGTCACCGGCGAGTCGATCCCGGTCACCAAGGACGTCGGCGACACCGTCATCGGCGCCACCATCAACCAGACCGGTGCGTTCCGGTTCGAGGCCACCAACGTCGGCGCCGACACGATGCTCTCCCAGATCATCAAGCTGGTCGAGCAGGCCCAGGGCTCCAAGGCCCCGATCCAGCGTCTCGCCGACCTCGTGTCGTCCTACTTCGTGCCGGCGGTGATGTTCATCGCCATCGCGACCTTCGCCATCTGGTTCGTCGTCGGCCCGAACCGGCGTTCACGCTCGCGCTCGTCGCCGCCGTGTCGGTGCTGATCATCGCCTGCCCGTGCGCGCTCGGGTTGGCGACACCCGCTGTCGATCATGGTCTCCACCGGCAAGGGCGCCGAGCACGGCATCCTGATCCGGTCGGCCGAGTCGCTCGAGACCGCCCACAAGCTCAACACCATCGTGCTCGACAAGACCGGCACGATCACCCGCGGCGAACCGGCCCTCACCGACGTCGTCACCGTCGGCCGGCGTCGACGAGGACGAGCTGCTCCGCCTGGTCGCGTCCGCCGAGCAATCCTCCGAGCATCCGCTCGCCCAGGCGATCGTCGCCGGCGCCCGCGACCGCGGCCTCGACCTCGTCGACCCGACGGAGTTCGACTCGATCACCGGCAAGGGCATCCGCGCCATCGTCGACGGCCACGAGGTCCTCATCGGCAACCGGCGACTCCTCGACGACGCCGGCATCGACACCGACGCATCTGAGCGCCGAGATGGACCGACTCGCCGAGGCCGGGCAAGACGCCGATGCTCGTCGCGCTCGACGGCCGTCCCGGCGGGGTCATCGCGGTGGCCGACACCGTCAAGGAGGACTCCGCCGCCGCGATCGCCGCGCTTCGGGCACTCGGGCGTCAAGGTGGCGATGATCACCGGCGACAACGCCCGCACCGCCGCCGCGATCGCCCGCCAGGTCGGCATCGAACGGGTCCTCGCCGAGGTGCTCCCCGAGCACAAGGCCCTCGAGGTGCGCCGCCTCCAGGACGAAGGCGGTGTCGTCGCCATGGTCGGCGACGGCATCAACGACGCACCCGCCCTCGCCCAGGCCGACGTCGGCTTCGCCATCGGCACCGGCACCGACGTCGCCATCGAGTCCTCCGACATCACCCTCATCTCGGGGGCCCTGCGACGGTGTCGTCACCGCCATCACGCTCAGTCGCGCCACCATGCGCAACATCCGCCAGAACCTCGTTCCTGGCGTTCGTCTACAACGGCGTCGGCATCCCCATCGCCGCCGGCGTCCTCTACCCCTTCATCGGCGTCCAGCTCAGCCCGATGATCGCCGCCGCGGCCATGGCGGCCAGCAGCCTCTCGGTCGTCACCAACGCCAACCGGCTCCGACGCTGGCACCCCAAGCCCGTCGACACCAGCCATCTCGAAGCCGTCTCCGAGCCGAGATATGCCGCCGCCATATCCCACGCCCACCACTGACGGTCACCGATCCCCGTCGCACTCGTCGAACCGCGGGGAGGGAAGGCCCCATGAGCACCTCAACCCCCCCCGAAACCGAGTCCGGTGCCGCGCCACAGCTGCCGGGAATCGGTGTCGTTCTCGAAGCGTCAGGGATCATCAAATCCTTCAACCGTGGCTGGTGGCCGCATCGGTCGCGGGTCTCGGTACTACGCGGGGCGGACATGGCACTCGGGCGAGGCGAGATCGTTGGGCTCGTCGGGGAGAACGGATCGGGCAAGTCCACCCTCATGAAAATCCTGGTCGGGGCGTTGGCCCGCGACAGCGGCACCCTCCGACGAGACGGCACGCTCGGATACTGCCCACAGGACCCCGTCCTGTACGAGCGCCTGACCTGCGACGAGCATCTCGAGTTGTTCGCGAAGGCCTACCAGCTCGACCAGGTGGCACTCGAAGCCGCCCGGGCCGACCTGTACGACACGTTCGGGTTCGAACGGTGGGCGGGCACCCGAGTCGAGGAGCTGTCTGGTGGGACTCGCTCGAAGTTGAATCTGGGGCTGGCGTTGCTCCACGACCCGGATCTGTTGCTGCTCGACGAGCCGTATGCGGGGTTCGACTGGGAGACCTACCAGCGGTTCTGGGAGGCGACCGCAGCACGGCGGGATCGGGCCGCACGCTGTTGATCATCAGCCACTTCATCGCCGACGAGGAACGCTTCGATCGCATCGTCGAGCTGCGCGACGGTCGGACCGAGTCAGCGATGACGCCCGCACTGTCGTTGGTCTTCCTGCGCGAGTACGCCCGGCGCCCACTCAACCGTCGTGCTGCTGCTCGTCGTCCCGGTCGTCTTCGTCACCCTCACCGCCGGCGTGATCGTCGACTTCGCCGAGATCCTCGGCAGCCTCGCCGACCTCGGCTCGCTCGAGGCTGCCACCGCGGGATGGGCGGCGCAGTCCTCGCTGGGGTCGGTGGGTTCTTCCAGGTCGTGGGTTCGCGGCAAGCTGACCGTCGTCTCGCGGCGGCGGGTCGGGACGCTGTCGGTGGTGGCGGCCCGACTCGTGGCCGGGCTCGCGCTCGCGCTGGTGGCTACTGACCGGCTCGTTGCTCGCTCTACAGGTCCGTGCCGGCATCACCGACGTCCTCGCACGGTCGCCGTCACGTTGATGTTCGCGCTCATCTACCTCGGTATCGGCTCCGTCGGTCGGTGCCGTCGTCCGCGACGAGCTCAACGGTTCGCTCATCGTGCTGTTCATCTGGATGTTCGACATGTTCCTCGGGCCCGGGTTCAGCGGCGGCACCAACACGCTGGTGCGGGTCTTCCCCACCCACTTCCCCACGCTGGTCCTGCTTGGAACTCGACTCGGGTCACTCCACCGCCACCACCGACCTGCTCGATCGCGGGCGCCTGGACCGTCGGGTGCCTCGCGCTCGCGGTCATCCTGCTGGTGCGCACGACGCGGCCCGCTCACTCCGAGCCACGTCACGAGCGTCCCGGCGCGGGCTGTCCCGAACGACGGCGGCTTGCGCTACGGGTTCCGTCAGTACCGCCGCAACGTCGTCATGTGGATCCTGCTGGCGGGCCTCCCCGTCGCGTTCATCACGCTGAGCTTCAGCGTCACCCCGGAACAGCCCGCCGTCGTCGAACTCGTCGAGGGCGGCCGCACCACGCTGTCGGTCGTGTCGATGGTCGACCTGCACGGGGCGATCATGGCGCCGATCACCATCGCGTTCCTCTCGGGCATCACTGGGCTGTTCGTTGTCCTCGGATCTGCCCAGGCCGACCGCCGCCTCGTACAGGCCGGATTCCGCACCACCGAAGTGCTCGTCGCTCGCCTCGGCGTAATCGTCGCCGCCGCGCTCGGGATCACCGCCATCTCCCTCGCGGTGACCGCCGTCGACTTCACGCCCGACGGCCTGGGCGCCGGTCATCGTCGCCAACGTGCTCGTCGCGCTCACCTACGGCATGCTCGGCGTCATCATCGGCATGCTCGCCGGGCGTCTCGGCGGGCTCTACCTCATCCTCACCATCCCGTTCATCGACGTCGGCATCGCCCAGAACGTCATGTTCGACGCCGCACCCCCGTCATGGGCCCGGTTCATGCCGAGCCACGGCGCCATCCGGGTCCTCGTCGACGGCGCCTTCACCCCCACCTTCGACCAGGCCAGCGCCCTCCTCGTCGGCCTCGGCCTGGCTCGCCGGAACCACTGCCGCCGCGGTGGCGGTGTTCCACCACATCGCCCGCCCCGCACTGGCGTCGCCCGACGATCTCCGCCCGAACGAGCCGATCGAGGCCATGACACCACCCGAGATGAGCCTGACCGACGAGCTGGCCTCACTGCGAGCGGAGGGTACACCACCGACTTCTCCGCGGTCCCTGAAGGGCTGCGCTGCGGCACTTGTGGACACACCCACGACCCCCACCAGGCGAAGCCGACGCCGTCGTCCGATTCGAGGGGGACAGCGATCCCGATGACGAAGCCATCTTGCTCGCCATCGCCTGCGACGCTTGCAACGTCCGCGGCGTGCTCGTCGCCGCGTACGGCCCACGGCCAGCGGCCCGAGGCCGCCGTGATCACCGGTTTGCGAGACACTCGGCCGTGAACGACGACATGGCCATGGACCACGACACGAACTCGGTCGATGCCCACGCGCCCGAGGACGTCGCCGGCAGCCTGACACTGTTCGGTGCCGTGTCGCTGGGCACCGGCGTCATGATCGGTGCAGGGATCTTCGCGATCACCGGCCAGGCCGCGGGGCTCGCCGGTGACCTGTTCCCCGTCGCGTTCCTTGTCGCCGCGATCGTTGTCATGGCAGCGCGCAGTTACCAGGCGGCCATGATGCTGGCCCGCCAGGTGGAGTTCGCGCTCTTCGACCTGCGCCTGCACAGCGAGTGGAACCCCGCGAACGGCGCGTCGGTGCAGGACCTGCTCGACGAGGTGCGCGCCGCGGTGGCAGTGGTGCCGACACCCGCTTACAACCGCTTCCAGAACAGCTTTTCGCACATTTTTGCCGGTGGTTACGCCGCCGGTTACTACAGCTACAAGTGGGCGGAAGTGCTGTCCGCGGACGCGTTTTCACGCTTCGAGGAGGAGGGCATCTTCAATCGCGACACCGGCGAGAGCTTCCGGCAGCACATCCTGCACGCCGGGGGCTCGCGCGATGCCATGGAGCTGTTCATCGCCTTCCGGGGCCGCGAGCCCAGCCTGGAGCCGCTGCTGCGCCACAGCGGTATCGCCACCCCGGCCGCGGCCTAGGGCTGCTGGTCGCGGCCCGCCACCCAACTGGCACAGCCCTTCTGGCCAGGCCCGGAGGCCACGCACAGCTCGATTTCCCGCAGGTCATCGCCGCCTGACAGTTGCAGCAGGCGCTGCAGCAGGTAGCGGGAGAATTCTTCCACCGTGGCGTTGCGAATTGGCAGGACGATGGTATCGGAGCGCAGAAACAGCATCTGCTGATCGGCAAAACGCACCCGGTAGCAATCGCCCTCCTCCTCTACCTGCTGGTAGGGGGACTCGCCGGCCAGCAGCATGTACTCGTCCAGTTCAGCACACAGAGTGGCCAGGCGCGACTTGTAGACGTTGTAGTCGGCGGCAAAGCCGTTGTGGCCCATGGGCGCGACAATGCGGGCGGACACTGAATAGTTGTGACCGTGCAGGCGCTCGCGCTCCGTTGCGGAAAATATGGTGTAGTGCGCCGCGGAGAACTTGTGTCGCTCCTTGTTGATGTACAGCGTGGTGAGTTGTTCCATCGAAGTGCCTGAGTCAGTCGGTCCGGGCGCCATTGTTACGCCTGGCCGGCGCCGACGCAACCGGGCACCCTCAAGCGGGTGCAGCCAGAACTGCCGACAGCCGCGGCCGGGGTGGGTTATCATTGGCCGCTCCGGGACAATCACAGGCACTCGTTATGAACATCGCAATTATCACCGGCGCCAGCGTCGGCATCGGCAGGGCCACCGCGGAAGCCTTCATGGCGGACGGCTACCAGGTCTACAACCTGTCGCGACGCCCCTGCCCTGCGCCGGGGGTCCACAACCTGTCCTGCGACCTGTCCTCGACGGCCTCCATCGCAACTGGCCTGCAAAACCCTGGAGACAGCAATCGTCGGCGCCAGGTCCGTGGCGCTGGTGCACAATGCCAGCCAGATGCTCAAGGACAGCGCCGCCAGCTGCGACAGCGACGCCTGCGCCGGGTGCTGGAGACCAACGTGGTCGCCATCAACACCCTCAACCAGCAGCTGCTGCCGCATGCTGCCCCGCTCCTCCAGCGTGATCTACGTGGGGTCGACCCTGTCGGAGAAGGCGGTACCGGGCTCCTTCAGCTACGTGGTCAGCAAGCACGCCCAGCTGGGCATGATGCGCGCCACCTGCCAGGACCTGATGGGCAGCGGCATGCACACCGCCCTGGTCTGCCCCGGCTTCACCGATACCGAGATGTTGCGCACCCACCTGGGCAATGACCCGGGCGTGGAACGTCTGTTTGCGGCGATGAACAGTTTCGGCCGCCTGATCGAATCCCGAGGAAATCGCCGAGCTGATCCGCTGGGCCCACCACAACCCGGTGATCAATGGCTCAGTGCTGCACGCCAACCTGGGCCAGAAGGAGAGCTGAGCCTTGACCGCCGCCGCGCTGCAGGGAGCGCACGGGAGCGCACCTTCCTGGTACTGGCGGGTTCTTTCCTGTGCGCCATGACCCTGCTGAACGTCATCGGCATCACCCGTTTTGTGCAGCTGGGCCCCATGGCGCTGGCGGTGGGGGTACTGCCCTATCCCCTGACCTTCCTGTGCACCGACCTGATCTGCGAGCTCTACGGTAAGGCCCGCGCCAACTTCCTGGTCAGTGTCGGCCTGGGGCTCAATTTCTTTATCCTGTTCGTGCTGTTGCTGGGCAATTCCATTCCCGCGGTACCCGCGGAGCAAATGCCCCCCTGGCAGATCCTGCAACTGGCCGCGCCGGTGGCGCTGCCCAACGGTGAGATGGTGGAGCAGAGTGTCGGCCTGTACCAGCTGATCTACGCCACCACCTCCGGCGCGGTGTTCGCCTCCATGCTGGCCTACGTCGCGGCCCAGTACTGCGACGTCCAGCTGTTCCACTTCTGGAAGCGCGTCACCCGCGGCAAGCACCTGTGGATACGCAACAATTTCAGCACCCTGATGAGCCAGATGGTCGATTCGGTCATGGTGATCACGGTGACCTTCGGCGCCGCCTTCCTGCGCGGGGACATCGCCTTCCAGGCCCTGCTGGTGCTGATGGGCAGCAACTACCTGTTCAAGGCCACGGTGGCGCTGCTGGATACGGGCCCACTGTACCTGGCGGTGCACTACCTGCGCCGCTACCTGCAACTGCCGGGCTACTGAAACCGTGGTCTCCATGGAACAGGCGAGCTCCACGCCGTAAACGGAACAAAGGATGATACAGAGCAAGCTGCCCCGGGTGGGCACCACCATTTTCACCCGCATGTCCACGCTGGCCGCCGAACACGGGGCCATCAACCTGTCCCAGGGCTTTCCCGATTTCGATGCGCCCGAGGCGCTGCGCGAGGCCATGGCCCGCCATGTCATGGCCGGGCACAACCAGTACGCCCCCATGCCGGGTGTGATGCAGCTGCGCGAGCAAATCGCCGCCCAGTTACAGCGCTACCGGGGGGTCAGCTGCGACCCCGACACGGAGATTACCGTGGTACCGGGGGCAACGGAGGGCATTTTCTGCGCCGTGATGGCCTGCGTGGGGCCGGGTGACGAGGTTATCCTGCTGGATCCCTGCTACGACAGCTACCAGCCCAGCGTGGAACTGGCCGGCGGGCGCGCCATTCACGTACCGCTGCAGGGGCCGGGCTTTGCCCTGGACAGAGAGCGCCTGCAAGCCGCTATCTCCGGGCGCACCCGCCTGTTGATGATCAACTCACCCCACAACCCCAGCGGCAGCGTCCTGTCGCGGGACGATATGCTGTACCTGGAGGCCCTGGTCGAGCGCCACAACCTGCTGGTAATCAGCGACGAGGTCTACGAGCACCTGGTATTCGACGGCCGCGCGCACCACAGCGCCCTGCAGTTTCCCGCCCTGCGCGCGCGCAGTTTCACCCTGTTCTCCTTCGGCAAGACGTTCAGCGTCACCGGCTGGAAAACCGGTTATTGCATCGCCCCGGCGGCGCTCACCACCGAGCTGCGCAAGGTGCACCAGTTCGTGTCTTTCGTGGCGGTCACGCCGGTGCAGCTGGCGGTAGCGGATTTCCTGGCCGAGCAACCGGATTACCCCGCCACGCTGGCCGCTTTCTACCAGCGCAAGCGCGACCTGTTCTGCGCCGCCCTGGGCCAGTCCACGGTTCCGCTTCACTCCCAGCGCCGGCACCTACTTCCAGTTGCTGGACTACAGCGAGATCAGCCGGGAGGCCGACACCGCGCTGTGCGAGCGGTGGACTCGCGAGCGGGGCATTGCCGCCATTCCCGTCTCGGTCTTCTACGAGCAGCCGCCCCCCCGGCAGCTGTTACGTTTTTGTTTTGCCAAGAATGATGCGGTGCTCGAGTCGGCCGCGGAGGTACTATGCAGGATCTGAGTATTACCCTGATGCAACGGGAGCTGGCCTGGGAGCAGCCGGCGGACAACCGCCAGCAGATCGAGGAAGCCATCGCCGGCCTGGACCGGGCCGGCGACCTGGTGCTGCTGCCGGAGATGTTTACCACGGGTTTCTCCATGAACGCCCTGGCCAACGCCGAGCCCCCCGGTGGCGACACTGAACAGTGGTTGGGCCAGTTGGCCCGGCGCCATGACTGCGCCCTGTCGGGCAGCATCGCGGTCAGGGATGGCGAGGGTGTCTACAACCGCATGCTGTTCGCCACGCCCCAGGGCGTGCAGCACTACGACAAGCGCCACCTGTTTCGCATGGCCGGCGAGCACAAGCGCTACCGGGCCGGGCGGGAGCGGGTCGTCGTCAGTTGGCGTGGCTGGCGCATCCTCCTGCAGGTCTGCTACGACCTGCGCTTCCCCGTGTTCAGCCGCAACCGCAATGATTACGACCTCGCCCTGTACGTCGCCAACTGGCCGGCGCCACGGCGCCAGCACTGGCGTCAGTTGCTGGTGGCCAGGGCCATAGAAAACCTGGCCTGTGTGGTGGGGGTCAACCGTATCGGCAGCGACGCCAACGGCCTGGAGTACAGCGGGGACAGCCTGGCGGTCGCAGCGGACGGCACGCTGTTAACGGACATGGGAAATGAAAACGGCGCCGCCAGGGTGGTCCTGGACGGCGCCGCATTACAAGCTTACCGGGAGAGTTTCCCCTGCCAGCTGGATGCCGATAGCTTCCAGCTGGACTGAGCGTTACTTACTCCGAGTATTCGACTTCCAGGGAAGCCATTACCCGACGGTTTTCTGCGCGACCCTCAGCGGTATCGTTGCTGGCGACCGGGTTGGCCTCGCCGTAGCCCACTGCCTTGAGGCGGCTGGGAGCGATGCCGTAGGTGTTGACCAGCATATCCACGACGGCCTGGGCGCGACGCTGGGACAGCTGCTGGTTGTAGTCATCGGGGCCGACACTGTCAGTGTAGCCATCTATGCTCACGTCCACCTCGTCAAAACGCTTGAGGAACTTGGCCAGTTCACCCAGGTCGGTGAAGTACTGCTCCTGCACGACCGAGGAGTCGAAGGCAAAGTTGACCTTGAGCTTGATAGACGCCACCTGGGCAACCGGCAGCGGACAGCCCTGTGAGTCTACGCGGGTGTTGGGCGGCGTGCCGAGGCAGGCATCGTCCTGGTCACAAACGCCATCGCCATCTTCATCAAGGCAGACTTCATTATCGATGACCGGCGGCGGCGCCACGTTGCCGAGGTAGTAGTTCAGGCCGAGATAGGCGATGGTGTCGGCGTTGCCCTTGTCGATGTTGTAGACGGAGCGGGCATCCAGGCTGGCGCCGAAACGCTGGGTTATCATCCAGCGCACGCCGAGTCCGGCGTTGACGGTGGTGTCGTCATTGCTCTCGCCGCCGGTGCGCTTGGGATCCATGGAGAAGAAGCCGGCGCCCAGCACAGCGTAGGGACGCAGCGTGCCACCGTCACCGATGAAGCTGCCACCGTAGTACTTCATGCCCAGGTTGGCCAGGGTCACCTCGGTCTTGGTGCCGGGAAAGTCCTTGCTGTTGGCATCGTCCTGGGTAAAGGAAAGCTCGGTGGACCACTGATCGGTCCAGGCCCATTCCAGGCCGACCCAGGGAGAGTTCATGTTATCCAGCTCGCGGTCGCTGGCGAAGTACCAGTGGGCGGCACCCGCGCTGAGGGTAATGGGTGTCTTGCCGGTGGAATAATCCGCTTCCCCCGCTGGGGTCTGGGCCACGGCAATCGACGTCATTCCCGCCATGGCGAACCCTGCTGCCGCGCCCGCAGCCAGTATTATTTTCTTCATTTTTATGGAACTCCTGTCCGTGATTGGTTTCTTACGCGCGAAGAATAACATTCCCCGCGGCTATTTCCAGTGCTTTTTGTGGTGATATTGTGCCCGTCCAGGGGGGGATTCCTGCCCTTTTACCAGCCCAGAGCCCGCTTCGTAAACGGTATCGACAGGGGGCGTTTTTCCACCAGCGAAGCGTGATCCAGGTCGTCCAGCAGGGCCAACAGCGCCTCCATGTCCCGGCTGGCGCGGGCGACGATATAGTTCGCCACCTCCGGGCCCAGCGCGATACCCCGTTGGGCGGCCCGAAACACAAGAATGGCGGCTTTTTGCTCGTCATTGGCGGGGGTGAGCTGGAACACGCCCCCCCAGGCCAGCCGCGAACGCAAGTCTTCCAGGTCCAGCGCGAGGGCGCGGGGGGCAGCCTCCGCCGCCAGCAACAGGCGACAGCCCCGCTCCCTGGCCCCGTTGTACAGGTTGAACAGCGCCAGCTCCCAGTCTTCCAAGCCCAGCACCGCGTGGAGGTCATCCAGGCAGACCAGTTGCAGCGATTCCATCCCCTGCAACACGTCCCGGGCCGGGTAGCCCGCCAGTTCCGCCAGCGGCAGGTACTGGACGTCCCGGCCCGCCAGGTGACAGCTGGCCTGCAGCAGGTGCGACTTGCCGGAACCCCTGGGGCCGTGCAGGTAGATGACCGCGTCCCCGCTGCCAGTCGCCTGGGCGCGCAACGCCCCCAACACCGGCTTCATGGCCGCCGTGGCGAGGAAGTTTGCCAGCGTGGCCTCGTCCCGCAGGCGCACCTGCAGGGGCAATTGTCTGAGGCTAGGCATTCAGTTGCCGCTGAACAGGCCAGCAGCGGTGCCGGTATTCAATTTTGCCACTGGTAGTTCAGCCCCTGTTCGGGACCCGCCGCCAGGGGCAGCAGCCGTTTGTTCAACTCCAGCATGGTCGCCAGCTGGGCCGGGGCCGCCTGCGCCACCAGGCGCAGTTGCAGCTCATCGCCCCTGACCCGCTCCACCCTGGCCTGCTCGACCAGCTCCAGGCTCTCCAGCCAGTTGATAAGGGCGGCAAAGTCAGCGTAGTTCGCAATCCCGGTGATCGACATGGGGATACCCTCTCCATCGACCGCCGATGCGGCCACGGCATAGCGCGCCGCCATGGTTTCAGCGACCAGGGACACCCCCTCGCCGATGAAGGCCGCCGCATCCGCGCCCGTGATCACGCTGCCGCGCCGCTCATCGCCCATCAGGAACAGCCAGTCACCGGCCACGCCGCCGGATGACAGGGCCGCCAGGCGCCCCGCCAGAACCGCCTGCACCTGGTAGCGGGCCGAGGCGCCCTGGATGGCCGCCGCGTCCAGGCTCCAGGCTACCTGCGGAGGCAGCGCCGCCGCGTCGGTGAGATCCAGCAGGGGCAGTTGCAAGGGGATGCCCCGCCGGACAAATGCGGCCCGCAGATCCGCCACCATGGCGGGGGAGCTGTCGGCGCTGACCAGCTGGTGCCCCTGTGGCCCATCCTCCACCAGCCATACCAGCACCGCTGGCCGGTTGGCCGTCCACAGGGGCACCCCGGCCTCGATCACCAGGGCGGTCACCCAGCTGCCGTCGAACTCGATGCGCGCGAACAGCTCCCTGTCCGGCGCCGGGCCGCGCTCGAAGCCGTAGCGCTGGACGTGACCCCTGGCGTCCCCAAGGGCCGCCGAGATAACGGGATTGCGCAATACCTCGACGCTGCCGGTTACCTTCACCAGCACCTCGGACAGCGCTTCCCGGGAGGCTTTGGCCAGGGTTGCGGGCGCCTGGTCCGCCACCGGCACCGCGGCCGTATACAAATTCGGCACCAGTTCCGCCCGCAGCAGCAGCGGCCAGCACGCCAACAACAACGCGAGCCCCATCAAACCTGTTCTTTGCCTGCTCAAACCGATCTCCCGGGCACATGAAAAGAGCAGCATTGTAACAGGACAGCGCGGCGCCCGGGATAGCGCAAATTTGCCCGCGGCGGGATGAACTGGCCGGTGAATGCGGCTAGAATAGCCGCCTTTGCCCCCACCCCCCAGCCACTGCTACCGGATGCCGCAAGCTATGAACGACAAGGACAGGCAAGGTTCTCTGAGTTACAAGGACGCCGGCGTCGACATCGATGCCGGCAACGCCCTGGTCGAACGGATCAAGGGCATATCCCGGCGCACCGCGCGCCCAGAGGTGCTCGGCGGGCTGGGAGGCTTCGGGGCCCTGTGCGAGATTCCCGCCAGCTACCGCCAGCCGGTGCTGGTCTCCGGCACCGACGGCGTCGGCACCAAGCTGCGCCTGGCGATGGACATGGGCAAGCACGATACCATCGGCATCGACCTGGTGGCCATGTGCGTCAACGACCTGGTGGTGGCCGGGGCGGAACCGCTGTTTTTCCTGGATTATTACGCCACCGGGGCCCTCAATGTGGACACCGCGGCAGACGTGGTCACCGGCATAGGTCGGGGCTGCGAAATGGCCGGCTGCGCCCTGGTGGGCGGTGAAACCGCGGAAATGCCGGGCATGTACGACGGAGATGATTACGACCTGGCCGGTTTCTGTGTCGGGGTGGTGGAGAAATCGAAGATCATCGACGGCAGCGCCGTGCGCCCCGGCGACGCCCTGCTGGCAATCGCCAGCAGCGGCCCCCACTCCAACGGTTACTCGCTGATTCGCAAGATCCTGGAGCGCAGCGGCGCCGACCTGGAACAGCCCCTGGGTGACCGCACCCTGGGACACGCCCTGCTGGAACCCACCACCATTTACGTCAAGCCACTGCTGGAGCTGTTTGCGACCCTGCAGGTGAAAGCCCTGTCCCACATTACCGGCGGCGGTCTGCTGGAAAACCTGCCCCGCGTCCTGCCCGCTGACTGCAATGCGCAGATCGACACCGCCAGCTGGCAGTGGCCAGAGGTGTTCGCCTGGCTGCAGGAGCAGGGCAACGTGGCTACCCGGGAGATGTATCGCACCTTCAACTGCGGGGTGGGGATGGTTATCTGCGTCGCCGACAGCGATCGCGAGGCGGCCCTGGCGCAACTGGCGGCCGCCGGCCAGCGCAGCTGGCTCATAGGCCGGGTGGGCGACGGCAGCGGCGAGGTCGAACTGCTGCCGTGAGTGCGGGCACACCGGCTCGCCTGGCCATTCTCATATCCGGGCGCGGCAGCAACCTGCAGGCCTTTATCGACGCCATCGCCTGCGGCGCGCTGGAGGCGCAGATCAGTGTCGTCATCAGCAACAACCCCGCTGCACCGGGCCTGCAAAGGGCCGCCGCGGCCGGCATCCCCACGCGCTGCATCAACCACCGGGACTACGCCACACGGGAGGCGTTTGACGCCGCCCTGGCCGCCGAGGTGCAGGGCTGGGAGGTGGAACTGGTGATCCTGGCGGGCTTCATGCGCATCCTGACACCGGTGTTCGTGCAACCCTTCCACGGCCGCCTGCTCAACGTGCACCCCTCGCTGCTGCCGAAATACCCCGGCCTGAATACCCACCAGCGCGCGCTGGAGGCCGGCGACCGGGTAGCAGGGGTAACAGTGCATTTTGTCACATTGGAACTGGACGGCGGACCGCCTATCATTCAGTCACGCGTCCCGGTTTTGCCGGGCGACACTCCCCAGACACTGGCCGACCGGGTCATCGCAAGGGAACACATCATTTACCCGCTGGCGGCGCAGTGGCTTCTCTGCGGGCGCCTGCAGCTGACGGATAAGGGAGTCTGCCTGGATGGCCAAGCAATACCCGCAACCGGCATCGATTACCAGCAGGTGGATCGCTAGGCGCCTCGGCATCTGGGCCCTGCTTGCCCTGTATGGCGCCGCTGCACTGCCCTCTTTCGCCACCGCCGCCGCCGAACTGCGCCCCTACACCGCGCAATACAAGACCACCGCCCGCGGCATAGACATGGCGATTACCCGCACCCTGGAGCAGGGGGAGGACAACAGCTATGTCCTGACCAACGGCGGCAAAATCCTGGTGGTGGGCTTTCACGAGGTGGGCGTATTCCACGTTGAGGGTGAGCAGATCAAGCCAGAGTCCTATGTGTACCAGGGCAGTGGCCTGGTCAATCGCCGCCGCGAACTGCACTTCGACCCCGCTGCAGGCCAGATCAAGAGCCTCTACAAGGACAACTGGTACCAGTTGCCCTACAGCGGCGCCACCCTGGATCGCATGACCCAGCTGGAGCAGCTGCGCCTGACGCTGCTGGCCGGCGAGACCGAGCCGGACAACATCGTCATGCGGGTGGCCGACGGTAAACGCATCAAGGATTCCCGCCTGCAGCTGGTGGGCGAGGAGATCGTGGAAACGCCCCTGGGCAGTGTTGCAACCCTGCACTTCACGCGCCTGCACGACTCGGCGGAGCGCAGCTCCGATATCTGGGTCGCCCCGCAATGGGATTACCTGATGGTGAAAACCGTCCATGTCGAGGACGACAAGCCGGTGGAAATGGTACTGACAGGCGCCGCCATCGCCGGTGTTCCCGTGACCCTGGACTAGCGGGTCCGGAGCTCAGCCCGACTGCCGCCGGTGGTAGGCCAGCAACTCCTCCACCTCCAGGCACACCAACTCCAGGCGCTGCGCCAGCTCCTGCTTCATCTCGGCATGGGAATTCAGTCGCAGGTAGGTTCGCAATTCGTCGAGTAACTGGGTATGACGCTCCCGGAACAGCAGCGATGCGACCCCACTCAGGGGCGCCAGCAACCACCAGCCAGCAGTCGGCAGCAATTCGCCGGCGAGCAACATGGACTGCGCGGTCCAGCAGGCGGGGTAAATGAACACCCCGGCGAAAATCTTGGCGGTGGATTCCCGGTCCGCGCGAATTTTCATCCGGCTCACCCCCGGGTCAGGAAAAAGGGCAGCGCATTGAGAAAAATACCCAGTAGCGACAGCGGCAGTCGAATCAGGAACAGGGACAACTTGCGCAGGCTGAAGATGGCCTGCAACAGCCTGGGATGCTCCTGCACCACATGTTCATGCTGCACCGACAGCACCCTGAGCAGGCGGTCGTAGCTGGCGACAGACTCGACCACGCGCTTGACCCGCAGGGGGGAAGCCTCCTTGGCCTGCAGATAGGCATCGGCAAGCTGTTTGTGCAGGGAAAACTCCCCTGCCATGCTCTCCTCCCCGGGCTCCCGGGAATGGCGGCCACTATAAAGGCTCGCGGCGCGGCCAATCAGCCGCGCCTCCTCCCAGCTGGGGTAGTTGATGGTGACCGACCTGATCCCCTCTTCCACTTTCGCCATCACGCTATCGACGGCGTCCGCCGCTTCCATATCGCCCGACGGCAGGTCGGCCAGGGGATCTATGGGCTGGCCAATCGAGATGAGCACCCGTGAGCGGAATTTCGCCCTGGCGTCAAAATTCAATCCCACCGGGATAATACGCACTGCCAGCGGGCCGTGGCGCTGCTCGGCGCCCAGGGCGATGCGCGCGACTCCCGTCTTGAGCTGCTGCAGGGCGGGATAGGCGTGGCTTTCACCCTCGGGAAACAGGACTATCGCGGCCCGGCCCGCCAGCGCCTCGTAGCAGGCGGCAAACATGTCACGGTTTTTGCCCACGTAGGCCGGATCATCCGAGTCCTGCTTGCGGTACACCGGTATCGCGCCCACCGCCGCCAGCAGCGGTCGCAGGGCGGTCACACCCCACAGGGTGGCACTGGCCAGGGGGCGCGGGTCCCGCGGCAGTTGGGTCCTCGCCAGCAGGCCATCGACCAGGGAGTTCATGTGATTGGGTGTGTAGATTACCGGAGTGTCGGCGGGCACATTCTCCGCCCCGCTGATCTCGATGCGGCGAAAAAATATGCTCAGCACCAGCCCTACAAAGGGGATTAGCGAAAGCTCGAGCAGCCTGCGTATCACAGCATCTTCCCTCGCCGCAACGGGCCACATCCGGGCCCGGGACCGGTACCACTATACTCCGCAATGACCGCTGCGCTCCAGCGCCGCGGCGCCGGTCAGTGGAGTTTCAGGCGCGGCCTGATTACCCGGCCGACTTTCTCGCTCATCACAAACAGGAAGGTCCGCAGCCAGCCGTGAATGGCCATCTGGTGCATCCGGTACAGGGAAATGTACACAATCCGGGCCACTCGCCCCTCGACCACCATGCTGCCGCGGGTGAGATTACCCATCAGGCTGCCCACGGTGCTGTACTGGCTCAGCGACACCAGCGAGCCGTAATCCCGGTACTGGTAGGGCTTCAGGGGTTTGTTGCCGATGATCGCCAGGATGTTGGTGGCCACGTTGCTGGCCATCTGGTGCGCCGCCTGGGCGCGTGGCGGCACGTTGCGACCGTCCGCCATGGGACAGGCACAGCAATCGCCCAGCGCGAAAATGCGCTCGTCGCGGGTGGCCTGCAAGGTCGGGCCCACCTGCAACTGGTTGCCGCGACCGGTCTCCAGGCCCGCTATGCCGGCCAGCATATCGGCCGCCTTGATACCCGCGGCCCACACCATCAGGTCGGCCTCAATCAACTCGCCTTCACTGGTGCGCAGGCCCCCGGGCTCGGCCGCCGCAACCCGGGTATCCACCCGCACCTGCACCCCGAGACTGGCCAGTTCGTGACGCGCCTTGGCGGATATGCGCTGCGGCAGGGCCGGCAGGATGGTGGGCCCCGCCTCCACCAGCGTGACCCGCATATTCTCGGGCCGGATATTGGGCAGTCCGTAGTACGTGAGCCATTTCGCCGCATTATACAGTTCCGCCGACAATTCCACGCCGGTAGCCCCGGCGCCCACGATGGCGACGCGCAGCAACTCATCGTCGTTGGGGCGCGCATTGAGTCGCAGGAAGCCGTTGAGCATACGCTTGTGGAATTGCTGGGCGTGCTCCGGGTCGTCGAGGAAGATACAGTGTTGAGCGACCCCTGGGGTGCCGAAGTCGTTGGTAACCGAACCCAGCGCCAGCACCAGGTAATCGTAGTCCAGCCGCCGTTCCGCCAGCACCTCGCGGCCGTCATCGTCCAGCAGGGGCGCCAGCTCTACCTGCCGCCGCTCGCGGTCGATATCGCAGAGCGTACCGAGGTGAAAATTGAAACCGTGCAGGCGGGCGTGGGCGCGGTAACTGACCTCGTCCAGCCCCGCGTCCAGGGCCCCGGTGGCCACCTCGTGCAACAGCGGCTTCCAGATATGGATGGAACTGCGATCCACCAGGGTGACGGTAGCGCGTCCCTTGCGACCCAGTTTATGACCCAGCCGGGTCGCCAGCTCCAGGCCACCGGCGCCACCGCCGACGATTACGATATTCAAGAGCACCTCCACCAGCTGCTGGCAGTATAGGACATGGAGACTCCCCGGCCGGCACGCCGGCCTCAGGCCTTGGGCAGCGTGACCCCGGTTTGCCCCTGGTACTTGCCGCCGCGGTCCTTGTAGCTGACCTCACAGACTTCGTCTGACTCGAAGAACAGCATCTGGGCGACGCCCTCGTTGGCGTAGATTTTGGCCGGCAGGGTAGTGGTGTTGGAGAATTCCAGGGTGACATGGCCCTCCCACTCGGGTTCCAGCGGCGTCACGTTGACGATGATGCCGCAGCGGGCGTAGGTGGATTTGCCCAGGCAGATGGTGAGCACGTTGCGCGGTATGCGGAAGTACTCCACCGTGCTGGCCAGGGCAAAGGAGTTGGGCGGGATGACGCAGACGTCACCGACCACGTCCACGAAGCTGTCCTCCACAAAATTCTTGGGGTCCACCGTGGCGGAGTTGATATTGGTGAATACCTTGAATTCGCGGGAACAGCGCACGTCGTACCCGTAACTGGACGTGCCGTAGGAGATCAGGCGGTTGGCGCCGTCGGCGCGCACCTGGCCCGCCTCGAAGGGCTCGATCATGCCGTGCTCGCTCGCCATCCGGCGTATCCACTTGTCTGACTTTATGCTCATTGGTCACCCGCGGTGTCAGTCATCGGTAATATTGATCTCGGGGAACTGGCGCACGGCGCCGGCCGCATCCCCCGCCAGGGCCGCCTCCACCGCCGCCGCAATCTCCAGATAGACGGCGGTCACCGCCGAGTCGGGCTCGGCGATGACCGGGGGGCGCCCGGCATCGGTCTGCTCGCGGATGGACAGGGCCAGCGGCAGGCTGCCCAACAGGGGCACACCGTACTCGCGGGCGATACGCTGCCCGCCCTCTTCCCCGAAAATATGCTCCCGGTGACCGCACTGGCTGCAGATGTGCACCGCCATGTTCTCCACCACACCCAGGATAGGCACCTCCACCTTGCGAAACATCTCTATGCCTTTCTGGGCGTCCAGCAAGGCAATGTCCTGGGGAGTGGTCACGATGACAGCCCCCGCCACGGTGGCCTTTTGCGACAGGGTCAGCTGGATGTCACCGGTACCGGGGGGCATGTCGATGATGAGGTAATCCAGCTCCCCCCACAGGGTCTGCTCCAGCATTTGCCCCAGGGCGCCACCCGCCATGGGGCCGCGCCAGACCATGGGGGTGCGCTCGGTGACGAGGTAGCCCATGGACATGGTCTTGAGCCCGTGGGCCTCCACGGGCAGCAGGTACTGCCCGTCCTGCTGGTCGGGCCGCACGTCCTCGGCAACCCCCAGCATCAATTGCTGGCTGGGGCCGTAGATATCGGCATCGAGCAGCCCCACCCTGCCCCCCCGGGCCAGCAGAGCCAGCGCCAGGTTGACCGCGGTGGTGGACTTGCCGACCCCACCCTTGCCCGAGGCTACGGCGATGATGTGCTTGATCTTATTCATGCTCAACTGTCTGTCCTTGATCGGGGGAATGCCGGCCGGCGGAGTGCCGGCTAGTATAGGGACATGGCGCGCCCGCAACAACGGCGCGCGGCTGATCAGCCGGGAGGTCGGCGACAGCGACGCGCTGCCGGGCGCCTATGGCTCCCGGTTTGCCACCAGGTAGTCGTACAGCAGCTTCTTGCGCACCCCGCTCCACTCCGCAACGAGCGCCGCGGCGGTCTTGACCGGCAGCTCCCGGGCCAGCCGCTGCAGCAGGTCGGCCAGTTCCCGGCTGATCTCCTGCTCGGTCTCCCGCCTGCCGGCGACCAGCAGCACGATCTCGCCCCTGCTCTGGTTGCTGTCCGCGTCGACGAAGGCCAGCAGGCCGGCCAGGCTGTCGCGCCGGATGGTCTCGAAGGTCTTGGTGACTTCCCGCGCCAGCACCGCCTCCCGGTCACCGCCGAAACACCGGGCCATGGACGCCAGGGATTCACCCAGGCGATGCGGAGCCTCGTAAAAAACCAGGGTGGCCGTCTCCCCCGACAGCCGCTCCAGCCTGTTGCCGCGGGCCCCGGCCCGCGCCGGCAGGAAGCCCTCGAACAGGAAACGATCGGTGGGCAACCCCGAGGCGCTGAGCGCCGCAATGGCCGCACAGGGGCCCGGCAGTGGCCGCACGCTGTGACCCTCGTCCTGCACCGCGCGCACCAGCCGGTAACCCGGGTCCGAGACCAGCGGTGTGCCGGCATCGGACACCAGGGCGACACTGCCGCCCCCCGCCAGCACGGAGAGAATTTTGCGCACCGGCCGGTCGTCGCTGTGATCGTGATAAGCCAGCAGGGGCGTGGCTATCGAATAATGCTGTAGCAGACGCTGGCTATGCCGGGTATCCTCGGCAGCGATGAGGTCCACCGCCGCCAGGGTGGCCAGCGCCCGCCGGGATATATCGTCCAGGTTGCCAATCGGTGTTGCCACAACATAAAGCCCGGATTCCACTGTTTCCCCTTATAATGCATGACCCTACAATGTATGGATCGATCGCGACAGAGCATAGCATGAGACAGCCCCAGCCCAGATTCCACTCCCTCTCCCGCCTCGCCCTGACGCTGGCCCTGCTCGCCCTGTGGAGCTGCGGCAGCGCGCCACCGGTTGAAAAGGAGCCGGAACCGGTGCCCCCGCCACCCGTGAAAGAGGAGCCGGTGGTCACCGAGCGGGCCACGCTCGAGCTGCCGCCCAGCCCCTACAGCGCGCAGTTCAGCCGGGCCAACTCACTGCTTGCCAACAACCAGTGGATGGCCGCCAGCGAGGTACTGCAGCAGGTACCCGCGACCGGCCTGGACGCCAATGACAGTGCCTACCGGGGCTACCTGCAAGCGCGCATGGACTTCATGCGCGGCGACCAGGACCAGGCCCTGAACCTGCTGGCGGGCCTGGTCAGGCCCGGGGTAGACCTTGCGCTGCGCTACCGTATTCTCAATTTCCAGCGCTATATCCTCGATATGTCCGGTGACTACCTCGAAAGTGCCAGGCTGGGTGACCAACTGCTGCACTTCGCACCCACGGGTGATATCCCCGCCCTCAAGCGCAGTGTCTGGCGCGACCTGCAAAAACTCGACAATGCCCGGCTGGAAGAGGCCATGGCACAGGCGGTCGACCCGCAGTGGCAGGACTGGCTGGCACTGGCGCTGCTGACTCGCGCACCGCTCAATGAAACCCTGCTGCAACTGCCCGGCTGGCTGCAGGACAACCCGCAGCACCCCGCGGCCAACCCCCTGCCCGGCGGGCTCACCTTCCTGCTGGCGCCGCCGGCGAGGCCTGACAAGGCGGCACTCATCCTGCCGCTGAGCGGCCGGCTGGCAGCTGCCGGCAGGGCGGTGCGCGACGGCTACCTGGCCAGCTATTACGAATACATAGCCAGCCAGGGCGGCAGCGCCGCTTTCGAGGTACTGGTGCTCGACCAGGATACCTACGCTTCCGCCAGCGCTGCCTATGATGCCGCCCTGGCGCAGGGCGCCACGATCGTGGTCGGGCCCCTGAGCAAAGAGGCAGTGGCCGAATTGGCCACCCGCGGCCCGCTGCCGGTACCGGTGCTGGCCCTGAACCGGCTGGAGGACACGCCCCCCGCGGTCGCCGGCGGCAGTGCCCTGGTGCAACTGTCGCTCGCCTCGGAGGACGAGGCGGTGACGGCAGCCGACCTGGCCTTTGGCCAGGGGGCCCGCAGTGCGCTTATCATCCGGCCCGAGAGCGATTGGGGCAGCAAGGTGACACAGGCCCTGGTGGACCAGTGGCAGCGACTGGGGGGCACTATCGCCAACAGTGTCACCTACCTCAGCCGCGAGGATTACTCCGCCACCGTCAAGGCTGCGCTGGACATCCCCGCCAGTGAACAACGGGCCCGCGACATCCGCAGCATTATGGGTAGCGATGTTGAATACAGCGCGCGCCGGCGCCAGGACATCGATGTCATTTTCCTGCTCAGCGGCAATGGCGCGGAGGCGCGCTCACTGAAGCCCCTGCTGGCCTTTCACTACGCGGGTACGGTGCCCGTGTATGCGGTTTCCGGCATCTACAGCGGCGTCCCGGACCCCCGCGACCGCGACCTGGACGGTATCAACCTCGTGGAGATGCCCTGGCTGCTGGGCGCCAACCCGGAGCTGAACCAGACCATCGCCGCGGGCCGGGGCAACGGTACCAGCTACACGCGCCTGAACGCACTGGGTGCCGACGCCTTCCTGCTGCAGACGCAATTCAGGCGCTTGCAGGCCGGACCCGACGCCCTGCTGCGCGGCAATACCGGGCTGCTGAGCATGAACCCGCAACTGCAGATCCAGCGGGAACTGGTATTGAGCACATTTGATGAGGGCGCCGTCCAGCCCCGCTAGTACACTGCATCCCTGGCGGCTGACAGAAGGTGCGCGGGCCCGGTGAAAACCCTGGGAGACGATTATGAACAACAGGCGGCCCGCTGGCTGCAGCAGCGCGGCCTGCGGATTTTGGCGCGCAATTTTCGCGCCAAAACCGGCGAGATCGACCTGATAGCACGGGATCAAACCCACCTGGTTTTCTGCGAGGTACGCGCCCGCAGCAACCGCTACTACACCTCGGCGGCCGGCTCAGTAGACCACCGCAAACAGCGGCGCCTGCTGCGCACCGCGCAACTGTTCCTGCAACGCCACCCGGGACTCGCCAATCTGCCCTGCCGATTTGACGTGATCGCCTTCGAGCCGCGACAATCCGGGTCCGACCTCGCTATCCGCTGGATACCCGGGGCTTTTACCGCCTGAAAGAGGCTCCGCGTGGATCACTACCTGTTAATTTCCGACAACTTCCAGAACACCATAGAAACGATCGCCCTGTCAGTGGACGCGCTGGCCAGCCCCATCAGCGAGGGCAGCAACCTGCTGGTCAGTACCCTGCTGCGCGATGGCAAGATCATCAGCTGTGGCAACGGCGCAGACGGCGCCCTGGCGCAACTGTTCGCCTGCAACCTGCTGAATCGCTTTGAACACGACCGGCCGGCGCTTCCGGCCCTGGCGCTGACCAGCGACGGCGCCAGCCTGCTGGGAATCGCCCAGGGCGGCGGCCTCAACGAAACCTTTTCACGGCAGGTGCGGGCCCTGGGCCAACCCGGCGATACCCTGCTGTGCATCAGCAGTGGCGGCGATGCCACCAACCTCCTGCGCGCGATCCAGGCGGCCCATGAGCGCGACATGACAGTGGTGGCGTTGCTGCACGGCGGCGATGCCGAGTTGGGCAGCCTGCTGCAACACGACGATGTGCAGATAACCGTCGATCATCCCCGCCGCGCCCGGGTGGTCGAGATGCACACCATGGTGCTGCACTGCCTCTGCCAGCTCATAGACCACAGCCTGTTCGGTGCTTACTCCCAGGATTGACGAATGCCCAGATTGTTGCCGCGACTAATCGCCATACTGTGTACCAACCTGCTGCTGGCGGGCTGTGGCAGCCTGCTGGCTTCCATGCAGAGCGCTCCCATACACGATGAACCCACCGAGCGCACCTTTGCCCAGCAGATCGAGGACGAGAGCATAGAGACCAAGGCCAAGGTCAATATTCACGCCGCCGACGAAGACCTTTACGACGCCAACATCGTGGTGGTCAGTTACAACGGCTACGTGTTGATAGCGGGACAGGTGGGCAGCGAGGAACTCAAGGCCCTGGCAACCAATGTGGTGCGGAAAATCGACGGTGTGCGCAGGATCTACAACGAACTGGAGATCGCCGCGCCCAGTTCGGCGCTGACCCGCTCCAGCGACACCTGGATCACGGCGAAGGTGAAAACCTGGCTGCTGGGGCGCTCCGACACCGAGGGCCAGCGGGTCAAGGTGGTCACCGAGGACGGTGTGGTCTACCTCATGGGCCTGGTCACCGCCGAGGAGGCCGAGCGCATCGCCAACGTCGCCGCCGACATCTCCGGGGTGCAGCGGGTGGTCAAGCTGTTCGAACTGGTGAACTGAAGCCTATTTGACGATCTTGAGCGAGGGTCGCCCCTCGGGCTTGATGGGATCGGGGGGCGGCTCATCGGGTGGGCCGGTGTTCTCCTCTGGCTCGAATACCATGCCCTGGCCATTCTCGCGGGCGTAGATGCCGATTACCGCGCCGATGGGCACGTAAATATCCGTGGCCACGCCGCCGAAACGCCCGTTGAAAACCATCGCATCATTGCCGATGTTGAGTTCCATCACCGCCCCGGGGGAGATATTGAGCACGATCTGGCCGTCCTTCACGAATTTCTGCGGAACCATCACATCGGCCACCGAGGCGTCGACCAGCACGTAGGGGGTGCAGTCGTTGTCCACGATCCACTCGTACAGGGCGCGCATGATGTAGGGACGACTGGGTGTCATCTCACTTCCCGGGCTGCGATAGACACGGCCCTAGAGGCGCATTTCCCGTTCCTGCTCAGTCAGGCTCTCCTGGAAGGAGTCCCGGTTGAACAGCGTATCCATATAGGCCAGCAGGGGCTTGGACTGCTTGCTGGAGCGGATGTCGATCCCCAGTGAGGGCAGACGCCAGAGGATAGGCGCCAGGCAGCAATCCACCAGGGTGAATTCATCGCTCATGAAAAACGGCTTCTCGGCGAAGATCGGCGCGATGCCCATGAGGCTCTCACGCAGTTCCTTGGTGGCCTTCTTGACCACGTTGTCGCTGCGTGAGTGCTGGATGGAATCCACCAGGCTGCACCAGTCTTTCTCGATACGGTGGATGTACAGCCGGCTCTCCGCCCTGGCCACCGGGTAGACCGGCAGCAGCGGCGGGTGCGGGAAACGCTCGTCCAGGTATTCCATCATTACCTTGGACTCGTACAGCACCAGTTCCCGGTCCACCAGGGTAGGCAGGGTGTTGTAGGGGTTCAGGTCAGCGAGTTCCGCCGGCGGATGCGCGGCATCCGCCTCGATCAGGTCGACCGTAACACCCTTTTCTGCCAGCACTATACGAACGCGGTGACTGTACTGGCTTGTGTTATCGGAGAAAAAGGTCATGGAAGACCGCTTTGCCACAACACCCATCGGGGATTCCTCAGTTGTCTTTCAACTAAAACGACACAGCGCGGCAGTTCGCCGCGCTGCAAAGATAGAGCCCGGGATCAGTGTACGTCTTTCCAGTATTCCCGGTTGAGCAGCCATGCGAAAACAAAAAACAGGGCTATGAACAGCAGCACAAAGGTGCCAATACGCTTGCGATCCGTGGCCATCGGCTCAGCCATGTAGGCCAGGAAGTTGACCAGGTCGTACATGGCGACATCGAATTCCTCGGGCGTCATCTCACCCGCTTCGCTGATGGTGAACGATCCGCAGGCATCCTCGAGTATGTCTTCGCCGGACAGCGGGTCGCGCTTGACCCCGCCGTTGTGTGCGGTCACCGGCCCCGGCGCGCACTCCTGCATACCCTGCAGTTCCAGCAAAACATGGGGCATGCCCACGTCCTTGAACACCTTGTTGTTCACCCCATAGGGCCGGCTCTCATCCTTGTAGAAAGTCCGCAGGTAGGTGTACAGCCACTCGGGCTGGCGGGCCCGGGACACCAGGGTCAGGTCCGGTGGGGTGGCGCCGAACCACAGCTTGGCGTTGCGATCGTCCATGGAGTTGTCCATCAGCGCCGCGACCTTGGTATTCGGGTCGAAAATCAGGTTGCCCATCAGCATGTCTTCGGGGATACCCAGGTCCGCGGCCACCCGGTTGTAGCGGGCGTACTTCAGCGAGTGACACCCCATGCAGTAGTTCATGTAGTACTTGGCGCCACTCTGCAGGGAGGCCTTGTCCAGGGGATCGACCTCGATCTGGTCACACGGCATGCTGCCGCAGGCAAACTCAGACTCCGCGCCCACCGCCTTGAGCGGCAGGATGGTCAGCGCCAGGATCAGCGCCAGGCCGGCGAGACTGCCCCAGAAACCGATACCGCCATCTATGGTAACCCGCTTGGGCACCGGCTTGGTTTTGTCCATCGCGCTCCAGATGGGCATCAGCAGGAAGAAGGCGAAGTAGATGATGGAGCAGACCTGCGCCAGGGCGGTGCGCGCCGGCGTGGGTGCCTTCACTCCCAGCACGCCCAGGATGAGGAAGGAAGCCGTGAACAGCACCAGCATCACCTTGGTGATATTGCCGCGATAGCGCCAGGAGTTCACCGGGCTGCGGTCCAGCCAGGGCAGCAGGAAGGGGATGGCGACCGACGCGGCGAAGGCCACGAAGCCCCAGAACTTGTCCGGCACCGCCCGCAGCACCGAGTAGAACGGGGTAAAATACCAGACCGGCGCGATATGCGCTGGCGTCTTCAGGGCGTTGGCCTCCTCGAAATTGGCGAACTCGAGGAAATAACCGCCCATTTCCGGCATGAAGAAGATAATGCCGCAGAACACGAACAGGAACACGCCTATGGCCTGCAGGTCATGCACCGTGTAATAGGGGTGGAAAGCCACACCGTCCAGGGGTATGCCATCCGGGCCCTTGTTCTTCTTGATATCCACGCCGTCGGGGTTGTTGGAACCGACCTCGTGCAGGGCCAGCAGGTGCAACACCACCAGGGCCAGCAACACGATGGGCAGCGCCACCACGTGCAGGGCGAAGAAGCGGTTCAGGGTGATACCCGAGATCAGGTAGTCGCCGCGTATCCAGGTCACCAGGTCCTCGCCGACCACGGGGATGGCCCCGAACAGCGAGATAATCACCTGTGCGCCCCAGTAGGACATCTGGCCCCAGGGCAGCACATAACCCACAAACGCCTCGGCCATGAGCACCACGAAAATCAACATGCCGAAGATCCAGATCAGTTCACGCGGCTTCTTGTAGGAGCCGTACAGCAGGGCCCGGAACATATGCAGGTAGACGACCACGAAAAACGCCGAGGCGCCGGTGGAGTGCATGTAGCGCAGCATCCAGCCGTAATCCACCTCGCGCATGATGTACTCGACGGAGGCGAAAGCGCCCTCCTGGCTGGGGTTGTAGCTCATGGTCAGCCAGATGCCGGTCAACAGCTGGTTAACCAGTACCAGCAGGGAGAGGACTCCGAAGAAATACCAGAAATTGAAGTTCTTGGGGGCGTAGTACTTGCCCATGTGGGTATCCCAGGCCTTGACTATAGGCAGGCGGGCATCAACCCAATCGCGCAATCCAACAAGCATATTGATCATCAGGCAGCCTCCGCATCCACGCCAATTACCAGGACTTCATCACCCTCGAATGTATACGGGGGAACCACGAGATTGGTCGAAGCCGGGACACCGCTGTAGACGCGGCCGGACATGTCGAACTTGGAGCCGTGACAGGGGCAGAAGAAACCGCCCTGCCAGTCCGCGCCGCCCAGGTCGGCCGCGCCGACCTCGGGCCGATACTTGGGAGCACAGCCCAGGTGGGTACACAGGCCGACGACGACCAGCAGGTTGGGCAGCAGGGAGCGGTCTATACCCGTGATGTAGGGGGGTTGCTCGGAAACCAGCGAGTCGGGATCCTTGAGCAGGCTGTTGAGCTTGGGCAACTCTTCCAGTTGGGCTTCGGTGCGGTTCACGACATACACCGGCATGCCGCGCCACTCGACCACCACCATCTGGCCCGATTCCAGCTTGCTGACATCCGCCTTAACCGGCGCGCCAGCCGCCTTGGCCTTGGCTGACGGGTTCCAGGATCCCAGAAAGGGCACCGCTATTCCGACTGCACCAGCCACGCCGACAACACTGGTGGCAGCCGTCAGGAATTTCCTCCTGCCGGAGTTTACGCCATCGCTACTCATGCTTTTTTTCTCCTGATTGCCCGTCCCTGCACAGCCGGTTCCAGTCCGTTGGTTCAGCTGTTTCCAAAAAGGGCCAAATGGTAATGATTTTGCCTTGATTTTACAAGGAAAATGCCCCCGCACCACTCATCCGGCAGGGGCTTCGGGCCGCCCTGCTGGCCCAAAAAAAACGCCCGTACTGCACAGGCAGCCGGGCGCTCTCGATTCTCCTGGGATCCCGCGACAGGCGGGAAAGCCCCACTGCCTTAACGCTTGGAGTACTGGGGACGCTTACGCGCCTTGCGCAGGCCGACTTTCTTGCGCTCCACCTCGCGCGCGTCGCGGGTCACGAAACCCGCGCTGCGCAGGGTGCCGCGCAGGGACTCGTCGTACTCCATCAGGGCGCGGGTGATGCCGTGCCGGATGGCGCCGGCCTGACCGAAGCTGCCGCCGCCCTGGACAGTGACGTTGATATCAAATTTGTCATTTAAATCAACACGTTCCAGAGGCTGACGCACGATCATGCGGGCTACTTCCCGGCCGAAATACAGGTCCAGGGGACGCTGGTTGACGGTAATGTTACCGGCACCGCTCTTGAGGAAGACACGCGCAGTAGAGGTCTTGCGACGGCCGGTTCCGTAATACTGGGTTGCTGCCATAAGTAATGTCCGTTAAATGTTCAGAGCTTGCGGCTGTTGCGCGGCATGCGGGTGTTCGGCGCCGGCGTACACCTTCAGTTTCCTGAACATGGCACGACCCAGCGGGTTGCGGGGCAACATGCCCTTCACTGCGCCCTGAATCACGCGCTCAGGCGCCTTGGCTATCAGCTTTTCAAAAGAGATGGACTTCAGGCCACCGGGATAGCCCGTGTGGTGATGGTACATCTTGTCGGTAGTCTTGGCACCGGTGACACGCACCTTCTCGGCATTGATCACCACGATATAATCGCCGGTGTCCACGTGGGGGGTGTACTCGGGCTTGTGCTTGCCACGCAGGCGGTGGGCAATCTCACTGGCCAGGCGACCCAGGGTCTTGTCGGCGGCGTCCACCACGAACCAATCGTGGTTGATTTCGCCTACTTTGGCACTAAAAGTTTTCATTGATAACAGCCTCTAGGGGGCTCCGATTTCGAGAGCGCGAATACTAATCAATGGGGCACCCTATTTCAAGCACAAAAACCAAAGTAAATTCATGACTTACTGCCAGGCCTCTGCCCCCGGGGAGCTGGCGCCCGGCGGCGCTGGCTAGGCCTTGTGCTCCCGGGCCAGGTACTCGTGGGATTGCATCTCCTGCAAGCGGGAAACGGTGCGCTGGAACTCGAATGCCAGGCCGCCGCCGCCATACAGGCTGGCCAGGGGGGCCGCGGCGGCCATGACCAGCTTGACATTGCGGTCGTAGAATTCGTCCACGAGATTGATAAAGCGCCGCGCCTGGTCGTCGATAGCGGGGGTAAAGACCGGCACCCCCGACAGCAATACGGCGTGGAACAGGCGCGACAGCTCGATGTAGTCGTTCTGGGAGCGCGGGCCATCACAGAGCTCGGCGAAGTCGAACCAGCCCACGTCACCCGCCCGGCAGCGGCAGGTCAGGTAGCGGCCGTTGACCTCCATCCGCTCCCAGTGACTGGCGCTCTCCGGCGCCAGGCGCTCAAAACTGTCGCGCAGGCTGGCATCGGCGGCCGCATCCAGCGGATAGTGGTAGAGTTCGGCTCGCTCCAGGGTGCGCAACCGGTAATCGACGCCGGCGTCCACGTTGACTACCCTGGTATATTTCTCCACCAGGGCAATGGCCGGCAGGAAGCGCTGGCGCTGCAGGCCGTTTTCATACAGCCGCGCGGGAATGATGTTGGACGTTGCCACCAGGGTGACACCGCGGGCAAACAGGGCCTCCATGAGGCCGCCCAGGATCATGGCGTCGGCGATATCGCTGACATAGAACTCGTCGAAACAGATGACCAGCGCCTCCCCCGCCAGGGTATCCGCCACTTTGTCGAGTGGGTTTTTTTCCCCCTCCAGGCTTTTCAGCTCCTCGTGTACCCGGCGCATGAAGCGGTGAAAATGCACCCGCATCTTGTTTGCAAAGGGCAGGCAGTCGTAGAAAGTATCCACCAGGTAGGTTTTGCCGCGCCCCACGCCGCCCCACAGGTACAACCCGACCTCCGGCTCGACCTGGCCGGCGCGCAACTGGCGCCACCAGCCCAACAGGCCGCCCCGGTGCTGCTGACGCCGGGCCACCAGGCGCTCGTACAGGTCCTGCAACAGACGCACAGCCTCCTCCTGGGCCGGATCGTGAGAAAAATCCGCCCGTTGCAGGTCAGCCTGGTAGCGCTGCCAGGGTGTGGTCATCTAGGGCCTGTTCACACTAACTGGGATGGCCCTGCTGCCACTGGTTTTGTGGCCTGCAAGGCAGGAATTGCGCAGTGTGGTGGGCCCACAAAAGCAATTTCTAACGCAGCAGGGCGCAAAACCAGTGGCAGCCCTTCGGGTTGCGGCAGAAAAAGCGCCACTCTTCGTTGCTCGTCGTTCATTTGGAACAACCAAACTTCTCTCCTCGCGCCTCGATTGGCGCTTTTTCTGCCACAACAGGGCCATCCCAGTTAGTGTGAACAGGCCCTAGCGCCTCGTCACTTGGATGCAGAGGTAGCGCCAGGCCTGGCGGGCGCGCGTGCCCCCTGCCTCGCGAGCGGCACACTTTACCCACAGGCCAGACCGTTGGCAATGCGGGCCCGGCCGGGCGCCAGTAGACCCCTGACCGCACCCTGGCGCTTACAGTGGCGCGCCCATGGGGTTATACTTGCGCCTCTTTCAATTCACCGGTTCAAGAGGACCCGCCTGTGGAATCTCCGGAGTACAACCTGACCATACTGATCGCGGGCGGCGCCCTCCTGCTCCTGCTGGGCATAGGCCTTGGCATGCTGCTGGGCAGGCGCACCTCCCCCGCCGCGCTCAAGCAACGCGAGGCCGAGCGCAGGCTGGATCAATTGCTGCAGGACAAGCAGGCCTATGAGGACGAGGTGGTTGAACACTTCACCGATACCGCCAAACTGCTCAACCAGCTGACGGAACAGTACCGCGACGTGCACAATCACCTGGCCAAAGGCGCGGATCGACTCTGCCATGGCCGCGGGCCGGTGGCGCTGGGACAGCTGGGGGAACCCGCGGACAGCAGCGAAATTCCGCCCCAGCTGGCGGATGTGCGGCCGCCACTGGATTACGCGCCCAAGACCTCCCCAGACGCCAAGGGCATGCTGGCCGAAGAGTTTGGCATAGAGCGCAACAAACCGGCGGCACCGGCACCGGAGCAGGACGTCAAACCGCCCAAGCTCTGAGGGCAACCGCCGAGCCGACGCATGCAAAGCCTGAAACTCTACGCCTGGCCGGCGCTGGCCGGCCTGCTGGCGGCCCTGCTGATCCTGGATCGCTGGGTGCTGCCACAACAGCGCGCCGGCACCACGGTGGAGGCCGTCAGCTATGCCGAAGCCGTGCGCCGGGCCACCCCCGCCGTTGTCAATATCTACACCGCCAAACTGGTCACGTCCCGGCCCAACCCCATGCTGGAGAACAGCTTTTTCCGCCGCTTTGTGCAGCCCGGACAACAGCCCCAGCGCCAGCGCATAGAACAATCCCTGGGTTCGGGGGTAATCGTTTCGGACCAGGGACATATCCTGACCAACAACCATGTTATTGCCGGCGCCGACGCCATCCAGGTGCTGCTGCACGACGGGCGCACGGCCAACGCGGTGGTGATCGGCACGGACCCGGCCACCGACCTGGCCGTCCTCAAGGTCGAATTACCGGAGCTGCAGCCCATACAGCTGGGAGACTCCAACGCGGCGCGGGTCGGTGACGTGGTACTGGCCATAGGCAATCCGCTGGGATTCGGGCACTCGGTAACCCAGGGTATCGTCTCGGCCCTGGGTCGCTACGGCCTGCAGCCCAACACCTACGAGGACTATATCCAGACCGACGCCACCATTCACCTGGGGAATTCCGGCGGCGCGCTGATCGACACCCGGGGTCGCCTGCTGGGCATCAACACCCTGATCTATACCGGCAACAGCCAGGGCGGGAACAGCGCCACCGGCATCGGCATCAGCCTGGCCATACCGGTCAACCTGGCGGTGTTCGTCATGCAGGACCTGATCGACTACGGCGAAGTCATCCGCGGCTGGCTGGGAGTGAGTGTCGAGCCCGCGGTGGCGCCGGGCAATGGCGGACCGGGCGGCCGGGCACTGGCAGTGGTCGAGGTGGCCCCCGACAGCCCGGCGCTGAAAGCGGGATTGATGCCGGGCGACCTGATCACGCACATCAACGGCCAACCCGTGCAGGATGGCCGCCTGACAATGCACCGCATCGCCCTGCTGCGCCCCGGGGACACCGTGGATATCGCTATTCTTCGCAACCAGCAGAGCATGGAACTCACCGCGCTGGTGGGCGTGCTGAGCCAGTCCGGCGGCTAGCGGCGCTCCTACTCCTTGAGCCTCATCTCTGCGCTGCGGGCGTGGGCGACAAGATCCTCACCCCGCGCCAGCACCGAGGCAGCCCGGCCCAGCTCCTGGACCCCCTGCTCACTGCACATGATGATGGAGCTGCGCTTCTGGAAATCATAGACGCCCAGCGGCGAGGAAAAACGCGCCGAGCGCGCGGTGGGCAGCACGTGATTGGGGCCGGCGCAGTAATCGCCCAGGGCCTCGGAGGTGTAGGGCCCCATGAAGATGGCGCCGGCGTTGTGTACCTGCGGCAGCAGCGCCTCGGGATCGGCAACCGATAATTCCAGGTGCTCGGGCGCCAGGCCATTACTTATTTGCACCGCTTCAGCGAGGTCTCTGGTGAGAATGAGTGCGCCGCGTTTTTCCAGGCAGGCGCGGATAATATCGGCCCGGTCCATCTCCGGCAGCAGGCGGTTGATGCTGGCCTGCACCCGGTCTATGTAGGCGGCGTCAGGGCACAGCAGCAGAGCCTGGGCCTCCTCGTCGTGCTCGGCCTGGGAAAACAGGTCCATGGCCACCCAGTCCGGGTCGGTGCTGCCGTCGCAGATGACCAGGATTTCTGAGGGCCCGGCGACCATGTCTATGCCCACCCGGCCGAACACCTGGCGCTTGGCAGTGGCGACATAGATATTGCCCGGCCCGGTGATCTTGTCCACCACCGGTATGGTGGCGGTGCCGTGGGCCAGCGCGGCGATGGCCTGGGCGCCACCGATGGTGAACACCCGGTCCACGCCGGCGATCCGCGCGGCCGCCAACACCAGCTCGCTCAACTCGCCCCCCGGGGCGGGTACCACCATGATTATTTCGCCCACGCCCGCGACCCTGGCCGGCAGCGCATTCATCAGCACTGAGGAGGGGTAACTGGCCTTGCCCCCCGGCACGTAGATGCCGGCCCGCTCCAGTGGCGTGATTTTCTGGCCCAGCAGGTTGCCGCTGGCATCGCGATACTGCCAGCTCTGTTGCAACTGGTGCTGGTGATAGCTGCGCACCCGCTCAGCGGCGAACTCCAGCGCTTCGCGGCGGGCCGGGTCGATGCGCTCCAGTGCCGCGGCCAGCCGCTCCGCCGGCACTTCCAGCTCCGCGACCGAGGCGGCCTGCCGCCTGTCAAAGCGCGCCGTGTATTCCAGCACGGCCTCGTCGCCGCGGCGGGCCACGTCATCGATGATGGCGGCCACCGTCTGCTCAAGCTGTCGGTCGACATCGTCCTGGCGCTGGCTGAGCTGCGCCAGCTCAGCGGCGAAGTCACCCCGGCTGCTGTCCAGTCGTCGCATGGTGAACTCCCCCATCAGTGTGCCGGCAGCACCGCGGCCAGGCGGTCTATCAGGCCCTGTATGAGCGCGTGGCGCGAGCGCATGGCGGCCTTGTTGACGATTAGCCGCGAGCTGATGGAGGCGATCTCCTCCAGTGGCTCCATGCCGTTGGCCCGCAGGGTGTTGCCGGTATCCACGATATCGACTATCAGGTCCGCCAGGTCCATGATCGGCGCCAGCTCCATGGCCCCGTAGAGTTTGATGACATCGGCATGCACGCCCTGGCGGGCAAAATGGCGCCGGGCGATATTGACGAACTTGGTGGCCACCCGGATGCGGGCGCCATCGCTGCGCCACCCCGCCGGGCCGGCGGTCATCAGGCGACAGCGGGCGATACCCAGGTCCAGCGGCTCGTAGAGCCCCTCGGCGCCGTGCTCCAGCAGGATATCCTTGCCCACCACGCCCACATCAGCAGCGCCGTGACGCACATAGGTGGGCACATCGGTACCGCGGATGATCACCAGGCGAACATCGCTGTGGGTGGTATCGAAAATCAGTTTGCGGCTGCGATCCACGTCATCGAGGGGTTCGATGCCGACGCTCGCCAACAGGGGCAGCGTCTCCTTGAGGATCCGCCCCTTGGTAAGCGCTATGGTCAGGCACTCTGACATGGGATTCGCGCCGACCGTTCAGGTCTGGCCCCGGAGTTGCCACTCCGCGGGGGTATACGTGCGTATATTGACCGCGTGCACGCTGCCATCGGCGATACAGTCAGACAGGGCGGCATACACCAGCTGCTGCTTCTTCACCGGCCGCAGCCCTTCGAACACCTCGCCGATGGCGACGATATCGTAATGGCTGCCCTCGCCCTGCACATGGAATTCACATTGGGCGAGGTGGTTTTCCAGCAGCGACCTGACTGTTGCGGCGTCCATCAGCTGTTCTCCCGAATTGGTTGCCGGGTCTGCCCGGCAAGATAAAAACGGCGCATTCTAGGAGAAAACCCGCGCGCTGGCGACTGCTAAAAGCGCTGCCAGCCCTCAGGCCTCCTGCTCCGAGGGCTTCACCTCCACCGTTTCCCAGTTGGCTATCACGGCGTCCAGGTCACCGTCGTACTTGCGGGCGGCGGCCTCGAACTGGCTGCGGTAGATCTCTCCCAGGTTGACACTCTCGATGATAACGTTGCGCAGCTGCCACTGGCCGGACTTGTCGCGCCCCATCTGGTACAGCAGCACGTAGGGCTCGGTCTGCCCGCTGTAGATGAGCTGGCGCACGGCGGCCCTGCCGCTGGCCTCCTCCTCGTCGGAGATGGCGAAGACCTCGATGCGCGAACCAGCTGTAGGCCAGCAGACCCTTGCTGTAGGTGCGCACCAGCCCCAGCCGCATGACCTCGGTAAATTCATCCAGCTGCGCGCGCAGCCGGGCCTGCCCCGCCTCGTCCAGGGAGCGGTAGCGCTCGCTGGTGGCGTAGGGGCCCATCACGCTGCGGGCGAAGCCGCGAAAATCGATAACGGGGTCGAGAATTTCCTGTACCTGACGGTAGTAGCGCTCCGGGTCCTCATCCGCATATTCGCTGGCCTCGGCAACGACCGTCATCACCCGCTGGGTCGCGTCCTCCACCACCTCGTGGGCACTGGGCGGCTGCGCCATGGCCTGCACCCAGGCCCCCACCAAAAGTCAGACAAGCTCCCCACAACCAAGCTGTTTTCACCGTTTTCACTCCTGGAATCCTGTATTCAATAACTTTCCCCACCCGGAGGTGACTGTATAATCCCGCCCTGCAACGACGCGCCAGCACAGCGCATTTCCCGGCCACATCGCCGCCGGGTCTTTGACAAGCAACCGGCCCGGCCGGTTCCCGCGCCGCAGGGGCGTCCACTTTAACAGGAAACCCGGTCTTATGCTGATAGCCTTCGCCGCCATAATCGTGGGCTTTCTGATCCTCATCTGGAGCGCCGACCAGTTTGTTGCCGGCGCCGCGGCCATCGCCCGCAACCTGGGCCTGTCACCGGTGATCATCGGCCTGACGATTGTTTCCATAGGCACCTCAGCCCCTGAGGTGCTGGTCTCCCTCGCCGCGACATTGTCCGGGGCCGGCGAGCTGGCGGTGGGCAACGCGATCGGTTCGAATATCGCCAATATCGGCCTGGTACTGGGCATCACCGCCACGGTGTCGCCGCTGCTGGTGTTGCAACGCACGATCAGGAATGAACTCGGGCTGTTGCTGATAGTGACCGCCACGGCGGGCCTGCTGCTGGGGGACGGCTCCCTGTCCCCACTGGACGGCTGGCTGATGCTGGCGGCGCTGGTATTCACCCTGCTCTACATGTTGCGCAGCCAGTCCACGGACCTGGAGCTGGAGGCCGCCACCGACGACGAAACGCCCGCGGATACCGGCTTGGCCAGGGCCTGGCTGACCTTCACCCTGGGTCTGGTGCTGCTCATAGCGAGCTCGCGCCTGCTGGTGTGGGGAGCGGTGGCCGCCGCCAACGCCCTGGGCGTATCCGAGCTTGTCATCGGCCTCACCGTGGTCGCGATAGGCACCAGCCTGCCCGAACTGGCCGCCAGTATCACCAGCGCCCTGCGCGGCCACGGCGAGATTGCCCTGGGCAATGTAGTGGGTTCCAACCTGTTCAACCTGCTGGCGGTGTTGCCCATCCCCGGCATTTTCGGGCCCGAGTTGCTGGAGAGCCAGGTCATGTCCAGGGACTATCCCCTGATGATGATACTCACCCTGCTGCTGGCCCTGGCGCTGTACCTGGGCGGCAAGCGGCGGCTGGCGGCCGCGGGTCACGCTTACCTGGGTCGAATCACCGGGGTGTTGTTACTGACAATCTACGCACTGTATTATTATTGGCTGTACCTCACCCTCTAATCACAGGAACCCACATGTCGGACGCAGCTTCCAGCAGCTTTGCGGCCTCAGCGAAGCGTACCATCAGGATGGAGTCCGAGGCGGTCTCCGCCCTGGAGCAGCGTATCGGCACCGATTTCGAGCGCGCCTGCGAGTTGCTGTTGCAAACCCGCGGCCGGGTCATCGTCACGGGCATGGGCAAATCGGGACACATCGCGCGCAAGATTGCCGCGACCCTGGCCAGCACCGGCACCCCCGCTTTCTTCGTCCACCCCGGCGAGGCCAGTCACGGCGATATGGGCATGATCACCGCCGACGACGCGGTCATTGCCCTGTCCAATTCCGGGTCGGTGGCCGAGATCGTCACCCTGCTGCCACTGCTCAAGCGCATGGGCACCCGGCTGGTGAGCATGACCGGCAACCCCGACTCCGTACTGGCAAGGTCGTCGGACGTACACCTGGATACGGGGGTCGAGACCGAGGCCTGCCCCCTGGACCTGGCGCCCACCTCCAGCACCACTACCGCCCTGGTCATGGGGGATGCCCTGGCAATCGCCCTGCTCGAGGCCCGCGGTTTTACCGCCGACGACTTCGCCTTTTCCCATCCGGGCGGCACCTTGGGCAAGAAACTGCTGCTGAAAGTCGCCGATGTCATGCGCACCGGTGACAATATCCCGCAAGTCGCGCCCGACACCCCGTTGTCGGAAGCCCTGCTGGAAATCAGCAATAAGGGGCTGGGCATGACCACCATCACCGACGCCGACGGCAAACTCGTGGGGGTGTTCACCGATGGTGACCTGCGCCGTACCCTGAAAGCGAAGGTAGATATCAATGCAACGCCCATGGCCGAACTCATGAGCGCCAGCGCCAAGACCGTGACCCCCGACATGCTGGCCGCGGAGGCCATGCGCATCATGGAGGAGAACGAGATCAGCTCGCTGGTGGTGGTCGAGGAGGGCCGCAGGGTGGCCGGGGTCATACACCTGATGCACCTGCTGCACGCCGGTCTCGCCTGAGAGACACCACCATGACTGAACTGGAACAAAAAGCCGCAGCGGTACGGCTGCTGGCACTGGATGTGGACGGCATACTCACCGACGGTCGCATCTACTACGGCAACAGCGGCGAGGAGCTCAAGGCCTTCAACATCAAGGACGGCCTGGGCATCAAGTTGCTGCAGCGCAGCGGTGTGCAGGTCGCGATCATCACTGGTCGCCAGTCGGAAATCGTGGCGCGCCGGGCCCGGGAGCTGGGCATAGAGGCTGTCATACAGGGGCGCGAGGACAAGCAACTGGCGCTTCAGGAGTTGTGTCGGCAGCAACAACTCACTCCCGCTGATTGCGCCTACATGGGCGATGACCTGCCCGACCTGTCGGCTATAATGACTGCGGGCCTGGGCCTGACGGTGGCTGATGCCAGCGCCAGCGTGCGTGCGGCGGCCGACTGGTGCAGCACCGCGAACGGCGGCTGCGGGGCGGTCCGCGAGGCCTGTGAATTCATCCTGCGGGCGCGCGGGGACTGGGCTTCCCTGGAACAGGGGTTCCGCTGAGCACGGCGGGCCGACACCGGGCGCAGGCAACCCGGCAGGGCCAGCACGGAAAAATTAAATTGCCTCTGCCGGTGAACCGGTTACCATCGGCACGAGTCAAAACCACCACCGGCGCCAGGGCCGAGAGACCCTGCGCAGCGCAACCAAGGAAAGCAGCGATGCGGACGCACACCGCCAGGAACCACCATGTCACGCTCTAGCTACCCGGGAAAGCGGTGTCTGGCATCGCGAGCGGCTGCCCTGCTGCTGGTGCTGCTGCCCGCCGCGATCAGCCACGCCCTGCCCGATGACCGCGATCAGCCCATTCGCATCACCGCGGACACCGCCATACGCGACGAGAAGCAGGGGTTCACGATCTACAGCGGCAATGTCCGCATGATTCAGGGCAGCCTGGACATCGAGGCGGACAAGATCACCATCTATCACGCCTCCGCCCAGGCGGACAAGATCGTTGCCGAGGGCAAACCTGCGAAAATGCAGCAACAGCCCGCAGTGGACGAACCGCTGGTAAAAGCCCGCGCGGAAATGATTGAGTACTTCAAGAACGAGGACCGGGTGCACCTGACCAAAAATGCCCATATCACCCAGGATGACTCCTCGGTAACCGGCGATTCCATCGACTATTTTATCGCCGAGCAACTGGTGAAGGCCGATTCCGACAAGGACACCGAGGGCAACCGGGTCAAGGTGGTCATTTCCCCCAAAGTGATACGCGAGGAAAACGCCGATAGTGGCACTACTAAAGGCAACTAATCTCGCCAAGTCCTATGGCGGCCGGGAGGTCGTCCAGGATGTTTCACTGGAAATCGAGAGCGGCCAGGTGGTCGGACTGCTGGGCCCCAACGGGGCCGGCAAGACCACCTGTTTCTATATGATCATCGGCATCATCCGTGCCGATCGTGGCACGATAACCATCAATGACGAGGATATAACCGCCCTGTCCATGCACCAGCGGGCGCGCCGCGGGGTGGGCTACCTCCCCCAGGAGGCCTCGATCTTCAGGAAACTGACTGTCGGCCAGAACCTCATGGCCATCCTCGAGACGCGCGCGGACCTGGACAAGCAGCAGCGCCTGCAACGGCGCGACCAACTGCTGGCCGAATTCAACGTCGAGCACCTGCGCGACAGCCAGGGACAATCGCTGTCCGGCGGCGAGCGCCGCCGGGTGGAGATAGCCCGCGCCCTGGCCACGGAGCCGGAATTCATCCTGCTGGACGAACCCTTTGCCGGGGTGGACCCCATCTCGGTCAGCGATATCAAGACCATCATCAATCACCTGCGGGACCGGGGCATAGGGGTCCTGATCACCGACCACAACGTGCGCGATACCCTCGATATCTGTGAGAAGGCGTACATCGTGGGCGAGGGCCATATCATCGCCGCGGGCACATCCCAGGAAATACTCGCTCACAAGCGCGTGCGCAAGGTCTACCTCGGGGACCATTTCCGCATGTAGGGTTCCGTCCCGCCCGGCGACCGTAGCCACAATCACCACAGGGTCCTGTCGCCCCGTCCTTCGCAGTATTTGTCTAGCAAAAATCACGCCAAAGTGTTGCCTCCCGGCGCGAGCCGGCGCTACACTAATCGCGACCGCCACCCCCCATGCGCAGGAGTACACCAGAGGTTCATGAAGCAGTCGCTGCAACTCAAACTGGGCCAACAGCTGACGATGACGCCACAGCTGCAGCAGGCTATCCGGTTGCTGCAGCTGTCCACCCTGGACCTGCAACAGGAGATACAACAGGCCCTGGACAGCAATCCCCTGCTGGAAGCCGAGGAGGACGAAACCTTTCCCGGCGAGGACGAGGCAGATTCCCGGGAGCAGCCCGACAGCACCGGCCAGGACGGCCCCATGGACAGCCAGGACGGGGCCGGCGAGCTGGCCGCCGACAGCGACTGGGACGGGAACCTGCCCGAGGAACTGCCAGTGGATACCCAGTGGGATGACCTGTTGCCCTCGGCCTCGGCCCCGATGGGCGCTGCCGACGACCTGCCGGATTCCGATTTCGAGTCGCGCAATACCGCCGGCGAGTCCCTGCAGGAACAGCTTTTGTGGCAGCTCAATCTCACCCGTCTGTCGGACACGGACCGCCTGATCGCTCTCGCGATCATCGACGCCACCGATGAAAACGGGCGCCTGCAGCAGGAGCTGGAGGAACTCCACGAGGCCCTGCTGGAAGGCTCGGACCTGGATATAGAGCTGGACGAAATCGTGGCGGTACTGCACCGCCTGCAGCAGTTCGAGCCCGCGGGTGTGTGCACCCGCAACCTGCAGGAGTGCCTGCTGGTGCAGCTGCGGCAACTGCCTCCCTCCACCCCCTGGCTGGAGCAGGCGCGGGTCATCCTGAGCCGGCATATCAACCAGCTGGGCAGCGGCGATTTCAAGCAGATCATGCGCCGCACCCGGCTGTCGGAGGAAGATCTCAAGGAGGTGCTGGCGCTGATCCAGTCGCTGGACCCCAATCCCGGGCAATCGGTGGCCCAGGAAGGCACCGAATACGTGGTACCCGATGTCTTCGTGAGCAAGCGCGATGGGCGCTGGGTGGTGGAACTCAACCCCGACATTGCGCCCAGGCTGCGTATCAACAGCAACTATGCCGGCCTGATAAAGCGCGCCGACAACAGCGCCGACAATACCTTTCTGCGCGACAACCTGCAGGAGGCGCGCTGGTTCCTCAAGAGCCTGCACAGCCGCAACGAGACCCTGATGAAGGTCGCCACCAAGATAGTCGAACACCAGCGCAACTTCCTCGACTACGGCCCCGAGGCCATGAAGCCGCTGGTGCTGCACGAGATTGCCGAAGCGGTGGAGATGCACGAGTCCACCATTTCCCGGGTGACCACCCAGAAGTACATGCACACGCCCCGCGGCATGTTCGAGCTGAAGTATTTTTTCTCCAGCCACGTGGCGACAACCTCGGGTGGTGAGTGCTCATCCACCGCGATCCGCGCCCTGATAAAGAAACTGGTAGCCGCGGAGAACCCGCGCAAACCCCTTAGCGACAACAAGATCACCCAACTGCTGGAGGAACAGGGCGTGAAAGTCGCGCGGCGCACCATCGCCAAATACCGCGAAACACTGATGATTCCGCCCTCCAACGAGCGCAAGCGACTGGTTTAGTCGGCCGCGGGTGAAATAGCTCGTTTCCGACCCGGCTGTGGTCTAGAATTCCAGCTATATACTGAGAAATCCGGCGTTGCCGGTGTCGGGACAAACATCCCGGCCTAACAGGAGAAAGGAGCTATTCATGCAACTGAATGTCAGCGGCCACCATGTAGAGGTCACGGATCCTTTGCGGGAGTATGTTGAAAGCAAGTTCGAGCGCCTGCAGCGGCATTTCGACCAGATCACCAATACCCAGGTCACCCTGATCGTGGAGAAGATGGTACAGAAGGCGGAGGCCACCATTCACATATCGGGCGCCGACATCTTTGCCGCCTCGGAGTCCGAAGACATGTACGCCGCCATAGACGCACTCGCCGACAAGCTCGATCGCCAGCTCATCAAACACAAGGAAAAGTCACGGGGGCGCTAGCTCCGCTCTACAGCATGCCATCAATGAATGACATTTTGACCCCGGCGCGCACCGCCTGCCAGGTGCCCGGGGTCAGCAAGAAACGCCTGTTCGAGACCATTGCCAGAATCATCTGTGACGACCAGCCCTCGCTGGACTACGAGCAGGTGTTCGCGCAACTGACCGCACGGGAAAAACTTGGCAGCACCGGCCTCGGCCAGGGTATCGCCATCCCCCATTGCCGGGTGGAGGAATGCCCCCAGCCGCTGGGAACCCTGGTCACCCTGGAGCAGGCCATCGATTTCGATGCGCCCGACGATCAGCCCGTGGACCTGCTGTTTGCCCTGCTGGTACCCGGCGAGGCTAACCAGCAGCACCTGGACATCCTGGCCGGCCTGGCCCGCCTGTTTCACCAGCCGGACTTCTGCCGACAGCTGCGGGCCGCCCGGGATGCCACCGCCCTGTTTGAAGTCGCCACGCAATACGATATGTGAGTCGCGCAATGCAACTGGTTATCATCAGCGGTCGTTCCGGGTCCGGCAAGAGTACGGCCCTGCACCAGTTGGAGGACGAGGGTTACTACTGCATCGACAACCTGCCGATCGCCCTGCTGCCGGCACTGGTGCAGGAGACCAGTCGGGAGGATTTCAGCCATTTCCGCGGCACGGCGGTGTGTATCGACGCCCGCAATGCCTGGAATGATCTCGCCAATTTTGGCGATATTCTCAGCCAGCTGCCGGCCAGCGTGCACCATGAAATCCTCTACCTGGACGCCGAGGACGCCACGCTTATAAAGCGCTTCAGCGAGACCCGGCGCCGGCACCCCCTGAGCAGCGAGACCACCCCGCTGGCGGAAGCCATAGACAAGGAGCGCGGGTTGCTGAGCCCCATCGCCAGCGACGCCTCCCTGGTACTGGACACCACGCAGTTGACCATCTACGAGCTGCGCGATGCCATCAAGCAACGCCTGTTGAAAAACAGCACCGGCAGCATGTCGCTGCTGTTCCAGTCCTTCGGTTTCAAGCGCGGGGTACCGGCCGATGCGGACCTGGTATTCGATGTGCGCATGCTGCCCAACCCGCACTGGGTCAAGGCGCTGCGCCTGAAAAACGGCCTCGATCGCGAGGTGCAGGACTTCCTCGAGTCACAGGCCCTGGCCGAGGAGCTGTACCGGGACATCCGCAGCTACCTGGACAACTGGTTGCCGCGCTACAAGGACAGCAATCGCAGCTACATGACGGTGGCGATCGGTTGTACCGGTGGTCAACATCGGTCAGTATATCTGGCCGATCGACTGTACCGGCACTATCATGACCGCTTTCCGAACATCCATGTAAGACACAGGGAACTGCAATAGTCTCGTGATTCAGACCCAGGTGACCATCGTCAACAAACTCGGCCTGCACGCCAGGGCGGCCGCCAAGTTTGTGGCGTGCGCCGCGGCCTTTTCCAGCACCATACGGGCGGGCAGGGACGGCTCACTGGTGGACGGCAAGAGCATCATGTCGGTGATGATGCTGGCCGCGGGCAAGGGCACGGTACTGGACCTGCAGATACAGGGTCGGGATGAGGAGGCGGCGCTGGAAGCCCTTAAAACCCTGATCGAAAATCGCTTCGACGAACCCGAGTAGCCGCGCGGGACACTAACCAATCCGGAACTAATCACGTTGTTGTAGGCAAGGCTTTCCCGGATAATCTGCAGCACATCGGGCCGGCACCTCGTCCGGCTGCCGAGGGAATTTCTTTTGACGCAGATTGAAGCCACATCCCAGAAAACTTTCGAGAAGCTGAACCGCGCCCTGGACAGCGGCACCTTCGTCGATGTCCGGCACATGCTCAACGGTTTGCCCCCCGGCGACATCGCCCACCTGCTGGAATCCTCCACGCCCAAATTCCGCCACATTCTTTGGACCCTGCTGGACGCTGACAACGAGGCCGAGGTTCTCAACGAACTGAGCGACGAGTTGCGGATCCAGTTCCTGGGCGACATGGAGGCGGCCAAGGTCGCGGAGCTCATGGAGGGCCTGGAGGACGACGACGTCGCGGATATCCTCCAACAGCTGCCCGACCGGGTCACCTGGGAAGTCCTCAACTCCATGGACCTGCAGGACCGGGCCCGCCTCGAGCAGGTGATGCTGTACCCGGAGGACACCGCCGGCGGCCTGATGAACACGGACACCATCACTATCCGGGCGCCGCTGACGCTGGATGTGGTGCTGCGCTACCTGCGCCGGCACGAGGAAATCCCGGCGATGACCGACAACCTGATCGTGGTGAACCGCTCGGACCGCTTTATCGGCCTGCTACCGCTGCGAACCCTGCTGGTGTCGGACCCCACGGCCACTGTGCGGGAGAAGATGGTCACGGACGTGGAGCCCATCCCCGTTTCCCTCCCGGACACGGACGTGGCGCGCCTGTTCGAGCGCAACGACTGGGTTTCGGCCCCGGTGATCGACGAAGACGGGCGCCTGGTGGGCCGCATCACCATCGACGACGTGGTGGACGTAATCCGCGAGGACGCCGATCACTCGTTCATGTCCATGGCCGGTCTGGACGAGGACGAGGATACCTTCGCCCCGGTGTTTCGCACCGCGCCGCGCCGCGCCGTGTGGCTGGGCATCAACCTGATCACCGCCTTCATCGCCGCGGGTGTCATCAATCTGTTCCAGGGCACCATAGAGAAGGTAGTCGCGCTGGCGGTGCTGATGCCTATTGTCGCCTCCATGGGGGGTATTGCCGGCACCCAGACGCTGACGGTACTGGTGCGCGGCATCGCGCTGGGACAAGTGGGCAGGAACAACCAGGCCTGGTTGATCAATCGCGAGGTAATGGTCGGCCTGCTCAATGGCGTCCTGTGGGCGGCGGTGGTAGCCGTGGCGGCATCGCTGTGGTTCGACGACTGGACCATAGGCCTGGTAATTGCCGCGGCCCTGGTGATCAACCTGATCACCGCGGCGTTCACGGGGGCGGTATTGCCGCTGCTCATGACCCGTTTCAGGATCGACCCGGCATTGGCGGGGGGCGTGGTGCTGACCACCGTGACCGACGTGGTGGGGTTTCTCTCTTTCCTCGGCCTGGCGACCCTGTTTTATGCCTGAACCGGATGACATGACAACGCCCGACGACGCTTGGGGCGGTCCCAGCAAGAGCGCCCTGAAGCGGCGCATGCACGCCCTGCAACAGCTGGGGGAAACCCTGACCGGGCTCAGCGACAAACAACTGCAACAGCTGCCCATCGACAACGAGCGCCTGCTGCAGGTAGTCCGGGAAGCCCGCGACATCCGCAGCCACAGCGCCAGGCGCCGGCACCTGCAACTGATCGGCAAACTGATGCGGGAGGTGGATCCCGAGCCCATCGAGAAGGCCCTGCAGGCCATGGATCGCAGCCACCGGGAGAGTACCGAGGCGTTTCACGAGTTGGAAATGCTGCGCGATGCCATGCTCGCAGCGGGCCCCCCCGGTGTGGAACTGGCCGCGGCGCGCTGGCCACAGGCCGACCGCCAGCACCTGCGGCAGCTCATTGTGCAGCACCAGCGAGAGGCGCAGCGCGGCAAGCCGCCGGCGGCCAGCCGCAAGCTGTTTCGCTACCTGCGGGAACTGCAGGAACTCTAGGGGCCACCCTCCCGGGTGGCAGGCGAGGCCGCGCCGCCGGGCGCGGAATCGTCGAAAACCCGGTCAAACTTCACCACCGGCTCATCCCAGGAACCCGTGGTGGTATAGACCAAACTGGTCAGGCGGTTGACCTGGCTCTCGAACAATTTACTCAGCACGAACACACCGGCAGCCACCGGCAGCCCCGCTGTCAGGGCCGCCACCCAGGGCAGGTTGTTAGCCACGGGCAAGGTGACCACCAACTCCCCGTCCAGGGATTGTGAGGCCACCTCGCTCACCCCGCTGAACTGGAAGCTGCTGGCGCCGCCCTGTACCGCCATGTCCCGCACTTCTATCGTGCCCCCCTGCAACACCGCCTCACCCTCGATGGTATTGAAGGGAATCCCCGACTCGAACATATGCGACAGGCTCAGCTGCTGAACGATTTCGGCCAGGTTGAGGATACTCACCACCCGCAGCGTGCCACTGGCGCCGGCGGACACTTCCGGGAAGTGGCCCTCGCGGATGTCGACCCGCACGGAACCGCTGGCCGTCTCCAGGGCGAAATCCTGGGGGGCACCGGGCCACTCCAGCGCCACGTCGAAGCGGCCGCTGTCCGTCTCGATCACATTCTGGTAACCGAATTTTTCCAGGGTCCCGGCCAGGTTCCCGAAGTGCGGGCTGGCCTCGATGCTGCTGCGACTGTCCGGGCCCTGGCGCCAGCTGAAACGTCCCGGCTCTTCAGGCAGTAGTTGCAACCCCGCCAACTCGCCGGTAATGGCATCGGCATGCAGGTCCGGGCCGTCACTGCTCAGGTCGAACGCGAGCTCGCCCAATAGCTGGCCGTCGCGCTGCAGACCCTCCACCGTGACCGCCATCGCCGGAACCTCGAGGATGTCCTCCCTCTCGGAGGGGCCCGGCTCCAGGGACCCCAGCCAGTCCAGATCCAGATGACTGATGTGCAGGCTGGGTCGCTCCCCCGCCACTGCCGGCGACAGCCATTCACCCCGCAGCCAGTCAGCCTGGACCGAGGCGCGCCTGCGGCCATCCTGCGCCGCCAGCTGTATGGCCACCGCGCCCAGCTCACTGCCGCGCCACTGCAGCTGTTCCACCCGCAAGTCCGGAATCGCCAACTGCAGCGACAACGGCGCCTGCGGAGCACCGCCAGCCGCGGCCTGCGGATTGAGGTAACTGTCGTAAAAACTGCGCCACTGCTCCACATCCACCTGCTGCAACTGCCCGCCGAGCCGAAACTCCCCTGCTTCAAGGGTATCCGGCTGCTGGCCGAAGGCGATGCTGGCGGCCCGCAGAGCGCCGTCAGCGGACTCCGGCCCGGCCAGGGCCAGGCGGGCGGCCAGACCGCCTTCGAGTGCGACCGCGAGTTCCGAACCCTCCCGGGATACCGACATATCCAGTTGCAGCTGTCGCTGGCCGGCGGCGGCCTTGCCCCAGGGGTCCGGCAGGTCGAGGCTGACACCCTCCAGGGAGCTGTGCAGGGACAGGCGAAGCGGACTGTCGGGCACCACCAGCAGCTGCGCCTCGACTGCCGCCGCCCCGCGACCGAAGGCCAGCCAGTCCTGGCCCAGCCAGCTGCTGAGATCGTCCATGGCGACGCTGGAGGACAAATCGATACAGGTGGCCGGGCCGCCGGCAGACCCGGCTTCCGCGTCCGCTGCGGGAACCGGGCACTGGTCGATGGCGGCGCGCAGGGCGCGCCCCCACAACTCGCCGCTCAAGCCGGCGGTGGAAAACCCCGCCGGACTCCGGTAGGCGAGCTCGCCGCTGATCCCGCGCAATGGCAGCTTGCCCGGCATGATCTCCAGGTCCACGGCGTCCAGGCGCGCTGTCAGGTCCACCCCGGCCGGATCGCCGCTATCACTGAGGTTCAGCAACAGGGACAGGTCGGTGTCCAGGTCGCCGGCCACGGTCCACCTCGCAAAGGCGCCGCCGGCAGCCGCCCCCAGGGGCGAGTCGTTTATCGCCGCCAGGCCGTCCTCGGCCGGACCGCTGATGTGGCCCCGCACCGCCAGCAGCAGCTGCCCGGCCGGGTCCTGCCAGACCTCCACGCCCAGGTCCCTGACCCGGGAGTCCAGCAGCCTGGCGGAGGCGGCCCACACGCTGACATTGCTATCATCTATCAGCACCGTGCCGTCCACAGCGGCCAGCGCCGGCCAGTCCGGGTGATAATCCAGGGCCGTGTCCTCGATATTGAAGAACAGCTGCACCGTATGCAGTTGCGCCGCACCGGGCAGCAGACTGCCGCGCCAGAGAAACCCGCCCTGGACGATCTCACCCGCGCCAATACTGCGCTCCAGCCAGCCGAGCAGACCGGCGTCAAGAATGTAGGGAATATACTTGCCGCGGTGCACCGGCCGGGAACCCTCCAGGCCTACCAACAGGTCCATTTCCACCCCGTTGGGGTTCTCCGCCAGCGGCACCGAAAGACCGAACAGCACCCGCACCGGCCCCTCGGCGGCAGCGGCCTGCACCAGGCCACTGGAGAGCCTGACCGCCTCCTCATCCCAGCTGATATGGATAGTGCCGTAAAAATCGTCATAGGCCAGGGGCTGCCGATACACAGTGGGAAAATTCATGCTGAACTGGCGGCTGTCCAGAACCACGAAGCCGCCGCCCGGGGCGAGGGAGAGGTAACCGCTGGCCCCGGCCACCCCGGGCGCGCCTTGCCAGGGCTGCACCGCCAGCTGGTCGAAATCCCCGCGCAGGGTCCAGTCATCCAGGGGGGTGTTGATATCGGTGATATCCAGCTGCACCGAAGACAGCCGGCCACTGGCGGCCAGCGTGCGAATCACCTCGCGCGCCGCCGGGGGCAGGGCCTCGGTATCGCCGGCAAGCGCCGACAGCGGGGCCAGTGGCAGCCCGGCGGCACGCAGTCGCAAGGTCGCACCGCGGGCGTCCAGCTGCACGCGGGGCACCAGCAACTGCGCCTCGCCCCTGGTCAGTTCCAGGTCCGCTATCGACAGGCCCCAGCGCTGCTGGCGCTGCTGCGCACTGGCGGCGAAGGCCAGCCGATCCAGCGGCAGCGCCCAGCTGTCATCCGCCGCCGCCAGCAGCAGTTCGTTCAGCTCGAAGCGGGTCTCCAGCGATGGCTCGCCGCGCTCCCAGGCCAGCCAGGCCTGCAGGCCCAGTGCCCCGGAGAGCTGCACTGCCGGCAGGTGATCCTGCCCCAGCTCCAGCAGTGTTGCGACCTCGGTGGCGCCCACGTCCAGGTACAACTGGCCCGCGAAGGCCGCCGGGTCAAAGGGATTGCCCACCCCCTCCCCCACGGCCTGTACCCGCAGACCCCGCGAGGAGGCCAGCTGGGCCTGTAGCCAGCGGCGACTGCCGTCGCGCAGCAGCGCCAGGTCCAGCTCGAACTCGTGCTGCTCCCCCGAGGGCAGGCTCAGCGCCAGGCGCAGCTTGTCCAGGGCCACCTGGTCTACCGTGCGCAGGAACTCCTCGGCCCAGTCCGCCAGGTCCTGGTCTCCGGCCTCGAAGCCCCTGATACGCAGCTGCCCCTCGGGGGTCAACTGGCCGGCCAGGCTCAAACCCTGCAGCTGCAGCAGACTGGTCTTCAGGGTCCGGGCCTGCAGGCTGCCGGCCACATCCAGCCCCACCCGTCCGCCCGCCAGTTCCAGCGGATGGTCCGGCGCGGTAGGCAGGATCAGGCGCAGATCCTCCAGCAACAGTACCGGGGTAAAGGAGTACCACTGGGCGCTGACCCGCCGCGCCTCCACCTGGAAGGGAAGACGGTGATTGAGTTCCTGCAGGATGGCCTGCTGGTAATTGCTGGAGAGAGAGGCCAGCATCCTGCCGACACTGACGTAGACCGCCAGCAGCACGATAAAGCCGACGATAAAGACCCAGAGCACGCTGCTGAGCTTATGGAAAAGTGATGGTTTCAAAAAATTGTTCCGCGACTGCCTGTCCACATCCACCGGCGCCAAGCCCGCCTATTATGAAGTTTGTGGGGACGGAATGTCGAAACGTTCCTCAATCAGGGATGGGATCCAGCCGGGTGGCGATGCCCCGGGCCACCAGCAACTGTCGTGTTTCGCACAGGGGCAGGCCCACCACATTGCTGTAGCTGCCCTCTATGCGGCGGACGAAGGCGCCGGCCAGGCCCTGTATGGCGTAGCCACCGGCCTTGTCCCAGGGCTCATCGGTCGCCAGGTAGGCTTCACAAAGCTCCCGGGTCAACTGGATGAACTCCACTTTGGTTTCCACCATTTGCACGCTGCTGCCGTCCTCACCCCACAGGCATACCGCGGTCAGCACGCTGTGGCTGCGGCCGCTGAGGCGGGCCAGCATCGCCAGGCCGTCGAAGTGGTCCACGGGTTTTCCCAGCACCTCGTCATCCAGGTGCACCGTGGTATCCGCGGCCAGCACCGCGTGACCGGGATCGCGGTACCGCGCCGCCACCCGCTGTGCTTTCTCCCGGGCCATGCGCTCAACATAGGCGGCGGGGGATTCGCCCGCCTGCCGGGTTTCGTCTATGTCAGCCGGATCGACGCTGTATCGCACGCCCAACTGGTCGAGCAGTTGCCGTCGCCGGGGCGAGGCCGAGGCCAGTACCAGCTGCAGCTCAGCCAACTCAGGCCACCGCGTACTGCCGGCGCAGCTCTCGCAGCAGGTGCAGCACCAGGGGCCACAGCAGGGCACTGGACACGGCGGGAAGCAGGAACAGCAGGGAGGGTGCGCCGATACCCTGGAGATTCTGCACCCACTGGCAGACCAGCTGGTTGACACCGACCAGCACAAAGACGGTGCCGGCCTGCTGCCACAGGCTGAATACCCGCAGGCGCTGGTAGAGGATCAGGCATAGCAGCGCCACGACAACCAGGGCAAAGGCGTTCTGCCCAAGCATGGCGCCCTCCAGGACATCCAGCCCCATGCCCAGCAGCAGGGCGGTGAGGATACCGACGCGGTGCGGCAGGGCGATGACCCAGTAGATCAGGCACAGGGCCACCCACTCGGGCCGCACCCACTGCAACCACTGGGGCATGGGCAGCACTGCCAGCACGCCGGCCACAAAAAACTCAGCAGAATCACCCAGTAGCCCTGCATCTGCTGCACAGTTCAGTTGCCCCGCTGGTCCTGGGTGGAAAAGACCAGCAGCACATGACGGCTCCGGTCCAGGGCAGCGCTGGGCCTGGCCACCACCCGCGCGAAGGCCCGTCCCGGGTCGCGTTCGATTTCAGTTACCACCGCCACCGGATAGCCCTCGGGAAAGCGCCCGCCAAGGCCCGAGGTCACCAGCAGGTCCCCGAGCTCGATATCGGTGGTGGCGGACACGTGGCGTATTTCCAGCGCTCCCAGGGAACCGGTGCCCTCGGCTATGGCCCGCACGCCGTTGCGATTGACCTGCACCGGTATGGAATGGGTGGCGTCGGTGATCAACAGGGCGCGGGAGGAGATTGCGCTCACCTCCACGATCTGCCCCATCAGGCCGTCGGCATCTATCAGGGGCTGGCCCACAAACACGCCGTCCGCCAGGCCCTTGTCGATGACGAGCTGGTGGCGCACCGGGTCCGGCGACACGCCGATCAGCTCCGCCACCAGCACATCGTCGCGCAGCAGCGCCGAGGAGTTCAGCAGGGCGCGCAGGCGCACGTTTTCCGCCTGTAGCGACGCCATCTGCTGCGAGCGGCCCTGCAGTATCAGGTTTTCCCGGTGCAGGCGCTCGTTCTCCTCGGCCAGGGCGAGGGGAGAATGCAGGTATTTGTCGCTCCAGTCGCGCAGGCGCAAGGGCAGGTCGGCCACCCAGTAGACGGGCGTGCCCAGGGTGGCGAGCAGGGAGCGGGTGGTTTCCAGGCGGTTGTAGCGCAGATCGGCGGTGATCAGCCCGAGAATCACGAAGATCGCCAGCAACAGGCGCAGACCCAGGGAGGACTCTTTGACGAATAGCGGCTTGATGTTGCGTCCTCAGTCATTGGGCCGGTGGCCGCCGCCCAGCAGCGACCCCGGCTCGGCGTCACTCGGTGGACAGCAAATCGATAGTGCGCCTATCCATACGTTCCATTGCCATGCCGCCGCCCCGCGCCACACAGGTCAGGGGATCCTCGGCCACGATTACCGGCAGCCCGGTCTCCTCGGAAATCAGGCGGTCAAGGTCGCGCAGCAGGGCGCCACCGCCAGTCAGTACGATACCGCTCTCGGCGATGTCCGCGGCCAGTTCCGGGGGCGACTGCTCCAGGGCTGTCTTCACCGCCTGCACGATAGAGGACAGGGGATCCTGCAACGACTCGAGGATTTCATCGCTATTGAGGGTAAAACTGCGGGGCACGCCCTCCGCCAGGTTGCGCCCGCGCACGTCGATCTCGCGCAACTCGCTGCCGGCGAAGGCGCAGCCTATCTCTTCCTTGATGCGCTCGGCCGTGGCGTCGCCGATCAGGCTGCCGTAGCGGCGCCGGACATGGGCCACGATGGCCTCGTCAAAACGATCACCGCCGACCCGGACCGAATCCCGGTAGACCACGCCATTGAGGGAGATTATGGCAATCTCGGTGGTACCGCCGCCGACATCGACCACCATGCAGCCGGTGGCCTCCTCCACATCCAGGCCCGCGCCGATCGCCGCGGCCATGGGTTCCTCGATCAGGCGCACTTCCCGGGCACCGGCGCTGAGGGCGGACTCGCGTATCGCCCGGCGCTCGACCTGGGTGGACATGCAGGGTACACACACCAGCACCCGGGGGCTGGGGCGGATAAACTTGCTCTCGTGCACCTTGGCGATGAAGTGCTGGAGCATTTTCTCGGTAACCTGGAAATCGGCGATCACCCCGTCCTTGAGCGGACGGATGGCGGTGATATTGCCCGGTGTTCGGCCCAGCATGCGTTTGGCCTCGGTGCCGACCGCCTCGATGGTCTTCTGGCCATTGTGTATGCGGATTGCCACCACGGAGGGTTCGTTCAGCACTATTCCCTTGTCGCGCACGTAGATGAGGGTATTGGCCGTACCCAGATCTATGGAGAGGTCGTTTGAGAACACTCCGCGCAGTTTTTTCAACATTGATTTTTACTACCTTTTGAGTACAACGGGGAACTCCGGTGCGGAGCCCTGCATGCCTACCTGGCCGTCGCCTCCAGGCCATTGCGGATGCCCTGGTAGGGTCGATTTCAAGACCCTGCTGTTGCTTTGGTGACAGATGTATTTTTGGCGTTTTAAATTCCGGCAACTGTATCAACCGCGGGGATTTTGGGCAAGGCGCAAATATGATAACTTTACGCCCCCGCTGTCACACAGGGCAGCTCTCTCCGGTTAGAAATACAATGGCGATAGAGCAAGACGAGATAGAAAAGATTGCGGCCCTCGCGCGCATCCGTATCCAGCCTGCGCAAATCGGCCAGGTTACCCAGCGTATCACCGAAATACTGCATATGGTGGACCAGTTGCAGGCGGTAGACACCAGCGATGTGGAACCCATGGCCAATCCCCTGGACGCCATCCAGGTGCTGCGCGCCGACGAAGTCACCGAGGTCAATCGCCGGGAGGCCTTCCAGGCCATTGCCCCGGCGGTGGAAAACGGGCTCTACCTGGTGCCCAAAGTCATCGAATAGGCGGCCGCGGCCCCTCACAGGACAATTACATGCATGACAAAACGGTCGCCCAGCTAGCCGCCGGGCTGCAAACCGGACAATTCTCCAGCGCCGAGCTGACCCGCTGCTTCCTGGACCGGATCGCGTCCCTGGACAGCGCTTTCAACAGCTTCATCAGCGTCGCCGAACAACAGGCGCTGGCAGCCGCCCGCGCCGCGGATGAACGCCGTGCCGCCGGCGAGGCCGGCCCCCTCACCGGCATTCCCATCGCCCACAAGGATATTTTCTGCACCGATGGCCTGCGCACCAGCTGCGGGTCGCGCATGCTGGACAACTTCGTACCGCCCTACGACGCCACCCTGGTCACGCGGCTCAACCGCGACGGCGTGGTCGCGCTGGGCAAGACCAATATGGACGAGTTCGCCATGGGCTCCTCCAATGAAAACAGCTTCTACGGCCCGGTAAAGAACCCCTGGGATACCTCCGCCGTACCGGGCGGTTCCTCCGGGGGCTCGGCCGCGGCGGTGGCCGCCGGGCTGGCGCCGGCCGCCACCGGCACAGACACCGGCGGCTCCATCCGCCAACCCGCGGCTTTCTGCGGCATCACCGGCCTCAAGCCCACCTACGGCCGGGTTTCCCGCCTGGGCATGGTGGCCTTCGCCTCCAGCCTGGACCAGGCCGGCCCCATGGCCCACACCGCCGAGGACTGCGCCCTGCTGCTCAATAGCATGGCCGGCCATGACCCGCAGGACTCCACCTCGTCACAGGTACCCAGCGAGGACTACTGCGCCCGGCTGGAAGACAGCCTGGAGGGCCTGCGCATAGGGCTGCCGCGGGAATATTTCGGCGCGGGCCTGGATCCCGCCACCGCGGCCTGCATCGAACAGGCGCTGAAGGAACTGGAGGCCCTGGGCGCCACGCTGGTGGAAGTCAGCCTGCCCCACAGTCACCTGACCATCCCCACCTACTACGTCATCGCGCCAGCCGAGGCCTCCACCAACCTGTCCCGCTACGACGGCGTGCGCTACGGCTACCGCTGCGAGCAACCCACCGACCTGCTCGACCTGTATACCCGCACCCGCGAGGAGGGCTTTGGCGAGGAGGTGAAACGGCGCATCCTGGTGGGCACCTACGCCCTGTCCGCCGGCTACTACGATGCCTATTACAAGAAGGCGCAACAGGTCAGGCGCCTGATCAAGCAGGACTTCATCGATTGCTTCGGGCAGGTGGACGTGATTGCCGGGCCCACCACCCCGGGGCCCGCCTTCGCCCTGGGCGCCAAGTCGGACGATCCCGTTGCCATGTACCTGGAGGACATCTATACCCTGGCCGTCAACCTGGCGGGCCTGCCGGGCATGTCGGTACCGGCCGGCATGGTGGACGGCAAGCCCGTGGGCCTGCAGCTGATCGGCCAGCACTTCGGCGAGGCGCGGCTGCTCAACGTGGGGCACCGCTTCCAGCAGGCCACCGACTGGCATGCGCGGCGACCCGCCGACCCGGCAGTGGAGGTAGCGTGATGCAGTGGGAAACCGTCATTGGCCTGGAAGTACATTTGCAGCTGGCCACCCGTTCCAAGATTTTCTCCGGCTCGCCCACCACCTTCGGGGCGGCCCCGAATACCCAGGCCAGCGCCGTCGACCTGGCCATGCCGGGCATGCTGCCGGTGCTCAATGCCGAGGCGGTGCGCTACGCGGTGATGTTCGGGCTGGGCATAGGGGCCGAGATCGGTCGCCGCTCGGTATTCGACCGCAAGAATTACTTCTACCCCGACCTCCCCAAGGGCTACCAGATCAGCCAGTTCGAGGCGCCCATCGTCGGCCGCGGTAATTTCGAGATCCAGCTCGAGGACGGCAGCACCCGCAGCATCGGCATCACCCGCGCCCACCTGGAAGAGGACGCGGGCAAATCCCTGCACGAGGATTTTCACGGCCAGACCGGCATCGACCTGAACCGCGCCGGCACGCCGTTGCTGGAAATCGTCTCCGAACCGGACCTGCGCAACGCCGCCGAGGCGGTGGCCTACCTGAAGGCGCTGCACAGCCTGGTGACCTACCTGGGCATTTCCGACGGCAATATGGCCGAAGGTTCCATGCGCTGCGACATCAACCTGTCGCTGCGGCCGGTGGGTTCCGACACTCTGGGCACCCGCGCCGAGATCAAGAACGTCAACTCCTTCCGCTTTGTGGAAAAGGCCATTCGCCACGAGATGGAGCGCCAGGCGGATATCCTCGAGGACGGCGGCAAAATCGTGCAGGAAACCCGCCTGTACGATGCCGACCTGGACGAGACCCGGCCCATGCGCAGCAAGGAAGTGGCCAACGACTACCGCTATTTCCCCGAGCCGGACCTGCTGCCGGTGGTGATCGACGAGGCCTACATCGAGGAGATACGCGCCAGCCTGCCGGAATTGCCGGTGCAGAAGCGCCATCGCTTCATCGAGCAATACGGCCTGAGCGCCTACGATGCCAACGTGATGGCGGACAGCCGTGAACTGGCGGACTATTTCGAGGCGGTGGCAGGGGCCTGCGGCGACGCCAAGATCGCCGCCAACTGGGTGCAGGTGGAACTGCTGGGCCAGCTCAATAAGGGCGAACTCGCCCTGTCCGACTGCCCGGTCTCGGCGGCGGACCTGGGCGGCCTGATCGCGCGCATTCTGGACAACAGCATCTCCGGCAAGATCGCCAAGCAGGTGTTCGAGGCCATGTGGCAGGGCGAGGGCAGCGCCGACGACATCATCGCCGCCCGAGGCCTCAAGCAGGTCAGCGACAGCGGCGCCCTGGAGACCATGGTGGACGAGGTGATCGCAGCCAACGCGGGCCAGGTGGAGCAGTACCTGGCGGCGGACGCGGACCGGCGCAAGAAGCTGATCGGCTTCTTCGTGGGCCAGGTGATGAAACTGTCAAAGGGCCAGGCAAACCCGCAGATGGTCAACGAGCTACTGGCGAAGAAGCTGGTTTAGGAGCGGTACGACGATGAGAAAAGACAAGGAAAAGGTGCTGGACGAGGTGTGGACGGAAGATCATGTCCGCAGCTTCCTGCGGGTGCGACCCCACGACGGCAGCGATGAAAACTTCCATATGCTACTCAAGGCCTACCAGAGCATGCGCGCCGATGATTTCGAGCTGTTCGTGGGCTTCTTCAAGGCCGAGGGGCGCGATGTGAACGCCACCGGCAGGGACGGGCGCTCGGTGCTGGATATCGTCAAGGAGCACCGGCACGGGGTGGAGTATGCCGACATTCTGACCGCTGCCGGAGCGGTATAGAGCTATTGAAGAAACGGTGAGCGTAATGAGTGGCTACGACAGTGGCCATTGCTGCGCCGGCCTCTGCCTGTGATGTGTTTCCGAAACAGGCCATTACTGCGCCGGCCTCTGCCTGGGGGAGCCTCCCGAAAGGGCCACTGCTCCGTCACCCGATTCGGCTGCTGCCTGCGCTGTGGCCCTTTCGGGAAGGCGCTTCGGACAGCGACCGGCGCAGGAACAGAACGTTTTGCTTCATTCAACCGGCCCCGGCCACCGTAGTTCACTTCACACTGGATCAATCGGCACCCTGCCCTTGTTGATCCGCTCCCGGTTCTCGCGCTTTTTCTCCTCGCTCTTGCGCAACAGCACATACACCGCGCCGGTGCCGCCGTGCTGGGGCTGGGCGCTGTGGAAGGCCTGCACGATGTCGAGCTCGCGCAACCACTTGTCGGTGCAGCCCTTGAGCAGGGAACAGCGCGCTTTCTCGGCACTGGTCTGGCCCTTGCCGTGAATCACCATCACCGTGCGCAGGCCCAGCAGGTGCGACTCCTCGATGAAGCCAAAGAGTTCGCGTCTGGCGGTGCTGGCACTCATGCGGTGCATGTCCAGCCTGGCCTCGCAGTCGTACTTGCCCTGCTTGAGCTTGCGGAATACACCGTTCTGCACCCCGGGGCGCTTGAATTCCAGCACATACCAGGCGTCCAGGGGGGCGATGCCGTCCTCGCTCAGGGTATTGCGATCGCGGGGCGGTCCCTGCTCAGCGGCGGCGCGGCGCTGCTCCAGGGAGGCATCGCGCCCGGCGGCCACCCTGCCCCGGGCCGCGGCCCGGGGTTCCCGCTTGAGCGGCACCACATCGGACATTTCATCGAGGAAACCCCGGTCTTCATCATTGGCCATACTTACACCCCGCCACGAGTTCGCTATTATAGCCTCAGACCACGGGGCGGAATACGAGTGCCATGAATACAGATCAGCAATGGCAGCAGACCTGCCCGCTTTGCGGCGGCGACAATCGCTGCGCCATGGCGGCGGGGCGCCCCCCGGAGAGTTGCTGGTGCAACAGCGTCACCATCGCCCCCGCAGCGCTGGCGGCCATCCCCCCGGAGTCGGTGGACAAACGCTGCCTGTGCCCGGCGTGCGGCGCGGAAACTGGAGGAGATCGAGATGAAAGGTAACGTGGCCCAAGGTGCGGGCTATCTGGTGCGCGGGGCGAAGATGCTGAAACACCCCGCCCTGCGCCTGTTCGTATTCATCCCGCTGCTGGTGAATATCGTCATATTCGGGTCGCTGATCTGGTACGGGCTCAGCTACCTGGACGCGCTGATGACCGACTGGCTGGGCAAGATTCCCGAGTGGCTGAACTTTATCGAGTGGATTATCTGGCCGCTGGTAGGGCTTACCGTGAGCCTGGTGACCGGCTACCTGTTCACGGCGGTAGCCCTGGTGATCGCCTCCCCCTTCAATGCCCTGCTGGCGGAAAAGGCCGAGGAACTGGTTACCGGCAAGCCGGTGGATTCGCTGGAGGGCCTGGGCGCCGCCCTGGCGGCCATGCCCCGCGGCGTCCTGCGGGAACTGTCCAAGCTGCTGTACTACCTGCCCATGGCGCTGTTTGTTTTCCTGGTGTCCTTCGTGATCTCGCCGCTGGCACCGTTCCTGTGGTTCCTGCTGGGCGCCTGGATGATGAGCATACAGTTCGTGGACTACCCCATGGACAACCACCAGCTGAGTTTTGCCGACGTCAAGGAGGCGGTGCGCTCGCGGCGCCTGAGCAGCATGGGATTCGGCGGCCTGGTGGCGCTGTGCACCGGCATTCCCATCGTCAACTTCTTCGTGGTACCGGCCGCCGTGGTAGGCGCCACCCTGCTGTGGTGTGAGGAACTGGCGCCGGATCACACTCCCTGAGCGGGTCCTATACGAGCAATTCCTCGGGGGGATGGGTGCACTCCAGGCGGGTGCCCAGCAGGGCCTCCAGGTCGGGCAGCAGGAAGGCGTCGTCCTCACTGGCAAAGCTGATGGATATCCCTGTTGCCCCGGCCCGCCCGGTGCGGCCTATGCGGTGCACGTAGTCCTCCGGGTCTTCCGGCAGGTTGTAATTCACCACGTGGCTGACACCTTCCACGTGAATCCCGCGGCCGGCGACGTCCGTGGCCACCAGCACCTTGATCTCGCCCTGCTTGAACTGCTCCAGCGTGCGGGTGCGCTTCTGCTGGGGAATCTCCCCGGAGAGTATGCCGGCCGCGATGCCTGAGCGACGCAGCCGCTCGTGCAGGCGCCGCACCTGGTCGCGGCGGTTGGCGAACACGATGACGCTGGTGGCGTCCTCGCTGCGCAGCAGGTTGTTCAACACCCGGTAGCGCTGTTCGCTGCTGACCAGGTAGACCTTCTGGTCCACGGAATCGGTGGCCACGTGATCGGGCTCGATCTCGATGGTTATCGGCTCGTAGGTCCACTGCTGCGACAGGTTGATGATGTCCTGGGTAAAGGTGGCGGAGAACAGCAGGGTCTGGCGATCTTCCTTGCGCGGCGTGGCGCGCACGATGCGCTTGACCTGGGGGATAAAGCCCATATCCAGCATCCGGTCCGCCTCGTCCAGCACCAGTATTTCCACATGGTCCAGGTAGAGATCGCGGCGGCTCATGAAATCCAGCAAGCGGCCAGGGGTCGCCACCACCAGGTCCACCACCGTGGTGTGCAGGCGATTGAGCTGCTTCTGGTAATCCATGCCGCCGATCAGGGTGATCACCTGCAGGTCGGTGTGCCGCGCCAGGTCAACCGCGTCCTGGGCGATCTGCATCACCAGTTCCCGGGTGGGGGCGATAACCAGGGCCCGGGGTTCGCCGACGAAGCGCTCCTCCTCAATCGGGTTGCACAACAGGTCATTGAAAATAGTGATCAGGAAGGCGGCGGTCTTGCCGGTGCCGGTCTGGGCCTTGCCAATGGCGTCGTTGCCCTGCAGGGTGTGAGGCAGGATAGAGGCCTGGATGGGGGAGCAGTACTGGAAGCCGAGATCGGCAATGGCATGCATCAGCTCATCGCGCAGGCCCAGGTCGTGAAAGCGGGTCTGGCCTTCCTGCGGATCGACCTGGAAGTCATCCAGGCTCCAGGACTCGCTATCGGCCTTGTCCTTGCCGCCGCGGCGCCGGCGCTTGCCGCCCCTGCTCTTGCCGCCGCTATCGCCTCCGCCCTGGGAACCGTCCGCATGGGCCTTGTGGGAGGGTTCGTGTCGCGGCGGGGTACCGTGGCCTGAATTGGCCGGATTATGTTCCTTTGCGGCGCCACTGGCGCCGCGCCCGTCTGCAGTGTTCATCTAAAGTGGACTTCCCATGACTGCTCAAAAAACGCGCTAGTCTACCACTCTATGCGGCAAAAAGGTGATAGCCACTCAACGACCCAGGCCAAAGCGCCGCGACAGGTAGTAATCGACACTGACATAGCGACCGCCGCCGGTGAACAGCAGGCTGAGCAGCATGACCAGGTAGGTCACGCCAAACTCGATACCGTTGTTGAGCACCACGAAACCGCCCTGCTCGGTCAACCAGGCGTAGTTGCCGTGCTCCTGCAGGATCTCTTTGGCCGTCCCCAGGCGCACGGCCACCTCCTGGGCGCCGGAATCCGCGATGGCCGCCCAGCCGTTGTCCCAGTGCACCGCGAAGATCGCCACCAGCATGGTCGCGATCAGCGGTATGGATATCCAGCGCGTGGCCAGGCCCAGCAACAGCAGCAGTGCGCCGATAGCCTCCGTATAGGCCGCGAGATACGCCAGCAGGGTCGGAAAGGGCAGACCCAGGCCCCAGTCGGGATTGCCGAACCACTCGATAGTCTGGTCGATACCGGCGATCTTGTGGGTGCCCGCCATCCAGAACACCGGCACCAGGTACAGCCGCAGGGCCAGGGGTGCAAGACCGTCGAACTGCTGCAGGCGTGTAAAAATGGCGGAGTGTACGCTGTGGTACCACGCGACCAATGTATTCATGGCGAAAATCCCTGTAGGCTCGCTTCCTGTGACAGCGGGAGCGCCATAAAGTTTTGCAGCGCGGGCACCGGCTGAAATCCAAACGCCAACAGGAGATTAACAATGAACCCCACAGCCAACAAGATCGTGATGAATCCCGAGGCCGCCCCGGGCCTGATGCCGGGTGCGCAGCGCAGCGTCGAGGAAGAGCGCCAGCTGCGCAAGGAGCGACTGTCAGCCGCCATGCGCCTGTTCGGCAAGTTCGGCTTTGACGAGGGCGTCGCCGGTCACATCACGGTGCGCGACCCGGAGCACCTGGATCATTTCTGGGTAAACCCCATGGGTCGCTCCTTCAAGCAGATGCGGGTTTCCGATCTGTTGCGGGTCAACCACAAGGGCGAGGTAGTAGAGGGCAAGGGCCTGCTGAACGGCGCCGCCTTCACCATCCACTCCCAGATACACATGGCCCACCCGGAGATTACCGCCGCCGCCCATTCCCACTCGGTGTATGGCAAGAGCTGGTCCTCCCTGGGGCGCCTGCTGGACCCGATTACCCAGGATGCCTGTGCGTTCTACAACGATCACGTGCTGTTTGACGATTTCACCGGCGTGGTACTGGATGACAGCGAGGGCACTCGTATCGCCGCGGCCCTGGGAGACAAGAAGGCGGCTATCCTGCAGAACCACGGCCTGCTCACCGTCGGCCAGAGCGTGGATGAGGCAGCCTGGTGGTTTATCACCATGGAGCGCAGTTGCCAGGCGCAACTGATGGCCGAGGCCGTCGGCAAGCCCGTCCTCATCGCCGACGAGCACGCCGTCCAGACCCGTGATACTGTGGGCTCCCACCTGGCGGGCTGGTTCAGCTTCCAGCCCCTGTACGACGTCATCGTGGCGGAGCAGCCCGAGTTGCTGGACTGACTACACAGCCCCACAGGGAACAGTGGCCATGGGTGCCTATTATATAGAGCACGAATACTGGTTTGCCGCCTTCCAGCTGGTAACCGCAATGCTCGGCATGGGCGCCACCCTCACCGCACGGGATTTTCGCGATGTGGTGCGCGAGCCCGGCGCCGTCACCCTGGGGATGGTGGTGCAGCTGGTACTGGTGCCGCTGGGCACCTTCGGGTTTCTGCGTGGGCTGGGCGTGCAGGACGGGGTCGCCGTGGGCATTGCCTTGATCGCGGCTATTCCCGGTGGCACCACCTCCAATATTTTCACCTTCTTCGCACGCGGCAACAGCGCCCTCTCCATCAGCATTACCGGCCTGACCACACTGGCCTGCCTGCTCACCACGCCGCTGATTCTCGCGGCGCTGATCAGCGACCAGCTGCCGGTTGATTTCGCCATGCCGACAGGCCGGATAGTCAACGAAATCGCCTTTACCCTGCTGTTGCCGCTGGCGCTGGGAATGCTCTACCTGTACCTGTATCCGCGCCCGGCAGTCGCGGTGTCGAAATGGAGCATCAGGGCATCATTGGTGGGAATTGCCCTGATAGTGATCGGCTCCACGAGCGCCGGACGCCTGAACATCGAGGCCTTCGGCCTGGATAACGTATTGCTGGTGGTCTGTTTCACCCTTGGGCTCTCCGCGACGGGATGGCTGGCGCCGCGCCTGTTCAGGCTGTCCAGGCCGGACTCCACGGCCATAGCGTTCGAGGTTATTGTCCGCAACATCAACCTGGGCGTGCTGTTGAAAGCGTCGCTGTTCCCCGCCTCGATGGTGGCGACCGAGCAGCTGGGTGACGCAGTGCTGTTCACTCTATTGTTGTACGGTGGGTTGCAGCTGGCGGTCGCACCGCTACTGATAATGCTCTATCGTACCCGACGACCGGCAGACTGAGCACAACCGAAGCAGCCGCATAGCCATGCCCACTACGACGAGACTACCCGCCATGCTGGCCGAGGGCCGCGCTCTGCTGGCGCTGGCCTGGCCCATGGTGATCGCACAACTGGCCAAGATAGGCACCGGTGTGGTCGACACGATAATGGCCGGTCACTACAGCGCCACTGACCTGGCGGCGATTGCCATTGGCTATAACATCTGGCTGCCGCTTTACCTGTTCATCCTGGGCGTGATACTCGGCTCCACCTACATGATCGCCCAGCACGTGGGTGCCGGTCGGATACAGCGTGTCCGCGACTCCCTGCCACAGGCCCTGTGGCTGGCCCTGGCCCTGGGCCTGGTGATCAGCCCGCTGTGCTATTTCGCCGAGCCCCTGCTGGAACTGCTGGACCTGGCCGGGGAAACCCAGGACCGCAGCCTGGGCTATCTGCAGGCAGTGGCGTTCGGGATGACCGGCGCGGCCCTGTTCGAGGCGCTGCGCTGCCACAGCCAGGGTATCGGCATCCTGCGCCCCTTCGCCGTGGCCAGCGTGCTGGGATTTCTCGCCAACATCCCGCTGAACTACGCCCTGATGTACGGCAGTTGGGGCTTTCCGGAGATGGGGGCCCGCGGCTGTGGCTGGGCCACGGCGATCTCCATGTGGCTGAGCCCGGCCCTGATCGGCTTTTACATGCTGCGGGCGGAACAACTCAAGCCCTACCTGCCCGAGCTGCGCCCGGTCGCGCCGCAACTGACCGCCATCGCCGCCATCGTGCGGGTGGGACTGCCGTTGGGGCTGACGTTTTTCGTGGAGGTTGCGTTTTTTTCGGTTATCGCGATGTTTATCGCCACCATGGGCGACACCGCCATTGCCTCCCACCAGATCGCTTTCAACGTGTGGGACGTGGTGTATATGCCCCTGATTGCCTTCGGCTCAGCCATGGCCACCCGGGTGGGGCAGGCCATCGGCGCCGGCAACCGGCCGGCCATGCGCCTGTCCATAGGTTGCGGCATCAGCATGACGGTCATGGTGGGTCTGCTGGGCATGATCGCCCTGCTGGCGGCGCCGGACCTGATCGCCAGGGCCTATACCAACGACTCGGAGATCACCGCCATGGCTGTCGCCCTGATCCGCCTCGCGGCCCTGTTCATCGCCATCGACTCCGCCCAGGTCGCCACCACCTTCTGCCTGCGCGCCTTCAAGGACACCGACTACCCCTTCCTCGCCATGTGCATCGCCTACTGGCTGATCACCCTGCCGCTGGGCTACTGGCTGGGCATCGTGTCGGCGGACAACCCCCTGGACGGCACGGTCGCCTTCTGGCAGAGCATGATCGCCGGCATTACCGTGGCCTCCCTGCTGGTATTCGGGCGGCTGTACTGGCGGCTGCGCCGACCACTTTCGATAGCCGATTAGTCGGCTATACTGAGTTGCCGACAATTTCAGGATTGAGGAGAGTGGTATGCCCAGGTTTTCTCTCGCGGCACTTGCCATCGTGTTGGCGGTGGCACTGCAACCGGCGCTGTACCCACCCGCCGCCAATTCAGCCGCGGCGGCCGGCGCCACGGTGCGCAATCAGTTCGGGCCCGATGTCGGACTGGGAGCCAACCAGTGCCGCGGCGCCTGCGGCGGGGGCTGTCCCTCCAGTTGTACCATAGGGGTCAGCTACGAGTGCCTGGGAGCATCGCAGTTGCGCCGGATCGAAGCCTTTACCTGCGGCACCCACCAGGGCTGCCGCGAGCACGATGACTGCCTGGACAACTGCCTGCTGAACAACCCGCAATCCCGGGATTGCCAGCCCCAGTGTGACGCCCAGGTAATGGACAGGTACGGCTTCGACCAGGCCACGCCGTGGCTGTTGGGCAAGGGGCCGTACGACGGCGAGATCACCTTCGAATACACGCGCCAGGCCCCGGCCGGGCCTGAGCCCGCCTACCGCTGCCCACCCGGCTCGAGCCGACAGTGCGAGGGCGATGTGCCCTGCGTCGGCCCCAATGGGCAGGCGGTGGACGCCATATTTGACAGCTACCCCGCGGTCGGCGGCGCCATGCAGGTCAGCGGCTTGCGCGCCGGGCCGTTGTGCGACGACGAGGAGCGGGTATGCGAACAGTCGCTGGCCATTCGGGTGGCGGGAGAAGATACCTGCCCGGGCGGGCCCTGCACCCGCTTCGGGCTGGAGTTCGACTACCGCAATGCCAGTGCCGGCACGCCGCTGGAGTGCAAGACCTCCACCCGCGGAGGTGATGGCGACTTCATCGGCGACCTGATCAAGCTGGGCGGGGATGCGATCGCCGAACGCAATGAGGCCACTGGCGGCCCTGCCGAGGACGATGGCATGGGCCAGCTGCTGGGTCTGTTCGGCAAGGTGATCGCCAGCGCCGACTCCCCGGAAGACCTGCAGATCAGCATGACCACCCTGGATGAACAGGGCAACCCGGACGAGTCAAAACGGGTGGGTAGCACGGTCGGCGACGCCCCGCCGCCCATTCCCCACAGTGTCGCTGTGCCCGCCGCCAGTGGCCGCCTGGTCATACCCATGTACCAGCTTGCCACCAGCGCCGAACCGGGCACCGTGAAGACCCGCCGGGTTACCTGCACGCAGCAGGGCGCACCCGTGCTGGAAACCGTGTTCGCGCTGCAGCACTAGGGCGGGCAGCGCGACGCACAATGCGCGTTATCGCCGGGGCGAGCGCTCGCCTCAGGGCTGCCGACAGCGTTCGATATCTTCCGGCGTAACCCCCATTTTCTCAGCCGCGGCGGCCACGTCCGCCGCGGAGGCGCCGGGTGAATAGACGATCGTGACCGGGTCGACACCGCCAATAAGGCCAAAGTCGCTTGCCATTGCCCCCAGCTCGTTCACCGCACCCATGATCGAGCCGAACATACCACCGCTTTCCTCAGGCTCCGCCTGCTCTGCCGCCAGGGCCGCTTCCTCCAGGCAGCGCTTGCGCGCGGCCGCGAGATTCTCCTCGGCCGCGGACGCCGCCGGGTCGGCAGCAGCGTCACCGCCCATGCCCATCATCGCCCCCAGGCCTGAAAGACCGGCACCGAAGCCCATGGGCTTGAGATCCGGCGGGAGCTCGAAATACTTCGGGTCCTGCTCCCGCAGGTTGAGTTCAGTGAATTGCATGACCATGCGCTGGCCCTGGGCATCCTTGTTGGAGTAGGTCATGTCCATCTTGATGGGCACGCCGGTGTCAGTCACCCACAGGAAACCGTCTCCGGAGCCCTCGTTATCGCGGAAACTCACCGCATATTTGGTGGAGGCGTGGCCATTGACGTCATCATTGCCGAGTTTTTCGATCTCGAGAAACTCCATGCCGTTGGAAGCCTGCGTCATGCCCTCTTCCATACTGACCTCGCGGTAGAAACCCATGGAGGGCATCAGGGTGTAACTCTTCTTCAGGTCCTCCCGCAGGATGATGCCCACGGTCATGTTGCCCACGAACATCTCGGTATACAGTTTCTGTGGCGCCCGGCGCTCGGTCATCTCCATCTGGTGGCCCTGAAACTCCATCAGCCGGGTGCCGTCGTAGGAAACGTTCTCGTCTATGCCCAGTTCCTGCGCCCAGCGCTGGTAGGGGTGCGCCGCGAAGGATGGTGCCGACAGCAGGCCCAGCAGGGCCAGTACCAGCAGGGTGGCGGGCCAGCGCAGGCCGGTCACGGCTGCGGGGTTTTTCGTTCCATCGATTTGTTGAACAAGCATAGTTTCCCTCCTATGGGTTCTGGCAGGCGTCTATATCACTTTGCGAGATACCGAGATCCTTGGCGGCGCCTTCGAGGTCGGTGATGGTTGCATTGATCGAGGAGGCGTCATTGGCAGTGGTGGATATGTCACTCGCGACGTCGCTGCCGCCGTAGCGCGAGGCGGTGCGGGACACCGCACTGAACAACTTGCTGAGACCGCTCTTCATCTGCGAGGCTTTCTGGGCCGCCGCTATTTTTTCCTGCAGGCAGGCCTCCTGGCGCGCCTTGAGGTCGGCCTGCGCCTGGGCCGGACTGATGGTGGCCGGCTGCGCGGAGCCGGCTGCGCTGCCCTGGCTCATGGCCGCCTTGATGCGGCCGGCCAGTTGCGGCGTGATTTCCCCGGTCACCTCCAGGCCGTGCTCGGCCTGGAAGCGGGATACGGCGATAACGGTTTTGGTACCCGGGTTGCCGTCCACGCCGCCGGTGTCATAGCCCAGCGCGGTCAAATCCTGTTGTACGATCTGGGTCAGTTCATCGGCGTGAGACACGCCCGCATAACCACAGGCCAGCACGATTGCCAGAGCAGTTGCTTTCCAATGCATACCCCTTGCCTCCTTCTCATCTCCACTCCAGTGGGGAAGTATAGCCGCCGCCGGCGAAAATTCAGCCGCGCAGGTGCGCGCAATCAGGGCAGCCCGGCGCCGGCGGCAATTGCAGGCGGCGGATATCCATGCTGCCGAGATCCAGCAGCAACAGCTTGCCGCGCAGCGGCTCCCCATAACCCGCCAGCAGCTTGATGGTTTCCATGGCCTGCAGCGAGCCTATCACACCTACCACGGGGGCCAGTACTCCACTCTCGCTGCAGCTCAGGGCGGTAGCCGCTCCGGCCTGGGGGTAGAGACAGCGGTAACAGGGGCCGCCGCGCACCGGGTCGAACACGGCGACCTGTCCCTCGCTGCGCACCGCCGCCCCGGATACCAGCGGCACGGCGGCCGCGATGCAGGCCCGGTTCAGGGCATAGCGCACCGGGTAGTTGTCGGTGGCGTCCACCACCAGGTCCACCCCCAGCAGCAGGGCGGGCAATTCACCCTCTTGCAGCTGTCTGGGGATGACCTCCACTGCCACCTCCGGGTTGAGCGCGGCGATGGCCGCGGCGGCGGAGCTGGCCTTGTTGCGGCCCAGGTCCGCGTCGCCATGGGCGATCTGCCGCTGCAGGTTGCCCAACTCCACCACGTCGCCGTCTGCCAGCAGCAGGCGACCGACCCCCGCGGCAGCCAGGTAGAGGGCGGCCGGGCAGCCCAGCCCCCCCAGCCCGACCACCAACACGCTGGCCGCAAGCAGCCGCTCCTGCCCGGCCACGTCGAAATCGTTGAGCAGGATCTGGCGGTTGTAACGCAGCAGTTGACCGTCATCCAGCACGCCAGCAGCCCCCGCTGATTCTGTCCAGGCCCGCCAGGTCCTGGCGGCTTGATACCTGCGCAAAACCGCTTTGCCGCAGCAGCTCGCGCACGCCCTCCCCCTGCTGGTAGCCGTGCTCCAGCAACAGCCAGCCGCCGTCGTGCAAATGCGCCGCGGCACCGCCCACCAGCCGCGCCAGGTCCGCGAACCCTGCGTCGGCCGCCACCAGGGCGCTGCTCGGCTCGAAGCGCAGATCGCCCTGTTGCAGGTGCGCGTCCGCCGCTTCGATATAAGGGGGATTGGCGACCAGCAGGTGAAAACGCCGAGCCGCGAGGGCGCGGTACCAGTCCGAGGCGAAGAACCGCACCCATTCCAGGCCCAGGTGGGCGGCGTTGTCTGCCGCGACCCGCAACGCCTCCTCGCTGGTATCCACGCCCTCCACCAGCCATGCGTGGCGCTCGCTGGCCAGGGCCAGGGCGATGGCGCCGGAGCCCGTTCCCAGATCCAGCACCTCGGCTGCCGCGGGCAGGGGCAGTTCCAGCGCCCAGGCCACCAGGGTCTCGGTTTCCGGTCGGGGTATGAGGGTGTGAGGATTGACCTTGAGTTGCAGCGTCCAGAACTCGCGCCAGCCCGTCAGGTAGGCAACGGGTTCACCGCGCTCCCGCCGCGCCAGCAGCTGCCGGTAGTGTTCGACCCGCTCGCCGGTGGGTTCGCGCTCGGGCCAGGTGTACAACCAGGCGCGTGACTGGCCCAGGCAATGGCCCAGCAGGATTTCCGCGTCGCGCCGGGCACTGTCTCCCGGCAGGCCGGCGCCGGCGTCGAGCAGCTCCCGGACCGTTGCCATCAGCCCTCGGCCAGGGCCGCCAGCTGGTCCGCCTGGTACTCCTGGCGCAGCGGCCCCACCACCGCGTCCAGGTCCCCCTCCACAATCTCGTCCAGTTTGTACAGCGTGAGGTTGATACGGTGGTCCGTCACCCGGCCCTGGGGGAAGTTGTAGGTGCGAATGCGGTCGGAGCGATCGCCCGTGCCCACCAGGTTGCGGCGCTGCTCCGCCTGCTCCTGCGCCTGCTTGTCCTGGGCACTGGTCAACAGCTTGGCCTGCAGCAGCGACATGGCGCGGGCCCGGTTCTTGTGCTGGGAGCGCTCGTCCTGGCACTCCACCACGATACCCGTGGGCAGGTGGGTGAGGCGTACCGCGGAATCGGTCTTGTTCACATGCTGGCCGCCTGCGCCCGAGGCGCGATAGGTATCGACGCGCAGGTCAGCCTTGTTGATTTCCACCTCGTCGACGGCATCGGGTTCGGGCATGACCGCCACGGTGCAGGCGGAGGTGTGGATTCGCCCCTGGGATTCGGTCTCAGGCACCCGCTGCACCCGGTGGGCGCCGGACTCGAACTTGAGGTGGGCGTACACGTCCCGGCCCTCTACCCGGGTGATGATCTCCTTGTACCCGCCGTGCTCGCCGGGGCGCTCGGACAGCACCTCCACCTTCCAGCCGCGCCGCTCGGCGTAGCGCGAATACATGCGAAACAGGTCGCCGGAGAATATGGCGGCCTCGTCGCCGCCGGTGCCGGCGCGGATTTCCAGGAACACGTTGTGGGAATCCCGCGGGTCCCGCGGCAGCATCAGGGTCTGCAGTTCCAGCTCGAGTTCATGCAGGCGCTCGCTGCTGGACTCCACCTCCTCCCGCGCCATGTCCTGCACATCCGGATCGGGATCGTCCAGCATCTGCCTGGCCTCCTCCAGGTCCGAAGCGATACGTCGGTACTGGTTGTAACAGGCCACCACGGACTCCAGCTCGGCGTATTCCCGCGACAGGTTGCGGAATTTCTCCTGGTCGGCAATGGTTTCGCCATCTCCCAGCAGCGCCGACACCTCTTCATGCCGGTCGGTAAGCGCCTCCAGCTTGGTGAGCAGGGACGGTTTCATTGCAGGGTGCGCCGCGGTTTCTCGCCGGTCTCGGCAGCGGGCATATCGAACTCTTGCTCGCCGGCCTCGGCAACCGGCGGCGCGGGCGCGCGGGCAACTTCCAGTCCCAGCAATCGCTGGGCGTGAGCCAGCAGGTCCTGGCGGCCGTCGATGCTGGCCTGGCGCAGCCCGGTGGTGGGTGCGTGAATCAGCTTGTTGGTCAGGGTTCGCGCCAGTTGGGCCACCACCTGCTGCGGGATCGTCCCCGCGCGCAAGGCAGCGCATGGCGCGCTGCATTTCCATCTCGCGCAGCTGCTCCGCCATGCGCCGGTAGTCCTTCACCAGGTCGACCGACGCCAGGCTGCGCACCTCCTCCATATACAGGCGCACACCCTCGGCGATCAGCTGGTCGGCCTTGCGCGCCTCCTTGTGGCGGCTGCGCATATTCTGGTCGACGATTTCCCGCAGGTCGTCGACGCTGTAAAGGTACACATCGCGCAATTCCCCCACCTGGGCTTCTATATCCCGGGGCACGGCGATATCCACCATCAGCATGGGGCGATGCTTGCGCACCTTGATGGCCTGTTCCACGGCGCCCTTGCCCAGGATGGGCAACTGGCTGGCGGTGGAGGTGATCACGATATCGGCCTCCAGCAGCTCGCCGGGAATCTCGGCCAGCAACACCGCCTCGGCGCCGAATTTCTGCGCCAGCTCTCGGGCCCGCCCCAGGGTGCGGTTGGCGATGACTATGCTCCTGACCCCGGCTTCCACCAGGTGCCTGGCAACCAGCTCGATGGTTTCGCCCGCCCCCACCAGCAGGGCGTTGCAGTCGCGCAAGTCGGCGAATATGTGCCGCGCCAGGTCGACGGCGGCGTAGGCCACCGAGACCGGGTTTTCACCGATAGCGGTGTCCGTGCGCACCCGCTTGGCGATGGCGAATACCCGCGGGAACAGCCGGCCCAGTTCACTGCCCACCGTACCGGCCTCGTTGGCGACGGCATAGGCGGACTTGAGCTGGCCGAAAATCTGCGGCTCCCCCAGCACCATGGAGTCCAGGCCGCTGGCGACCTGCACAATATGCTGCAGCGCCTCTTCCGCCTCGAAGTGGTAGGCAGACCGGCGCAGCTCCTCCGCCGACAGGTGGTGGTAGCTGGCCATCCAGTCGGTAAGCTGCAGGGCCTTGTCCGCGGGATTGACGCCCTCCGGCACGATGGCGTACAGCTCGGTGCGATTGCAGGTGGACAGGATGACCACCTCCTCTACCCGACCCGCCTCACAGGCGTCGGCCAGGGCTTCACTCACCTGCTCCGGCGCAAAGGCGACACGCTCGCGCACCTCGACGGCGGCAGAGTTGTGGTTGATACCCAGGGCGATCAGGTTCATGACCTGTGACGATCTCCGTGCTGGCGGGAGGAAACGGGGCAGGCCCGTACAAAAACGGGCGAACCTTAGCATATCCGCAAAGTTTTACCCGGTATTTTAACAACTTGGCGGCCAATTAATACAGCGCGGGCGCGGGCGCCTCCCGGTGGGTTTCAGGGCCGGTCTGTGTCATCATACACGCCGTCTACCCGCTGGATTCAAGTGCTTTACCACTATGTTTCGCCTACTTCTTACCGGCATTGCCTGTGCGCTGTTGCTCGCCTGTGCCAGCCAGCCCCCGGCAACCGGGCCCGAGCAGCCGCCCGAGGCTGCGGCCGCGCCCCCACCCGCGCCGCCGCCACCCCCGGAACGCGCCATTCCCGATGACAGCGTCTATCCCCTGCTGCTGGCGGAATTCGCCCTGCGTCGCGGCGCCTTCGATGTCGCGCTGGAGCAGTACAGCGCCCAGGCCCCACTGCTGCGCGACCCCGGCGTCAGCGCCCACACCACCCACCTGGCCCAGTACCTCGCCCGGGAGCCGGAAGCCCTGGAGGCGGCGCAGCTGTGGGTGGAACTGGAGCCCGACAATCTCGAGGCCAACAACACCCTGGCGATCCTGCTGATTCGCCAGGGCCGCAACGTCCAGGCGCTGCCCCATTTCGCGCTGCTGGCGCGCGCGGGCGAGGAGGTCAACTTCCCCACGGTGCTCAACGATTTCGAACAGCTGAGTCCCGCTGAGCAGGCCGAACTCAGCCAGGGCGTGGAGCGCCTGGCCCGGGAAATGCCCGGCAACACGCAGGTGCTGCTCACCTGGGCCATGATCCAGGCGGAGACCCGGCAGTTCGAGGCCTCCCTGGCCACGCTGCAACAGGTGTTCGCGCTGGAACCGGACCAGAAGCAGGCCGCCCTGCTGGAGGCGAAAATACTGATGGCACAGGGCTCGCCAAAGCCTTTCGCCCGCCTGGAGCGTATGTTGGCGGCGGATCCCCAGGACACCCAGGTGAGGCTGCAGTACGCCCGCATGCTCACTGCCACCGACCTGGTCGCCGCCCAGGAGCAATTTGAGGTGCTCTCCAACCAGGCCCCGCGCAACGGCGAGTTGCTGCTGTCGCTCGCCCTGCTCAACCGGGAGACCGGCGATAACACCGCTGCCAAGAATTACCTGCGCCAGTTGCTGGCCCTGGAGCAGCATGTGGACGAGGCCCACTACTACCTGGGTCGCATAGCCGAGGAGGACGGCGACCAGCAGGCCGCCATCTATGAATACAAGCAGGTGGAGGAAGGCAGGGAGTTCGTCGCCGCCAACGGCCGCCTCGGCCTGATCTATATCAGCAGTGGCCGGCTCGAAGAGTACGGCGCGCACTTCGACCAGTTGCGGCGCGAGTACCCCGACCGGCTGGAACAATTGTACGGCGTGGAAGCCGACCTGCTGGCCCGGGAAAACGAGATCGCGGCGGCACTGGCAGTGATCAACGAGGCACTGCAGCAAATGCCGGACTCCACGGCCCTGCGCTATGCCCGCGCCATGCTGGCCGAGGAGCAGGGCGACCTGGCGCTGCTGGAGAGCGACCTGCGGCGCATCATCGCGGAAGAACCGGACAACGCCACGGCCATGAACGCCCTGGGTTATACCCTGGCGAACCGCACCCAGCGCTACGAGGAGGCCTACGGCCTGATCAGCCAGGCGCTGGCGCTGCAGCCGAACGAACCGGCCATCATGGACAGCATGGGCTGGGTTCTCTACCGCATGAATCGCAATGAAGAAGCGCTGGACTACCTCGCTCGCGCCTATGCCGCCTTTCCGGATCCCGAAGTGGCGGCCCACCTGGGCGAGGTGCTGTGGGTAAGCGGCGACACCGGCAAGGCAAAGCAGGTCTGGCAGGGAGCCCTGCTCAAGGATCCCGACAACCCCGTGCTGGTGGAGACCCTGCAGCGACTGGAAGTGACCGGCCTGGAACTGCCTGGCCTGGAACTGCGCCCGGATACCGGCAACGACAATGCAAAGGACTAGCCTGCCGCTGGCGGCAATGCTGGTGGCACTGCTGCTGAGCGCCTGCGCCGGCCAACCACGCCCCGTCGCCGAGTCCAGCTGGGAGGAGCACGAAGCGCGGCTGCAGGCTCTCACCCACTGGGATGCCACCGGCAAGCTCGCCCTGCGCACCAGTGAACTGTCCGAGTCCGGCAGCCTGGAGTGGCGCCAGCAGGGATCCAGCAGCACCCTGCAACTCAGCGGCCCCCTGGGGGTCAACGCCACCACCGTGTACAGCGACGGCGCCAGCCTGGTCATCCGCCAGGGCGGGGAGACCCACACCCTGGACCTCTCCGACCCGCTGGAATTCGAACGCCGCACGGGCTGGGACCTGCCCCTGCAGGCCCTGCCCCACTGGCTGAAGGGTATACCGGCACCCGACCTGGCGGTGCAGCACATGGAGGTCGGCCACGGACCCCACCCTGCTGCAAACCCTGCAACAGGACGACTGGGAGATTCGCTATGAGCAGTATGCCCCCTTTGACCTGTTCCGCTGCCCACCCGCCTGACCATACAGCGCGCCACCACCATGGTGCGGGTAATCATTCGCAACTGGCAACTACCCTCCAGCTCATGAAGCAGCCCCTCACCCTGCTGTCGCCGGCCAAGCTCAACCTGTTCCTGCACATCACCGGGCGGCGCCCCGACGGCTATCACGAACTGCAGACCCTGTTCCAGTTGCTGGACTGGGGCGACCTCATGACGTTCAGCGCCGATGACAGCGGCGAGATTCGGGTGGCAAGCCCGGGCCTGGACATCCCCCTGGAAGACAATCTCGTCTACCGCGCCGCCCGACTGCTGCACCGGGGCGCCCAGGGGGTTGCCATCTCCGTGGACAAGCGCGTGCCCAGCGGCGCCGGCCTGGGCGGGGGCAGCTCCAATGCCGCCACCACCCTGCTGGCCCTGAACCACCTGTGGCAGCTGGGCCGCAGCCAGGCCGAGCTGCAGGCCCTGGGCGCTTCCCTGGGCGCCGACGTGCCGGTTTTCGTGGCGGGGCACAGCGCCTGGGCCGAAGGCATAGGCGAGATCCTGGAGCCGGTAGAGCTGCCGCCGCGCTGGTATGTAATTATTACCCCGGCCTGCCACGTGTCCACGGGGCAAATATTTTCCCACTTGGAATTGACACGCAACACCTCTCCCATCAAAATGGCGGCCTTTTTTGAGGGGTACTCCCGCAACGATTGCCAGGCACTGGTACGACGCCTCTACCCCGAGGTGGACGTGGCTCTTGACTGGCTGCAGGAATTCGCCCCGGCCAGGCTGACCGGGACCGGCTCCAGCGTTTTCGCCGGGTTTGAGACCGAGGCAGAGGCCCGGCGGGTACTCGGGCAACTGCCCGAAAACTGGGCAGGGGTAGCGTGCAGGGGGCTGAACCAGTCGCCTGTGACGGCTGCACTGGCCTGATCCGACAATTTTATTGGGGTGTCGCCAAGTGGCAAGGCACCGGGTTTTGATCCCGGCATTCGGAGGTTCGAATCCTCCCACCCCAGCCATTTTCCAGCCCTCGATGACAGACCTGGCAGAACCAGGCCATCGGGGAGCCAACGCCAGGCGGCGTTGCCGCCAGACAACAATGGCCCAAAGGTAGAGTACCGTGTCCTCAAAAATGATGGTCTTTACGGGTAATGCCAACCCGGAACTCGCCCAGAAAGTTGCCAGCAGGCTCTACCTGTCCCTCGGAAAGGCGGATGTGGGCAAATTCAGCGATGGCGAAATCGCGGTTGAGCTGAACGAGAATGTGCGCGGTAAGGACGTGTTTGTGTTGCAGTCCACCTGTGCGCCGACCAACGACAACCTGATGGAACTGATCGTGATGATCGACGCCCTGCGCCGGGCCTCGGCAGCACGTATCACCGCGGTGGTGCCCTATTTCGGCTACGCCCGCCAGGATCGCCGGGTGCGGTCCGCCCGGGTTCCCATCTCCGCCAAGGTGGTCGCCGACATGATGGTGACCGTGGGGGTGGACCGGGTACTGACCGTGGACCTGCACGCGGAGCAGATCCAGGGCTTCTTCACTTGCCCGGTGGACAACGTCTACGGATCGCCGGTGCTGAATGACGACATTCAGGCCTGCGACTACGACAACCTGATGGTGGTTTCACCCGATATAGGCGGCGTGGTGCGGGCCAGGGCGATCGCCAAGCAGCTGAACGAAGCCGACCTGGCCATTATCGACAAACGCCGGCCCCGCGCGGGCGAGGCCCAGGTAATGAACCTGATCGGCGAGGTGGAAGACAGAACCTGCCTGCTGGTGGACGACATGGTCGACACCGCTGGCACATTGTGTAAAGCGGCCGACGCCCTCAAGGAGCGCGGCGCAGCCAAGGTAGTGGCCTACTGTACCCACGCGGTACTGTCGGGCAACGCCCTGGAAAATATTCGGAACTCCCAGCTCGACGAGCTGGTGGTCACCGATACGATTCCGCTGAGCGCCAAAGCGCAGCAGAACGGCAGCAAGATACGGCAACTTACCATTGCCCACCTGCTGGCCGAGTCCATGCGCCGGGTCGCGAACGAGGAATCCATCAGCGCGCTGTTCCAGGTATAGGAACAGCGTTTACACCAACTCACTGTCGCGCCGGTCGCAAGCGCTGCAGTGACTCATCAAAGGAGTCACGACCATGTCTGACCAATTTGAATTACAAGCAGAGGTACGAGAGGACCTGGGGAAAGGTGCGAGCCGCCGCCTGCGTCGTCTCGCCGACCACGTCCCCGCCATAATTTACGGCGGCGGCAAGGATCCCCAGCCACTGACCCTGGTGCGCAAGGACCTGGAAAAGGCGCTGGAAAACGAGGCGTTCTACTCCCACGTCCTGACCATCAATGTGGGCAAGGAGCAGCAGAAAGCGATTCTGAAGGATCTGCAGCGTCACCCCGCCCGCAACAGCGTCATGCACGCGGATTTCCTGCGCGTGAACGAGAACAAGCCCATCAAGGTGCATGTGCCCATCCACTTCGTCAACGAAGCCAAGTCCTACGGTGTCAAAACCCAGGGCGGCATCGTGCAGCACCAGGAAACGGACATCGAGGTCCAGTGTCTGCCCAAGGATATCCCCGAGTACATCGAAGTCGATATGCTCAAGGTGGAAGTTGGCCAGATCATTCACCTGTCCGACATCGCCCTGCCCGACGGCGTGGCCTCGGTGGCCCTCGCCCTTGGTGAGGACCACGACCTGGCCGTCGCCTCGATCGTTGCGCCCAGGGGCGGCAGCGAGAGCGAGGAAGAAGCAGACGAGATCGGCGAAGCCGATACCGATGCCGAGGAAGGCGACAGCGAGGACTAAACCCCTCGCTGCTGGCGGCGCCCCGTGACTGCAATCAAACTGATCGCAGGGTTGGGAAACCCCGGTGCGGAATACCGGGGTACCCGCCACAATGCGGGGGCCGACTTCGTCGAAAAACTGGCCCGCAATGCCGGCGTGGAATTGCGGGCCGACTCCAAATTTTTCGGACTGGCCGGCCAGCTCACCCTGGCGGGCCATGACCTGCGCCTGCTCATACCGACTACCTTTATGAATCGCAGCGGCAAGGCCGTCGCCGCGATCGCGGGTTTTTACAAGATACTCCCGGAAGAAATCCTCATCGCCCATGACGAGCTGGACCTGCCCGCCGGCAGTGCCCGCTTCAAGCGCGGCGGCGGCCACGGCGGCCACAACGGGCTGCGCGACATTATTCCGGCCCTGGGCAACAACCGGGAATTCCAGCGCCTGCGCATAGGCATCGGGCACCCCGGGCACGCCTCGAAGGTGACCGGCTACGTGCTGGGCGCCCCCGGGCCGGCTGACCGCCAGCGCATCGATCAATGCATCGACGAGGCCATTGCCGCCCTGCCGCTGCTGCTGGACGGCGACGAGGTCAAGGCGATGACCAGATTACACAGTTTCAGCGCGGCCTGAACCGCGCCCTGCCATAGGAAAATCACATGGGTTTCAAATGCGGCATCGTCGGCCTGCCCAACGTCGGCAAGTCCACCCTGTTCAACGCCCTCACCCGGGCCGGCATCGACGCGGAAAACTTCCCCTTCTGCACCATCGAGCCCAATGCGGCGTGGTGCCGGTGCCGGACCCGCGCCAGACCCGCATCAGCGAGATCGTAAAGCCGCAGCGGGAAGTGGCCACCACCATGGAATTCGTGGACATCGCCGGCCTGGTGGCGGGCGCCTCCAAGGGCGAGGGCCTGGGCAACCAGTTCCTCGCCAATATTCGCGAGACCGATGCCATCGCCCACGTGGTGCGCTGCTTCGAAGACGACAACGTGATCCACGTGGCCAACCAGATCGACCCGAAGTCGGACATCGAGGTGATCAACACGGAGCTGGCCCTGGCGGACCTGGAAAGCTGCGAGAAGCAACTGCAGAAAGTCACCCGCACCGCCAAGGGCGGCGACAAGGAAGCCATCGCCATGAAGGCGCTGCTGGAAAACAAGCTGCTGCCGCACCTCAACGAGGCCCAGCCGGTGCGCGCCCTCAAGCTGGATGACAACGAGAAAGCGCTGGCGAAGCAGTTGTTCCTGCTCACCGCCAAGCCCACCATGTATATCGCCAACGTGGACGAGGACGGCTTCGAGGACAACCCCCACCTGGATACCGTGCACGCCATGGCCGAACAGGAAGGCGCCATCGTGGTGGCCATCTGCAACAAGCTGGAATCGGAAATCGTCGAACTGGAGGACGAGGAGCGCAAGGAATTCCTCGCCGACCTGGGCATGGAAGAGCCGGGCCTGAACCGGGTGATCCGCGCCGGCTACGAGCTGCTGGACCTGCAGACCTACTTCACCGCCGGGGTTAAGGAAGTGCGCGCCTGGACCGTGAAAATCGGCGCCACCGCCCCCGAGGCCGCCGCCGTGATCCACACCGACTTCCAGAAAGGCTTTATCCGCGCCGAGGTCATCAGCTACGATGACTTCATCGCCTACAAGGGCGAACAGGGCGCCAAGGACGCCGGTCGCTGGCGCCTGGAGGGCAAGGACTACATCGTGCAGGACGGCGACGTCATCCATTTTCGCTTCAACGTCTAGTCCACTATGCCGGGCGCGCCGGCATCGGCGTAGCGCTGCAACGCCCCCGGCATGGCCTGCAGGGTGCCAACCACCGAGCGCAATGCCGCATAGTTGGCCAGCCAGGCGGGCACCCAGCCGCCGGGATCGCCATATACCTGGTAAGTCACCGCAACCAGGCCGTCGGCCAGGGGTTCCAGCCGCCAGAAGCCGCCGAAGTCGGGCACCCGCACCAGCCCGGCCACGGGCGGCAGCAGGTCGGGCTTGTTGAGGATATCAATGGTGATCACGCGGCTGCCGGGATCCTGCCGCAGGTCGAAGCGCACCACCGTATCGCGGTCCCTGATGGGCGGCGGCGCGTCGACCACCCCGTACACCCAGGTGGTGGCGATACCCTGGTGGTCGAGGATTCTGGCGCCGCCACTGCGGTACACCCAGTGACGGTTATAATCGGCGTCCTGCAGCAGGGCGATAACCTCGCTGAGCCGCGCCCGCACCCGGGTCACCCCGCGAAACTCCTCGATACTCGAACCCGCATAGGGTCGCGAGTGCACCTGCAAAACCCCCTCGCTGTGACGCAACTGCCAGGCGGTGTCGGCGGGATCCGCCAGCGCCAACAACGGCAGGGCGAGCAACAGCAGGCAGCTGCCGGGCAAAGCGCCCCAGCTGCGCCGCCAGCGGGCTGCCGGGTGAACGCGTGGCTGTGGATACTGGTGCCAGATAGCCGCCTCCCAGGGGACAGGAGGCCCCCTCGAGAGTCAGTATAGTCGAGGTCCGCCCCGCCCGGTCGATGCTCGCCAGTGCCCTGTGGGAGGACTTGACTAGCGCCGCCTAAATCGCGAAAATGCGCGCCTCTTCGGGGACAGCCAGTTCCCAGACAGATCGTGGCTACGTAGCTCAGCTGGTTAGAGCACAGCATTCATAATGCTGGGGTCGGTGGTTCAAGTCCACCCGTAGCTACCAATTTTTACCTTATAAAACAATAGCTTAGGTAATCGCTTAAACCGTTTTGAGGTTCTCCCTTCTCCCGATTGCGGGACATTTGCGGGAGTTTTCATTTTTGATCAGAGTCAGGGTCGGTGACGAACTGCCGGACCAGCTCACTCTTTCCACAGCTTCTATCAGTTCCCCGATTTCTGCGGCAGAATAATGGGTCGTGATCTGGCCGTTTTTGTGGCCCAGGAGAACCTGCCGGGTTTCATGACTGACCCCTTTGGCCCGCAACCGGCGACCGAACGTATGCTTCAAATCATGTACCCGCACTTGTGGCAATCCAGCCTGTCCCTGGCGAAATCTTATTTCATCCGCAGAATCAAACAGATAAATAAATTCAACACACACGACGCCAATCCATCCACGCCATACCCTTGCACCTGTCCTTCCCGAATATCTGTACCGCCTGATATTCTTGAACTTTTCCAGGGGCTCGCTCGCTCAGGATTGACCGGATAGGAATGGCATGCCAAACGCCGCGAACAGGATTTTCGGGTCAATAGATGGAAACTTCGACAGGTCTGCAGGTCCTGTCAACACAATCAGTGAGGATGTCTAGTCTCGATAGGCCGTTAATATGTCCTATACTTACGAAGGTGTGGGCGTCTATATCTTCTATACTTCAGGCCGTTTATATCTTCTATTCTCTAAGGAGTAGCTGGTACTTCGCCCACCGCCGGGGTCTTTCCTGAGTGCGCCACGGTCTATGAGATCGAGAATATCCCGGTAGGCGGTATCCTGGGAGCATTTTGCGAGTTTCGCCCACTTGGAAGTTGTTAGTTTTCCTTCAAATCCATCCAGGACTCGGTTCAGCACCTTGATCTGGCGTTCGTTCAGGGGTTCCTTGGCAAACTGTTCCCAGAACCGCGCCTTATTCATAACAGCGGCAAGTTCTTCCTGTGCGCCTTCAATTGCCCGGTAGAGGCACTGCAGAAACCAGGTGAGCCAGGGCGTTACGTCGAGTTCACCTTTTTGGGTGCGCTCCAGCAGGGTGTAGTAATCGTTGCGTTCGATGCGGATTCGGGCCGACATGCTGTAAAAACGCTGCGCCGATCCGTCCGCGCGCGCCAGCGCCATATCGGCAATGGCTCGCGCAATACGGCCATTGCCATCGTCAAAGGGGTGGATGGTCACAAAATGCAGATGTGCCAGGCCGGCGATCACCAGCGGATCGAGATCGCCGGGGGCCTCGAACCACGCCAGGAATCTTGCCATTTCCTCCGGCAGACGATCTGCTGGAGGGGCTTCGTAATGGACTTTTTGTCGGCCTATCGCGCCCGAGACGACTTGCATGGGACCACCGCTGTCCTTGCGCCACTGGCCGACCAGAATTTTGTGCAGCCCGCTGCGCCCTGTTGGGAAAAGGGCAGCATGCCAGCCAAAAAGTCGGTCTTCGGTGAGGGGGGCCGCGTAGTTGCCGGTCGCGTCCAGCATCATTTCGACAATACCATCGATGTTTCGGTCTGATGGAACAAGGCCGGCAGCATCCATTCCGAGTTGCCTGGCGATGGAAGAGCGAACCTGCTCTCGTTCCAGCGTCTCGCCCTCGATCTCGCTGGATTTGACGACCTCTTCCGTGAGGGTTTGCAGGTGGGCCTCATCGCGCAAATCGAACCCCAGCCCTTCCATTTTTCCCAGCAGGCGGCCCTGCTCGCGCGAAACGTGGGCGAGAAGGCTGGCCAGGGCGTCGTTATCCCAAGTGAATGTGGCCCACCCTTTTCTGCTCCAGATATACATCTTATCTCCGCACAATATGCGGATAATATGGCCGCCATTCTCCGCAAAGTCAAGAGTAAAGTCCGCTTCGATTGCGGAGAATAGATTTGTTAATCTCCGCATCGTTGCTGATAACGGCAACTTCCCCAGCAAAGTACGCGGGAGATTTGCGGGACTTGTAGTGAAAAGTTGTGCTCGGTGGTGAAAAATGCGCTGTGGGTGCTGGTGCGCCAGCCCGGTCGATTTAAGTTAATAAAAACAATGGGTTAAAAACATCCAGCAAAATTCATAATGCTGGGGTCGGTGGCCTGGGCGGCCCCGTTAAGTCCACCCGTAGCTACCACCTCTTACAAGCTTTTTTCTATACATTTCAGACAGTTAACACAACTCTATATTACCCGGGACGGGCCGTCTCCTGTCCCTCGCGGCGCGGCTGACTACGGTGCCTCCCACAGGTAAGCAAACACCGATGCTATCAATCAGGGCGGGCTGGCCCGGTCTTGTTGCATAAAGCCGCTCAATTGCTCTGTGGCATCGTCGTAACCCGCTTCCATCCGGTCCCGGATATGTTGCGGGTCTAGATCCAGGATCGAGTCCATTCCCCATGCGGTTGTCGGCCCCACGACGCCAATACGGATATCGCCAGGATTCATAAAATGCTGGCTGGTCAGTGCCTGGCGCGAAGGTCCAGGCCGAGATGGGACGCAAGCTGCTGCAGCAGTGATCCGGCCGTGCCGATGAACGCGCCATTGACGGAGCTGATAGGCGCGTTTGGTCCCTCTTGTGGCTTACCCCAGCCGTTGCAGCGCACACCCTTGACGCGGTATGCCTCAACACACCGGGTCAAAAACGCTTCCGCAGTGTAATCCCGTATGTGGCCGGTTCGCGTGGGGTGGCGACCACCCTTCCATCGACCCCGATTGGATCGTACCCGGCCATTCTGTAGTGTTCATCGAGCACATTGCGACCCCACACCGTAACGTCCGTATCATAGTTTTCAAGTTGGATCCCAAGCCGCAGATTCAACAGGTCGTACGCAGGTATACCCAGATACGGGTCATGACTTTCGACCTCTGCATTGCCGGTGTGGCTGTATTCAAGCAAAAGGAAGCCATCAATCCCGACGGCAATCTCGAATACCTGCCTGGCCGTCAAGATAAGAAAATCCGGGTTAAAGGGCAGGTCATCGCCACTGCGATCGCAGGAACTGGTCGCTGCGCCAGCGGTCGGGTCTCCAGGATCGGGACGGCCCGTATGGAAGCGCGCGGCCACCCAACAGATATCGTTGTCCCAGTTCTCAACCTTGCCATCCGTTCTCGCATAGGCACCGGTGAGAGTGAGCGAGTCAGTCGGCAACCAGGTAAGTTCGAATTCTCCACCCCAGGTGTCGATCTCGCCTGCATTCTGCAAGACCGGGCCACCCGTGCTGATAGATACAATCTGCAGGTTCTTTATATCGGTCTTGTGCAGCGCCATGTTCAAGCGCAGCGCCCGTTGCGGAAACTCGACCTTCAGGCCGATTTCGATGGCTCGCGATGTTTCGGGGTCAAATATGTAATCAAGCGCAGGATTGATCCGCTCTGTATTGGTACCGGCGGACTTGTAGCCTGTGCTGTAAGAGGCATAGGTCATCACGTGATCACTGGGAAACCAGGAGAGCTTCAAGGTGCCTGTCACCTTGCCGTCACTCAGGGACTCATTCACCGGGGGCCGCGGTGCCAGCGCGTAAATTGAATCCAGCACCGCAGGGGGTGCAATGATATCGTCAGTAAATGCAGGGGCCGTGCCCTGGGTAAAAACACCCGAGAGGCTTTTTTCTTCGTATGTATAGCGCAAGCCCCCGGTGAGCATCACTGTTTCAGTCAGGTCATAATCCGCCTGGCCAAACACAGCGAACGCCTCATGCTCCTGCTGCATCGAATTTTTGGCACCGCTGTGGGGCGGGAACAGCGCCAGCGAGGGCAGCGGGAATGAGGGGATGGCCTGTAGCGGAAACTGACCATGGGTGCCGGCGAAATAGACCGAGGTGTGAGAGAAAACCGCATTGACGTCCTCTCCGACCTCGATGGTTGATACGTTATCCAGGTCCTGATTGAAGTAGTACAGGCCAGCGACGTATCTCAGCTTGTCGTCTTCACGGCTTATGCGCAACTCCTGCGACCATGCGCTTTGATCGGCCGAGGCCTCAGTATTCAATGAATCCAGAGCACTGGCGTCGACATCAGCCTTGTCATGGGATTCGAACGAGCGGTAGCCCGTAATTGATATAAGGGAGAACGCATCCAGGTCCCACTTTATCGTTACCGATAAACCCCCATCCTTGTTATCGGTAACGGGCAGAAAGTTCAGCGCGGTATCGAAATCGTAGAATTGGTCTGCAGTAAAGACGGTGCCCCCCAGCGCGCGAACCAGCTCGTCAGTGCCCGCGTAGGGAGTCGCTCCGGCTGGCAGCGCGACCGGCCGCAAATTGTCCTGGACCGTCAGCGCGGCGCAGCAATGTTCATTTATCTCGGAATAATCGCCGATTATCCTGACGGACAAAAACTCGCCTGGGGCATACAGGGACTGAAGCCTTACGCCCCAGCGATTGCGGTCGTAGATCTGGTTGTTCCCGAGTTCGATATCATCGACATAACCATCCCGTTTGCTTGAGAAGCCTGTTGCGCGAAATGCCAGCACGTCCTCCAGAGCTGTCATCGATACTGCCCCGCTGAACCTGAGCAGGTCATAGTTGCCGGCTGTGATCTCGGCGAACCCATCCCGCTGGTCAAAACCGGGGGGCACCGTATTCATCAGGACCGCTCCGGCCAGCGTGTTGCGACCAAACAGGGTACCCTGTGGCCCACGCAATACCTCGACCCCGGCCATGTCCACCAACTCGTTCACCATGGAACCCTGCCGCGCGCGGTAGACGCCATCCACATACAGCCCCACCGCCGACTCCAGCCCGAAATTACCGGACTGGGTACCGATGCTTCGTATTCTGAATCGGGTGTCGTTTAGGCTACCGCCCTGGCGAACCTCGAGCGCGGGAGCAAGGGTGGCGAGGTCAAATACATCCCCGACACCCGAGATGCCCAGGTCATCTCCGGAAAACGCCTTTACCGAAACGGGCACTTCCTGCAGGTTCTGGGTTCGCTTCTGGGCGACCACCAGCACCTCCTCAAGCGTGTTTTCCGCCTGCGTTTTTCCGGACAGGGCCAGACACATGGAAACAATGAGGAATGATGTGAGGGAGAATAATTCTGAATCGACACCGGACAAAATACGCTACCGTGTCGACTGAAACTGCGCCACACCCGTGATCTGCCTTATACGCCGCCACTCGGCCTCGGGCATCAGCGGCGGCTTGGGACCAAAGAGCGCAGACCTCAGTTCGGGGTATCGATCCCTGATGGCAAGGTCGAATACCTCAACAACACTTTTTTCATCTGAACACTCGTTGGGATGCAACGCTATACTCAGGTGTTCGGTTTGCATGCGCTGCCAGATCGTCTCACAGGGCAGGGGAGCCTCGCCGCGAAGACTCGCTAGCAGCCACTCGAGCACGTCGAGATTCAGGTCAACTTCATTTGCCACCAATCGCGCTTTGCTAATGCGTTCCCGGGCAGCATCGAGACGACCCAGGCCAATGTTGAACAGCGCGGAGTAGTAATTGGCGGCATACCCCTGGGGATCCGGTATCAGGGTGGTCTCCATCATCACGGCGGCATCCAGTAACCGACCCTGGCGTGCCAGGCGAACGGCGAGGTTCATAATAGTTTCGACGTTGAAAGGGTCGAGCCGGTAGGCTCTATTCAGTACTTCCCCCGCACCCTCCATGTGCATCAGGTCCATGTAAAAACCGTAGATGGATACCAGCACCGCATCATTGGGATTGCGGGCGACAGACTCCTCCAGAAGCCGCATGCCCTCTTCCCATTTGAAGTCATTCTCCATCAGGGTAACGCCCAGCCAACCCGTGGCGAAGGCGTGTCCGGGCTCGATCGCCAGGGCCCTTTCGAATGCCGCAATGGCTTCCGGGTATACCGAAGCGGGAATACGTGAGGAACCGGAGCCAGCCCAGCCCTGCACCCCAAGGGCAAAGCCTTTGGCGGCCCAGGCGTCGGCGTAGCCGTTGTCAAGCGCGATAGCCCGATCAAAATAAGCGACCGACTGCTCGATGAGTGCCGGGCGGTCACTCGTGAACATCTGTATTCCCTTGAGGTAGAGGTCGTAGGCCTGCAGGTTGGTTGTATGGCGCAAACTCATGTAATCGACCGGTGGCAGCCCCGCGGGCGCCGGCGCCTTCGCATTGCCCAGGATGACCTCTATGTTTCGCACGATATCCTCGGCGATCTCCGTCTGCAGGGCGAACACGTCAGTGAGTTCACGTTGAAAGGCACCCGACCAGACCATGGCGCCCGAGTTCACATCGATTAAATGCACAGTCATGCGGATACTGTTGTTTATTTTGCGTACACTGCCCTCCAGGATATGGGTGACGCCCAGTTGCCGTCCGATCTCCCTGATATCCCAGCTCTGGCTCTTGAACTGGAAGGATGAACTGCGTGCTATAACGGGCAGACTGGTGATTCGCCCAAGCGTATTCAGTATTTCTGTGGACATACCATCGCTGAAGTATTCGTTGTCGGGGTCGCCACTCAGGTTCACAAACGGGAGCACAGCAATGCCCGGGGTTGGCTCCAATTGGTGTGGAGACAGAACTGTCACCGTCCTGAGCAACCAGTTAATACCCGTCTCGCTCAGCCACAGGCGAGCGCCGGGAAAGGTGAACAATGTGGCGATCACGAGTACGGCAACGACTAACAACAACCGAGCCGATCGAACCCCGCCCCACTTACCACGGGGCGGCTCCGGAGCCCCTGTGGAGGGCCGATCGTCTTCCAGCGGCTCTACAGGCGGAACCAGGCGGAAGCCAAGCTTCGGAATGGTCTCAATAACCTGCGATTCCCTGGCACTGTCGCCCAGTGCTTTGCGTAGCTCGGCAATACACTTTGTCAGGGTATCGTCCGAGACTTCGCCGCCAGGCCAGACGGAATCGAACAGCTCATTGCGCGACACCGGCGCGCCGCCAGACGCCGCCAGGTGCTCCAATACAGACATCGACTTGGGCTTCAGGTGTACGGACACACCGTCGCGCTCGACGATGCGTCGCTGCGGCCTGACTACGCAGTTACCCAACCGAAAATCTGTGCCCAAGATCATGTTCCCTGTATGCCCAGGTTGTTATTCAAACTTCACATATATCCAGCAACACCTGATTCAACACTAACACCTAATGTTTCAGCCCGAACATGATACAAGTCATGGAAGTGTAACTGGCGATGGTAGGGATGCATTTTCGGGCCCGTCCTGACAGCGGTTGATTACGCTGCCGTATGCTCATTGGGGCAAAAGCAATTCCACGGCGACCAGCCGCAATTCCGAGTACAGCTCATCGAATTTTATTGAGTAGGTTATGTAAATTACTTTCCCGTCATCCTGTGAATATTCCGGGTGTGCGAGAAAGTCATACACCCAACCATTCAAGTTATTCGGCGCATCGACGCTGAAAATCTCAACAGGTTCTGACCAGGGACCCTCGGGATGTGGCGCGGTTCGAAGCATAGCCGTTGAACCCAGGTTGTCGCTGTAAATGGCTACGAAACGATTTAGATAAGCATTGAAAAATACTGACATCATGTCATTGCCAGCGAATATTTCCTGCGACTGGAGGAAATCCGGCGACCAGCCACCATGACCGATATAAAACATCCAGGCATTCCTGTCGAGAATGTCCGCCAGTGGAACACGAGCCAAGTAGCAGGGCTTGCTCATCAGGTCTTCGCCCAATTCGCAGCCGTAAACGAATGCCTCTCTACCCATCACCACCGAAGCGCTGCCGAAACCGCGATCACCTTTTTCGCCGAACAGCAGGGTGGGATACAGTTCCACCCGGTTGAAGAATGGCCGTTCGGCAGATTCCCGCACATCTTTCCAGACTGCCACCGAATGGCCTACATGGTGGAAATTCGGAATGCCACTGTCCACCAGCACCTTGCGGTAAAATACGTACGCCCAGTCCTTTGCCTCGTCCACGATGATCGTTCCCGGCCAGATATGCCAGCTGGTGTTGCAGGGTTCTTCTTCACAGTATTTACCTGCATGTTTTTCGTTAAAGAGCTCCTCCTCCTCGGTCAGGGGAAAAAATACAGCCGGCGCCCCCACCTCGTCGACTTTCGCTGCGAATCCTGCCAAACCATCACCCGCGTCGATATCAAAAGTGCAGGATAAGGAATTGCTGATCATATTCAGGTTGTCTGTGTTGGGCGTCTCCATCAAGGTATCTCCGAACAACCAGATGGATTGCCCCTGGAACAGCGCGCTGAAACCGCAGTCACGCTTGAGAATAGCGGGGTGACGGCTGACAGTTCCTATTTCGCGGATAGTGCCAATGGCCACTTCGGCCGCCGTGGAGGGTACCTCCCGCTGAGGGGCGTCGGTACCGCTCGAACCAGATCCGCCCCCACCTCCGCATCTGACCAGGAGCAGTGGCACGAGTATCGCACCCGCGGCGATGGCCGCCATTTTATAAAAATAATCTTCCTTTTTCGCTGGCCGCCCAGGCAGCGACCCGACGCCACGTTTTAAGACTTTTATACGGTATGCCATCCCTCGCCTGCCATCGTCCCCAATACGCCTATTGCGAATTATCAGGTAGCTGCGATGACATTACTTGAGCAAAACAGGAGCGAAAGAGGAGCAAATGATCTAGAGGGACAAAAAAGAGAAAAAGGGGACGCCAAAAAAGGGGACGCAGTGACCCTCCCTCAGTTTAAGGAAAAAACGAGGGCATTAGGGGACGGAGGCATTATTTTCCAGGCATCTCTCCGCTCTTGCGCGGCCGCCCCCTGCCCTGCTGCCCCAGGGGAACTCCCAGAGTGGTCTCAATCTCCCGCCGAAATCGCTCGTCCCCCAATGGGTAGCAGTAGAACGCGGCACGCCTGATCACCTCCACGGACTGGTGATCCAGTGCCTGATTGACAATTTCACAATAGGCAACACAACGTTCTTGCTTTGACGAGCCCAAACATTGGTACACGTCGTGCGGTGACACCATTCCGCTGTCCACACCCAACGCATTCGTCGCGTAGCTTGACCACGGGTACTCTTCAGGTCCGGACACCATCTTCGCCCGGACGGGATTCAATTCGATATAACGATAGCACTTCATTAAATACGTTCTGGTATCTACGGGACTGGATTTGTGCCGCCCTTCCCAGAGGGTGCCGGTGCGACGATATTTTTTGTTCACATATTGAGCGTATCGGCTGCCGACCAGTCGAGTCATGCGAGAGATGCTATCCGTCTGTTCCGGGGTTACAAGCAAATGAATGTGATTGGTCATTAGCACGTAGGCATGCAGAGCCACGCCACAACGCTCGAGCGCCTTCGATAGCAGATCCAGGTAGTACTCACGATCCTCTGCGTCAAAAAAGCAGGCACTGCGGTTGTTGCCGCGCTGAACCAGATGGTACGGGAAGCCCGGCAGGTACATCCTTGCTCGCCGCGGCATGGCACGCTCCTGGTGTCCCTTACCTAATAGTAATATCCGGAGGGGTTTTGGCGAGATCAAATATGGGCGATCTGCTAGAAGGGTAATGCCTCGGGTGAGGTATCCGCTCCGTTATAAGCCTCCGTACCCTTTTAAATAAGCCTCCGTCCCCTTTTAAGAATCCGGAAAGCATGCACTGTGCGCGGTCCTCCCGGATGGGCGTGAAAGACGGCCGGATGTGCAGTCCGACCGTCTGGATGTCAAAGATCCTCGATTGCCACGTGCTCGATGGAGGGCCAGCGCTGTTCTGCCTTTTTGAGGATATTCGCAGAGTCTTGCAGGTATTTCTCGTAGATATCCTCGTTGACGAACAGGTAGAGCTTGCCGTCGACGATGTCCGCATAGCGCGGGTCGCCGTCAAACTTCTTGCCAAGTGCAATCGCATAGGCGCAGAACCCACCGTATTGCGGGAGGTAGCGGTCCGGACCCGATTCGAAACGTTTTGCCGACTCAGCGGAGGCGAAGTAATAGGCGGCCCCGTCAACCACAACGGTATGCCGGGCGGAGCCTTCCGCCACATCGTGAATGGTTGTCAATGCCACCGCGTCCACGCCGTGAAGACCCAGCGGGACCCCGGCGGTGGTTATGCCGTTGGTGACATTGACCTCGTCCTCCGCCAGCGCGGGCGTTACCGCGGTAATAGCAATGAGGGCCAGGGCGCTGAAGGTTGTCATATTCATGGTATTTCTCCTTGATAGGGTTGTTAGCGACCGTAGGCCGCGGTGATGGCTTTTACTGTGTTTTGGGTGTTGTCGACGGCACTGGCGATCATGCGAAAGTTCGTCAACGACGCCTCGTAGCCGTTGTAGTGCTCCGTAATGGCGCCCGCCGTGGCATCGGTAACCACCAGCACCTCGAAGCCCTGCTCCACCAACTCGCGCATATGGGATTCGGTGCACAGGTTCGAAGACATACCGCCGAGGATAACCTTGGAGATGCCCGCCTTGCGAAGCTGCAGCACCAGGTCGTTGCTCTCCGGCCCGTAGACTTTGTGGGGGCTGGTGACAACGGTCTTGCCGTTGTTGATATAGGGCTTGTAGCGGGCCAGCCAGTCAGCACCGGAGCCGTCAAAGCCCTGTAGCGTCAACGCATGCGGCCGATCGAACATACCGATGTTGTGCATCAGCGTCTCCAGGGTGCCTTCGAACTGCCACTTGTGGTCGTGTTCGAAATAGTAGTGCGGCGACACGAACACCGGCATACCGGTCTGGCCTGCCACTTTGAACAGCGCCTCCAGGTTCTGGACCGTGCGGTTGTCGGTGACGTTCTTCCCCACTACGCCCCAGGTGACGCCATCGGGGGACAGAAAGTCGTTCTGCGGGTCGGTGATGACTATCGCCGTGTTGCCCTGTGTTATCTCGAAGCCGGGCATCGGCAAGCCGTCGTTCACCGGCGGTGTCGTGGCTGTCGCGGGTCGGGAATCCTCCGCGCTTGCCAGCGCGGCGGTGAGGCCTATCGCGGCTGTAGCCGCGACGAGCGCGGCCGCGCCTGTTTTCAGGAAAGTCTTCATAGTGTATTCCTCTTGTGGTTGGGAGTTGGGTTGATGCAACGCTGATGTCCGCCCTCAAGGGACAGGAAGATCGCTTGCGCGACCGACGCTGTGCCTTCATACACGGGGAACGCGGGTACTGGACGTATGCTCATGGTGCATGCGCCCGAGTGATAACGGCCTGCTTGATACCGATTCGTCTGTCGCCTGAAGAAATAGGGATATCGTTGGCGCTCATGTCGCGGCGTGTCATGAGGCCCTCGTCATTGAATTCCCAATGTTCGTTGCCGTGGGTTCGAAACCACTTGCCCGATCCGGCATCCTGCCATTCGAATTCGAAGCGCACGGAAATACGGTTGTCAGTAAAAGACCACAACTCCTTCATCAACCTGTAGTGCAACTCCCGGCGCCACTTGCGGTACAGGAATGCGCGAATGGCGTCACGGCCGGTGAAAAATTCCTCCCGGTTGCGCCACTCGGAATCGGGGCTGTAGGCCAGCGCAACGATCTCCGGGTCCCGGGTATTCCATGCGTCCTCTGCCAACTGCACCTTGGCTCTGGCAGTCTCCGCGGTGAAGGGGGGTGCAATCTTCTTGCTCATCTCTCTGTCCATCGGTTATCAGTGACAAGCCATATAGAGCAGAAACCGTGCCAATCAATTTTATTGTTTATTTACAATGACTTAGACGAATTCAATACTGGCAGAAATTTGCAAATGGCAATATATTGTGATTGATTGTCGCAATATCCTGTGAGGGCGCAGCGATGACCAAGAGTGAGAACACACCGGGGATACTCCAGGAACTGATACTCGGCGCACTGGGTGAGGGCGTATATGGGCTCGACAAACAGGGCAATGGCACCTTCGTGAACGACGCAGCGGTAAGAATCCTGGGCTGGACGGGGAAGGACATCATCGGCGCGCCGCTGCACGACATTCACCACCATTCGCATGCCGATGGCAGCCCGTATCCGCGCGAGGAGTGCCCCATCTACGCGGCGCTCAGAGACGGTGTGCTACACGAGGGCGACGACGAAGTTTTCTGGCATGCCAACGGGAACGCGATACCGGTGCAATACACCAGTACGCCGATAGTGGAACGGGGCGAGGTGGTTGGCGCCGTGGTGGTTTTCCGGGACATCTCCGAACGATGCAGGCTGGAGCAGGAGCGCGAGCGGGCATTTCGCGAAATCAGCACTCTGAAGAAGCAGCTCGAGCAGGAGCGTGACTACCTGCGTGAAGAATTGCGCAGCGAGACACGGTATCGCGGCATCGTCGGCTCCAGCGACGCCTTGCGTCGCACCCTGGCGCAGATTGAAGCGGTGGCGCAGACACCGGCCAGCGTACTCATCCAGGGCGAATCCGGGGTAGGCAAGGAAGGTGTTGCGCAGGTCATTCACGAACGGAGCCCGCGCGCCGACGCGCCCCTGGTAAAGGTAAATTGCGCGTCGATCCCATCCGAGCTGTTTGAGTCTGAATTCTTCGGCCATGTGAAAGGCGCCTTCACTGGCGCCCACAGGGATCGCGTGGGAAGACTGGAGCTGGCTGACGGGGGCACCCTTTTCCTCGATGAAATCGGCGAAATCCCTCTCTCCCAACAGGGCAAGCTGCTCCGGGCTCTGCAGGAGCATGAATTCGAGCGAGTCGGGGATGACGTGACTATGCACGTCGACGTGCGGGTGGTGGCGGCGACCAATAGAAATCTTGCCGCGGAAGTAACAGCGGGAAGATTTCGTGAGGACCTGTTCTATCGCCTCAGCGTATTTCCCATCGAAGTGCCTCCCCTGCGCAATCGCAGGAGTGACATCGGGGAACTGGCCCAACACTTCGTCAAACTCGCCTGTGCGGAGCTGGGTAAAAATACGCTGAGCATCACAAAGCAGCAACTTGCCCGCCTGGAGGCGCACGACTGGCCCGGCAATGTCAGAGAGCTGAAAAATGTGCTTGAGCGCGCTGTGATTCTTTCCAGCGGAAGACGCCTCCGCCTGGACCTGGTTCTGCCACCAGCAAAAGCGGGAGTCATGTCAAAGCCGGCACCGGAAGAAGGCGAGTTTCTTACTGAACAGGAAATGGTCCAGCTGCACAGAGACAACCTGCGCACGGCCCTGGCAGCGGCTGACTGGCGCGTTTCGGGCGAAGGGGGAGCGGCGGAGTTGCTCGGTATCAAACCGACCACGCTGACCTACCGAATGAAGCAGCTTAGGGTAAAAAGACCCCCACAACGTTAAACCCAACCCTGCAAAGCGGGCTCATCTGCTTCTCGGGACACGTGCATCACCCTCCTGCGCACAACCAGTCCCGGGGCACGGCCGAATTCCGCCCTTCATATCATGTGGACTAATTTCGCTTTCGCGCCGCGCGTATATCCCTTCGCAATCGGCCCACTGGGCGGCGGCGAATTCCAGTCCGCCACTGAGCGCCGCCGGGCCAGCCAGGGGTAGGCGGTCCCCGCTGGCGGCAGACGCCAGCGAGGAGAAAATGCGCCAGCCGGAGGTCACGCAGCCAGGCCTGCTGGAGTGGCTTGCATCGGCGTGAAGCCTGGCAGCCCCTCGATGCGCTCCAGCCACGCACGCACATTCGGATAGGGGCTCAGGTCCACATCGCCCTCGGGGGCGTGGGCAATGTAAGCATAGTTGGCCAGGTCGGCGATGGTAGGGCGATTGCCCACCAGCCAGTTCCGACCCTCAAGGTGGCTGTCGAGGATAGCCAGCACCTGGTGACTGATCTGCAGGGCACGCTGGTGGTCAAGTTCTGCGTTGAACACATTGACCAGGCGCGCAGCACCCGGGCCGTTGGACACCTGGCCGGCAGCCACGGTCAAGAAGCGCTGGACTTCCGCGGCGGTGACCGCGTCAGTGGGCAGCCAACTGTTGGTGGGGTCGTACTGCTTCGCCAGGTAGACCAGGATGGCGTTGGAGTCCGACAGGATCGTGTCGCCGTCTTCCAGCACCGGCACCTGGCCAAAGCGGTTCATGGACAGGAACTCGGGTTGCCTGTGGGCGCCCGACAGCAGGTCCACGTCGATCAGTTCGGCATGGATATTGAGGATCGACAGGAATAGCTCGACCCGGTGGGAGTGGCCCGAAAGGGCGTGGCGGTACAGTTTCGGTTTGCTCATGGTTAAGTCCTCTTCAGGGGTTATTTACAGGCCCAGTTCGCTGAGCCCGGGGTGGTCATCCGGCCGCCGGCCGCGCCGGCAGCTATCCGGGGTGCAGGCCAGGGCGACCCGCTCGGGATCGCGCGAATTCCAGGCGTCTTCTGCCATGCGCACTTTCTGCACCGCGCTCTCGCGGGTGAAGTGCGGCAGGGGGGGACGGGCTTGATCGGTCATGGCTGTTGCTCCGTGTCGTGAATTGATCAGGAAAAACGTTCCAGGCGAATGCGGTCCCTGGGGAAATCCATGGCTCTCGCCGCGGCCAGGACCCCGGCGACGAGCCTGTCGGGCCCGCAGACGTATACCAGCGCGTCGATCGGCGCCTCGGCCAGCAGGCCCGCCGGATCCATGCGTTCACCGTCGGCGGCGCTGTAGGTACTTAGCCGCTCGCCGAGCTGGCGCTCCAGGCGATCCCGGTAGGGCATGGCGTTGCGACTCCTGCCCGCATAGTGCAGGTGGAAGTCGCCGCCCCGCTGCTCCAGGGCCTGGACCATCGATTTGATCGGGGTAATACCGATGCCGCCTGCGATCAAGACCGCCGGGCGCCCATCCGCGTGCAGCGGGAAGTGGTTTTCCGGCAGGTCGACATTCAAGGTCATGCCGATATCGAAGCTTGCATGCACCGCGCGGGAACCGCCTGTGCCCTCTTCTTCACACAGCACGGCAATTTCCCAGGCATCACGGCGCACCGGATTGGATGCGATTGAATAGTGGCGCTCGGTGATTTCACCGCTGGCCAGGCGCACGGGTACTTTCAGGTGTGCTCCAGGCTCAAACGCCGGCAGTTCGCCACCGCTCGCCTCGCGCAGTTCGAAGGCGCGAACCCGCTGAGTAAGCTGGCGTATACCCGTGATGGTCAGTGCCAGGGGGCCGCTACCCAGCACGCGGTGGCCCTCCCGGCTGGCATCATCCGCTTGCTTTACTGTCGAGGTGCTCTCGAGCGCGGCCTGCAGGCGGCGGTTCTGCTCGACCAGTTCCTCCATCGCCGAGCGCACCTCTGCCTCGGTGAAGCGCGGTGTGATGTGGGCCGGGCAGTTCCAGTCGAAACCTTCCAGTGTGATCAGGTACCCGCGCTCGATCTGCGCGGCATAGTCAGGGTCCTCAAGCTGCGCGAGAATCTCCGCCTCGTCCAGACCTACGATGCGCACTCGGCCCAGCATCTTCAGCCGCCGGCGGTTCGGATAGTCCATGAAAAACAGGGAGACCCGGTCGTCGTGGATAAGGTTGCCGGCACTGACGTACTGGCGATTGCCAGCATAGTCGGCGAAGCCGATGGTCTTCTTGTCCAGCACCTTCATGAAGCCCTTCGGTCCACCGCGGTGTTGCACGTAGGGCCAGCCGGCCTCGCTCACGCTGGCCATGTAAAAGCTGTCGCGCTGGCCAATGAACCTCGCTTCGCGGCCGGTCAGGCGATCGGCGTAACGCTCACGCTCGCCCATGGCGGCATAGCCCTCACGGCTGCCGGCCCTTGCCTGCAGTTTAAGGATGGTCGGGGTGAAAGCGATTTCGTGGTAGCTGTGCGCCATCGTTCAGTCCTCGCCGAAGGGGCCTGCGGGTCATCCCGCGTTTCGATGAGTCCATCATGCCAAATTCCATTAAGGGGAAGAATGGGGTATTTTTGCAATTTATTATTTCACTTAAAGGAATAATTATGGATCGCTTTATGCAGCTGCAGGTGTTCGTGGCGGTGGCGGAGGAGGCAAGCTTCGCTGCCGCTGCCCGCCGCCTGAACCAGTCCGCACCCGCGGTCACCCGCGCGGTGGCCGCACTGGAAAACCACCTGGGCGTAAAACTCCTGAATCGAACCACCCGCCATGTGCGCGCCACCGATGCGGGGGACCGCTTGCTGGAAGACGCCAGGCGGATTCTCGCGGAACTGGAGGCCGCCGAGCAGGCCGCCACCGGGATCAATGCCACGCCGCGGGGTCAGCTCGTGGTGACGGCGCCCCTGATGTTCGGGCGCCGTTACATCACCCCCGGGATTGTTGCCTACCTCGAACTCTACCCGGAGGTGCAGGTAGAGGCCCTGTTTCTGGACCGGACGGTGAACCTGCTGGAGGAAGGGGTCGACGTGGGCATCCGCATAGGTGAGCTGCCTGACTCTTCGATGCGAGCCCTGCGGGTGGGGTCGATACGCCGGGTACTGGTCGCGTCACCGGCCTATCTGGAAAGGCGGGGCGTGCCGGAGAGCCCTCACGCCCTCGCCCTGCATACACTGGTGTTATCCAGCGCCGGGAACTTCGGCAGTGGCTGGCGCTTTCATTTTCCCGACGGGGAGCAGAGCGTGCGACTGCGTCCCCGGCTGACGGTGACCAGTAACGATGCCGCCGTCGAGGCCGTACTCCGTGGCTTCGGGATCACCCGGCTGCTGTCCTATCAGGTCGCGAATGAAATCGCCGCCGGAGAGTTGGTCACCTTGCTGGAGGACTTCGAGCCGCCACCCAGCCCGGTGCACATCATCCACCGTTCCGGGCCGCAGTCGCCCGGCAAGGTGCGCGCCTTTATCGACTTCATTGCCGAGCGACTTCGCGCCGATCCCGCGCTGGCTCCGCCGGCAAGCTAGCTGGCCCCCCCCCGGAGGGTAATGCCTCCGTCCCCTTTTAAAGACCTGTGGGCTGAGGTACGGTTGAGCCGCTTACTGTACACCGGACCTTAAGGGCTAAGACATGATCAGAAACCTGCTGCTTGCCAACCGTTTTTTGGTAGCGCTATCGCTGCTTTCCCTGCTGGCACTTCCATCCCATTCTCTGGCGGACACGACCAAACTGGAGGTTAGGGTTCTCAGTAAAGGGGCCAAGTTTATCGGCTCTTCGATGGGAGGAGCCCAGATTACGATAAGGGATAGTGACACAGGAGAACTACTGGCAGAGGGTAGAACCCTTGGCGGGACCGGGGACACGGCAAAGATCATGCAAGATAGTGCGCCGCATCACTCCCCTGTGGCAACTGAAGATGCCGCTGTGTTTGAGGCGGAACTGGACCTGGACCGGGTTACCCGTATTGAGGTCACGGCCTACGGACCGTTGGCACAACGCCAGGCCGCCCAGGAGGTGAGCCTCACCCAGTGGGTCGTTCCGGGCAAGCATATCACCGGGGGTGATGCCTTGCGGCTGGAGATGCCTGGATTGGTGGTCGATGTGCTTGCCCCTGCGACGCCGATGACGTTCACCGCAGAGACAATAGAGCTGACGATAACAGCTCATGTGGCGCTGATGTGCGGTTGCCCCATTACGCCGAACGGTCTCTGGGATGCGAACCAATATGAAGTCAGTGCGATTATCGAGCGCAATGGGGCGGTGGAGGACACCGTGCCGCTCAACTTCGCCGGCGAGGCCAGTCAGTTCTCTGCCACCGTGCGCCTGGATAAAAAAGGTAGCTACCACCTCACGGTGTATGCCTACGATCCCGCCAACGGTAACACCGGTGTTGATTTCGCGACGTTCGCCATCAAGTAGGTCATTTTCTGCGCTCAAGGCTTAGCCCCACTGAGTCGGGGTACTTTCTGCACTTTTGTCCAGATAATCCTGTCACCGTTCCGGCGTGCACCCTATATTTGGGGCAGGGAGTGAAATTCCACGCGGGTTGCTGCCGCTGGGAGGGGTGCGGAATGCTTTCCAGACTTGCCTTGATCGTTGACGACTCCAAAACCGCGACAGCGGTGCTCAAACACCAACTGAACCAGTTTGATGTGATGGTTGAGTCGGCTTCGGATGGCAACCTTGCGCTGGAAATGCTCAGGGACCACCAGCCCGACGTCATTTTTCTGGACCATATCATGCCGGGACTGGACGGCTTCGAGGTCCTGCAACTGCTCAAGAACAACCACGCCACGCGCGGCATTCCCGTCATCATGTACACCTCCCAGGCCGCCAGGCAGTACACCAGCGAGGCAAAGTCCCGCGGCGCCATCGGGGTGATACCCAAAAAGGTAAGCGACGAACAGTTGGTACAGGTGCTGGACCGTGCGGCGCTCTATCGCTTCAAGGCGGGGAATGAAGACCAGCACTCACCTTGCGGGGCCACCGGCGGGCAACCCGACAGCTCGTCCGCCGATTCGACCGCCAACACCAGCCCCGACGGCCGCAAATCGACCGAACACCGGCGCACCGACGCTGGCAACAACAATGCCGCTCAATCCACCCCGGCCCCGGGCGTCGCCACCCTCGATAGTCAGTTCGGGCCCGCGAGACCCTGGCCTGAGGACCAACGACCCGCGGCCGGACGGCGCTGGTTCACCAGCTTGCTGCTTGCCGCGCTCGTTATCACCCAGGTCTACGCCATGCTGCGAGACGGGCAGCAGCAACAAACCATCGTCGAGCTACGGCAGCAATTGCAACACCAGGAACAGCTCTTGCACAGCCAGGAACAGCGCCTGCTGCACACACAGGAACAGGTTGCTTACGAGCAACAGCAGTTGACGGAAGCCACCTGGCGCCAGATCCAGTTCGTGGTGGATGTGCTGGTCGACCAGCTGGACGAGGAGTGACAGCCTGCCCGTCGGCCGCCATGCGCTACTGCCATGGCGGCTACATCACCCCAGCTTGCTCCTCAAGCGCGGATGCTGGTCCGCCGGGGCCTGACTGTAGTCATTGAAAGGTGCGTCACGCATGGTGACTGCCGCCTTCACACCGTCCGCCTTGGCTACACGTACAAAGTCCCGACCCTCCGGGGTATTGCGCATGATGCCGTCCAGAATCGGCCCCAGGGTCTGCGTACTCTGCAAGCCCATATTGTCGTATGCCTGGTTGACGATCAGCTTCATCGCCATCAGCTGGGTCAGCGGAATCCGCGCCAGCTTCTCCGCCAGTGCCTGTACCGTTTGGTCCAGCTCCTCCAGGGGCACAGACTGGTTGATCAACTCTATTCTGGCGGCCTCTTCGCCACTTACCCACTCGCCGGTGAGGGCGTAGTACTTGGCCTTGGCCAGGCCCAGACGGTACACCCACATACCGGAGAGGTGGCAGCCCCAAACCCGGGAGTAAGGCGTACCGATGCGTGCGTCATCGGAGGCAACCACGAGATCCGCGCACAAGGCCATCTCCGAGCCGCCGCCCATACAGTAACCGTGTATCTTGGCGATGGTCGGCTTGAGCCCGCGCCACAGGCCCATGAACTGGGTCAGGTAGGTCTTGTATGGGTTGATCACAAGGTCCACGTCCATGCCCGGGTCATAATGCTCTTCGGTAATGCTCTCGAAGTGTTCCAGGCCATCGGAAAAGTCGAAACCGGCACAGAAAGCATCGCCGGCACCCTCCAGGATGATGACCTTGACTTCGTTATCGGTGTTCGCCTGGCGCAGGGATTCGTCGAGGTCGTTGAGCAGGGACGGGCGCAGGGTGTTGTATTTTTCGGGGCGGTTAAGGGTGATGGTGGCGATGGCGCCGCATTTGGAGTAGAGCGCGTGCTTTTCCATGACAATCTCCTGTCTGGTGTAGTGCTGTTAGAAACGATCCACAGAAATGATAGAAATGCTGGGCTGAGCTGTCCCTGGACCAAAGTGCCCGTTGGTAGGACAAAATGGCCAAACGAGGTATTGTTACTACGCCATTGACGTTGCCTGCCGGTGTGCAGCCACGGGAGTACCCTTGTGAGGCCATCTCAACCCACCCCAGCCCGAATCCCAGTCACCATTATGGCGTTTGATAACTCGATGGAGATGAGCATTGTGATGGCCCGGGATATGTGGCACGCCGGGGCTCTGGCACTTCAGAATACTGACCCGTCATCAGCGTTTGACCCCGATAAACTGGTCGCTGTTGTGAGTCAGGAGGGCAACCCGGTGCGCACCTTCAATGGCTCAATGTACCAACCAGACTTCCCGATGGAAGAGATCGAGCACACTGACCTGGTTGTGGTCTCGGGCATCTGGTGCAGCGCTGAGGAACTGATAGCCAGAAACCGGGCTGCTACAGAGTGGCTGGCCAGGCGACATCGCGAGGGAGCCATAATCAGCTGCCTGCACACCGGCACATTTATACTTGCCGAATCCGGCCTGTTGGACAATAAGGTCGCCACGGTCTACTGGCGCATGATCGACGAATTCAGATCGCGCTACCCCAGGGTCATACTGCAACCGGAGAAAAACATTACCTCCTCGGGCAAGCTTTATTGCTCTGCCGGAATAGCATCCGGGATGGAATTGGGCATTTATCTCATGGAGAAAATCTGGGGTGTGGAGGTAGCCGCCAGGGTATCGCGCCATTTTCTCATGGATATTCCAGAAACCCCGCTGGAGTTCCAGTTGGCCTTTGACCAGCAAAAGCGACACAGTGACGAACGTATTCAGGCAGCTCAACAGTGGATGGAAGCCAATTTTTCTTCTGATTTCCTGCTGGAAGAAGTAGCGGAGAAGGTCGGTTTGAGTCCAAGGAGTTTTCGTCGTCGCTTTAAGGACGCCGTCGGCGAGCCCCCCATGCAATATCTGCAAAGGATTCGCATAGAGACCGCCAAGCATCTGCTGGCCACCAGTGCCCTGGGAGTCGACCAGATCGGCTATCGTGTAGGATTTGAAGACGCCAGCTATTTCAGTCGCCTCTTTAAACAGAAAACTCGCGCCACACCAGGCCAATATCGCGCCAGCCATCAGGGCTAAGCAGCTGCCGTTTAGCTTGTATCAATCCACAAACCTTGTCCTCAGAATTGTGATTGACCAGCGGACGCCCGGGGATAAATCTGGCATCCCGCCGGATCCGTGCTAGATATTGGTGAGGAATATGCCGTAGGAGGCCTCGCGCCTTGCCTGACACACTACACATCCGCCAGATGGCCCGCGCGGAAGTCGACGAACTGGTCGCCTGGGCCGCAAACGAGGGCTGGAACCCCGGTCGCCACGATGCCCGAGTATTCTGGGAGAACGATCCCGAGGCCTTTATAGCCGCGGAACTCGACGGCGAACTGATCGGCGGTGGCGCGATTACCAGCTATCAGGGCGAATACGGTTTTATGGGCTTCTTCATTGTCCGCCCGGAATTTCGCGGCAGGGGCCTGGGTAACGAGCTGTGGCATGCGCGCCGCAACCGCCTGATCGAGCGCCTGCTTCCGGGTGCGACCATCGGCATGGACGGCGTGTTCGATATGCAGGCGTACTATGCCAGCGGCGGTTTCGTGCTCTCCCACCGCAACCTGCGCTTTGGTCTCACTGTTCCCGCCGGGGGTCTGCGGGCCGCCGGCGTCCAGAGCGGTGTGGTGCCCCTGGCGCAGCTGCCCCATGACCAGCTTATCGCCTATGATCGCAGTTGCTTCCCCGCGCCGCGCGCCGACTTTGTCCGCAACTGGGTATCCCAGCCCGACTCCCTGGCACTGGGATATGTCGCCAACCAGCGCCTGGCTGGCTACGGCGTGATCCGCCGCTGCGGCGAGGGCTGCAAGATCGGGCCCCTGTTCGCTGACAGCGCAGCTTGCGCGGACGCGCTGTTCACCGGGCTCGCCGATTTCGCGGCGGGTGGCCCCGTGTACCTGGACGCGCCGGAGAATAACCCGGCCGCCATGGAACTGGTACAGCAATACGGTATGACCGAGGTGTTCGGCTGCGCCCGCATGTATCTGGGTCCGGTGCCAGCGATAGCCCACGACCACATTTTCGGCGTCACCACCTTCGAACTGGGATGATGGCCACCCGCGACCTGGCAGGCTATGCCGGCAAGCCACCCCACCCCGGCTGGCCGGGCGCTGCGCGCCTCGCCCTGCAGTTTGTGCTCAATATCGAGGAGGGTGCGGAATCCTGTGTGCTGAATGGGGATGCGTACTCGGAGTCCTATCTCCATGAACTGCCCGGCCGCCCACCACGCCGCGGGCAGCGGGATCTCAGCGCCGAAAGCATGTACGAATACGGCTCGCGAGCGGGGGTCTGGCGTATCCTGGAGCTGTTCCGCTGCCGCGACCTGCCACTCACGGCGTTCGCCGTCGGGCGGGCGCTGGAGCTCAACCCGGCAATCGGCGCGGCCCTGCACCGTGACGGGCACGAGATCGCCGGCCACGGGTATCGGTGGCTGGACTATCATGACATCGATCCGGATGTGGAACGGCAACATATCAGGATGACTATCGCAGCCATCAGGTCGGCCTGTGGCAAGCGGCCAGTGGGTTGGTACACCGGCAGGGTCAGTCCCAACACCCGCCGCCTGCTGCAGGAGGAGCGCGGGTTCCTCTATACCTCGGATGCCTACAACGATGACCTCCCCTACTGGTCCGGCGGGTCATCGCTGCTGGTGATTCCCTATACGCTGGTGAATAACGATGCCCGCTACCTGTTACCCAACGGCTTCGCCAGCGGCGATGAGTTCTTCAGCTTTCTCCGGGACGGGTTCGACCAGTTGTGGATGGAGGGCGCAACCAGCCCTAAAATGATGACGGTGGGCTTGCACAGTCGCATCAGCGGCCAGCCGGCCAGAGCCCAGGCGCTGGCCCGGTTTCTCGATTATGTTACCGCCCGGGAGGCGGTGTGGATCTGCCGGCGTGAGGAAATCGCCCGCCACTGGCAGGCCTGTGGGCCCAGGCCGCCGGGCAGTGCATGACCGTAGTCGGGCACTGGTCCCGGCGCACAAGCTCGCCCCATCTGGTTGAGAGGAAAACAAGCAATGAACGCGACCGCGGTGCAGACAACACTGGCGTGCGATGAGGCGCGCGCCGGCAAGCTCGGCCTCGCCCTGTCCGGTGGCGGCTTCCGGGCCGCCCTGTTCCATATCGGGGTGCTGGCGCGGCTGGCGGAATGCGACCTGTTGCGCCATGTCGCGGTGATTTCCACCGTCTCCGGCGGGTCGATAATCGGCGCTTTCTACTACCTCAAGGTCAAGCAACTGCTGGAGGGCTCCCGTACTGACGGCCTGCAGCCCTGCGCAGATGCCTTCCGGCAACTGGTGCGGGAACTGGAGATGGAATTCCTGCCGGCAATGCAGCGCAACCTGCGCATCCTGGCATTCGCCGACCGCCTCGACAACGCGCGTATGCTCGCCAGCGATTACTCCTCCAGCCAGCGCCTGGCAAAGCTGTTCGACACCTGCTTCTTCGAGCCCATGGAGGGCGATGGTCGCACCCTGCTCAAGGACCTGCCTATCCGGCCCAGGGCGGGTGAGAGTGCGGAGGCAGTGACTCCGGTCCTGCTGCTCAACGCCACCGCCCTGAACACCGGCCACCAGTTCCAGATGACCGGCAGCTTCGTGGGGGAGCCCGAGGTCTCCTCGGTGGTGGGGGGCACTGCCGCCATGCCCATGCTGCCGCGCCTGGCCATGGATGACACGACCCTCTCCCCGCGCCAGCGCAGGCGCCTGCACCAGCTTTCCCTGGGGGATGCAGTCGCGGCGTCCTGTTGTGTGCCGGGCCTGTTCGAGCCCTTCAGCCTGGAAGACTTGTACCAGGACCACCAGGGCGAGGACGTGACAGTGCGCCTGGTGGACGGCGGCATCTTCGATAACCAGGGCCTGGTAGCCCTGTTCGAGGAGGGCTGCACCCACTTCATTTGCAGCGACGCCTCCGAAAGCCTGCAGTGGCAGTCGCAACCGACGGAGCTGATCCACCAGGTGGCGATGCGCGCCAACGACATCATGATGGATCGCATCCGCCACGAAACCATGGCCGAGCTGCCCCGGGAGCAGCCCGATCGCTATGCGGTCTTCACCCTGGGAGATGACGATGGCAGCAAGGCATTCGGTGAGGATACCGGCCACTTCCTGCAGGCGCTGCGCGACATTCGCACCGACCTGGATGCCTTCTCAGACCTGGAGGCGTGGTCGCTGATGTACCACGGTTTCACACTCAGCGGCTTGCGCCTGAACGCCGCGACGCCGGGCAGCGACAGGCCCGACAGCGAGGAGGCCTGGCGCTTCCAACGCATCGAGGCACTGGCGGGTGACCCCGCTCAGCGCAGGCGCCTGTTGCGCCACCTGGACGTGGGCTCACGCCAGTTTCTCAAGGTATTTTACCTCGGCAGGCCGATGCCCTGGGTGGTGATCATGCTGCTGTCGCTGATTCCGCTCAGCCTGGCGGCCCTGTTTTTCTACCTGTTGCCGCCGATTCCCCGCAGCGCCTGGCTGGTACTGGGCATCATCGCCCTCACCACAGTCGCCTTCATCCAGAATACCCGCATCATCAGTTGGCTGGACCAGATGCAGTGGCTGCGACCCGTGCGGCGCAAACTGGCCAATATCCTGCGCCCGCTGGGCGCCACCATGGTGCTGGGCGCCCTGGGGGCCCTGTCGAGCTGGATCAGCCTGGAAATCTTCAACCGCCTGTTCCTGCGGTATGGCCGCCTGCGCGATCACGCGCCGGGTGACTAGCTATTTAAGGGGACGGAGGCATTTAAAGCCATTTTAGTAGTCCTTGGATGGATTAAAGAAATGCCTCTGACCCTCCCTCAGTTTAACGGACACTTTTAATCAGAGGTTGGACTTTACCCGGTTCCCTGGACACTTCTAGCCTATTCTATGGACTTTACCCGGTTCCCTGGACACTTCTAGCCTATTCTATGAGCATAGGAGGAAGTCTATGAGCAACCATCGATATTCACCAGAATTCAAAGACGAAGCGGTCCGCCAGATCGTGGATCGGGGCTATTCTGTCGCTGAAGTTTCTGAGCGCCTCGGCGTCTCGGCCCACAGTCTACATAAATGGGTCAAGGCTGCCTGGCGCGCAACAATCTCGCGGGGACGGATCGCCGGGATCTGCCAGGTACTGCGGCCCTCGCCATAGGCAGTCTCGGCAGCGGTATGCGCGCGTCGGGCGAGCCGGGCTACGCCGCCCTGCGAGACGACCTGCTGGTGAGCGCCTCCGGTGCGATCGAACCGGAACAGCGCGCGGTATTTCTCTACGCGCTGGGTAATACCGCCGACCCGGACCCGCTATTGCAGCGCGATCTGGTCATCTACCTGGACGACCCTTCCACCGAGGTGCGCAGCGCCGCAGCCAAAACCCTGGGACGCCTGGGGGCGGACCAGGTGGCTGAGGAGTTGTTGCTGCGAGTCCAGCAGGAATCCAGTAGCCAGGCCAGGGCCTCCATGGCGGAAGCCCTGGGTTCCTGGGACGCACCGACGGCACAGGCCATGCAAGGGGCGCAGGCCGCCGTGTAGCAGGAAACGGACGAACGGGTTCGCTACAACATCGCGGTGTTGCTGGGCAATAACCTAGATACTTTTCGAGAAAACCGCCGGGTACTCGAAATGCTGCTGGAGTCCGAGCGGTCCAAGCGCATCCGCCAGAAAGTGGCCAACATGCTGTACTAGCGACCTGGCGCCACGCGGTCCTGCACTGCCCTGTACTCAGGCAAACAGCACCGGCGGCGGCAGATCGGTTTCGGCGACAGCGTCCAGCGGCCAGATGGGCCTGCGCCGATGACCGAACGGGAGTTTGTCGAAATCGATCGTGCGCGAACAGGGGCTGTCGCAGTAAATGATTTGCGCGGCGAATGGCGCGAATGCATTGTAAAAATGCTGTGCCGACTTGACCACCACGATCCGCTCTGCCGCCGGGTCTATACCCACCTCGGTAAAGACCCTGGGTCCGAACACCTGTTCCCGATAAGCGCCCACCACCAGACGCACACCGGCGATACGCACCGCCGCCAGGGTACCCACCGGTATGGGCGGGGAACCGGGCATGGCGTCGATCGACGCCTCGCGGTTGATACGCAGTACCTCGCCCCGCGCCTCGACGGGTGCACCCGCCAGGGCACCGGTATGTCCCCCGATGCGCAAGTCCAGCGAGGCGCCCTCTCCCGCCGCCAGGATCTCCTGCAGCGCTGCGGGATCCCAGAACAGGGCCATGGCGACCCCGTCCAGCGCACGTTTCAGCACCTCATGGAGAATCCAGGTGGCATCGCTGCCGGTGCCCGCGCCAGGGTTGTCGGCGGCGTCCGCGATGACCAGCGGGCCCCCGGCGGAGGCCGGCATGGCCGCTGCGTCCAGGCTCGCGGAGATGTCGCGGTAATGCTCCAGGTCCGCAGCGCGAATATGCCATAGCTGCAGGGCCAGCTCCCGCGCCAGCCTGGTGGCGGTGGCGTCAGCCCCGTCGGTGGTCACCAGCACGGCCGCCCCCGCGCTGCTCACGTCCGACCAGGGAAAGCCGTGCACCAGCGATATATGCAGCACCTCGCCCGCGGCCTCCAGGGCCCGCGCCCTGTCCACGATCGCCTTGCTGGGTTGCACCGGCGTGTGCCAGAGGGTATACACCGGCAGCGGCACAAACGCCGTGACGGGGTTTACCTCCCCGCGGGCGCAGCGCAGGCAGATCGCCACCAGCTGGCGCGCGGTCTCGGGGAAATCCGTGTGGGGATACTCCTTGATAACCGCAACCAGGCTGGCGTGGCCGCAACAAGCTGGCGGTGATGCTGGCGTGCAGGTCCAGCAACACACCGATCGTCACCCCGGCGCCCACCTGGCTGCGAACCGCCGCGACGATGTCACCCTCGCAGTCGTCACAGGCCTCCGCGACCTGGGCGCCGTGCAGACTGAGCAGCACCATGTCCAGGGGGCCGGCAGCGCGGATTTGCGCCAGCAGTTCAGCGCGCAAATGTTCGTAGTCGGCCTGCACCGTCGGCGCCGAGGGCGCCGCCCTGGCGCAGAGCCCGCGGTACTACCTCGCAGCCCGCCAGTTCCGCTTCGCGAATCAGGTCCCCATAGCCCAGCGCGGCACGGCTGATAATCGGCAAGCGTGGTGGGAAACGGCGAAAAGCGATTGGTCTCGTGCGTGATCGAACCCACGAAAACTCGCATCAGGCGGACCTTTGCTCTTGCAGGAACTCATCGATCAGTTCCAGGCCCGCCACCAGGTCCTCGGTTTCGCCGCCGATGCCGAGGCGCAGGTAGTGGTCCATGCCGAACCAGTCACCCGCCACCACCAGCACGCTTTTTTCCTGCCGCAAGCGCGTCACCAGCTCGCTGGAGTTGATGTCCAGGTGGTAGCGAATAAAGGCCATGCCACCCGCCCGCGGGGGGATCATCTGGAAATTGTCGCCGTGGGCATCGACCCAGGCGCTGCACTATCGGCACGTTGGCGCGCAGCAGGCGTGCGGCCCCGCTCCAGCACTTCGCAGGCGCTTCTGCGGCTGCAATATCACGTTGGCCACGTACTGGCTGATGATGCCGGTACTGATCGAGGTGTAATCGTGGTGGTGCCAGCAGCCGTCGATAATCTCCCTCGGCCCCGCCAGCCAGCCGATGCGCAAGCCCGGGTGGGAGAGCGACTTGGCCAGCCCGGAAGCGACGATGGCCTTCTCGTACAGGCCGAGGAAGCTTTCGGTTTCCACCCCGTCCAGTTCCGAGCCGATGTAAATCTCGTCGGAGAGCAGATAGCAGTCATAGCGTCGGGCCAGGGCCACGATGCGCTCCATGTCCTCCCGCGCACAGCACGGCTCCGGTGGGATTGTTGGGATTGCACAGGGCGATCACGCGCGTCTTGCTGCTGAGGCTGGCTTCCAGCTCGATCCAGGTCGGGGGCCCAGTTGCGATCCTCGCGCAGGTGAAAGGGTTTAACGGTACAACCCAGGGAGCGGGTGAGACCGTAAAGCAGCTGGTAGTTGGGTAGCATCATGGCCACCTCGTCACCGGGTTCGAGCAAGCTCCAGAAGGCGACAAAGTTGGCCTCGGCCGATCCATTGGTAACCAGGATGTGGTCGGCGGTACAGCCCGGGTAGAGGTCTGCCAGGGTCTGGCGCAGGGCCGGGTCGCCGTTGGTCTGGCCGTAGCCCAGGCGCAGGTCCAGCACCTCCTGCTGCTGCTCTTCGCTCAGCAACTCGCGCAGGGTGTAGGGGTGAATACCGCTTTCGGTGAGGTTGTACCTCACCGTATTCTCGTACAGCGACTGGTTGCGTTCCAGCTCGAAGGTTTCAATGTGCATTGCAGATCCTCTGGTAGACTGTCGTGGCTATCTCGATATCCTGGGTGGCAATTCCGGTCAGGTCGGCCACCGTGATCTGGGCGTCATGGCGGCGACCCCGACAGCGGCCATCGATAATCTCACCCAATTCCACCACCGCATCGAGTGCTGTCACCCCGGCGCCCAGGGCCCGGAACACTTCCCCGCGGCTCTGGCACTGCTGCCGCGAGTCAACGGCGACCAGGTCGGCGGCGGCCAGTATGGCGGGTGCAAGCTCCTGCTTGTCTGGGGTATCCGCGCCGATGGCGGTGACGTGGGTCCCGCGGCGAACCTCTTTCAGCAGGGGTTCTGCCGCGGGTGTGGTGGTGACGATCAGGCGACAGCGATCGACGAGCTGGTCCAGGTCAGCGGCAAAGTCGATATCGAATGCCGTATCCGCCAGCCGTGCGCGCCAGGCATGGAGGCGCTCCTGGGTCCCGGCCCCAGACCAGTACCTGTCGACAGTCGACGGCCGCTGCCAGGAAACGCAACTGCTGCTCCGCCTGGATGCCGCAACCGACGATGCCGATACACTCGATGGAACGCGGGGCGAGGTAACGCGCGGCGACAGCGCCGGCGGCGGCCGTCCTCACATCCGTGAGGTGCCCCTGATCCAGCAGTACCGCCAGCAGCTCACCGCTGCGCTGGCTGAACAGCAGCATGAGGCCGTTGCTGGAGGCCAGCCCGAGTTGTGAGTTACGGTAGAAGCCGCTGGCTACCTTTACGACGTAGTAATCATCCCCGGTGACATAGCCGTACTTGATATGCACGTCGCCGGGCGGGTCGGTGAACAACAACTCCCCCACCGGCGGCAGCACGGCCAGGCCGCGCGAGTAATTCACGAAGGCGCGCTCCATGGCGGCCAGCAGATCGCTGCCGCGCAGCGCCGCCCTGATCTCCTCGAGCTGGTAGATGGCAGTCATGCGCAGGCAACGGACCGACAGGCAACTACACATCCAGCAGTCGATCGTGTTGCCGCAGTATCTCCTGCACCCGGGCAAGCGGCAGTCCTGGGATCTGCCGGCCATCCCGCCCGGTCATGGTCTCGTTGGCGACCATGGCATTGATAATGGCTTCGTCCATGGCCTGGATGGCGGCCTCATACACCGCGCTCAGCTCTCCCTCTCCCAGGAAGCGGGTATCCACCATGCCCTTGTGAACTCCAATGCTGTGCTGGTTGGCCGTGGACAGCGCCAGGAACAGGTCGCCGGACTCGTTGGCAGCGATACCGCCGGAGCGGGCTATGCCATAGGCGGCGCGGCGGGCCAGCCGTTTCAACTGGTGCGGTAACAGCGGCGCATCGGTGGCCACCACGCCGATAATGCTGCCGCGGCCGGGCTCCACCGGGCGCTCCAGGGGGAACAAATGCCCCATGGGTATGCCCGCTATCTGCATCAGGTGACGCTTGCCGAAATTGGACTGCACGAAGGCGCCGACGTGATAGTGCTCCCCGCACAGCGTGAGCCGACGCGAGGCCGTGCCCGACCCACCCTTGAACTGGTAGGTGCTCATCCCGGTACCGCCGCCCACGCTGCCCTCCTCTAAGGGCCCGCCATGGGCATCGTCGAAGGCGGCGACCACATGTTCCGCCTTCACATGGTGGCCGTTGACGTCGTTCAACCAGCCATCGTAGGTTTCCGCCGCCACCGGCATCCAGAAGGGCTCGGGACGCAGCTCGGTATCCACCTGCGATGTCAGCCAGCGAGCGGTCACATCCCGCGCCAGGCCGCAGGAGTGGGTGTTGGTGATGGTGATGGGCCCCTCGAAGCGCCCGCGTTCCTCCACCAGGTGGGCGCCCGACATTTCGCCATTGCCACTCATGGAAAAGAACCCGGCGTACACCGGCCCGGTGCCACGGGCCCGCCCCAGCGGAAAGATGGCGGTGATACCGGTGCGCACGGGCCCCTGCCCGACCACCAGCGGCCCCTCCCCCGCTATCAGGGTGCAGTAGCCCACCTCCAGCCCGGGCACGTCGGTAATGGCGTTGCAATCACCCGGTTCGCCCAGGAAGGGGATGCCGGCGCCGCGCGCTCGCAGTTTGCCGGCCGGTGTGTGTCGATGCTCCGCTCGCATAAATCGGTCCTACTCGCTATGAAGTTGCCAGAATCAGGAGTGATAACGACATCGACTGGCTCAGGCCACCTCGAAAAGATCCCGCTGCACCCATGCCACCGCCCACGCACATGGTGATGACCACGTATTTCACGCCGCGTCGCTTGCCCTCGATCAGGGCGTGCCCCACCATGCGGGCGCCGGACATGCCGTAGGGGTGACCGATGGATATCGCGCCGCCATTGACATTCAGACGCTCGTTGGGAATGCCCAGTTCATCGCGGCAGTACAGCACCTGCACGGCGAAGGCCTCGTTCAGTTCCCACAAGGCCGATGTCGTCAATCTTCAGGCCGTGGCGCTGCAGCAGCTTGGGAACCGCGAATACTGGCCCTATCCCCATAATGTCCGGCGCGCAGCCGGCGACCGCTATGCCCCGGTAAATGCCCAGCGGCTGCAGACCGCGCTGTCGGGCATCCTCTGCCTCCATGAGCACACAGGCGCTGGCGCCATCGGAGAGCTGGCTGGCATTGCCGGCCGTCACGGTACCGCCCATTACCGGGGCCAGCTTGGCCAGCCCCTCCAGGGTGGTATCAGCCCGGTTGCCTTCGTCTTTTGCAATGGTGACCGTTTCAGTGTGGGTCTCGCCGCTGTCCTTGTCGGTCACCAACTTGTCGGTGGTCACCGGGATGATCTCGTCGTCGAACTTGCCGGCAGCCTGCGCGGCTGCAGTGCGCTGCTGACTCTGCAGGGCGTACTCGTCCTGTGCCTCTCTGCGAGATACCGAATTTCTTCGCGACTATCTCGGCGGTTTCCAGCATGCTCATATGGGTGTTGGGGTGTGCCGCCAGCAGGCGGGGGTCGGGTATGCGATGAAAATTCATGTGCTCGTTCTGCACCAGGGTGATGTTTTCGACACCGCCGGCCACCAGCACGGTCATCTCGTCCTGGACAATCTGCTTGGCCGCGGTGGCGATGGTCATCAGGCCTGAGGAACACTGGCGATCGATACTCATACCCGCGCAGGTTTCCGGCAAGCCGCCGGCCAGCGCCGCAAGCCTGCCGATATTAAACGTCTGGGTGCCCTGCTGGATGGAGGCGCCCATGATGCAGTCCTCGACCTCGGCGGGATCGATGCCGGCCCGCCTGACCGCCTCGGCTATCGGGTAGCCGGCCAGGGTCGGGCGACTCCAGGTTATTGAAGGCGCCCTTGTAGGCACGTCCTATGGGGGTTCTGGCGGTGGAGACAATTACGGCTTCGCGCATGGGAGGTTTCCTTATATGGTTTGGTTCAGGCGGCTTCAGCAGACAGCGCGCGCAGGGAGAGCTCGACTTTGTCGAGGATAAAATCGATGTCACGCTCGGTCATGGCGGTGGACAAGCACCATGAAACCGTGGCTGGCGATATAGACGCCGTGGTTGAGCATATGGCGGAAAAACGCATTCGTGGCCTGGCCGAACGAGGGGTCGCTCATCACCACGTTCAACATCGAGCGGTAGTCGGTCATGCGGCACATCGGTCTGGAAAAATCCCACCATCGAGGCCGCCCCGGTAACAGTGCCCGGTCTGCCCGTCAGCATCAGCAGTTCGCGCAGACCCGCGCGCAGGCGCTCGCCCAATCCGGCCAGCCGGTCATGGGCAGCGCGGTCGTACAAGTTCCATCGCCTTCGCGCCCGCCACCATGGACATCGGATTGGCATTGAAGGTGCCGCCGTGCGACATCTTCGCGCCGCCGCGCGGATCGAACAGCTCCTCCATCAATGCTCTGGAGCCGCCGACCGCCCCAATGGGCATGCCCGCCGCCAATGACCTTGCCCAGTGCGGTCAGGTCGGGAATGACCCCCAACTCGCCCTGGGCGCCGTTGTAGCCCATGCGGAAACTGTAGACCTCGTCATAAATCAACAGCGCACCCAGCGCCCTGGTCTCCTCACGCACCATCTTGCAGGAACTCATCGCTCACCTGCAGGAAGCCCAGGTTCTTGGTGAGCGGATCGATAATCACGCCGGCCAGGTCGTCGCCATGCCGGCGCAGTATCTGGCGACCGGCTTCAACATCGTTGGCGGGCATAATAATGGTGTTGGCGCGCACACCCTCGTGGACCCCGGCCGGTGCAACGCCGCGGGGCGCATCGGCCACGCCCCAGGCATCCGGCGTCGGGTAGAGGCTGACCTCCACCGCAGTCGTAGCTGCCGTGATAGGCGCCCTCGATCTTGGCGATCTTGTTGCGACCGGTGGCGGCGCGCGCCGCCATTACGGCAAACATCACACCCTCGGTACCGGAGTTGGCGAAGCGGATCTGCTCCACGCCCGGCACCCGCTCGGTGACCAGCTCCGCCAGGCGGATTTCCGCCTCGGTGGGCAAGGCCACGGACAGACTCTTGCCGGCCTGCTCCCGCAGGGCCTCGACTATCTCGGGATGACAATGGCCGTGGATCAGGGCGGAGTAGTTGTTGATGCAGTCTATGCGCTCGACACCATCCACGTCCCAGATCCGGCAACCCTCGCCGCGCTCGACGTAGACCGGATACGGCGGAAAGTACACGGTGTGCCGGGTATTGCCGCCGGGCATGACTGCCAGGGCACGCTGGTACAGCGACGCTGATTTCGATCGCTGGTCGGGATACATAATCTGTCTCCTTGGATTAAGCCTCACGCAGGCGTCGGCGCAGAGTTTTCTTGTCCAGCTTGCCGAGCGTGACGCGCGGTATCTGCTCGACCACGAACACCTCTCGCGGCACTTTGAAGTCCGCCAGTTGCTCGCGGCAGCGGCTCGATTATCCGGTCGGCGAGCTCCGTCCTCGCCTCCGGCGTAGTGGCGCCCGGCGACTCGACAAACGCTACGGGCACTTCGTCCAGCATGTCATCGGGCCTGCCGACCACCGCGACTTCGAGCACGCCCGGGCACGGCGGATACCACGCGCTCTATCTCCGACTCCGCGACATTTTCCGCGCCCACTCGCAGCGTATCGCCGGAGCGACCGTTGAAGGTGATAAAGCCGTCTTCGGTGGCGGTGACCATGTCGCCGGTATCAAACCAGCCCTGCTCATCGAAAGCGCTGGCGGTGGCCTCAGGGTTGTCTAGGTAGGAGTGAAACATGGAGATGCCGGGTATGCCGCGTATCCACAGGCGACCACTCTCGCCAAAGGCGCGTCCACGCCATCCTCGCTGCGCACCTGAACTTCGTATTCAGGGGACGGCAGGCCCATGCTCATCTCCCGGGCAGGCAGCCCGAGGGTGGAATAGATGGGCAGCCCGATGGTTTCGGTCATCCCGAACCAGCCTATGCACGGTATACCGAGCAGCTGGCGAATAATATCCGGGTCGTGGGCGCCCAGACCCCAGCGCTTGAAATGGTGACGTTCCGGGATCGGCTGCGACATCAGCGCCTTCAGGGAGAACGGTATCTGGATACCCCAGCTACAGCGGTGTTCGATCACGCAATCCCAGTAGCGGCTGGCGGAAAAACGCGGCTGCAATACAATGGTGGCGCCGGCCCACAGCGTTGCCAGATGCGAGTAACACAGGGCATTGGTATGGTACAAAGGCAGGAACACGTGGCCGATATCCTCCGGCCGGATGGCGCACACCGTCGCATTGCTGCGAGCGCCCCACAGGGCGTTGGCATGAGTCCACACCACGCCCTTGGGGCGCGAGGTGGTACCGGATGTGTACTGCACGGAATTGAAAGCCAGCGGGTCGGAGTCGAAAGGCTTCGAAATCGGCGGCATCGGCATAGCAGCTCGATAAAGGATATAGCGCCATCGGGAAGCCTGCGCTGCCACGCCGTGCGTCGTGATCGATGCAGCCCACCCACGCAAGCTGCGGGCCGCTGCGCTGCACCATGGACAGGTAAGCCGGCTGGGTGATGGCCACCCTGGCCTTGCAGTGGTCTGATAAAATAGCCGAGTTCCTCCTCACTGGAGCGGGTGTTGGTGGTCACCACCACAGCGCCCAGCTGTGAACAGGCATGCCAGACCTGGAGGAACTCGGGGCAATTGTCCATGTGAAGGAGGATGAAGTCACCCTGGGCCACACCGCGCTCCCGCAGACCGGCGGCGAGCGCCAGCACCCGGCCATAGAAATCACCGTAAGTTATTACTGCGGCGGCTTCATCGAAAGGGGCCCAGATGATGAACGGGTGATCCGCACGCGCGGCCGCCTGCGCTCGCAACAGCCAGGGCACGTTGCGGCCGTTTGCACCGTGCAGCCTGGGAATAGCTTTTGCCGTCGGTGCGATCACGCCTGGTATCCTTGCCGTGGTCGATTTGACATTTTATATGAACAGTGTTCATATTAGCATAGATCTTGCAGCTGGCAAGATACCAAGTGGGGGTTAATTTGGCGAGTTCGCAGCATGCAACGGCAAACCACCGAGCGACAACTGCAGGCCCTGATCGAGCAAAAGGCAGCTGATGCACCGGGTGTGCTGCTGGCCGTGCACGCGCCTCTGCATGGTCTCGACTGGGCTGGCGCGGCCGGGCGGCACTCACTGGAGGGCAGCGAAAAGCTCAGTGTGAATACCGGTTTTCGCATTGCCAGCATGAGCAAAACCTTCACCGGGGTGCTGGTCGCCCAACTGCTGGAGCGCGGTGCTCTGGCCCTGACAGACCCGATCAGCGACTATCTGCCGCCGGATATCGCGGCGCTGGTACCGGTAGCTGATGGCCACGTGGTGAGCGACATTACTATCGAGCATCTGCTGCGGCACCGTGCGGGTTTCAACGATTTCGCGCTCTCGCAGGAATGGCTTACGGAAATCGCCGCGGACCCGGGCCGCGCGCGTACGCCGGAGGAAATTATCCGTTGGGCCTGCGCTCATACCAGCCTGGTGGGCGCACCGGGCGAAAAATATACCTATACGCGATACCGGTTACGTGCTGCTGGGGATTCTGCTGGAGAACATCACCGGAATACCCTACTGGCAGTTGTGCCGTGAACGCATCTTCGACCCGCTGGACATGAGAGAAACCTGGCTCGAAGGCTATGAAGAACCGCGTAACGCACTGTCACACCCCTACGTGGTAATGAATGGCGAATACATCGATGCCCTGCAGATACATGGCAGCGTGGATTGGGCCGCCGGCGGGCATGTTTCCACCCTGGCTGACATCACACGCTTCATGCGAGGCTTGTTCAATTGCCGCCTGTTCAGCAGTGTGGATACGCTGGACAGCTTGCTTACCGGGCCGGAGGCCTCCGCCAACTACTACTACGCCATGGGCGTGGGCAGGAAGCAAATTCACGGCATGCACCTCTGGGGTCACCTGGGTCACTGGGGATCCTTCATGTCCTACTGTCCCGAACAACGAATGTCACTGTGCGGCACCTTGAATTACGACCAGGCCGCGCAAAATGATTTTATCGCCGAGGTGCTTAAAGTGGTCTTCCCGGATAAGCGCCTCGAGCTGAGGCTCAGCACAGGGCTTGTTCGAGGGCCAGCAGTATCCTGTCGACCTCCGCAGTGGAGTTGTAGTGGACCAGGGAAATCCTCACCACCCCGTCTGCCGGATCAATCCCGAGAGCGGTCATCAGCCTGTGGGCATAGAAATGCCCCCGCTCGGCGCCAATGCCAGCGGCTTGCAGGGCCGTTGCCACATCGCCGGCTGACTTGTCCCAGGGGCTTGAAAGGCTATCGTTGCCGCCCGATCACCATCCCTGCTGTGGGCCTTGCCCAGCAGCCTGACCTGTGGCGCCTGGGCCAGGTAATCGATCAGCGGGGCAGCCAACTCGAGCCTCGTAGGCCGCCGTCAATGCATGCACAGACTGCATCATGGCTGTCGCGACGTCGACTCACTACCGCCGTGATGCCGGTGCACCGCAGCGAAATAATCCAGCACACCCTGGCAGGCGGCCACCTGGGCGTGCTGCGGCCCTGCCGGGTTGAACCGCTTGTGGCTGTCACCCTGGGTAAAATAATGGCTCTGCGGCTGGATCTTTTCCTGCAGTTCGGCGCGCAGGTACATCAGCCCCTGGTGTGGACCAAACACCTTGTAAAGGCTGAACATGTAGATGTCCACATCCAGCGCTTTCAGGTCCGGGATATGGTGCGGCGCATAGGCCACCGCATCGACGCAAACTTTGGCGCCGCAGCGCTGTCGAATGCCTGACACTATTTTCGTCACGGGATTGACCGTGCCGATGATATTCGAGCAGTGGGTAAAAAATACCCACCGGGTCCGCTCACTCAACAGGGGAAAGAGCTCATCCGGGTCCAGTAATCCTGTCGCTGGGTCGATCGGGCCACTCCCTCACCACCGCACCCTGGGCCTCCGCCTTGCGCCGCCAGACGCCGTGATTCGCCTCGTGGTCCTGTTGGGTAACCACGATTTCGTCTCCCGGGCCCCAGTCGGCGCCCAGTGCCTGCGCCATGACATAGCTGTTAATTGAGGTGGAAGGGCCTATGGTCAGCTCGTTGTCGCCAATATTCAGCGCCTGTGACCAGCCCTGACGAGCCCGATCCATGGCCAGGCCCGCGGCCCGGGACGAGTGGTATGGCGAGTAGGGCTGGACGCGCAGGTGCCTGTTGTAGTGTCCAGGCTGTCGATCACGGGTTGCGCGACATAGCTGCCGCCGGCGTTGCCACAGAACACAAACTCCGGTTCATCCTGCAGCTGGGGAAAGTGCCCCTGACAAATTCGATATCCAGTTTCACAGCCTTCATTGCCATCCTCTGCAGTACCAACCAAAACTAAGGGCCATCTAGCGAACTTGACGCGAGCCGCGCAGCGCCTTGTCGATATTTTCCAGCCCGCCACACAGCTCGTCCATCACCGGCCAGCCGTAGCCCAACCTGAAGTAGTGACGCGGCATCTCGAACCAGTGGCCAGGACCCACATAGGTCGCATAGTCATCCATCAGGATACTGTAAAACGCGTCGATATCGTGGCCCTGCGGGTCTATCATGCGTGGAAAACAGACGACCCCACCCTGCGGCTCCACCCACTCCAGCCACTCGCTTCGTTGCTGCCAGTCCCTGACGACGGCAAATTTGGCCTGGATATCGGCCTGTATCGTCCCCAAAAAGGCGTCGCGCTGACGCAGGTAGCGAAACGCAATCTCCTCGTCGACTACCGAGCCGCAGATGTAGATCTGTTCCTTGGCGGCCAGGAATCTTCTCCATGAGTGATGTGTTACGGGTTATCAGCCATCCGATCCGTATGCCGGGAAGGCCATAGGTCTTGGACAATGAACTCACGGTGATCACGCAGTCACTCAGGCTGGCGGCGACAGGCGTCTTGTCGGCAAATACCATGTCACGGTAGGTTTCATCGACAAGCAGGTAACAACCGTGCTGTTCGCACAGCGCGATAAGCGCCCTCGATCATCGCCAGTGGCACGGTAGCGCCAGTGGGGTTGTGGGGATGAGTAATGGAAACGTAACGGATCTTCGCAGTTATCGCGCGGGCGATGTCATCGATATCTATCTGAAAGCCGCTCTCGAAGTGCAGGTCGATGAAGTGAATTTTTGCCCCGATCGCCCTGGGGGTTTCGATATTGGTGGCGTAGTTGGGGCGCACTACCACCATCTCATCGCCCGCCTCCAGCAGCGAGGTAGCCACTATGAACAATGCCGCCGCAGCCCCCACGGTCACCAGCACCTGGTCCGCAGCCAGACCCGACTCCTGGCCGGCGATCAACTCACGCAGGGCCGGTAGACCCTTGTGGTCTCCGTAGCAGAGCACGAGATCGCCAATATCGAGAGTCACGTCTTTCAATACTGCATCGGTGTAGGATGATTCGCTCAGGTTGTATTCGATGCTGTCGTATCCCAGCTCTTCCGGTGATTCTATTTCTATCGGCATTCTGGTGTAGCGCATGACGGTTTTCCTGCTTCTCGTATAATCCGTGAAAGGACTTAATTGCCCCGGTCAACGCGCGCAACATACCGCCCGCTGACAGCGTCTTTTACGACCTCTCCCGGGTGCCAGAGTCGCTCGCCCATCGCTATCCAGACGCCGTCCGGTCCGGTCGCGCAGCTTTGCCACGGCAAACTCCAGCGCCCCCGGGGCATCTGAGCCAGGCTCGCCAAGGGGTACCAGCGAGCCGACCAGAATGATTGTTTTTCTCAAGGCATCTGCGCCCAGGTGCGCGCGCAGGTAGAGACCGGTCTCGGGCATGGTATAGGTTCCGTGGGGAATCAGGATATGCTGCGCCGGCTGTGACTCGATCGCCGCCGCAAGTCGCGCCCGATCATCGCGTCGATCGCCCGCGAATCCTTCATGACTATCAGCCGCGAGTCACATTCCAGCTGCAGGCGTGAGGCATGCTCCTGCAGCCACGCAAGCACCCGGCTGTTCGCAGGCGGCGGCGCATCAGGGTCCAGGATTCCATTGATGGTGCCGCCGGTTTCCAGGATACAGATGCGCATGGATGTGCATTACCCGTCTAAGCCGGCTACGATTGCAGGCTCTCGGACCATTGCATGATCAGGTCCATCCACAGAGTCGTTGCCTCCCGCACTGTTGATCAGGCAGACAAAACCCAGCTTTTCGTTGCGGGAGAATCGTGTAAACAGTGCGCCAGCCGGGATTGCCACCCGTGTGCTGTACTGCCCGTATTTCCCCCATATCGACCACGTAGTGCCCAAGTCCAGTGTAAAAATCCAGACCCATCTCGGTCTCGGCGTACCGGTCGGGCCGGTGCATCTCGGCGATGGATGCGGGGCTGAGCACTCCGCGTCCGGGCGGCTCGTCATCGGGGCCCGCCATTTCGGCACAGGCGAATCGCGCCAGCTCGACGATCGTCGAGTACATTCCACCAGCAGCCTTGCCGTTGGTGCGATACAGGGGAACCGGCTGCAGAGCGTCATCGTAGGGCACTGCCACCCTGTCAATCTGCCCAGGCCGTCAGCTCAAAACCCGATTCAGGCATCCCCAGCGGGCTCAATACCTCTTGACCCATGAAGCTGGTGAAGTCCATGCCGGACAGTTCCTCTATCAGCAGTTCCAGTATCGTGAATCCACCGCCGGAATATTCGAACTTGCTGCCCGGCGGATGAATCAATTTGACGGGCTTGCCGTAGGAGTCAGGGTCCATACCCCATTTGGCCGCGTATGCGCGCTGTTTTTCGTCGAGCGGCGGCGTCCTGCCGTACAGGATATCCTCAACCGTGTACCAGGGCTGATCGTAGGGTGTACCGCCACAGCCCGACAGGGAGGTACCGGCAAAATGCATGAGGAGCAGCCGCGCGGTTACCGCGCTATTGTCAAAGTCCGAGGGCGGCAACCGCCAGCGAGTAAGGTAATCTTCTACCGGCACATCCAGGTCCAGCAGGCCTTGTTCCACCAGTTTCATGATGCCCCAGGCAGCGACGGACTTTGAAATCGAGGCGATCTGGAACAGGGTGTCATCGCTCATCAGCCGCTTGCTCGAGACATCCGCAAAGCCATAATTGCGGATCGTGGCAATGCGGGAGTTTTCTATCAAGCGCAATGGAAGCGCCCGGCAAAGTGAGTTCTTCGAGCTTTTGCGGGACATAGTCGTCGAGGTATCTGGCAAAATCTGACATAGCTACTCCTGGGCCAGCGCTTTGCTGACAATTTCATAAAGTCCCTTGGATATATCCGCGGCCAGCACCTGTTCCAGTGCCTTTTTCATCAGGTCCTGACGATGCCTGTCAAAGCGACGCCACTGCAACAGTTGTGGCATCAACCAGTAGGTGGTGCCCGGCTTGACGCTGTCGATGAGTATCAGCCGCTCCGCCAGCATGGTGTAGCCTTTGCCACTGCGATCGTTGAATGCGACGCGGTTCTGGCGAAAAAAGCCGCCGTAGAAGGCCATTGCTCGCGGCATATTCATGATGTCCATGGCGGGGTGCTGCTCCAGCGCCAGAATATTCTCGACAGCGCCTTCCATGCGCGACAGGGCCTGGGCGTTGAACCATTTGTCGATCACCGAGGCCTTGTGCTGCCAACGCTGGTAGAAACTGTCGAGGCTCTGCTCGACGCTGCGGGCAATCCACGTGGCACATGGCCGCGAGCGCAGCAAAGCCATCGGTCATATTGCTGGCGTTTGCTATCTGGATCGGCACAGAGCTGCTGGATTTCCGGATCGGGCAAGGCCAGCAGGGTCTCAAGGCAGCGGTTGCGCAAACTGCGGCGACCAATGGCCTCGGCGCTGAACTGGTATGGGCCTGAATCGGCCAGCTCATGATACAGCTCCAGCAGCTGCTGCCCGATTTTCGGGACGCGAGCTCTCGCAGCAGGAAGTCCCGGGCGGCCTGGTGCCCGTCGATATCGATCTGGGGCAGGCCCTCGCTAAGGGCGGGCTCATCTGGCAGCAGCAGCAACTCCGCCACCAGGGCCGGGTCGGTTTGGCGATCCTGCAACACCTGTTGCCAGGCTTCCTGGAATATCAGGGGGCACAGCAATGGACGGCCCGGGTGCCAATCAGCGGCGAGCTCACGTATCGCGTCGATCGCCAATACCTGCCCGGATTGCCAGCGGTTGTAGGGGTCGCTGTCGTGGGCCATGAGTACGGCCAGTTGCTTCCGGCGCGAGGTCGGTGTGCAGGGAAACCGGAGCCGAGAAGCCACGCAGCAGGGAGGGAATTGGCTTGGACTCGACACTGTTCAAAGCGGAAACTCTGGCTGGCTCTGTCGCAGCTCCAGCAGGTAATTGCCGTCTACCACGTGTGCCTGGCACATTGAGCCTGCCAACACGCGCCCTCCCCGTCGCAGCAGTCCGGTGAGGACTGGAATATGCAGAGGCTCCGCGTGCTTCGCCGTGAGCCGGTGCGTGTGCTGCCGCAAGGTCAGCTCATAGCTTTTTGCCGCCTCGTCGTAGCGTCCGCTGGCTTCAATCCGCGGCCTGCCAGCCTGGCTGTACCAGCGATAGAACTGGCTCAGGTCGCGCCCACTGGCGTCCTCGATGACTGACACGAAGTCCTCGGTGGTAACCGCCTGCAGGTCATAGCGGCTGAAGTATTGCTGCACTGCCTCGCGAAAGCGCTGATCCCCGAGCAGGCAGGCCATCATGCGAATGACTTCGGCGCCCTTGTCGTACACCGTGCCGGTGTAGAAATTGCGGATCTCGATGTACTCGCGCGGCTTCACCGGGTGAGCCGCCGGACCATCGTCCTCGGGAAACTGATTGCGCTGCAGGGCCTTTACGAACTCGATGCGCTTCACCCCCGCGGCGGACATATCCTGGGAAAAGCACTGGTCGCGATAGCGGGTAAGCCCCTCTTTCAGGCTGAGCTGGAACCAGTCACGACAGGTGACGCGGTTACCACTCCAGTTGTGAAACACCTCGTGCGCCAGGATGCGCTCAATGACCAGGTAGTCGTTGTCCGTCGAGATTTCCGGGTCGGCGCAAATGCCGTTGGCGTCGAATATGTTGAGGCCCTTGTTCTCCATGGCGCCGACGTGACCGCGTGAGTGCGACGATGTTGTATACGTCCAGGTCGTATTCGCGATGGTACTTTTGCTCCTCCCAACGCAGCGCCCGCTTGAGGGCGCCCATGGCAAATCCGCACTCGCCGATTCGCTCGTGGTCAGCGTAGATCGCGAGCTCGAGCTCGCGGCCAGCTGGCGGTGACATAGTTGTCGCGCAGTACGCCGAAATCACCGGCCACGATGGCGAAAATATAGGATGGCTTGGGGAACGGGTCCTCCCAGCGCACCCAATGGCGGCCATCATCCAGCTCGCCGCTTGCCACCGGGTGGCCGTTACTCAGCATGACCGGATACCGGGCGGGGTCACCCACCAGGGTGACGACATACCGGGCAAGCACATCGGGGCGGTCGGGAAACCAGGTAATGCGGCGAAACCCCTCGGATTCGCACTGGGTGGCAAGCTTGCCGCCCAGCTCCATCAGGCCTTCATCGCCCTGGTTCGCCGCCGGGTGGATAGTGACGTGGTGGCCAGCTCGCAGCTGGGCGGCAGGCCGGGGATCGTGAGGTGATCTGCGGCCAGGGAGTAACGCTGCGGCGTCAAGCGGTTTCCCGTCGAGCTCTATGGCATCGAGCCCGAGGCCGACCCCATCCAGTCGCAGCGGCGCATCGGGGCGCGCCTCCCGGCGTCGCTCCAGCAGTCATTCTGGAGCGGACACGCGTATTGTCCCGGTCCAGTTCCACCCGCAGCTCCAGGCTGCGGATATGGAAGGGAAAGGGCTCGTAATCCTCCAGGCGTACCGGCTGTGGCGCTGCGCTATTCACATCCTAGAAATTATACTGCAGCTCTACACCATAGGTGCGGGGCGCGATCAGGCTGTAGTGATAGGTGTTGACAGAAGAAGGCACTGGGTCCGTCAATCGTGTTGATACTGTCATCATCGGTCAGGTTGCGGCCCCACAAGGTGGCCTGCCAGGTATTGTCGGCATCGCTCACCTGCAGGCGGGCGTTGACGATGTTCTGCTCCTCGGCCTTGTAGAACGGATCGTTGCTGGCCCTGGTGAAGCTCTCGTCCTGGTAGGAATAATCCAGCCGGAACATGCCGTGCAGGTAGTCGGTGTATTGCCACTCCACCTGGGTACCGATATTGGCTGTCCACTCCGGCGCCCGGGTCAGGTCATTGCCGTTGTTGTTTTCATTTTCATCGATAATGTATTCATTGTACGGGGCATCGGTGTAGCCCACGGATCCGTAGATGCTCCAGTTTTCGGTCAGCAGATACTGCACTTCGACCTCAGCACCCTCGCTTTCGCCTGACCCGCGTTCGTCTGGACGAAACCGACGCCGGTCACAAAGGCACTTTCCTGCTTGTCGTCATACTCCATGTGGAATACGGCCGCATTCACTCGCAAGGCATATTGTCCAGCCAGGTGGACTTGAGGCCGATCTCATAGGCGTCAAGCTTTTCCGGGTCAAAGGCGACTCGCCGAACCGGTGCTGCTGATGGAATTGTTGAAACCACCGGCTTTATAGCCTTTGCTGTACTTTATGTAGGTCAGCAGGTCGTCCACGCGGGGTCCAGTTCAGACTGATGGTCGGCGTCCACTGATCGTCGTCGATATCGTCGTTGATATCGAGGTTAAGAAAGCCGAAAGCCACCGCGATAGGATCGGCCACCTGCACGTAATCGAGTTTCTTCTTGTCCTTGGAATAGCGCAACGCCGACATCGACGACTCCACTGCTCGTTGAAGGCGTAATCAATATTGCCGTAGGCAGCGTAGCTATCCGCCTTGATGACCGAGTCGGCTTGTATCGACAATCGAATCCGGCAGGCCGATTGAAGACGGCGGTATGCCGGAGCCGATCAGGTCGGTCAGGCCCAAGGCGGCATAGATCGTGTCCGGCCCGCTGATAGCCTCCTGGAGGCATCGAACTTCTGGTTGAAATAGTACAGGCCCGCGACCCACTGCAGCTTGCTGTCATAGGTCGATGAAATCCTCAGCTCCTGGCTCCACTGCTTGTTGTCGCGGGTGTCGTTACCCGTCAGCGCATCGAGATCTGACCAGTCCTGGTCGTTGACGTATTTCTCGTCAATCTTGTTGCCGGAGGTGATGGAGGTCAGCAGGTAGTTGTCCAGCTCGTAGTTGGCGGTCAGCGCGAGACCCTTGGCCTCTACATTCTCCTTACCCGAATCGGGAATACTGACCGTGTAGTCCTTGTCGACCGGTTCACCCTGCTGGCGCGTCACCAGGTTGTTACCATCCGAGGTATCCTTGCGGTAGTCACCGATCAGCAACAGTTCCAGGCGATCCATCGGCGCCCACAGCATCTGGCCGCGGAAGGTGTAGTAGTCCACGGTATTGACGGTGCCACCATAGGTGTTGTCGAGATAACCGTCCCGCTTGTTATACACGCCGGAAATCTTCGCAGCCAGGTTATCGGCGATCGGGCCGTTCACCAAAGCACCGTAGCGCTGGTAGTCATAATCCCCGACATCCGCCAGCACCATGCCCTCGAACTCGTCGGCCGGTTTCTTGGTGGATATATTGATGGCGCCCACCGCGGTATTACGACCGAACAGGGTACCCTGGGGTCCCTTGAGTACCTCCACGCGCTGAATGTCCAGCAGATCGGCGTTAAAGCCCGACTCGCGGGCCACATAGACCTCATCGACGTAGACGCCCACACCGGGGTCATTGCCCAGGCCGCCGGAGGAGGAAATTCCCCTGAGCGTGATATTGGTGAACTTGTTGGAAATGTTTTCCTGGTAGGTCATGTTGGGGACGAGCTGGCTGATGTCGGTCAGGCGCACCAGCCCGGCATCCTCAATGGTTTGCGCCGTGACCACGCTCACCGCCACCGACACATCCTGGAGATTTTCCTCGCGTTTGCGGGCCGTTACCAGCACCTCTTCCAGCACCTGACTGAAAGACTCCACGGAGGTCAGCCCGACACTGAGGCCAAGAGCGGGTACAAGTGCGAATCTGACTAGCGGTTTCCTGCGCATGGTTCTCGCCTCTCTATCTCAAGCCCCGGATCAACAACGGTATATGAACACCGTTCATATGAACAGTGTTCATTTCAGCAGCAATGCCGGGGTTCGTCAAGTATTTTTGGGAGGCGCGCTATGTATACCCTCAATCAGGGTCCCGACAACCGTATCCGCGAGTTTGTGAATCGCGGCTTTGCTCCGCATGTTGACCGACACATGACCGTCGATCATCTGCATGGAGGCGCCGTGCATCAGCGACCACAGGGAGAGCGCATAGGGGTATTCCACAGCCGATTTTTTAGGGTCAAAACTGCCCGGGCCATACCACCATTCAACCAGGCGGCCAAATGAGGAGTCTGAGGCCTGCTCCAGCTCGGGGTGCACGCGATAGGCTATGGTGTCGGCACTGAACATCAGCCGATAGAGATTGGGATTTGCAGCGGCAAAGCGCAGGTACTCCCGCGCCAGCTGGCGGATCATCTTCAGGGGCTGGTCGGCACTGCGGGCCATCCGGTCACCCAGTCGTTCCATGTAGCGATAACCATCGGCAGCCACCGCGGCGAGCAGGGCCTCGCGGTTCTCGAAATGGTTATAGACGGCCGAGGGGACAACGCCCACCTCCCGGGCCACCCGGCGGACGCTGACCGCGCCCACTCCCTCCTCCTGCAATACCGCCTCTGCGGCCTCGATCAGGTCCTCGCGAACATTACCCTTGTGATAATTCTGGTTCTTCATAGTGATTTATTCGCCGATCGTGACGCCAGTTGCTCCAAACGCCGGCGTATTATGCCATGCCGGCGGGCGTCGATGGGGAAGTTCCAGAGGATAACAGCGGCGGCGACACTGGTTACCGCGGGAATGATAATGAACACCAGGATAAGCCCAAACAGCGCGTCACCGGCGTTTTCGCCACCCATCTGGTAGCCGAACAGGGCCAGCAGCGGAAAGGCAATGCCGGCGCCAATGCCCATATTGGCCTTCTGCAGTAGGGTCTGGATGGCGAAGTAGTTGCCCGTGTTGTTGCGGCCGGTCTTCAGGGTACCGTAGTCGGCGATATCACCCAGCAGCGCCATGGGCGCGATATAGCTGGCAGCGTTGATAAAAGCGGTGGCCGTGACTACCAGCATCGCCGGCACAAAGGCGGTCGCACCGGGCTCAAAGAGAAGTACTACCGGCTGAATCAAGGAATAAACCGCCCAGGAGAATGCCCAGCTGCGATGCTTGCCGAAGCGCACCATCAGCCGGGCCCAGACAGGCATGCTGACAAACTGCACCACGAAAAACCAGATCATCAGGATAGGAAATTTGTCTCCCAGCTGCAGGTAATCACGCATGAACACAAAAATCACCGACAGGTACATGCCCTGCCCTACCCCCCAGATCGCCTGGGCGGCGACAAACCGCCACAGGGGCTTGTTGAAACGCAGCTCGCTGATTGTCTGGCGTATGGGCAGCGGCTTCTGGCGCCCGAGGTTGCGCCCCTGCGGAACCAGGGAAACCGCCAGAATGGCGCCTAGCGGCATGATAAAAATGAACACCCAGGCGATTCCATTGATGACCGGCGGCCCGATTTCAGAGGTTCCGACAAAAGGCGCAAGTGCCAGTGGCAGCACCCAGAACAGGATACTGCCCACGACTGACATGACAGAGTAATAGGTTGAAATACGCGACCGGTCATTGTAGTTGACAGCCAGTTCGCTGCCCCAGGCCATGTGCGCGATACTGAACAGGGTAAATCCCAGGTAAACCCCGCAGAGCCAGCCCCCGTAATACAAGATTCCCGCCGACGAATCCGGCCGGAACAACATGAAGGTGGCAACTGAAGAGACAATCGCTCCCACCAGCATCCAGGGCTTGCGCTTGCCCCAGCGAGTCTGGGTCCGGTCGGACAGGTAGCCCACCAGCGGGTCCGTCGCGGCGTCGAACCACCAGCGCAACAGGTTTACTACCCCGATACCGGTCAGGGTAGCAGCCGTATGTTCAACATAAAACGTCGGCAGCACGATTGCCGCAGGGAGGTTGATGAAGGCGATCGCCATCGCCGGCAAGGCGTAGATGAATACCTGGGGATTAGACGCTCTCTGCTGGCTCATGGGTATGCTACTCCAGACCGGGCGTACTTTTCAGAATCGTGTCGATACGACTGGCCACCTCGGTGGTCAATTTTTCCAGCGCGGCGATCGCGCCGAGATTGTCGCGCAGCTGCTGGGGGCTGCTGGCTCCGAGAATGGTTGTGCTGACATTCGGGTTGAGCCTGGTCCAGGCCAGGGCGAGGTGGGTCATAGACATCCCCAGTTCGGTGGCAACAGCGGTTAACTGCTCGGTAACGCGCACCCTGGCCTGCCCGCGGTCGCTGAGGATATTATCGGCCAGCCAACCGTAACCTGGCAGGGTGGCGCGGGACCCTTCGGGCAGGCCGCCGTTGTACTTGCCGGTGAGCACCCCGGAGCAAAGAGGCGACCAGACCGTGGTGCCCAGTCCGTAACGCTCGTACAGCGGCGCATATTCCTGCTCAACGCGCCGGCGGACAAACAGGTTGTATTCAGGCTGCTCCATGGTAGGAGGCGTCAGGTGATGGCGTTCCGCCAGCGTATAGGCCTCTGCAATTTTTTCTGCGGGCCACTCCGAGGTACCCCAGTACAATACCTTGCCCTGCTGCACGAGGGTGTGCATGGCGCGCAGGGTTTCCTCCACAGGGGTCTCAGGGTCCGGGCGATGACAGAAATACAGATCGAGATAATCCAGACCCAGGCGCTGCAGGGCCTGCTCGCAGGCTTCGATGACGTGCTTGCGACTGAGGCCTTTCTGCAGGGGGCCGGGCTCGAAAGCACTGCCGAACATCACCTTGGATGATACACAGTAGCTGTCCCTGGACCAGCGCAGCCGGCGCAGCGCCTCGCCCATGATCAGCTCGGATTGGCCCCAGGCATAGCCCTCCGCATTGTCGAAAAAGTTCACCCCGGCCCCATAGGCGAGCGCCATGCTCTCCATTGCCGCCCGCACGTCTATCGAGCGGCCGAAGGTCACCCAGGAGCCATAGCCAAAGGCGCTTAGTTGCAACCCGGACTGTCCGAGGCGGTGATATTCCATGTGGTCACCCTCAATTGGTCGTCAATAGACTTGCAACATGTGAACATTGTTCATATTCTGTCATCTGGCGCCAATCGTCAACCGGGATATATGAGTTCTTCTACAGCGCACGCTCGACCACCGATCGCCGGGGTATTGGGAGGCATGGGGCCACAGGCCACCGTGGACTTCATGGCCAGGGTTATTGCTGCCACAAGCGCGACCAGCTGACCAGGACCATATCCACATGATTGTGGACCACAACCCGCAGGTACCCAACCGGCATGCCGCGGTCGCGGGCACGGCACCGTCCATCGGGCCCGAGCTGGCGGCAATGGCAAGGCGGCTGGAGGGCGCCGGCGCGGATTTCCTGGTAATGGTCTGCAATACAGCCCATGCCTTTGCCGATGATATCCGGGCCGCAGTGACTATTCCGTTTGTCAGTATTATCGATGTCGTCATGGAGGCTTTAGCCGGACAACCCGCCCGGCGCGTGGGGCTTATGGCGGCCGAGGGCTGCCTGCAGGCGCGGCTTTACCAGCAAGCGCTGGAACGGTCCGGGCATGAAGCGGTGCTGTGGACCAACGGGGAACTTGCTCGCTTTATGAACATCATCTATCGCATCAAAAGCGGCGACCGCGCCGATGATATCGCCTCGGGGCTGCGCAGGCTTGCCGCCGAACTTGAGTTTCGCGGCGCCGATATACTGGTAGCCGGCTGCACCGAAGTGCCCATGTTTCTAAACCACAGCGATACGACAGTGCCCATGCTGTCGTCCACCGACCTGCTGGTCAGGCGAACCATTGAACTCGCCCTTCCCCGGCACATAACCGAGAGCCCGATATGAATCTTGCCCGCTTTCCCCGCATCAAGCTCGCCCACCTGCCAACGCCGCTGGAATACCTGCCCAGGCTTAGCGAAAAGCTCGGCGGACCGGCCATATTCGTCAAGCGTGACGACTGCACCGGCCTGGCCAGCGGCGGCAATAAAACCCGCAAGCTCGAGTTCCTGATGGCGGATGCGCTGGCGCAGGACGCCGATACCATCATCACCCAGGGCGCGGTGCAATCCAATCACGCGCGCCAGACCGCCGCCGCGGCCGCCAGGCTTGGCCTGAAATGCGAACTACTGTTCGAAAACCGCATCCGCGAGCCCAACCCGATATACCTTAACTCGGGCAACGTGTTCCTGGATCGCCTCTTTGGTGCGGGTATCCACCACTATCCCGGCGGCACCGATATGAATGCAGCCATGGAGGACCTCGCCACCGGCCTGCGCGAGCAGGGTCGCAAGCCCTATGTCATACCCGGCGGCGGCTCCAACAGGATCGGCGCCCTGGGCTACGTGGATTGCGCCATGGAATTGCTGCAACAGGCCAATCAACAGCAGCTCAACATAGACTGCGTGATCCACGCCACCGGCAGTGCCGGCACCCAGGCCGGACTGGTGACCGGCCTGCGCGCCACCCACGCCAATATCCCGATACTGGGGATCGGCGTGAATGCGGCGCGAGAAGCCCAGGAAGAGAAAGTATATAAACTGGCAGTGGAGACCGCCGATTACATCGGCGCAGGCGGCTGTGTGCGTCGAGAGGACGTGGTGGCAAACTGCGACTATCTCGGCGACGGCTACGGTATTGCTACCGCGGGCATGCGCGAGGCGCTGCTGATGCTGGCGCGCCTGGAGGGCCTGTTGTTCGACCCGGTGTACAGCGGCAAGGGCCTGGCGGGTATGATCGACCTGGTGCGGCAAGGGAAGTTCGAAGCCGGGCAAAATATCGTGTTCATACACACAGGCGGCTCTGCGGGCCTGTTTGGCTACCTGGAAGATATTCTATGAAGACACTGGACGGCGACTGGCATTACCTCACCCTGCAACGCCAGGAGAGGGTTTTGAGCGTATCCTTCGACGCCGGCAACCGGGTCAACAGCCTCGGCAATGCGCTGATGCGGGAACTGACCGAACTGGCCCTGGCCCTGCAGGATGACACTGAGCTCAGCGCCATCGTGCTCAGCGGGCGCGCCGATATGTTCACCGGTGGCATGGACCTGAAGGACCCGGAGGCGGCCGCAGCCCGCGACGGCAGCATTGCGGAGCAACGCCAATTGGTAAAAACCGGCCCCCGCATGTGCGCCGCCTGGGAGGCGCTGGAACCGCTCACCATTGTCGCTATAGAGGGCTGGTGCGTGGGCGGGGGAATGGCCCTGGCGGTGGCTTGTGACTGGCGCGTGGCCTCCACCGGGGCCTCATTGTACGTACCTGAACTCAGGCTGGGCATGAATATGAGTTGGCAGAGCGTGCCCCGTTTCGTGAACCTGATAGGCCCCGCGAAAACCAAGCAACTGTTGCTGCTGGCAGAGCCGCTGGACGCGAATACAGCCAGGGACTGGGGCCTGGTGGACTACCTGGCGCCCCCGGGCAGCGCTGTCGGAAAGTCGCTGGAGTTGGCCGCGCAGGCTGCCGCCATGCCCCCTGTGCCACTGCGCATGATCAAACGCGCGGTCAATGCCAGCGCCAATGCCCTCAACGACGCCACCAGCTTCATGGATGCGGAACAGTTCCTGCTGACCATGGGCATGGAGGACGCACGCGAGGGCGCCGCGGCCTTTTTCGAAAAGCGCCAACCCCGATTCAAGGGTAATTGACGCCAGTACCCCCTGCACCCTCCGCTGGCCACGGCTGTCTATCCCGGCCATACCGGTCTATAGTCGAACCCCGGCCGGGGAAGTACCATAGTAGCCCGGCGATCGCCAGGGGCTGCACCTGTGACGACCTACTGGCACTCGTCTACCCCACATTCAGCGGAGCGGAGTCCTCAGCCTGTCATGAGCAACACCCCCGGGATTTCGCAGCGCCCCGCGATGGCGCCCCGTCTCCCCAAAGGACGGTGTTTCGCGGCCATGGTGTTCGCGCTGCTCACCGTCTGCGGCCCGGGTTGGCAATACGCCGCGCTGGCCCAGCCGGCCGGCGATGCCGCGGTCATACCCGTGCCAGCTATCCAGCCTACAGTCAGGGAACTGGTGGAATACGATGAGTACACCGGGCGTTTTGCCCCGGTAAACCGGGTCGAGGTGCGGGCCCGCGTCAGCGGCTACCTCTCGAAGGTGGCGTTCACCGAGGGACAACCGGTCGAGTCCGGCCAGTTGCTCTTTGTCATCGACCAGCGGCCATTCCAGATCGCGGAGACGGCGGCCCGGGCCGAGTTCGAGGAAATGCGCGCCACCCTGGAGTTGGCCAAAACCGAGGCGGACCGGGCGCGGACCCTGCGCAAGGATCTCCTCATTTCCCAGGAGGACCTGGACCAGCGTGTGCAGGCCGAGGTGGTCGCGGCATCGAGGCTGTCACAGGCGCAGGCCACCCTGGCGCGGGCCAGGCTCAACCTGGAGTTCACCGAGATACGGGCGCCGATCCCCGGCCGTATCGGGCGCCGCCTGGTGGACGTGGGCAATATCGTGATAGGGGGGGATGTGCAGGGGACCCTGCTGACGACCATCGTCCAGGAAGACCCGATTCATTTCTATTTCGAGGTGAGTGAGGCCGATGTGCTGCGCTATACCCGCCTCGGTCAGGCGGGCGCGAGACAGACCTCGCGGGAGTATCCGAACGCCATCAGCGTCAAGCTGCTGGATGAAGACAGCTTCCAGCACCAGGGCGTGATGGATTTTGTCGACAACGAGCTCAGCGCCACCACCGGCACCGTGCAGGCGCGGGGCCTGTTGGCCAACCCGGACGGCCTGCTGCAGCCGGGACTGTTCGGCCGGGTACGGCTGCCGGGCAGCGGCCTGTACGAGGCCGTCCTGGTGCCGGATGAGGTCATACAGTTCGACCAGTCCAGGCAATTTGTCTTCGTCATCAACCCCGAGGGGCTGGTCGAGCGCAGGTGGGTTACCACGGGGCCCATGGCCGACGGCCTGCGCATCGTGCGGGACGGGCTGGAGGGCACCGAGCAGGTGGCCGCGGGCGGCTTTCACCGCCTGCGCGCCGGCATGCAGGCAGCGCCACAGCTCGAGCGCTCACCGCCGGGACCCAACTGAGCATGGGGTTCACCCATTTTTTTGTGGACCGGCCGATATTCGCCGCGGTCCTGTCAATCTTTATCACCCTGATGGGGGCACTGGCCTACCGCTCCCTGCCCGTTTCCCAGTACCCCGAGGTGGCCCCCCCGACGGTGCAGGTGCGGGCAGCCTACCCCGGCGCGAGCGCGGAAGTGGTGGCGGACTCGGTCGCCGCGCCGCTGGAACAAGAGATCAACGGCGTGGAGAACATGCTGTACATGCACTCGCAGTCCACCGGCGATGGCAATCTCAGCATCACCGTCACCTTCGCCCTGGGCACCGACCTGGATGATGCGCAGGTGCAGGTGCAGAATCGTATCGCCCTGGCCGAGCCGCGCCTGCCGGAAGCGGTCCGCAGGCTGGGGGTCAGCGCCCAGAAGAACTCGCCCGACATCCTGATGGTCGTCAACCTGTACTCGCCGGAAGAAACCTACGATCGGCTGTACATCGCCAATTACGCCGTGTTGCGCCTGCGCGACACCCTGGCGCGCATCGATGGCGTGGGCCGGGTGCGATTGCTGGGTGCCAGTGAGTACGCCATGCGGGTATGGCTGGACCCGGACCGTGTCGACGCGGTTGGTCTCACCGCGGGCGATGTGGTGCACGCCCTGCGCAGCCAGAACCTGCAGGTAGCCGCGGGGGTGATGAACCAACCGCCGGGTAGCAGCGCCGAGGCCTTCGAGATTGGCGTTCAAACCCAGGGCCGCCTGATACGCCCCGAGGAATTCGGTGAAGTGGTGATCCGGGCAACCCGGGATGGCGGCATAGTGCGCCTGCGCGATGTCGCCCGCATCGAGCTGGGCGCGCAGAGTTACTCTACCAGTGGCTACCTGAGGCGGCAGTCGGCGGTCGCACTGGCGATCGACCAGCGCCCCGGTACCAACGCCCTGGCGACCGCGAGCAAACTCAAGACCACCATGGAACAGCTGGCGCAGCAGTTCCCGCAGGGGCTGTCCTACGAGATTGGCTACAACCCCACCGAGTTCGTGCAGGCCTCGGTAGATGCGGTCATCGTGACCATTTTCGAGGCGATTGCCCTGGTGGTGCTGGTGGTGATCGTGTTCCTGCAGAACTTCCGCACCGCACTCATCCCGATCCTGGCCATTCCCGTGTCCCTGGTCGGCACTTTCGCCGTGATGTCGGCCTTCGGTTTCAGCCTTAATAACCTGACCCTGTTCGGGCTGGTACTGGCCATCGGCATCGTGGTCGATGACGCTATCGTGGTGGTGGAAAACATCGAGCGCAACCTGCGGGCGGGGCTGTCCCCCAGAGAGGCGGCCCACAGGACCATGGACGAGGTGGGGAGCGCCCTGGTGGCTATCGCCCTGGTATTGTCGGCGGTATTTATTCCCGCAGCCTTCGTCGCGGGTATCACCGGCCAGTTTTTCCAGCAGTTTGCGCTGACCATAGCCTCGGCCACCATCATCTCGGCGATCGTCTCGCTGACCCTGAGCCCGGCCCTGGCGGCGCTGATTCTCAAGCCTCCCGCTACCGCGCCGCCCGCCTCGCCAGTGTCCCGCTGGGTACAGCGTGGCTTCAACGCTTTTAACCGCGGCCTCGAGCGCCTGGCGGGGGGCTACGCCCGCCTGGCCGCGGCGATGGTACGCCGCGGCCTGGTGTGCGCCGGCATCTACGTGGTGCTTATCGGCCTGGCCGGGGTGCAGCTGTCGGTAGTGCCAACGGGTTTTATCCCCACGCTGGACCAAGGCTACGCGCTGGTATCGGTACAGCTGCCCCCGGGCGCCAGGTTCGAGCGAACCGAGCGCGTGGTTACCGAGGTGATCGACAAGCTGCTGGGCGTCGAAGAGGTGGTCAATGTCGTCGGGTTTGCCGGCTTCTCGGCCCTGACAGCCTCCAGCGGGCCCAATGTGGCGACCCTCTTTGCCTCCTTTGCGCCCTATGAAGAACGCGAGGCAAAGGGGATTTCTTTCGATGAACTGTTGGCGCAGTTGCGCGCCAGCATGGCGACTGTCCATGACGCTTCGGTGCTGGTGATCAATCCGCCACCGGTGCGCGGCCTGGGATATGCCGGCGGCTTTCGCATGATGCTGCAGGATCGCGGCGGCCGCGGCCTGGACTTGCTGGCGACAACGGCGGCCGATATAGCGGGCGCGGCAAACCAGACGCCGGGACTGGCCCGGGTATTCACCCTGTTTGAGGCCCGCACCCCGCAGCTCTACCTGGACGTGGACCGGGTGCGCGCGGAAAAACTCGGCGTGCCGGTGGAGAACGTCTTCGAGGCGCTGGAGATCTACTTCGGTTCCGCCTTCGTCAACGATTTCAATTTCCTGGGCCGGACCTTCCAGGTAACCGCCCAGGCGGACGCCGATTTCCGCCGCTCCCCCCGCGACCTGCTCAACCTGCGCACGCGCAACCGGGAGGGAGAAGCGGTCCCCCTGGGCGCCGTCGCCAGCGCCGATTACCGCACCGCGCCGTATCGGGTGGAGCGGTACAATCTCTACCCGTCTGTGTCCATCTTCGGCAGCGCCGCACCCGGCATGGGATCCGGTGACGCGCTGGTGGCCATGGAAGCCCTGGCCGCCGAGCGGGTACCCGATGGCCTGGGCTTTGAGTGGACCGATCTGTCTTACCAGCAGAAGGCCTCCGGCAACGTCGGCATGGGAGTTTTTGCCCTCGCCGTACTGTTTGTGTTCCTGGTGCTCGCGGCCCAGTATGAAAGCTGGATGCTGCCCCTGGCCATCGTGCTCATCGTGCCCATGTGCATCCTGTCCGCCATGTTCGGGGTCTGGATCGCCGGCCTCGATAACAATGTGCTGGTGCAGGTGGGATTGATCGTGTTGGTCGGCCTGGCGGCGAAAAACGCGATTCTCATCGTGGAGTTCGCCCGCCAGGATGAGGCGGCCGGCCACAGCCGCTTCGATGCCGCCGTCAATGCCGCGCGCCTGCGCCTGCGGCCCATCCTGATGACGTCCCTGGCCTTTATCCTCGGCGTAGTGCCCCTGGTCATTGCCGTGGGCCCGGGCGCCGAGATGCGCCAGGCCCTGGGAATTACGGTCTTTTCGGGCATGCTGGGGGTGACGGCTTTCGGGCTGCTGTTCACGCCGGTGTTTTACGTCCTGTGCCGCGGCCTGGCACAGCGCTGGTCCGGGTCTCCCGGGGCTGCACAGGCACCCCCGCGCCCACTTTGAACCTGCCATCCCGGGAAGACCGGCCAGACTTGCCCCTTGTGTACCAATCCGCTATCTACTCGTAATATGTGGCGGTTTAGAGCTAAAATATCACCTTATTCGTTATATATTACGAATTGACAAGTCCGCCGACTTAACCTATATATCGTCATATATAACGACATGTGTACAGAAGCGAGGCTTACTCGCAGGCAGTGACGACTATGAAGATAACCGCCTTGCTGACCGACGATGCCGTGCTGGCCGAGATCGGCCAGCGGCTGGCCCGCCGGCGCCTGGAATTACAGCTGACCCAGGCGGAGGTGGCAGAACAGGCGGGCATCGGCAAACGCACCCTGGAGCGGATGGAAGCGGGACAGGCCTCACAGTTGGGCACGCTGGTGCGGGTGCTGCGGGCACTGGACGCCATGCCGGGACTGGAGGGCCTGCTGCCGGAACCGGGGCCGCGGCCAATGGATATGCTGAAGCGCAAGGGCAAGGTGAGGCAGCGCGCCTCCGGCAAGCGCAGCGGGAAGCCTGCCGGCGAGCCCTGGCGCTGGGGCGAGGATTCATGAGCACCCTGGGCGAGGTCAGGCTGTGGGGCCGGACCATCGGCGCCGTCTCCCTGCTCGACGGCGAAGAGGTCGCCGCCTTCGAATACGATGCCGCCTTCGCCCGCAGCGGCATCGAGCTGTCGCCACTGGTAATGCCCCTGTCCCGGCGGGTGTACCGCTTTCCCGAATTGTCGCGCCAGACTTTCCTGGGGCTGCCCGGCATGCTGGCGGATTCCCTGCCGGACCGGTTCGGCAATGCGCTGATCGATGCCTGGCTGGCAACACAGGGGCGGCAGCCGGGGTCCTTCAACGCCGTGGAGCGGCTCTGCTACATCGGCGAGCGCGGCATGGGCGCGCTGGAGTTTGCCCCGGTGATCGGCCCGGGGGCAAAGCAGGCCACCCGGATCGACGTCGACAAGCTGGTGGAACTGGCATCCAGGGTGCTGAGCCATCGCCACGACCTGCAGGTGTCCTTCGCGGACCAGGGCAAGGAAGACGCCCTGCGGGATATCCTGCGGGTGGGCACCTCCGCCGGTGGCGCCAGGGCGAAGGCGGTGATCGCCTGGAACCCGGCCAGCAACGAGGTCCGCTCCGGCCAGCTGCACGCGGGGGACGGCTTTGAATACTGGCTGCTCAAGTTCGACGGCGTCAGCGGCAATCGCGACAAGGAACTGGAGGACCCGAAGGGCTACGGGATAATCGAGTACGCCTACTACCTGATGGCGCGGGACTGCGGCATCGACATCAGCGAGTGCCGCCTGTTCGAGGAAAACGGCCGGCGCCATTTCATGACACGCCGCTTCGATCGCCTGCCCGGTGGTGACAAGCTGCACATGCAGTCACTGTGCGCGCTGGCCCACTACGACTTCAATATGGCCGGGGCGCACAGCTACGAGCAGGCGCTGCTGGTCATGCGGCAACTGGGCCTGCCCATGCGGGACCTGGAGCAGCAGTTCCGGCGCATGGTGTTCAATATCGTGGCTCGCAACCAGGACGATCATGTGAAAAATATCGCCTTCCTGATGGACAGGCAGGGCAACTGGTCGCTGTCACCGGCTTTCGACATGACCTACAGTTTCAATCCCGGCGGGACCTGGACCGCCAGCCACCAGATGACGATGAACGGCAAGCGGGAGAACTTCACGCTGGCTGATTTCAGGGCCTGTGCAAAAACAGCTGCGCTGAAGCGCGGCAGCGCCGAAAAGATCATCGCCGAAGTCCAGGACACGGTAGCGAACTGGCGGGACTATGCCGAGGTGGCGGGGGTGCCGGCCGCAAATGCCGAGCGCATTCAGCAAACATTGAATATCAAACCCTATTGTTGAAACCGCTGGAACTCGCTACCTTGGGGCCAACGCGCAACCTCAGGTCATTATAACTACACCCCGGAGGCACACCCGCCCATGTCATTGGAATCGGTCGCACCCGTCACCATCTACGGCTCCAGCATTTCCTATTTCACCGGCAAGCTGGAGAACTATTGCCGGATCAAGGGTATTCCCTACCAGCTTCGGGCCCTGAGCCCCGGCCCGGTTATGGCACGCGTCAAGGAGCAGACCGGGTCCAGCCAGATGCCGGCCATGCAACTGGCCGACGGGCGCTGGCTGAGCGACACCACGCCCATCATACAGTGGTTCGAGCGGGAGTTCCCCGCACCGGCAGTCATACCTGGTAATCCCCTGCAGCGCTTTTTCAGCCTGCTGCTGGAGGACTATGCTGACGAATGGCTGTGGCGGCCGGCCATGCACTACCGCTGGCACTACCGGGCGGGCGCGCGCTTCGCCAGCTATCACCTGGTGGACGAGATAGGCGGCGACATCGCCCTGCCCGCCGCCCTCAAACGCTGGGTGATTACCCGCCGGCAGCGCCAGGGCTACACGGCCGGGGACGGCATTAGAGAAGACCAGGTGCCCGGCGTGGAGGCCATCTATCGGCGCACGCTGGCACAACTGGAGGCGATCTTCCAGGCGCGGCCTTTCCTGCTGGGCGACAGGCCCAGCCTGGCCGACATCGGTTTTTCCGGGCCGATATTCCGCCACTTCGCCCTGGACCCGGTGCCGGCGGAAATCATGCGCCGGGAGGCGCCCGCCGTGTGGGAGTGGTCGGCCCGGCTGTGGAATTTCCGCCTGCGGGATGGCGCCGGCGCGCTGCTGTCCGGCATTCCGGCTGACTGGGGTCCCATTCTGCAGGAAATCGGCGGGCACTACCTGCCCTACCTGTGCGCGAATAACGACGCCGTGGCGGCCGGTCGCAAGCGCTTCGACGCAGAGATAGGCGGAGTGCGATACCGGGGGGCGCGCTGGTCCCGCTACCGGGTGTGGTGCCTCAGGCAATTGCGCAACCACTTTACCGCCCTGCCCGCCGCGGACCAGGCATCGGCACGCGCCCTGCTGGAGCAACACGCCTGCTGGGAGCCGCTGTGGCGGCAAGAGACCCTGCCCATCGACGACACGGTGTGCGGCCGGCTGCCTTTTCATGTCGATGCCAAGATGATCGATGTCTACGACTAGGGAGAGCAGTCACATGCAGTCAGTTGTTATCACCGGGGTATCCACGGGCATCGGTTACGGTGCCGCCGAAGTCCTGGTAAAGAGGGGCTTCCGGGTCTTCGGCTCGGTACGCAAGCAGGCCGATGCCGATCGGCTGAGCGCCCACCTGGGGCAAAACTACACACCCCTGCTGTTCGATGTAACCGACCGGGCCGCAATCGAGGCCGCCGCGCAGCGGGTTCGCGAGGAGCTGCAGGGCCGGCGCCTGCAGGGCCTGGTGAACAATGCCGGCATCGCCTCCACCGGGCCGCTGCTGGAAATCGATCCCGACGATGTTCGCCAAGCCATGGAGATAAACCTGCTGGGCCCGGTCATGGTTACCCAGGCTTTCGCTCCTTTACTGGGCGTGGACCGGACCCTGCCGGGACCTCCCGGGCGCATCGTCAACGTCAGCTCCCAGGCCGGCATTCGTGCCCTGCCCTTCCTGGGTTCCTACGCCGCGTCGAAGTTCGCACTGGAAGGTTATTCCGAGGCGCTGCGCCGCGAGCTGATGATCTTCGGCATCGATGTCATCGTGATCGGGCCGGGTCCGGTAAAAACCGCCATCTGGGACAAGGCCGAAGAAATTGACATAGCGCAGTACGCACACTCCCCCTACCGCGGCATCATGGAAAATTTCCAGAAGATGTTCATTGCCCAGGGGCGCAGGGGTTACTCCCAGGAACACCTGGGCCTGCTGATCCACAAGGCGCTCACCGTCGAACGACCGGCGGTGCGCTATGCGGCAGTCAATGCCTCGCTGGCTGAAAAATTGCTGGTACGGTTTGCTCCCAAGCGCCTGCTCGACCGCGTGATCGCCCGCAAAATCGGCCTGTTGCCCGGCGCTGCCGACCGCAGTGTGGCAGAATGAACTGCGCGCTGCAGGACAGGCTCCGCAATGGCCCTGCGCAGTTGACGGTTTCCCGGCAGCTACCTACTATCGTGACACTGGGCTGGTGCCCTTCACCCTGAGGCCGCAGCATGAATGCAGAAAAAGTCGTCTTCGCGTTTTTCATCCTTCTGGCGCTGACCTTCAACTTCGGCTTTTTCCTGGGAGACATCGACAACCCCGAGCACCATCATGTCTACGAGCTCTACGCCGCCCTGGTGGTCAGCCTGATCGCGACGGTGATGAAATTCGGCGACCGTACCCACATGGGAGCCGTGCTGCTCGCCACCAGCCTGGTGGCCGACCTGCAACTGATCCTGGCAGCCGTGGTGTGGGCGGCGGCCGTGAACTTTACCGACGCCGGCATGGACCCGGAGATGATGGCCAGCATCGTGTCCCTGTCCGGTGGCGCCCTGTTGGCGAATTTCACCTCGGTAGTGCTGTTGATACTGGAAACCACGATGGTACGGCACTGATTCGGCCCGGCCGGCGGCGACTGTGGGACACGTCTTCTACCTGCTGTTGAGACGGCTGCGCGCGCCCTTTCTCACCATTATCGTCATCTACTCCATCTCCACCCTGGGCTTCGTGCTCATACCGGGGGTGGATGACCAGGGCAACCCTTACCGCATGGACTTCTTCCATGCGTTTTATTTTGTCAGCTTCATGGGCTCTACCATCGGCTTCGGCGAAATCCCCTACCCCTTTACCGCCGCCCAGCGCGCCTGGACCATGGTGATGATCTACGCCACGGTGATCGGCTGGCTGTACAGTATCGGCAAGATTCTGTCGCTGTTCCAGGACCCCAGCTTCAACCGCCTGATGCGGCGCACGACTTTTGCCCGCCGGGTGCGCCGTATCCACGCCCCTTTCTACCTGGTCTGCGGCTTCGGCTACACCGGCAAGCGACTGGTGAGCCGGCTGGACCAGCAGGGCATACAAACGGTGGTGCTGGACTCCAATCCGCTGGCAATCGATGAGCTAGAGGCGCATAGCCTGGGGCTGGCGGTTCCCGGTTTGTGCGCGGACTCGGCCGACCCCGACACGCTCAATATTGCCGGCATACGCCGCAAGAACTGTATGGGCGTTATCGCCCTGACCAACGATGACCACACCAACCTGGCGGTCTCGATTGACAGCAAGCTGGTGAACCCGGAGCGCATGGTCATCAGTCGCTCGCAATCCGCGGCCAATACCGCCAACCTCGCCTCATTTGGCACCGACTACATCATCGATCCCTTCGAGACCTTCGCCCAGCACCTGGTCAAGTCAATCCGGGAACCCTACAAGCACATCGTCAGCGACCTGGTGTTCAACCCACATCACAAGGTATGGGCCTCGCCTCACCAGGATACCAGCGGGCGCTGGGTAGTGTGCGGCTACGGTCGCTTCGGCCGGGCGATCGACAAGCTATTTCGTCGCTATGAAATTCCCATCACGTTCATTGAAACCGACCCCGCGATGCGTGGCGCGCCATCAGGGACGATCCTGGGAATGGGCACAGAAGAGGAAACACTGCGCGAGGCAAAGATCGAGACGGCCACCGGCATCGTGGCCGGCACGCCGGACGATGCGGACAACCTGTCGATTATTCTCACCGCCAGGCAGATCAATTCCGACATAATCACCGTGGCAAGACAAAACCTGTCATCCAACAAACCGATGTTCCGCGCCGCGTCAGTAAATCTCATCATGGAACCGGTGCGCATCATCGCCGACGAGATATTCATACGGATCAAAACACCCCTGTTGATGGAATTCCTCGAAGGCCTGCAGGCAAAGGACGAACAATGGGCACGGGAGTTGCTGGTAAAAATCAGCAACGTGGTGGAGGAGCAGCCACTGGATACCTGGGCCTACAGCGTCAACGAGAAACAATGCCCGGCCATACTCGACAGCCTCAATCGCGGCAAAGTGGTCAGCCTGGATCACCTGCGCCGGGATCCCAGGAGGCGAGAGGACGAGCTGCCCGCCTTCCCACTGCTGCTGAAGCGTGGCAACACCCGAACCCTGCTGCCCGACCCGGATACCCGGATTCAATCCGGCGACGAGATCCTTGTCTGTGGCAAACACAGCGCCCAGGCATCCATGAACTGGATCACCTATGACTACAACGTGCTGCGCTACATACGCACCGGGGTCGAGGCGCCCGGTGGCCTGCTCTGGCAGTGGCTGTCTTCCCTGAGAAAGAAACGGCGCGTCCAGCACTGAATCTGCAATTGTCGCAAAGATGGCAGTTCGCCGGGCCGAATAGGGTCTATTATTGGGCAACGACAAACAAGTGGAGAACCCCATGAACGGAGCACAAGCACTCTTCAAGGCCCTGACAGACGCCGGCCTGGATACCTGTTTCGCCAACCCCGGCACCTCGGAGATGCAACTGGTCTACGAGATGGGCAGAAGCGACACCGTGCGCCCCATACTGTGCCTGCAGGAAAACGTGGTGACCGGTGCCGCCGACGGCTATGCCCGCATGGCCGGCAAGCCGGCATTCACCCTGCTGCATGTGGGCTCGGGCTTCGCCAACGGCATCGCCAACCTGCACAACGCCGGCCGCGCCAATACGCCGGTGGTGAACATCGTCGGGGCCAATGCCAGTTACCACCAGCCGAACTTTCCGGAACACGAACTCATAGGCGGCAAGATCACCGAACTGGCCAGGGCCGTTTCCCACTGGGCCAGGGAGGCGAAGTCCGCCGGCGAGATGGGCCTGCTGGGGGCGGAGGCCGCTCGCTATGCGATGACCGGCAGCGGCAGGATCAGTACCCTGATCGCCCCCACCAACTGCCACTGGGACCCCGCGCCGGACGCGCCGGTGATGGCCGCGGCCATGCCGACGCCGCGGGTAGCGCCCACTACCGTGGAAGCCACGGCAGCGCTGTTAGCCAACGGCCGCAGGACCGGCCTGCTGTTGGGCGCCCACGCCCTGCGCAACGAGGGCCTGGAACTGGCAGGGCGTATCGCCGCCAAAACCGGCGCGCAGTTGCTGGGTGAGACATTCCCGGCCAGGCTGGCCAGGGGCGAGGGTCGGGTACAGGTGCAACTGGTGCCCTACTTCCTGGAACTAGCGCGGCAGTTTTTCGCCGACTACGAACAAATCATCCTGGTGGGCGCCCTGCCGCCGGTTTCGACCTTTGCCTACCAGCACAGTCCCACCCATAAACTGCCCCCGGAGTGCGAGACCTGGCAGTTTGCATCGCCCGACCACGATGTGCTGGCGGGTCTGCAGGACCTGGCGGAGGCGGTGGGCGCGTCCGGGGAGACCACAGCCCGCGGCGAACGCCTCGCACCGCCGGCGCCCGATGGCCCGTTGACCGGCTCCAGCATAGGCCAGAGCATCAGCCTGCTGATGCCGGAGGACGCCATCATGGTAGATGAGGGCGCCACGGCGGGCATGGAACTGTACCTGCAAACCGCGGGCGCCCGGCCGCACGAATACCTGTACGCCATCCCCGGCGCGGCAATAGGCGGCGGCCTGCCCGTGTCCCTGGGGGCGGCGGTAGCCTGCCCCGACCGCAAGGTGGTGACCTTGCAGGCCGACGGCAGCGGCATGTACACCAACCAGGCCCTGTGGAGCATCGCCCGCGAGAACTGCGACATCACCATCGTCATCCTCAAGAACGATGCCTACGCCGTACTCAACGTCGAGCTGGCCCGGGTGCGCGAGGGCGAAGCCACGCCCAAGATGCAGTCGCTGCTGGAACTGGACGAGCCCTCGATAGACTGGGTGAAACTCGCCGAGAGCATGGGTGTACCCGCCGAGGCGGTGAATTCGGCAGAGGATTTTCACGCGGCGTTTGAGCGGGCCATGGGCCAAACCGGCCCGCGGCTGATCGAGGCCAGCATCGAGCAGAACCTGCAACCGGTAATCGACCTGATCCTGCAGTCGGGCAATGCGGGCGGCTAAACAGGTACTCCACAATCGGGATCAACTCCAGCCAATAACAAGAGGGCAGTAAGCCAATGGAGTACATCGGACTGCTGGGAAGTGTGGCGCTGCTGATCTGGCTCGCCATGCGCGGCATTGACATTGTTTTTGCCGCGCTGCTGTGCTCGCTGCTGGTTATTGTCACCAACGGCCTGCCGCTGGCCCTGGGGATAACCGAGTATTTCTCTTTCGGGCCGCTGGGTGCGTTTACCTTTGCCGGCAAATTTTTCCTGCTGTTCGTTGCCGGGGCGGTATTCGGTCGGGTCATGGGGGACAGCCACGCCGCCACCAGCATCGCCCTGGCACTGGTGCGCAAGCTGGGGGCGCACCGCGCCCTGTGGATCACCACCCTGTCCTGCGCCATGCTGACCTACGGTGGCGTGGTGGTGTTCGTGGTGATATTCGCCATCTACCCGCTGGGCCTGCGGCTGCTGCAGGAGGCCGATATTCCCAAGCGGCTGTTCTGCGCCGCGCTGGCGCTGGGGGCCGGCACCTTCACCCTGTCCGCCTTGCCGGGCACCCCGTCTATCCAGAACGTCATTTCCGCTGTGGCCCTGAAAACTGACTTGTTTGCCGGTGGCTGGCTGGGTTTGGCGGGCGCCGCGATCATGTTCGGCAGCGGCATGTGGTACCTGGAACGCCAGCGCGTGCTGGCCGCGCAGAACGGCGAACACTTCGTGCCCGGACCCCGGGACCGATTGTCCGGCGACGGTAGCGAGGCAGAGCCTCACCCGCCCTGGCAACTGGCCATCCTGCCCCTGGTGCTGGTACTGGCAACCATCATTGCACCGCGGGCGATAACGATGCTGGCCGGCGAGGCCAGGCTCGCGTCCGGGGGGCAGTTCCTCCAGTTGATGCAGTTTGCCGTGGCCCAGCCGATCGTATGGCCCAGCGTCGCCCTGTTTATGGGGACCCTGCTGGCTCTGCTCCTGTTCCCCCTGGTGCGTCGCCAGGCGCTGGTGGTGACCGGCAGCGGCGCCCAGGACGCTGTCCTGCCGCTGATCAACACCGCTGCCGTGATCGGCTTCGGCGGGGTGGTCACCCACACGGCGGGCTTCGAGAACTTTACCCGCATGATGCTGGACTCGGGGCTGCCGCCACTGGTATCGATGTTTACCTCGGTCAGCCTGGTATCGGCGATCACCGGATCCGCCTCCGGCGGCCTGCAGATATTCATGCAGACCATGGCGCCGGCCTACCTGGAAATGGGCATAGAACCCGGTGTGCTGCACCGCATCGCCACCATGGCCAGCGGCGGCTTCGACTCCCTGCCCCACTGCGGCGCGGTCGTGGCCATGCTCACCATTACCGGGCTTACCCACAAACAGGCCTACAAGGATGTGGGCATCATCACCGTGGTCATTCCGGTATTTGCGACGCTGGTGGTGATGGGGCTGGCGGCGCTGGGCTGACTTTGCTGCGGAAAATCAGGCCGTCAGGTACAGGATCAGCAAGGTGTAGCCCGCAAACAGCACCGCCAGCACCTTGAACCAGCCCGGCCGCGCGATGATCAGCGCAGTCAGTACGATACCAAGCAGTGGCAGGGCGAGCGCGGGCAACAAGGGGGTACCCAGCATGGTCAGGTTGACATAGGGACCCACCATGAAATACACCAGCATCGACAGGGCGGACAGACGCCCGAGGTGCTCACTGTGGTGCAGGAAGTCGAGCTTTTTTTCCTCTGGCACCGGCATGGCCATTTCCGCGGCGCCGTATACGCAGATAGACCCGCCGACCAGCACCAGGAAATCGGAGAACGACCAGACAGCTATTTGCCGCAAGCCCCAGCCAACCCACCACATCTGCAGGATGTAGGCCATGACACACAGCCCCCAGACTGCGGTGGACCAGTGAAATGTAACCAGGCGGTGGGCGCGGATCAGCATTGCCACCGTGTGCAGCAGGCGGGTGATGGCAAGGCCGAGAATTATCGATACGGCGACGAAGACGTATTCATGCTGGGTCATGGGGGGTCAGGCTCCGCTGCAACGAGAGGCCAGTCTAGCCAGCGCGCCCACCCGCCGCAAACCCGGTCGCTGTGGAAATATCCGCGGCGGGTACTACAGCGTCCCCTGCTTGCGCGCCATATCCAGCGCCAGGTCCTCGATCATGTCCTCCTGGCCGCCCACCGTGCGGCGCCGGCCCAGTTCTACCAGTATGTCGCGGCTGGACAGCTGGTACTTTTCCGCGCTGCGCTTGGCGAACAACAGGAAGGAGGAATACACCCCCGCATAACCCAGGGTCAGCGCATCCCGGTCCACCCGCACCAGGTGATCCATCATCGGCACGATCTTGTCCTCGGCGATGTCCATGGCCTTGAACAGGTCCACTCCGGTCTCCACCCCCATGCGCTCGCACACGGCAATGAATACTTCCAGGGGGGTGTTGCCGGCGCCGGCCCCCAGGCCCGCGAGGGAACCGTCGATACGGTTGGCCCCGGCCTCCACCGCCGCCAGCGAGTTGGCGATGCCCATCGCCAGGTTGTGGTGGCCGTGAAAGCCGATCTCCGTCTCCGGTTTCAGTTCCGCCCGCGCCAGTGCCACCCGGGCGCTCACGTCGTCCGGCAGCATGTAGCCCGCCGAATCGGTGATGTACACGCAGTTGGCCCCATAGCTCTCCATCAATTTGAGCTGCAACAGCAGCTCCTCCGGCTCGATCATGTGCGCCATCATCAAAAAACCCACCCGATCCAGGCCCTTGATCTGCGCGGCCATGGTCAGGTGCTGCTCGGACACGTCCGCCTCGGTACAGTGGGTCGCCACCCGGATGGTGGAGATGCCGCAGTCCACCGCCATCTTCAGGTGGTCCACCGTGCCAATGCCCGGCAGCAGCAGGGCCGACACTTTGGTGTGTTTCATTTCCCGGCACACCGCGGTGAGGTACTCCTCGTCCGAGGCCGCCGGGAACCCGTAGTTCACGCTGGCGCCCCCCAGGCCGTCGCCGTGGGTGACCTCGATCAGCGGGATCCCCGCCTCGTCCATCGCCCTGGCGATATCCACCATCTGCGCCACCGTGATCTGGTGGCGCTTGGGGTGCATGCCGTCGCGCAGGCACATGTCGTGGACGGTGATTTGCTTGCCTTTAAGATCCATTGATCGCTTCCCCATTTCCTGTAGGGCCGATTTCAATCGGCCGGCGATGGTCGAATAAAGTCGACCCTGCTGACGCGGCGCCGACCTGCGAAGGCTGTTGCCGGACCCGCCGTGAACCCGTCCATGGGGGCTTGTGCTCGGCATCCATGCCTCACACAGTCCGGCAACAGCCTTCGCAGGCCGTCACCGCTCGGTCCGGCAATCAGGCCGCCACCGGTGTGAAGTTACCCGCAAGAATTTCCTGCGCATACATCTCCGCGGTGCGCAGCCCCGCCGCGGTCATGATGTCCAGGTTGCCGGCGTACTTCGGCAGGAAATCACCCAGACCCTCCACTTCCATGTAAATCGATACCCGCTTGCCGTCGAACACCGGGCCGTTTTTCAGCAAGTAGCCCGGCACGTATTTCTGCACCTCGGCGATCATATCCTTGACCGACGCGGTAATCGCCTCTGCGTCCGGCTCATCCACGGTCAGGCAGTGCACCGTATCGCGCATGATCAGCGGCGGCTCCGCCGGATTGATGACGATGATGGCCTTGCCCTGTTGGGCGCCGCCCACCTGCTCGATGCCGCTGGCGGTGGTGCGGGTGAACTCGTCGATGTTCTTGCGGGTGCCCGGGCCGGCGGATTTGCTGCTTACCGTGGCGACGATCTCGCCGTAGGCAACCGCCTGCACCCGGCTCACCGCGGCCACCAGTGGGATGGTCGCCTGGCCGCCGCAGGTCACCATGTTGACGTTCATGGCCCTGGCGGCCACCGCGTCGGCCAGGTTGACCGGCGGCACGCAGAACGGGCCGATGGCGGCGGGCGTGAGGTCGATCATCACGGCCCCCTTGCTGTTTACCTTGCGGCTGTTCTCGGCGTGCACGTAGGCGGAGGTGGCGTCGAAGCAGATCTGCACGCCGTCGGCCTCCATGCTCGGCAGCATGCCGTCGACGCCCTCGGCGGTGGTCTTCAGGCCCATCTCCCTGGCGCGGGCCAGCCCGGGGGAGTCGGGTTCCACACCCACCATCCACACGGGCTCGATCAACTCGCTGCGCATGGCCTTCATCAGCAGGTCGGTGCCGATATTGCCGGGGCCGATGATGGCTGCCTTGATTTTATTGCTCATACATTTATATCCGATTTAGCTGGTTTGGTTACATTCCATTGGCGGCCCTGGCCCGGATAGCTTGATACGGGAGACGCAAAAAGCGCCATCCATGGCAGCTCGGCCTCGGCCATCCATGGCCTCAGACGCTCCCGTATCAAGCTATCCGCCCCAGGCCCTCAGACAGTTTCGGTCGCATATATCCCATTTTCTGCCTACACAAAGCTGCAGCTGCAGCCACCTATGCCTTCCAGCTCCAGCGACATCTCGTCGCCGGCCACCACCGGGATCAGTGGCGCCAGGGAACCGGAGAGGATAATCTCCCCCGCCTTGAACGGGATGCCCAGCTCCCCCAGGGTATTGGCCAGCCACGCCACCGCGGTGAGCGGATTGCCCTGCACGGCGCTGCCCAAACCTTCGGAGATGAACTCACCGTTCTTGTGGATGGTCATCTTCAGGTTCGGCAGGTCGTAATCGCGCGGGTCGACTTCGTTCCTGCCCAACACAAACACGCCGCAGGAGGCGTTGTCGGCCACGGTGTCCTGTATCTTGATTTTCCAGTCATCGATACGCGAATCGACGATTTCGAAGCAGGGCATGATGGTGGCGGTGGCGTCCAGCACGTCCCGCTCGCTGATGCCCGGCCCCACAAGGTCCCGCTTCAGGCGAAAGGCGATCTCGCCTTCCGCCCGCGGCTGGATCAGCCGTCCGGCAATGGGGATATCGGCCCCGTCGGGGCTCTCCATCGCATCGGTGAGAAAACCGAAGTCCGGCTGGAATACGCCCAGCATGTCCTGCACCGGCTTGCTGGTGACGCCGATCTTCTTGCCCACCACCCGTTCGCCATCCAGTTCCTGGCGCTGCTGCAGCATGCGCAGGGAGATCCGGTAGGCATCGTCAATGTTGATAGCCGGTTCACGCTGCGTCAATGGAGCCACGGTGGTTTGGGCGCGCAGAGCCCGGTAAAGTTCATCGCCCAGCGCCTTAATGCGGTCCTGGTTCATCATATAAAACTCCCTGGGGAATCGGCCTTCAGAGGTACCTGGAATATAGCAAATAGCGACCCCTGCCCCGGCTGTACGCGCTGGGGGCCGCATTGCTTATCACGCGACGGCGACATCCACGGAACTGAAAGTCATCACCGGCTGCACATCGGTGTAGTTTTTCAGGTCTTCGCTGACCTGCTTGCCGCCGGCCTTGAGCGCGGCCGACATATTTTCCGGGCTGTCGAACAGGATATCCACGGAGGCGTAGTTCAGGTCGGCCGCTCCCGGCGCGGCGCCCTGTTCGGAACGCAGCACGGTGCCCTTGAAACCGTGGCCGGCGAAGGCCTGGGCACACAGGGGGATGTGTTTGGACACGTAGTACTCATGGTCGAAGGATGAACCTTCACGTTTGGGATAGGTGACGGTCAGGCAGTACATGGCTTCTCCTCTCTCGGTCTCACAGGCCGCCGAAACGGTGTTTGTAGGAAGGCAGGGCCGCCGGTAGCGGGCCCTCCGCGGTTGCCATGGATTGTAGCAGGTAGGTCTCGGCCGATTCGCCAACCAGCCGATAAATATCGGTCACCAGTTCAAGAGCCTGACTCCCGACCCACTGTTCCGGCAACAACTGGGCGGGCAGGTCGCTGTCGCGCAGCAGGATGCGCCGGTATTCGTGCACCAGCAGCGTGCGCACCTGGAAGCCGTCCTCGGGGGGTATGGTCCCCACCCGCTTCAGCGCCCGCTGCACGGGTTTGAACCGCGTGATGAATTCCTCGTAGCGCCGCCCCAGTTCCTGCAGCGGCCAACTGGCCATGGCCAGCTGCTGCAAGGCCCGCTCCGAGCTGATCTCGGCGGTCAGCGCATCCATGACCACCACCTCCTCGGCCAACCCGAGATCGTGCAGGGTTTCATACAGGCCGACGCGCCCGTCGCTGGGATGCAGTAGCAGGTTGGTGTTGATGGCGCCGTAACCCAGCCAGGCAAGCTCCTTGCGCAGGCGATCCCGGCTCTCCTCTTCGAGCTTGCCGTGGATGACCACCGTCCAGCCGCCGTCCCATTCGGCCGGCCGGGCCGCGTAGATGCGCTTGGCGGCCTTTTTGTAGCGGCGCAGGCCGGCATCGGTAAAACTGTAGTACGCCCGCCGTCCGACGGTAGTCGCCGTCAGCCAACCCTCCTGCACCAGTCGGTGTACCGCCGTGCGGATCAGGCGCGAGTTGAGACCGAAGGGTTCCAGCGCGTCGATAATAGAGCCCAGCCAGACACTGTTGCCGTGCTGGGAAATGGAGTCGCCAAAAACCGTGACGATCAGTGAGCCGCCGCGCAGGGGGCGCTGGGCCGCGAAGTCATCCAGCAGGGCCTGTACCGCCTTCAGCCTGGGCATGGGATGCGGATGTCCGCCTACTTCTGGTCGAAATCGACCACCACCCGCTCACTGACCGGGTGGGCCTGGCAGGTCAGGATAAAGCCGGCCTCTACCTCACCCGGCTCCAGGCCGTGGGTGATGTCCATGTCCACCTTGCCCTCCACCAGTTTCGCCTTGCAGGTTGAGCAGACCCCGCCCTTGCAGGAGTAGGGCAGGTCCATTCCCTGATTGATACCGGCGTCGAGGATATTCTCGCCGTTGACCGCCAGTTCGAACTGGCTGGCACGGCCGTCGACGACAATGGACACCGTGCTGGTCTTGTCGCCGTGTTCCAGGGCGCGGGCGTGGTGCTTGCGGATGACAGTCTGGGCATCCTCGGCGGAGGAGGCGAACAGTTCGTAGTGAATCTGCCCCTCGCTGGCCCCGACACTGCGCAGCCCCCGGGACACCTCGGAAATCATCGATTCCGGGCCGCAGATGAAATACTCGTCAAAACTGGACAGGTTCACCAGGCGGCGGTTGAGCTCGCCGCCCTTGCGATTGTCCAGACGGCCGTTGAGGATGTCGGCGCCCTGGTCTTCCCTGCTCAGGATATTGACCCAGTGAAAGCGCTGCATATAGCGGTTCTTCAGGAAACTCAGGTCCTCGCGGAACATCATGGTATTGCTGCGCTGGTTGCCGAACAGCAGGGTCACCCGGCTGGCCGGCTCTTCCTGGAGGATAGCCTTGATGTTGGAGATCACCGGCGTGATGCCCGAGCCCGCCGAGATGAACAGGTAATTGCGGGCGTTGGCCGGGGACAGGCTGGTGTTGAAGCTGCCCTGGGGCGGCATCAGCTCGATGACATCACCGGCTTGCAGGTGCTCATTGGCGTAATTCGAGAACAGGCCGCCCTCCACCCGCTTGATGGCCACTTCCAGAAAGCCCTCGGAGGGCGCCGAGCAGATAGAGTAGGAGCGTTTCAGCTCCTGCCCGTCCACCGCCGATTTCAGGGTAAGGTACTGGCCCTGGGTAAACCGGAATTGTTCCTCCAGCCCGGCGGGGATGGCGAAACGAACCCGCAACGCGTGCTCGGTCTCGGGGGTAACGCGCTCGATGCTGACCTTGTGAAAATGCGCTTCAGCCATGGCGATTCCTATATATTCTTGAAAAAGTCGAAGGGTTCAGAGCAGGCGCGGCACTGGTACAGGGCCTTGCAGGCGGTGGAGCCGAATTCGCTGACCAGTTCCACGTCGCTTGACTGGCAGTGCGGGCAGCATAGCCGGGTCTCGCCGGGCGGGGCTATGCCGTAGCGGCGCAGCTTCTCCCGGCCATCGGCCGACATCCAGCTGGTGCTCCAGGCGGGGGCCCAGCGGGTGACGATGCGGCAGTTGGCGTAGCCGGCCGCCTGCACCGCGGTGACGATATCCTGGGCCACGGCGTCCATGGCGGGACAGCCGGAATAGGTGGGCGTGATAGTCACCACCACCGTGTCGCCCTCCACCGTCACGCCGCGCAGGATGCCCAGCTCCCAGATACTCAGGACCGGTATTTCGGGATCCTTGACCTCGTCGAGCGCCTCCCACAACTGCGGGTACGGCGACTCCCTGCGCGCCCGCGCAGCCTCGTACTGCTCTATGGGCATCAGGTCGATGGCGTCCTGCGACGGCACGCTGTTACCACTCCAGCCCGGGATAGGCGCGCTGCACGAACTGCAGTTCGCTGAGCAGGTGCCCCAGGTGCTCGGTGTGCACGCCCTGGCGCCCGCCTTCCACCTGCCAGTCGGGCTCTGGTATGGTCACGCCGGCCGCTTCCAGGGTGGCGCGCACCTGTTGCTCCCAGCCCGCGCGCAGGGCGGCGCGGTCGACGGCGATGCCTTGCGCCAGCAGCTCGGTCTCCAGTTGGTCCATGGCGAACAACTCGGGCGTGAAGCCCCACAGTTCCACCACCGCTTCCTGCAGGCGCCGCAGGCTCTCCTCGGTACCATCCCCCAGGCGCATCATCCAGTCGGTGCTGCGGCGCAGGTGGTAGGTCGATTCCTTTACCGCCTTGCCGGCAATAGCCGCCAGGGACTCGTCGCTGGAGCCCTGCAACTGGCCCAGGTAAGCGAGGTTGAAAGCATCGACCATGAACTGCCGGGCCATGCTGAAGGCGAAGTCTCCCCGGGGCAGTTCATGTATCAACAGATTGTAATACTCGCGGCAGTCGCGCAGGTAGGCGTAATCGTCCTCGGTGGTACCGTCGTTGCGCAACTGCCCCGCGTAGGTATAAAACATCCGCGCGCGCCCCAGGTAGTCCAGGGCGACATTGGAGAGCGCCAGGTCCTCCTCCAGGAAGGGCGCGTTGCTGGACCACTCGGACAGGCGGTGGCCCAGCACCAGGGCGTCATCTCCCAGGCGCACGGCGTACAGTTCCACCGGGTCCTCTATTGCTATTCTGGTCATGGCTGCGCCCCGCTTACATGTTGTTGACGGCATCCGGCAGCACATAGTGCGTGGCATGCCGGTAGGGTTTGTCATCCATGGGATCGTAGAAGCTGGCGCTGTCATCTTCCTGGGAAGCGTGTATATCGGAAGAGTTCACCACCCAGATACTCACTCCCTCGCTGCGGCGGGTGTAGACATCGCGCGCATATTCCAGCGCCTGGGCCGGATCCTCGGCGTGCAGGCTGCCCACGTGCTTGTGATCCAGGCCCCGCTTCGAGCGGATGAACACTTCGTAGAGATGCAGATTGTCTTCGGTCATTTCCATTCTCCTCAGGCCGCGGCCTGCCCGGCCCTGGCTCGCTGTTTTTGCTGGTAGGCACGCAGGGCGTCGCGCACCCAGGCACCCTCCTCGTGGGCCTTGATGTGGTGCGCGATGCGCTGCCGGCTGCAGGGACCGCCGCCGCTCATGGAGCGCTTGAACTCATCCCAGTCGATTTCGCCGAAGTCGTAGTGACCGCGCTCCTCGTTCCACTTCAGGTCCGGGTCCGGCAGGCTCATGTCCAACACCTCTACCTGCTTGACGGTCTGGTCGACGAACTTCTGGCGCAGCTCGTCGTTACTCTGGCGCTTGATCTTCCACTTCATGGACTGGCCGGAGTGGGCCGACTCCGCGTCGTGGGGGCCAAACATCATCAGCGAGGGCCACCAGAAGCGGTTGATGGCATCCTGGGCCATGGCGCGCTGCGCCTCGCTGCCGCGGGACAGGGCCAGCATGATTTCGTAGCCCTGGCGCTGGTGAAAACTCTCTTCCTTGCAGATCCGCACCATGCCCCGTGAATAGGGCCCGTAGGAGGTGCGCTGCAGGGACACCTGGTTGACGATGGCGGCGCCGTCCACCAACCACCCTATGGCGCCGATGTCCGCCCAGGTGAGGGTGGGGTAATTGAATATGGAGGCATACTTGGCCTCACCCGACTGCAGCGCCGCAATCATCTCCTCGCGGCTCACTCCCAGGGTTTCCGCCGCGCTGTACAGGTACAGGCCGTGACCGCCCTCGTCCTGCACCTTGGCCAGCAGAATGGCCTTGCGGCGCAGGGTGGGGGCCCGGGTAATCCAGTTGCCCTCCGGCTGCATGCCGATCACCTCGGAGTGGGCGTGCTGGGATATCTGCCGGATCAGGTTCTTGCGATACCCCTCCGGCATCCAGTCCTTGGGCTCAATTTTCTGCTCGTCGTCGACGCGGCGCTGAAAGATCTCCAGCAGCTCCGCCTCGGTTTTTGCCGAGAAATCACTCATTTTGCTCTCCTCACACTCGTTCGATAATAAGGGCAATACCCTGTCCGACACCGATACACATGGTGCACAGGGCGTAGCGACCACCCGAGCGGCGCAGCTGGTGGGTGGCCGTGGCCACCAGGCGCGCGCCGGACATACCCAGCGGGTGACCCAGGGCGATGGCGCCACCCAGGGGGTTGATACGGGCGTCGTCATCCGCCAGGCCCAGGGCGCGGGTCACCGCCAGGCCCTGGGCGGCGAAGGCCTCGTTCAATTCGATCAGGTCCATAGCATCCAGGGACAGCCCCGCAAGCTGCAAGACCTTGCGGCTGGCCTCCACCGGCCCGTAACCCATGATCCGCGGCTCCAGGCCACTGCAGGCCATGCCGACCACCCGCGCCATGGGCTCCAGGCCGTGCTCACCGGCGGCGGTTGCGGAGGCGAGCAACAGGGCGCAGGCGCCGTCGTTGATACCGGAGGCGTTGCCGGCGGTCACCGTGCCGTTGTCCCGAAACGGGGTGGGCAGGCTGGCCAGCCCCTCTGCCGTGGTATCGGGCCGGGGGTGTTCATCTGCAGCGATCACCAGCGGGTCCTGCTTGCGACGGGGAATGGTCACCGGCACGATTTCAGCCGCAAAATCACCGCGGGCGATGGCCGCGGCCGCCTTGCGCTGGCTCCACAGGGCGAAGGCATCCTGGTCGGCGCGCGCTATGGAAAATTGCTCGGCCACGTTTTCCGCGGTCTCGGGCATGGAGTCGATGCCGTATTGCTGTTGCATCAGCTTGTTGACGAAGCGCCAGCCCATGGTGGTGTCATAGATCCGCGCGTCGCGACTGAACGCGCTCTCGGCCTTGCCCATTACAAAGGGCGCCCGCGACATCTGCTCGACCCCGCCGGCGATCAGCAGGCTGGCCTCGCCGGCCCGGATGGCGCGCGCGGCAGTCCCCACCGCGTCCATGCCGGAACCGCACAGGCGGTTGATGGTGACCCCGGGCACCGTCACCGGCAGGCCGGACAACAGGCCGCTCATGCGCGCCACATTGCGATTGTCTTCCCCGGCCTGGTTGGCGCAGCCGTACAACAGGTCATCGACCCGGTCCCACTGCACCGCGGTATTGCGCTGCTGCAGGGCCCGCAGGGGCACCGCCCCCAGGTCATCGGCGCGCACCGCGGCGAGACCGCCACCGTAGCGACCGATTGGCGTGCGCACCGCGTCGCAGATAAAGGCTTGTTCCATACTAAAAAACGCTCCCCTCGATACGAAATGAGTTGCCGCGGAACAGGGCCAGCCGCTCGCCGCCCTCCCTGCTCACCACGACGTCGTAGACCCCGTTCCGGCCCCGCAGGGAGACCTCGCTGGCGGTCGCCAGCAGCCGCTCTCCCAGCCGCGCCGGCGCCAGGAAATCGATGCGCGCGCCGGCGGCGACGGTGCTGGCATTGCGGCTGTTGCAGGCATAGGCGAAAGCGGTATCCGCCAGGGTAAAGATATAGCCGCCGTGGCAGATGCCGTGGCCGTTGGCCATGGTGTCCGCCACGGTCATGGACAGACTGGCGCGGCCCGGGGCAACCTCCTCCACCTGGATACCCAGGGAGCGCGCCGCGGTGTCGCGCTCGTACAGCGCGGCGGCACTGGCGCTGGCAAGCTCCTGGTCATTCACGGCATCGGCACCTATTCGCCACGATAGCGCGGCTCGCGTTTTTCCAGGAAGGCCTGCACGCCCTCCCGGTAGTCGTGGGTCTGGCCGGCGGCGCGCATCAGGTCGCGCTCCAGCTCCAGCTGCTGCTCCAGGGTATTGGCGGCCGAGGCGGCCAGGGCCTGCTTGGTGAACGCGAAGCCCCGGGTGGGCTGGGTCGCCAGCTGCCGCGCCAGCTCCAGGGCCGAGCTCATCAGGTCCTCGTCCTCCACGCACTGCCAGATCATGCCCCAGGCCTCGGCCTGCTCCGCCTTGATCCTGGGGCCCAGCATGGCCAGCCCCTTGGCCCGGGCCATGCCCACCAGGCGCGGCAGGATCCAGGTGCCGCCGGAATCGGGAATCAGGCCCAGCTTGCAGAAAGACTCGATAAAACTCGCCGACTTGCCGGCTATCACGATATCGCAGGCCAGGGCGATGTTGGCCCCGGCGCCGGCGGCCACGCCGTTGACCGCGCACACCACCGGTTTTTCCATGCTGGCGAGCAGGCGAATCAGGGGGCTGTAATAGGTTTCCACCGAGTGCCCCAGGTCGGGCATGGCCTCGCCGGGGCTCACCGAGCGATCGTTGAGATCCTGGCCGGCGCAGAAACCGCGGCCCTTGCCGGTGAGCAGGACGCAGCGCACGGCGCTGTCAGCGGCGGCCCGGGTCAGCACCTCGCGTACCTCGAGGTGCATGTCCACGGTAAAGCTGTTGAGGCTATCGGGCCGGTTCAGCCTGAGCACCGCCACGCCCTGTTCTATCTCGAACTCTATATGCTTGTAACCCATGCCGGCCTCCTCAGTCCTCGCGCCGTAACACCAGCGTCAAAATATCGTAGACCGCCACCGGTTTCTGGTCCTGGTTGGTGACCTCGATCGCCCACACCACCACGCCGTTGGGTTGTTCGTCGCCGCGCGGGGCTTTCTTTATCTTCTGCTTCACCGTCAACTTGACCTGGATGGTGTCGCCGGCGCCAACCGGCTCGATGAAGCGCAGGTTCTCCAGGCCATAGTTGGCCAGCACCGGACCCGGTGAGGGCTCCACGAACATGCCGGCCGCGGCGGAGATAATGAAGTAGCCGTGAGCCACGCGCCTGCCGAAGAAAGATTCCTTCGCGGCGATTTCATCGAAGTGGGCGTAGAAGTGGTCGCCGCTGATACAGCCGAAGTTGACGATATCCGCCTCGGTCACGGTGCGCCGGTGGGTGACCAGGGTCTCGCCGATCTGCAGGTCCTCGAAATACTTCTTGAAGGGGTGGATCGCATCGCCGCTGACCTGCGCTCCCGGCAGGTATTCACCGGTAATCGCCATCAGGCTGGTGGGAGAGCCCTGCAGCGCGGTGCGCTGCATGTAGTGCTTGATGGCGCGGGCGCCGCCCAGTTCCTCGCCGCCACCGGCGCGCCCCGGACCGCCGTGCACCAGGGTCGCCAGGGGCGAACCATGGCCGGTGGATTCGGCGGCGCAATCGCGGTTTATGACCAGCATGCGACCGTGATAGGCCGCCGCGCCCAGGATCACCTGCCGGGCCTCGGCATCGTCGTAGCTGAACAGTGACGCCACCAGGCTGCCCTTGCCCAGGCGCGCTATGGCGACTGCCTCATCCAGGCTGGCGTAGGGCATCACCGTACTCACCGGGCCAAAGGCTTCCACCTCGTGCACTGTCAGCTTGTTGAAGGGGTCGTCACAGCGCAGCAGCGTGGGCGGGAAAAACGCGCCGCCGCGGTTATCGGTGCCGGTGAGGGGAAACTCCTCCTCACCGCCGTAGATGATGTCGCACTCCTGCGCCAGTTGCTCGACCCTGGCGCGCACATCCCGGGCCTGGTCCCTGCCGACCAGGGAGCCCATGCGCACGCCCTCCGCCGCCGGGTCCCCCACCACCACCTTCGCCAGGCGCGCCTGCAGCGCCTGCTCCACTGCCGCCAGTTTTTCCGCCGGTACGATCACCCGCCGTATGGCCGTGCACTTCTGGCCTGCCTTGGTGGTCATCTCCCTGACCACTTCCTTGATGAACAACTCGAACTCCGCGTCGCCCTCGGCAACGCCCTGCCCCAGGATACAGGCGTTCAGCGAGTCCGCTTCCATGGTAAAGGGAATGGCGTGCTCGACGATATTGGGATGGGTTCTCAGCTTGCGCCCGGTGCTAGCCGAACCGGTGAAGGTGACCACGTCCTGCTCTTCGAGCTGCTCCAGCAGGTCGCCCACACTGCCGCAAACCAGCTGGATGCTGCCCTCGGGGAAGAACCCCCCGGCGATAATTTCCCTGACCATGGCCTCGGTGAGGTAGGCGCTGGGGGTTGCCGGCTTGACGATCACCGGCACGCCGGCCGCGAGGCTGGGGGCGATTTTCTCCAGCATGCCCCAGCAGGGAAAGTTGAAAGCGTTTATATGCACCGAGACACCCTGCCTGGGGGTGAGGATGTGCCGACCCACGAAACTGCCCCCCGCGGACAGCCGCTCCATATCACCCTCGACCATGACGGTGTCATTGGGGAACTCGCGGGTTACCAGGCTGGCGTAGGTGAACACCGTGCCTATGCCACCCTCGATATCGACCCAACCGTCGGCGCGGGTGGCGCCGGTGCGGGCGGACAGGGCATAGAAGTCCTCCTTCTTCGCCATCAGGTGCTTGGCCATGGCCTTGAGCCGCCCGGCCCGGTCATGGAAGGTCATGGCGCGCAAGGCGACTCCGGCGGCGCGCCCATGGGCTGCCACCGCGGAGAAATCGATACCCTCGCTGCTTACCTCACAGACCGATTCGCCGCTGATGGCGTCCCGCACGACCACGCCGGTGCCGCGGCCCTCATGCCAGCCGCCCGCCACATAGCTTTGCAATTTCATACTGTTATCCACCACCTGTACTATTTTAATAATTGTTCAAGATTTTGCCTCGACCGGCATTATGATACGAATATTCATTGATCTACAACATTTTTTGTAATACTTTTGCGAATTCTGTTCTGCAAACCATAAGAGCGATAAACATGAACCTGGAAGCAATAGAGACGGCCGGCGAAGAGGCCCTCAAGGAACTGCAGCTGCAGCGTATGCGCTGGAGCCTGCGCCACGCCTACGACAACGTGGCGCATTACCGCAAGGCCTTCGACGACCAGGGCGTGCATCCCGATGACCTGCAGTCCCTGGCCGACCTGCGCCTGTTTCCCTTTACCACCAAGGCGGACTTGCGCGCCAACTACCCCTTCGGCATGTTCGCCACCCCCAGGGAGGAGGTGGTGCGCATCCACGCCTCCAGCGGCACCACCGGCAAGCCTACCGTGGTGGGCTACACCCGCAACGACATCGACACCTGGGCGACGGTGGTCGCCCGCTCCATCCGCGCCGCCGGGGGCAGCGCCAGGGACATGGTACATGTCGCCTATGGCTACGGCCTGTTCACCGGCGGCCTGGGCGCCCACTACGGCGCCGAGAAGCTGGGCTGCACGGTGATTCCCATGTCCGGCGGCGGCACGGAAAAGCAGGTCCAGCTGATCCGGGATTTCAACCCGGACATCATCATGGTGACCCCTTCCTACATGCTCAACATCGCCGATGAGATGGATCGCCAGGGGGTAGACCCCCATAAACTGGCGCTGCGCCTGGGCATTTTCGGGGCGGAACCCTGGACCGAAGCCATGCGCCTGGAAATCGAGCAGCGCCTGGGCATTGACGCGGTGGACATCTACGGCCTGTCGGAGGTGATGGGACCCGGAGTGGCCCAGGAGTGCCTGGAGACCAAGGACGGCCCGACCATCTGGGAGGACCATTTCTACCCCGAAATCATCGATCCGAAAACCGGTGAGGTGCTGCCCGACGGCGAGGAAGGGGAACTGGTATTCACCAGCCTCACCAAGGAGGCCATGCCGATCATCCGCTACCGCACCCGCGACCTCACCCGCCTGCTGCCGGGCAGCGCCAGGACCATGCGCCGCATGGACAAGATCACCGGGCGCAGCGATGACATGATGATCGTGCGCGGCGTCAACGTGTTCCCGACCCAGATCGAGGAACAGATCCTGGCGCATGGCGCGCTGGCGCCCCACTACGTGATCGAACTGGAGCGCCGGGGCAACCTCGACCACATGACCGTGAGCGTGGAGCTGGCCGATGCGGCCGGCCAGGCCGATGCCGGCGAGATCGCCGCCGCACTCCGGCACGGCATAAAAAGCTACATAGGCGTATCCTGCCAGGTCAGCATCCAGCAAGCCGGCAGCATCCCCCGCTCCGAGGGCAAGGCCCGCCGGGTCATCGACAAACGCAAGGACTGAACTATATGGGCAAGCCAGTCGTCCAGTACCAACTGGAACAGGGCATCGCTGTCATCCGTATCGACAACCCCCCCGTCAACGCGCTGTCCCAGGGCGTGCGGGCGGGCATCATGGAGGGGCTGGACGCGGCGCGGCGCGACCGGGCCGGGGCGGTATTGCTGCTGTGCAGCGGCCGCACGTTCATCGCCGGCGCCGACATCACCGAGTTTGGCAAACCCCCGCAGCCCCCCAGCCTGCCCGAAGTCATCGAGGCCATCGAGGCGCAGCCGGTGCCAGTGATAGCCGCCCTGCACGGCAGCGCCCTGGGGGGCGGGCTCGAGGTGGCCATGGCGGCCCATTACCGCTGCGCCCTGCCCGACACCCGGCTGGGACTGCCGGAGGTCAACCTGGGCCTGCTGCCCGGCGCCGGCGGCACCCAGCGCCTGCCGCGCCTGGTCGGCGTGCAGGCGGCCCTGGAGATGATGCTCAGCGGCAAACCGGTGAGCGCCGCGCGCGCCCTGGAACTGGGCCTGGTCGATGCCGTCCTCGAGGGCGAGCTGGAGACCGCCGCCATAGACTTCACCACCGACCTGCTGCAGCGGGGCGCGGGGCCCCGCCCCAGCGCCGCCATGCCCATCGGGGATATCCCCGGGGCCGACTATTTCGACGCCGAGCGCCAGCGGGTGGCGGCGCGGCTGCGTGGCCAGATCGCCCCGGGGTTCATCGTGGAGCTGGTGGAAACGGCAACCCGCCTGCCCGTGGCCGAGGGCCAGCAACTGGAGCGCGAGCGCTTCCTGGAGTGCCGCAATTCACCCCAGTCCGCCGCCCTGCGGCACGTTTTTTTCGCCGAGCGGGCCACCGCCAAAATACCCGGTATAGCCGCCGATACAGCGGCCAGGCCGGTAGACAGCGTCGCCGTGATCGGCGCCGGCACCATGGGCGGCGGCATCGCCATGAATTTCGCCCAGGCGGGCATCCCGGTGGTGCTGGTGGAGACCGGGCGGGAAGCGCTGGAGCGCGGCCTGGCCCTGGTGCGCAAAAACTACGCGACCTCGGTGCAACGCGGTCGCTTCAGCGCGCAGCAGGTGGAGGGGTTCCTGGGGCGCATCAGCGGCACCACCGAGTACGGGGATATCAGCGCGGTGGACGCGGTGATCGAGGCCGTATTTGAGAACATGGCGGTAAAGCAGGAGGTTTTCGCCAGGCTGGATGCGGTGTGCAAGCCCGACTGTATCCTGGCCACCAACACCTCCTACCTGGATATCAACGAGATCGCCGCCGCCACCAGCCGCCCCGGGCAGGTCATCGGCGCGCACTTCTTCAGCCCGGCCAACGTGATGAAACTGCTGGAAGTGGTCAGGGCGGACCAGACCGCGGAGGAGGTCATCGTCACCTTCATGCGGCTGGCCAAAACCATCGGCAAGATTCCCGTACTGGTGGGCGTGTGCCACGGCTTCGTCGGCAACCGCATGCTCAAGGGCTACGCCCGCCAGGCCCAGTTGCTGCTGCTCGAAGGGGCCACACCCGAGCAGGTGGACAACACCATGCAGGCCTGGGGCATGGCCATGGGCCCACTGGCAGTGGGTGACCTGGCCGGCCTGGATATCGGTTATCGCTCGCGCCGCGACCAGGGCATAGAGCCGCGCTCGCAGCTGGAGACCGCCCTGCCGGACACCCTGGTGGAGATGGAGCGGCTGGGCCAGAAATCCGGCGCTGGCTACTACCGCTACGACCCGGACACCCGCCGGCGCCAGGCCGACCCCGAAGTCGAGGCACTGGTCGAAGACCTTGCCCGCAAGTGGGGAGTCACCCGCCGGCCCATCGGCGAGCAGGAGATTATCGACCGCCTGGTCCTGGCCCTGGTCAACGAGGGCGCCGCCATTGTCGACGAGGGCATCGCCTCGCGCCCCGGCGATGTGGACGTGGTCTACCTCAATGGCTACGGCTTCCCCCGCTGGCGCGGTGGCCCCATGCACTACGCCGACGCCCTGGGCCTGGACGAGGTGCTCGAAAGGCTGGAAGCGCTGCATGAGCAGACCGGTGATGCCTGCTGGGAACCGGCGCCCCTGCTGCGACGTTTGGCCGCCCGGGGCGAACAGCTGGGCTCGCTGAACTAGCCCCGGCCGCAGAATTTATTTTATTTCTAAAATAATTTCTGCTAGATTCGCATCTTCCCCCGGATCAGCAGCAGAGCGTACCCATGGCACAAGGCAAGAAATGGCAAACCCTCAACTGGCAGGACCCCTTTGGGTTGGAGCAGCAACTCACTGACGAACAGCGCATGGTGCGCGATTCGGCGCGCCAGTACGCCCAGAGCAAACTGCTGCCCCGGGTACAGAGCGCCTTCCGCAAGGAGGAGACGGACCCGGCCATCTTCCGCGAAATGGGCGCGCTGGGCCTGCTGGGCTCGACCATAGACGGCTACGGCTGCCCGGGCGTGGACTACATTTCCTACGGCCTGGTGGCCAGGGAAGTGGAGCGCGTGGACTCCGGTTACCGCTCCATGCTGAGCGTGCAGTCCTCGCTGGTGATGTACCCCATTTACGCCTACGGTTCCGAGCAGCAGCGGGAGAAGTACCTGCCCAGGCTCGCCACCGGAGAATGGATAGGCTGCTTCGGCCTGACCGAGCCCGATCACGGCTCCGACCCCGGCAGCATGGTCACCCGGGCCAGGAGTGTAGACGGCGGCTTCAAGATCAGCGGCGCCAAGATGTGGATCAGTAACAGCCCCATCGCCGACGTATTCGTGGTCTGGGCCAAGACCGATGACGGCAAGATCCGCGGCTTCATCCTGGAGAAGGGCATGGCGGGCCTGAGCGCCCCCAAGATCGAGGGCAAGCTGGCCCTGCGCGCCTCCATCACCGGCGAGATCGTCATGGACGAGGTGTTCGTGACCGAGGATCAACTGCTGCCCAATGTCGAGGGGCTCAAGGGCCCCTTTGGCTGCCTCAACAACGCCCGCTACGGCATTGCCTGGGGTGCCCTGGGCGCAGCCGAGGCCTGCTGGCACGCCGCCCGGGACTACACCCTGGAGCGCAAACAGTTCGGCAGGCCGCTGGCCGCCAACCAGCTGGTGCAGTTGAAACTGGCGGACATGCAGACCGAGATCGCGCTGGGCCTGCAGGGCTGTTTCCGCGCCGGCCAGATGATGGACAGCGACGGCATAGCGCCGGAGCTGATATCCCTGATCAAGCGCAACTCCTGCGGCAAGTCCCTGGCCATCGCGCGCCAGGCCCGGGATATGCTGGGGGGCAACGGCATCTCGGACGAGTACCCCGTCATGCGCCACATGGTGAACCTGGAGGTGGTTAACACCTACGAGGGCACCCACGATATCCACGCCCTCATCCTGGGCAGGACCCAGACGGATATCCCGGCCTTCTGAGACCGGTACGCCCTACTCCGCCCCCGGCGCCCCGCTGGCGCCGATGCTCTGCTTCAGCGCCTGCAGGCTGTCCATGAGGGCCTCCTGCTGGCCGTGGTCCAGGCGTGAAAACAGCTGCGCAACCCACTGCTCGTGCTCGCCCGCCATTTTGTCGAAATAGCGCTTGCCCCGCGGCGTCAGGCCGACCTGGTAGCTGCGCCGGTCGGTTTCCTGGGGCACCCGGCTGACCAGCCCCTCCTCCTCCAGCTGCCTGACCAGCCCGGTCACGTTGCCACCGGACACCATCATCAGCTGCGACAGCTCGCCCATGGTCAACTTTTCCGGATGGCGGTCCAGTTGCGCCAGCAGGTCGAAGCGCGGCAGGGTGCTGTCGAACCGGCGGCGCAGGTGACTGCGCAGGGCGCCCTCCACCATATTGGTGCAGGTCAGCAGGCGCAGCCACAGTTTCAGGGCCAGGTGATCATCGTCCTGTATGCGCGATTCGGAATCCAGCGGTGTACTCATCGGGCGGTCGTATCCAGCGGTATAGAGACGGCTATTGTCCCCTGTTTCGGATTTGCTTTAAAGCTCAAATAATATATTTTACATTTAAAATATTATGCCCTAGAATCACTCTGAACCCCACTTAGCGAGCTCCAAGAAAATGAAAATTGTTTGCCTGGGCGGCGGCCCCTCCGGTCTCTATCTCGCCATTTCCATGAAGTTGCGCAATCCCGGCCATGACATCACCGTGTACGAGCGCAATCGACCCGGTGACACCTTCGGCTGGGGGGTGGTGTTCTCCGATGAGACCATGCAGAACCTGCTGCACAACGATCCGGTGAGCGCCCAGATCATGATCGATGAGCTGGTGCACTGGGACATGATCGACTGTCATGTCCGCGGCGAGGTGGAGCGCTCCGACGGCCACGGGTTCATCGGCATCGGCCGCAAGCGCATGTTGCAGATTTTGCACGGTCGGGCCATGGAGTTGGGCGTCAACCTGGTGTTCGAGCACGAATTCACGGTGGAGGATATAGACAGCCAGTTCGCCGACGCCGACCTCATCGTCGCCGCCGACGGGCTGAATTCCAAGGTCCGCAACGCCAATCTCGACGTCTTCGAATGCGATATCGACCTGCGCCCCAACAAGTTCGTCTGGCTGGGCACCCACCAGAGCTTCAAGGACGCCTTTACCTTCATCTTCGAGAAAACCGAGCACGGCTGGATCTGGGTGCACGCCTACCAGTTCGACGAGAACACCTCGACCTTCATCGTGGAATGCCAGCCCGATGTCTACGAGGCCCTCGGTTTCGAGCACATGACTCACGAGGAGAGCGCCGAAACCTGCCGCAAGATTTTCGAGCAGTACCTGGGCGGCCACAAGCTGCTGACCAATTCCGCCCATATCCGCGGCTCGGCCTGGATCAGTTTTCCCCGGGTACTGTGCCGCAACTGGATCAAGGACGACCGTATCGTGCTGATAGGCGACGCCGCCCACACCGCTCACTTCGCCATCGGCTCGGGCACCAAGTTGGGCCTGGAGGATGCGATTTCCCTGGCCAAGCACCTTGATTCAGAGCTGTCGCTGTCACAGGCCCTGCAAGCCTACCAGGCCGAGCGGGAAATCGAGGCCCTCAAGCTGCAGAGCGCCGCCCGCAACTCCATGGTCTGGTTCGAGAACGCGCCGCGCTACGTGGAGGCTTTCGATACCAAGCAGTTGAATTACTCCATGCTCACCCGCAGCCAGCGCGTCAGCCACGAAAACCTGCGCCTGCGGGACAAGCAGTGGCTGGAGGGCTACGAGAAACACCTGGCCGACCTGGCCCTGGGCAAGCGCCGTCGGCGGACCCCATGCCTCCCATGTTCCTGCCTTTCAAATTGCGCGGCATGCGCCTGGACGAACCGGGTGGTGGTGTCGCCCATGTCCATGTACAGCGCCGAGGACGGCCTGCCCTCGGACTGGCACCTGGTGCATTACGGCGCCCTGGCCCAGGGCGGCGCCGGCCTGGTCTATACCGAGATGACCGACGTCAGCGCCGACGCGCGCATCACCACCGGCTGTCCCGGTATCTGGAACGATGCCCAGGAGGCGGCCTGGCAAGCGCATAGTGGATTTCATCCATGCCAACTCCAGGGCCAAAATCTGCCTGCAGCTCGGCCACGCCGGGCCCAAGGGCTCGACCAGAAAACCCTGGGAGAGCGAAATCTCCGACGACCCGTTGACCGAGGGCGGCTGGGACATCATCGGTCCCTCGGCGCAGCCCTTCTCGCCCCACAGCCCCACGCCCAGGGCCATGACCGCCGCGGACATGGAGCGGGTCCTCGACGCAGCATGTGGCCGCGGTGCAGCGGGCAGAGCGCGCCGGCTTCGACATGGTGGAACTGCACGCCGCCCACGGCTACCTGCTGTCGGCCTTCATCACCCCGGTACTCAACAAGCGCGAGGACGAGTACGGCGGCAGCCTGGAGAACCGTCTGCGTTTTCCGCTGCGAGGTCTTCTCCGCCATGCGCGCCGCCTGGCCCGAGGACAAGCCCATGTCGGTGCGCATTTCCGCCACCGACTGGCTGGAGGAAGGCGGCATTACGCCCGGAAGACGCGGTCGCCATCGCCAGAGCCTTCAAGGCCGCCGGCGTCGATATCATCGATGTCTCCGCCGGCCAGACCTCGCCGGAGGCCCAACCGGTCTACGGGCGCATGTTCCAGACACCCTTCGCCGACGCGGTGCGCAACGAGGCGGGCATCGCCACCATGGCGGTGGGCAACATCTTCGAGACCGACCACGTCAACTCCATCATCGCCGCCGGCCGCGCCGACCTGTGCTGCCTGGCCCGACCGCACCTCGCCGGATCCCAACTGGACCCTGCGCGCCGCGGCGCAGCATGCAGTACCGGCGGCGACGGGCGTGCACTGCCCGGTGCAGTACCGCGCCGGTTTCGACCAGCTGGAGCGCAACCTGCGCGGGCCGCCGACATGGCGATCAACGCGTGAACCAGCGCCATGCGCTGGTCACTGGCGGCGGCACCGGCATCGGCGCCGCCATCGCCCGGGCGGCGGCCGCGCAGGGAGCCAGGCTGTCACTGCTGGGCCGCTCCGCAGGGCCCCTGGAGGCGCTGGCGGGCGCCCTGGGAAACGCCCGGGCCATAAGCTGCGATGTCACCCGGGAGGATTCGGTAGCCGAGGCCTTCGAACAGGCCAGGGACGCTTTCGGCCCGGTGGAGATCCTGGTCAATAACGCCGGCGCCGCGCCCACCGCGCCCTTCCACAAACTGACCGCTGAGGCCTGGCGCCAGGTCATGGCGGTCAACCTGGACGGGGTATTCAACTGCACCAGCGCCGCCATAGACGACATGCTGGCCGCCAACTGGGGCCGCGTCGTCAATATCGCCAGTACCGCCGCCCTGCGCGGCTACGCCTATGTCAGCGCCTACAGCGCGGCCAAGCACGGCGTCCTCGGCCTGACCCGTTCCCTGGCCCTGGAAACGGCCCGCAAGGGCATCACGGTCAACGCCGTTTGTCCCGGCTACACCGACACCGATATCATCCGCCAATCGGTCAGGCAGATCATGGACAAGACGGGGCGCAGCGAAGCCGAGGCCCTGGCCACCTTCACCGCCACCAATCCCCAGGGGCGCCTGATCCAGCCCGGGGAAGTGGCAGCCACAGTCCTGTGGCTGTGCAGCGAAGGCGCCGGCTCGGTAACCGGGCAGGCGATCTCGGTCAGTGGCGGCGAGGTGATGTAGAACGACCTTGACCACAGCGGCGAAAGTGTTCATTGGTGTGAACTTACGCAGAATCCGGAGGTGTCGAATTGGGTACAGCTTGGCACCGGCTATATTAACCAATCAAAACGAAACTCGAGAAGCAACTCATGCAAACAACCCAGCTAGCCAACTACCAGGCCGAACATTTCCTCTGGGAAGTGACCGGCACCATCGCCACGATCACGCTGAACCGTCCGGAGCGTAAAAACCCGCTGACATTTGACTCCTATGCGGAGCTGCGGGACCTGTTCCGGAACCTGGTCTACGCGGAGGACGTCAAGGCGGTGATCGTGCGCGGGTCCGGGGGCAATTTCTGCTCCGGTGGCGATGTGCACGACATCATCGGCCCGCTGACCCGCATGGATATGAAACAACTGCTGGCCTTCACCCGCATGACCGGTGACCTGGTGAAAGCCATGCGCGCCTGTCCCCAGCCGGTAATCAGCGCGGTGGAAGGCATCTGCGCGGGCGCCGGCGCGATCATCGCCATGTCCAGCGACCTGCGCTACGCCTCCCCGGACGCCAAAGTGGCCTTTTTGTTTACCCGGGTGGGACTCGCCGGCTGCGACATGGGCGCCTGCGCGATACTGCCGCGGATCATCGGCCAGGGCAATGCCAGCGAGCTGCTGTTTACCGGCCGCGCCATGAAGGCCGACGAGGGCGAGCGCTGGGGCTTTTTCAACCGCCTCAGCGACGCCCCCTACGACAATGCCCTGGAGAGTGCCGGGCGCATCGTCGCCGGGCCCAACTTCGCCCACGGCATGACCAAGACCATGCTGCACCAGGAGTGGAACATGAGCGTGGACCAGGCCATCGAGGCCGAGGCCCAGGCCCAGGCAATCTGCATGCAGACGAAGGATTTCACCCGCGCCTACGAGGCCTTCGTCAACAAGCAGACCCCCGAATTTTTAGGCGACTAGACAGCGGAGCGAGACCATGAGCGACAAGGATTTCCTGTCCTGGCCCTTTTTCGACGAGGGGCACAGGCAACTCTCCCGGGAGCTGGAAGCCTGGGCGCAAACCCACCTGGCGACCCTGCCCCATGATCACAGCGACGTGGACGCCCAGTGCCGTCAGCTGGTCCGCATGCTGGGGGAGGCCGGTTTCCTGTGCAACGCGGTACCGGCGGCCTACGGCGGCAATACCGAGGCCCTGGACGTGCGCCGCCTGTGTATTACCCGGGAAACCCTTGGGCGCTTCTCCGGCCTGGCGGATTTCGCCTTCGCCATGCAGGGCCTGGGCAGCGGTTCCATGTCGATGTTCGCCAGCGAGGGCCTGAAGGAACGCTTCCTGCCGAAAGTCGCCAGCGGCGAGTACATCGCCGCCTTCGCCCTGTCCGAACCCGAGGCCGGCTCCGATGTGGCGGCCATGCAGACAAGTGCCCGCCTGGACGGCGATGAGTACGTGCTGAACGGTTGCAAGACCTGGATCTCCAACGGCGGCATCGCCGATTACTACACCGTGTTCGCCCGCACCGGCGACGAGGGCGGCAGCAAGGGCATCAGCTGTTTTATCGTCGACGCCGACACCCCCGGCTTCAGGGTGGCGGAGCGCATCGACGTGATCGCGCCCCACCCCCTGGGCACGCTGGAGTTCAGGGACTGCCGCATTCCCCGCACCCAACTGGTGGGCCAGGAGGGCAAGGGCTTCGGCATCGCCATGGCCACCCTGGACGTGTTCCGCTCCACCGTGGGCGCCGCCGCCCTGGGTTTCGCGCGCCGGGCCCTGGACGAGGCCAGCGCCTACAGCCGCGACCGCAAGATGTTCGGTGGCCGCCTGGCGGACCTGCAGATGACCCAGTCGGCACTGGGGGAAATGGCCCTGGATATCGATGCCAGCGCCCTGTTGATCTACCGGGCCGCCTGGAAAAAAGACAGCGGCGCCGAGCGCATCACCCGCGAGGCGGCGATGGCCAAGCTGTATGCCACCGAGAGCGCCCAGAAAATCATCGACAAGGCGGTGCAACTGCACGGCGGGCTGGGCGTCACCAGCGGCCATATCGTGGAAAGCCTGTACCGGGAGATTCGCGCCCTGCGCATCTACGAGGGCGCCTCGGAGGTGCAGAAAGTCATCATCGGCTCGCTGCAACTGCAGGCCGGTTAACCGGCCGTTGGGGGGGCAGCTTGTATTGCCCTGCCCTGTTGGCCGAAAATAGGGCCTTGCCCACCTGCAAGGCCTTGACCCATGAGTACCCACCAGACCCGGTATTGGCAGGATATAGACCCGGGAGAGCGCTTCGCCACCGACTGCATCACCATCAGCAAGCGCGATATTCTCGAATTTGCCGCGGACTTCGACCCCCAGCCCTACCACCTGGACAACGAGGCGGCGACGGAGTCCATCTTCGGCGGCCTCTGCGCCAGCGGCTGGCACGTCACCGCGTTGATGATGCGATTGCTCACCGATACCTTCGTCAGCCGCCACATCGACCTGCTGGGGTCCAGCGGGGTCTCGCAACTGCGCTGGAGCAGGCCGGTGTACGCCGAGGACACCCTCAGCGCCCAGATCACCGTTACGGATAAGCCCACCGCCTCCAGCGATCCCCGCTTCGGTTACATCGAATGCGAGGTCAGCGTCAGCAACCAGCACGACAAGCGCGTTATCGACCTGGTCACCTCGCTGCTGATCGGCCGCGGCGAGGAGGCAGCCAATGGATAAATCA
>CAVPIH010000012.1:0-24334 GCA_963704965.1 uncultured Gammaproteobacteria bacterium
GCTCGCCGGCGGCGCTGAATATCGCCCCGGGCAGGGGCAGTGGCACCAGCCGATAAGGCTGGCCGTCCGCCTGCCGGAAGCCCTGCAATTCGGCCTCCATGGCCGCCAGCGACGGGTAGTGCTCATCCTCCCGGTCGGTGCACTGCACGTAGGCGATAGTAGCGGCATCCACGAAACGCGCCAGGGTGTCGACATGGGCATCGGTATCGTCCCCGGCCAGGTGGCCATGTTCCAGCCACAGGAAGCGCTCCACGCCAAGATGTCTTTGCAGGGCGGCTTCCGCACCGGTCCGGCTCAGGCCGCCGTTGCGATTGGGATTGAGCAGGCAGGTGGTGGTGCTGAGCAGGGTGCCGGCGCCGTCGGTTTCCACGGAGCCGCCTTCCAGCACGAAGTCCACCCGCCGCAGGGGTGCGGCATAGCCGCCCTGGGCCGCTATGCAGCGGTTGATGTCGTTGTCCAGGCTGCAGGGGTATTTGCCGCCCCAGCCGTTGAACTCGAAATCCAGCAGCTCTATTCCCGCGGCATCGCCCACTGCCAAAGGCGCGTGGTCGCGCGCCCAGGTATTGTCCGTGGCTACCACGAACCAGCGCAGGTTGCCCAGGTTGGCCCCGCGCCGATTCAGCTCCGCCAGGATGCGCTCGTGATCCAGCTGCGGGTCGCCGGCAATGACCACCTGCTGCTGGTGGCTGAGGGTGTCGACCAGCTCGTAATAAAAATCCTCTATCTCCGGCAGCAAGCGCAGCCAGTCCGTGCCGGGGTGTGGCCAGGCCAGCTGGATTGCCGCTTGCGGATGCCACTCGGCCAGGAAGCGTTTGCTCATGGGGCGCTGTTCTCAGTAATCGGGGGGCGGAGCATACAGTATAAACCGTCTCGCCGGTCAGCGGCGGGCCTGAACTACTCGTCCGGCCGGTCAATTTACCAGGGGCTGCACATCAGCCAGTAAAAGCCGTTGGCCGGTATGACAAGCTGCTCATTGAACTGCTCCGGGCTGGCGCCGCTGACAGCATCGCGCAGTTCCCCCACCGTGAACCGGCCGCGGTTGCGCAGGTCGTTCAGGTCGAACTGCTCCGGGTGGTCGTTGAAATTGGCCACCACCAGCACCGATTCCAGCGGCGAGTCGGAATTGGAGCGGGTGAACACGAACAGGTGCGGGTTGCCCACGTCAATCAGCTCGCGATTGTTGAAGTCCGCCAGCGCCGGCAGTGACTTGCGCACGGCAATCAGTTGCTTCAGGCCGTTGAAAATGCGCTCTTCCACACTGCCGCGCTGGTGCCGCAACTCGGCTCTCTCCCAATCGTATACCGGGCGATGCAGCCAGCGGTTGTCGTGTGCCTTGGCGGGGTCGCTGCCATACGCATAGTGGTTGAGGGTGCCGAGTTCGTCACCGTAATACAGCAGCGGAATGCCGCCGAAGGACATGATCAGGCTGTGCAGGAGCAGGATCTGGTCGATACTGGCCTGCACGGCGGCCTCGTCGCCGGCGGCCAGTGCCGCTTCCAGGCCCACCAGCGAGGCCAGGCTGCCGGAGATGCGGGCATCCCCGGTTTTCTCGTTGCGCCCGAAGGCCTGGCCCCTGGCGGGAGAGTCATCCCAGTTGCCGGTGTAATAGTCGAGGATGAAGCGCCGGTGGGCAGCCGGGTCGTAGCCCACCGCGCGGATGTCGGCATCGTCAAATCCCAGGCCGATATCGTCGTGGCAGCGCACATAGTTCAGCCAGGTGGCCCGGTCCAGCTTGTCCGGCAGGCTGCTGATGCTCTGGTTGAGCAGCTTGGCATTGTTGGTGGCCAGGGCGTCCCACAGCAGCGCCATGAAGGTGGCGTTGTAGGCGATCTCGCACTCCTTGGCGATAACCGCGTCCTCGCCGAAGTACTTGATGATCTCGACCGGTGCGACTATGGCTTCGGCGATGAACAGCACACCCGGGGCGGTCACCTGGCAGCAGTCCTTGAACAGCTGCAGAATCAGGTGTGCCTCGCGCTCGTTCTGGGAGGTGGTGCCGATCTTTTTCCACAGGAAGGCCACCGCGTCCAGGCGCAGGATATCGGCTCCCTGGTTGGCCCAGAACAGGATGATGTCCAGCATCTCGATGAACACGGCGGGGTTGGTGTAATTGAGGTCCCACTGGTAGTTGTTGAAGACCGTCATCACCCACTTGTTCATGGTCTCGTCGAAGGTGAAGTTGCCCGGTGCCGTTTCCGGGAACACCTCCGGCATACTCTGCTCGAACAGGTCCGGGATATCGCGGTTGTCGAATATGTAGTAGTAGTCCTGGTAGGGCTGCTCTCCCCGGCGCGCCCGCTGGGCCCACTCGTGCTCGTCCGAGGTGTGGTTGACCACCACGTCCAGGGTGAGCAGCATCTCGCGCCGGCGCAGGTCGCTGCCCAGCACCCGCAGGTCCTCCAGGCTGCCCGCGCGGGAATCGATATCGCGAAAATTGTTGACCGCGTAGCCGCCGTCGCTGGCACCGCGGGGGCATTCCAGTATTGGCATCACGTGGACCATATTGACGCCCAGCTCCTGCAGGTAGGGGAGGTGCTTGTCCAGACCCGGCAGGTCGCCGGCAAAGCCGTCCAGGTAGAGCGCCATGCCCACCCACTGCTGGTTGAGGAACCACAGGTGATCCTGTTCCCGGGAGATATCCAGGGCCTTGAGCTCGGCGTTGCGGTCGATGTACTGGCTGGCCATCACGCTGACCAGGCGCAGTAATTGTTGCTCGAAATCCGCGCGCTCGCCGTACAGGCGGTGAAAAAGGCTGTGTATGGCGTAAAAATTGGCGCCCAGGCGGGTATAAAAATGGCGCAGGTCGCGCTTGCGAATCTCGGGCTTGAGCTGGTCGAGAATATTGTTGAGCAGGTAGTGAGACTGTTGTTCGTACATGAATACCCTGGTGGTGTCAGTCAGCTGTGTGCCAGCGGTGGGAGAATGCCCTATAGAAGTCCGGGTCGGCAATAGTGGCGCCGCGGCAGCCGACCACCGCGGCGGCGAATTCCTGGGCCCGTTGCAGGGTGAGGGGCAGGGGCCATTCCCTGCTCAGCCCCAGCAGCAGCACGGCGCTGAAGGCGTCGCCGGCGCCCACCGTATCGACCACCTCGATATTGGGTCGGGGCGCCACGGTCAGGCGCTCGCCGCCAGCCAGCAACAGTTCGGCCCCCCGGGCCCCGTGGGTTACCAGCAGGCCGCGCAGTCCATAGCGGTGCAGAAACAGCTGTCCGGGCTCTCCCTCCGAATCATGCTCTCCCAGCAGCGCGAGTTCCTCGTGGTTGAGCTTGACCCAGTCGGCGCCTGCCAGGCTCGTCCGCAGCCTGTCTGCCTGCCACCAGGGCGGGCGCAGGTTGACGTCCACGAATACGCTGCCCGCTGCGGCGTCGCGCAACTGGCGCAATGCCGCGGCCGAGGTGGCTGCCCTGGCCGCGAGGCTGCCGTGGTAGAGCAGGCGACAGGACTCCACGGCTGTTGGCTCGATGGCGTCGTAGGCGCAGTCGGTAACGATTTCGTAGGACGGCTCACCGTTGCTGAAGCTGACCGCGACCCGGCCGGTGGGTCGGCGGGGGTCGACCTGGATGTAGTCGGTATTCATGCCCCAGGAACGCATGGCACTGAGTACCTGCTCTCCCTCGGGGTCGCTGCCGATGCGGCTGATAAGCCGTGCTGACTGGCCGAAGGCCTGCAGGTGCCAGGCCACATTGAAGGGCGCGCCCCCCAGCACCCGGCTGCCGTCGGGAAAGTGATCGAACAGGACCTCGCCGAACAGGTAGATGTGACCCTCTGGCCCCCCGCTCATCCGGCGCGCTCCACGCCGTGGTGTAACGGCAGCTCGTCAGGCATCGGGCGCCCTGCAGCGGTTGAAAAAATCATAGTAATCCATGGCCTCGATGATGCCGCCGGCGTGGCTGCGGCTGGCGAAGTAAATACCCTTCAGGTCGGGCAGCGGTGACAGCTCCTCGTGATGGCGGTTTTCCACCACCACCGCCAGGGTGTTGCCGCGCATCATGTCTTCATCCGCGCCGGACCCGCCGGCCACCAGCATCTGCTCCAGCGGTATATCGAAGCGCTGGCCAACATAGCGCAGGGCCTGGCCCTTGGATGCCCGCACCGGCAGCACGTCCAGGAACTGCCCGAAGGAGAGGGTGACATTGGCGGTGATCTCCTGCTGGCGCAGCAGGGTGTTGATGTCGTGCAGCGAGGGCGCCTTGCTCTCGTCGTAATAGTAGGACAGCTTGAACGGGGTTTGCTCCCTGCGTTCCTGGGTGATCAGGCCAGGCAGGCTGGACATGGCCTCGCGCACGCGCCGCGCCGACCAGTCGTAGTCGATGTGGTCGCGCCACACATCGTCCTCGGTCAGCGCCTGTCCGTACTGAATGCGCGTTCCCTGGCTGGTGATGAAAATATCCGGGCTGGGTATGCGATGCTTTTTCATCAGCGCCATGGCCGAGTCGATGCGCCGCCCGGTGGCGATGGCGAAGCTCACTTGCTTGCGGTGGCGGCGCATGATGTCGATGAACTCCTGCAGGGCCGCCGGGTCGCCTATCAGGGTCTGGTCCAGGTCCGTCACGACCAGGCGGTCGCGATAGCGCTGGCCGGACGGCGGCGGAGCGGCTGCGGCCAGCGGCGTGTACCTGCCCGGCAGCGCCCGCACCTGGTCCACATAGGCCTCGGCGTGGGCCTGCCAGGAGTACAGCTCGCGCACCTTCTCGATGCCATTGGACGAGGCCCGCTGCCAGGCATCCTCGTCCCGCAACAGTTTCAGCAGGGCCGCCGCGATCTGGTCTTTATCCAGGGGGTCGACCAGTTCGCCGCACTGGCAGTTGCGGATGATATCCACCGGCCCGCCGTTTTCGGTTGCCACCACCGGCAGGCCGCTGGCCGCGGCTTCCAGCAGGGTCAGTCCGAAGGGCTCGGTGAGCGCGGGGTTGATGAAGACCCCGCCCCGGGCGGCGACCATACGGTAGATTTCGGGCACGTCCGCGGGCCGGTGATGTTTGGGCATGGCCACCCGCCCGTACAGGTCATTGGCGTCCACGATCAGCAGCAGGTCGGTCAGCACTGCCTGGGGGCCGTTTTCCAGGTCGCGAATATCGTCGCGATTGCCGGCAACTATCAGCAGGTTGGCGGCCTCCTGCAGCTGGGGGTTTTCGCCGTAGGTGTCGAGCAGGGTCGCCAGGTTCTTGCGCTCGTCGGCACGGGACAGGGCCAGGATCAGGGGTTTGTCGGGGTCGCTGAAAAAGCGGTTGACGGCGCTGCTGAAGCCGAACGTGTCACCTGGCCGGGGTGGGTAGAATTGCTGCAGGTCGGTGCCGGGGGGGATGACCACCATGCGCTCCGGGTCGTAGTAGTTGTACAGCCCGTACTGCTCCTCGATCTCGTTGTGGGTGCTGGTGATCACCAGGTCGGCATTGGCCAGCACGGCTTCCTCGGCGTCGATGCGGCGTTCGATGTTGTAGGTACTGGAAATCTGTTCCCGGGATAGGCCCCGCGCCAGCAGCCGCTTGCGTTTGTCGCGGCCCAGGGAGTGGCCGGTATGTACCAGCGGGATGCCCAGCAGGTTGGAGAGTCGCACCCCGACGTAGCCGGCATCGGCATAGTGGCTGTGGATCAGTGTGGGCAGCCGACCCTGTTCCTGCAGCAGGTGGGCCAGGTTGTCGCTGAAACTCTCCAGGTGATCCCAGAGTTGTTCCTTGGGGAGGTATTCCCGGGGACCGCAGGGTATGCGCACGATGCGCGCTCCCTCTCCCAGAGACTCAATCTCCCTGGCGTATTGCGGATCGACGGCGGGATCGTCTATCAGCCGGGTCACCAGGTCGACCTGCTGAACGTCGGGGTGCAGGGCCAGGGCCCTGGCCAGGTCGACCACGTACTTGGTCTGGCCCCCGGTATCGGCGTCGCGCCCCAGTTCCAACTCGTCGGCGCGTATCAATCCATGCACGCTCAGCATGCAGATGTACATACCCCGGTTGTCCCGCTTGCCTGTCGAGATAGTCCTCTCCCGTATGAGTTGCATTTTGGCCTAGAATAACATCTGCCGGCGCGGGCTTCAGCTTGCCCAGATCAACAAACCCCCACTTAATCGCCCGGTTCAGGGCCGGCGCTTGCGGGTGACGGTCAGCCAGTCCAGCACGATGCCGGCCCCGGGGGTGAAGCGGGCCACACGGTAGACCACCTGCAGCAGGTTCGGGTGGTGGCGTACCCGTAGTTCCTGGGAGCGGGGGATGAACCAGGCGGCGATGCCGACCCGCAGCAGCGAGGAGGTTGCGAAAATCAGGATCACCGAGTGTTCCAGCTGCCAACTCGCGGGCAGCAGTGCTACCAGCCCGGGCAGGGCGCTGGCCAGGTAGCCGCCCAGCAGCGCCCCGCAGAACACGCCCACCGCGCTCAGGGAGGACTGTACCGCGGCGTAGCTGGCGAAGTCGGCCCGCGCCGGGCGCAGGTCGTAGAGATAGTTGGAGGTACTCAGGGTAAAGCCGCCCCAGGCCAGGCCGGACATGACCTGTACTCCCAGCAGGTAGTAGTAGCTCTCGGAAAACAACCACAGGGCCGGCAGTACCGGCAACATGCAGCAACTGGTGACCATCACCAGGCGATTGCCCCAGCGGTCACAAATGCGGCCCCAGGTGGACAGGGTGAAGAACTGGGTGAGAATCGACACGCCGATATTGCCGGTAAACTCCCAGTAGGTGTAACCCAGGTCGTTGAGCATGTAGACGCTGAAAAACGGTCCGGAGATTGCCACCGCACCCTGCATGCCGGCAAAAAACAGGCTGTACTCGCGGAAGGCCCGGTGGTGAAAGGATTCGCGAATGCGCCGCAGGGTATCGATGAAAGAGCCCGGCCTGGCGGCGCTGGCGTGGTCCGGGTCGTGCATTTGCTTTAACTGCAGGGCGGACAGGCCCCGGCCGCCGGCCGCCAGCAACATCAGGATGAAAAACCCCGCCCACGCCGCCTGTTGATGTTCGAACCAGCCCAGCAGGGCACCTCCGCAGGCAAATACGGTAAAGCTGCTGATCATGGTCAGCCGGGTGCGCCCGGCGAAAAAGGCGCCGCGCCGCCGGGCCGGCACCAGGGAGCCCATCCAGCTGCGCCACTGGGGTTGTACGAAGTTGACGCAGGCGTGGTATACCACCGCCAGGCCGATCAGCCAGGCCACGCTGTTGTCGGGGCGCAGCAGTGCCAGCAGGGCCATGCCCGCCACGGCGGTGGCCTGCACCGCGACGCCGGTGACGATGGCGTGACGGCGGCTGAAATAGGGGCACAGCCACACGGACAGCAGCTGGAACAGGGCCCCTACCAGTTGCGGTAGCGCGGTCAATAGGCCCATCTGCGGCAGGCTGGCTCGCAGGTAGATGGCGAAGGCGCCCAGGTAATTGTCACAGATGCCGGTCATGGTGGAGCTGGAAACCGCCTCCTTGCGGGAGGTGGACAGGGTTTGCCGCAACCAGTCGTTGCGCCGGGGCCGGGTTCTGTCAGGGGAGGCGGGAGGTGCTTGGCTCACGGGCGAAATACGTCATTTTCACAGTTGTGGTAGAGGAGGAGCGGCATCGGGCGATTATGCCTTATAGTTGCGCCCATTGGTTTGGCATTTTGCCCGGTTGAGGGAGTCTATGAAGAGAGTGGTTGCAGGCGTCGTAAGCCTGTTGTGTGCGGTGGCCGCCCTGCTGGCGGCGCCAGGCGCGAGCGCGGGTTTTGCCAGTTCCGTGCCGGTATCGGCGGAGCTCGCGACCAACATGGCGCGCAGCATGTTTCCCCAGGCCCTGGCGTTTGGGCAGGTGAACCTGTTTCTCAGCGAGCCCACGGTGCTGTATCCGGATGCCAGGCGGGTTGCGGTGCGCATGCGGGTGCAGGCCTACGATCACCGGCCGGAGCAGGGTATCGCGCTGAGCGAGGAGGGCGTGGCGGTGCTGTCCGGTGGGCTGGGCTACGATCCGGAGACGCGGCAGGTGCTGTTGTTCAATCCGAAGCTGGATGAACTGAAGTTTGCCAACGACAACGAGTTCACGCGGAAGGTGTTACAGGGTGTGAACAGTGAGTGGCAGGCGCGGGTCAGTAACCCGGTGCGGACAGACGTGCCCCCCCACCCCTACATCCAGCCGTTCAGGAACGGCATCAAGGATATCAGCTATGGCAGGGAGGGCATTGTCATACAGGTGGGGTACGAGTGACCGCTGCGCCCTTCAGATGGCGGAACCGATCTCCGGTTGCTGCACCCGGGCTACCTGTTCCTCGACTTCCACCAGGGTGGATTCGACCGTCGAGCCGCGCATCTTCAGCTCGGAGTGCACGTAGTAGGTCGCTCCCGGCTTCAGGTCGAGGGTGATGGCCTCGGTGCCGGGCATGCTGGAGTCCAGGGTGTAGGCGCCGGGCGCGCGTTCGAGAACCAGGACTTCGTCCCGATCAAGGCGGCTGACTGCGCCGCCGTTGATATGGATAGCGGGGCGCAGGCGGCTGGTTTTGATCGACTCGTCAGCGCGGTAGATAATGATAGTGGCCGGGGCCGCGACGTCGTCCGCGGCGGTGGCGACGGGGTTGTAAGCCAGGGCGGCGCCCAGGGCGGCGGCTGCGACGACGACAGAACGGATAGACATGTGGGAGACCTCGAGAAGTGTGTGTTGTGCTCAGATATACGGGGCCGTACCAGGGGTGGTTCACTCGCGGTTGAACTATTTTTTGATCCCCTGGCGGAACAGTCCGCAGTGGTTCCCAGTCCGGTGTCGTAGTGCGCGGCGAAAGGGCCGGCGGCAAGTAATCCGTTTCTGTCCCTGTGACGTATAATAACCGCCGAAAATAAAATCAAGCGGAGGGAAGCATGCTGACAAATCTCTGGTACGTGGCGGAATGGTCACGGGCGGTCAAGGACGAACCGGTGCAGGCGCGGCTGCTGGGCCAGAATTTCGTGCTGTTTCGCGACAAGTCGGGCAAGGTCAATTGCCTCAGCGATATCTGTATTCACCGCGGCGGCTCCCTGGCGGGCGGCTGGACCACCAAGCGCAACTGCGTGGCCTGCCCATACCACGGCTGGGAATTCGACGCCGAGGGCAAGGTGCAATTCATTCCCTCGCGGGGGGAGGGTGCCGAGGTCCCCGAGCGCGCCCGCATCGATGCCTACCCGACCCAGGAGCGCTACGGCATGATCTGGGTTTTCATGGGCGATCTCCCCGAGTCCGAGCGCTATCCCATCCCGCCATTTCCGGAGTTCGACGACCACGACAACTGGCGCCCTATCGAAACCGAGTTCACCTGGAAGGCTTCGGTGGACCGGGTGGTGGAGAACGGCATCGACATCGCCCATACCTCCTTCGTGCACCCGGGCTTCGGCTACCAGGAGATGGCGGCCAAGAACCGTATCGCAAAAATGGAGCGCAGCGATATTGCCGGCTCTTCCTCCTGCGTGCTGTACCCGCCCCCCATGCAGGGCAACGCCGGCCTGATGCGTTTTGCCCGCAAGGACAAGGCCGAGACCCACGTGCACCCGGGGTTTTACCTGTCGGGCCACTGCGTGCGCCTGCATATACAGGTCAACTCCTGGATGGAAATGATTATATTTGACGCCAACACGCCGGTGGACGAGTTCACGACCCGCTCCTTCGTGGTGCAGGTGCGCAACTTTTTCAAGTGGGGCATGTTTGACAAGGGTTCGGTGAAGCGCACCCTGAAAGTGTTTGCCGAGGACGCCCACATCGTCGAGGCGATAGCGCCGCACCACCTGCCGGAATCACTGGAGCACGAGGTGTCGGTGGAGCAGGACAAGTTCATGGCGGCCTGGCGCAAGGTGCGCAAGATTCACATAGAGGAAAAAGGCTGGAAAATCGATACCCGCGCCATGGAACCCTATCGCGGCGAGAAGGCCTTTACCATTCCCTCCCCGGCGCGACGCCTGAACCCGGAGTTGCGCTGGGCCCTGGACACGGTGCCGCTGGTGCCGCCGCTGCGACCGCCGCTGCAGGGTGTATCCCGCAGCGATGACAAGCGCGCTTAGCGGCTGGGGCGCAACAACAGGATCGCCAGGCCCAGGGCAAAAGGCAGGCTGCGTTCCAGTAGGTCCCCGGGCGTGTCTGGCAGCAGGTAGCAAGCCACCGCCGCCACAAAACCGGTGGCGATGGCCGGCAGGATGCGCGAGGGCGGGGGCGCCCGGCCCAGGGCGCGGCACAGTATGACCGGCCCCAGGGCCGAACCGATCGCCACCCAGGCGAACAGTACCCGCTGGAAGATGGTCGCCGGTATGTAAATGGCCACCAGGATGGCGGCCACCGATAGCGCCGCGATCACCAGCCGCGAAACAAGCAATGCGTGGGCCCGATGGCGGCCGGTGACCCCCAGGTCGTGGGCCACGGTGGTGCCCGCCACCAGCAGCATGCTGTCGGCGGTGGACATGATGGCCGACAGGACTGCCGCCAGCAGCACGGCTCCCAGCACCGAGGGGAACAGGGCGGCGTTGAGCGCGAAAAAGATCTGCTCGGGATTTTCCGTTGCGCCCACCAGCAGGCGCCCGGCCAGACCGACCAGGCACATCCCGAAAAACACCACTGCGTACCAGCCGGTGGCGATGATCTGCCCCAGGCGCAGCGCCCGCGTGTCGCGCAGCGCCATGAAGCGGGCCACCAGGTGCGGTTGTCCCAGGGAGGATATGCCCACCGCCAGCGAGCCGGCCAGCATGCCCGCGGCGAGCAGTCCCACGCTCCCGCCCGTGAGGCTCATGTACTGGTCGCCGGCCCGGGCGGTGAGGGCCGACCAGAATGCGGCCGGCCCTCCCAGTTCCACCAGCGCCGCGACCGGCAGGAGGATGGCGGCCAGTATCATCAGCAGCCCCTGCAGGGTATCGGTAACGCTGACCGCCCAGAAGCCGCCCAGCAGGGTGTATAGCAGGATAATGGCACCGCCCAGGGCGATGCTGCTGCCACTGGTCATATTGAAGGTGGCCGCAAAGGTGTTGCCCGCCCCCTGAAACTGGGAGGCGATGTAGATCAGGAAGCAGAACAGGATGATGGCGGAGACCAGTGCGATGATACGCTGGCGCTGGCGGCCACTGGTGCCCAGGGCGATAAATTCGGTGGCCGACAGCAGTTGTTGGCGGCCGCTGATGGCCATGACCCGCGGCGCCAAGACCCACCAAGAAAACGCACAGCCCAGCACAGCCCCCAGCGCCACCCACAGCGCCGACAGGCCGATGGCGAAGGCCAGGCCGCTCATGCCCAGCAGGGTCCAGGCGGAGGCGGCACTGGCGCAGTAGCTCACCGCCGCCACCCAGGGCCCTACTTGCCTGCCCGCCAGGAAGAAGTCCTGCTCGGAGCTCACCCGCCGCTGGGCCCACAGCCCGATCAGGATCAGCAGGATCTTGTAGACGACCAGCGTGGCCAGTACGACATTGGTATCAAGCACCTCCGCCGCACCATTTGTTAACCGTATAAGATGTCATGGACAGTACCCGTGGCATACCTGCTTGCAGCGCCATTTCAGGCCAAATGTTATATTGACATAACTTTCAGTCAAGTTATAGTCCGGGGCCAGATCGGTTATGCTCAGTGACAGCTGCGGTGCATGATTTCAACATGGAAAGGTGAGTGGTAATGAGTGATTCGCAACGACCCCTGGACGGGGTGCGGGTGATCGAGATGGGGCAGTTGCTGGCGGGCCCGTTCACCGGCACCATCCTGGCGTATTTCGGCGCCGAGGTGATCAAGGTCGAGCCCCCCGGCGGCGACCCGATACGGGGCTGGCGCCAGGTGCGCGACGGCACCTCCCTGTGGTATCGAAGCCTGGGGCGCAACAAGAAGAGCGTCACCCTGGACCTCAAGAGTGAACGCGGCCGCGAGCTGGCGCTGCAACTGCTGGAAAGCGCAGACGTGGCGATAGAAAACTTCCGCCCGGGCATGATGGAGAAGTGGGGCCTGGGGCCGGAGCAGGTCAAGGCGCGCAATCCTGGGCTGGTGTATGCACGCATCTCGGGCTATGGCCAGACCGGCCCCTATGCCGGCAAGCCCGGTTACGCCTCGGTCACCGAGGGCTTCGGTGGCTTCCGCTATATAAATGGCGAGCCCGGCAAGGCGCCGGTGCGGCCCAATATCAGCCTCGGGGACACCGTGGCCGCCATTCACGCGGCCCTGGGTATCGCCCTGGCGCTGATCCAGCGCGCAAAGCCCGGCGCGGGGGAGGGCCAGGTTATCGACGTCGCCCTGTACGAGTCGGTATTCAACCTGATGGAAGGCATCGTCCCCGAGTACGATGGCGCCGGGGTGATTCGCGAGCCCTCCGGCACCACGGTAACGGGCATCGTGCCCACCAATACCTACCGCTGTGATGACGGCAAGTACGTGGTCATAGGCGGCAACGGCGATTCCATATTCAAGCGTTTAATGGTGGCCGCCGGCCGCTCCGACATGGCCGAGAATCCCGCCATGGCGGACAACGCCGGGCGCATCGTCCACGAGGAGGAAATCGACGAGGCGCTGGCCCTGTGGTGCGCGAGCCACTCCTCCGCCCACATCATCAACACCCTGGAGCAGGAGCGCGTGCCGGTGGGGCCCATCTACAGCGTCGAGGACATGATGGCAGACCCCCAGTACCAGGCGCGAGGCCTGTTCGAATCTGTGGAAATAGACGGCAAGCCGCTGAAAATTCCCGCCATCATGCCCCGGCTGGACGCCACGCCCGGGCGCACTGACTGGCCCGGGTCGGCGGTGGGCAGCCACAACGAGGAGATCCTGGGCGGCCTGCTGCAGCTGGATGCGGCTGAGCTGGAGCGCCTGCGCGCAGAGGGCGTGATCGGCTGAAGCCGCTGGCGCGTCCCGCGGGGCTTGAAGGGCTATTGCATGCTGCCTATAATCAAAAGATATAATGTATTAACAATGGTACATTTAACCAGAAGCGGGTCACCAGCTTGATAACGCCAGAAATCCTGGTCCTGTGTTGGACCGCTGCAGCGATAGCCTTTGTACACACCCTGTTGGGGCCGGATCACTACCTGCCCTTCGTGGCCCTGGCGAAAAGCCGCGGCTGGTCGCCAGCCAAAACCCTGCGCATGACCCTGCTGTGCGGCAGCGGCCATATCGTCGGTTCGGTGCTGCTGGGGATTATCGGTATCTATGCCAGTATCCAGCTGGGTGCGCTGGAGTGGGTGGAGGGCTGGCGCGGGGAACTCGCCGCCTGGGCGCTGCTGTCTTTCGGGCTGGTATACATGGCCTGGGGCCTGCGCCGGGCCTGGCGCAACAAGCCCCATGTCCACTGGCACAGCCATGGTGGCGAGCGCCATGCACATGTCCATACCCACCACGGTGATCACGTCCATGTTCACACCGCCGGTGATGCCGTCGGCAAGCAGCGTTCACCCGCCGCCTGGGCCATCTTTATCGTATTCGTGCTGGGCCCCTGCGAGCCGCTGATACCGCTGCTTATGTTTCCCGCCGCCAAGGAGAGCGTGGCGGGCCTGGCTGCTGTGACCGCGGTATTTGCCCTGGTGACGGTGCTCACCATGTTGGTGGCGGTGATGATCGCGGTCTGGGGCCTCAGGGCGGTGCGGCTGCCGGCCATGGAGCGCTTCAGCGACGCCATAGCCGGCGGCACGATCGCATTGTGCGGCCTGTCTATCGCCGTGCTCGGACTATAGGAAAACCGATGACTGACGACTACAGGGCCATCGATACGGTGGTCAATATCTGGACCGCGGAAGCCCTGTCCCACCGCCCGGGCTGGACCGACGAATTTTTCGTGGGCAAGGTCAAGGGCGAACACGGCAGCGGTGGCATCAGCCTGGAACAGATGCTCGCCGGCATGGACGCGGCCAATATCCAGACCGGCTTCCTGGTGGCCGCCAAGTCCGGCCGGGTCGGGCTGCCCGGGTCCTACCACATGCCCCCCGAGGTGGTCGCGGATGCGGTGGCACAATATCCGGATCGCTTTCTGGGCCTGATCGGTATCGACCCCTACACCGGCATGGACGGGGTGCGGGCCCTGGAAGATGCCGTGACCAATATGGGTTTTATCGGCGCCCACCTCTATCCGCACTGGTTCGAATTGCCGGCCAATCACGCCAGGTACTACCCCTTTTACGCCAAGTGCATCGAGCTGGGCATTCCGGTGCAGATGCAGGTGGGGCAGTCGCTGATCTACTCCAAAGAGCAGCGCTGCCGTTCCGTGGGGCGTCCCATATACCTGGACGATATCGCCTGCGACCTGCCGGAGCTGAAGCTGATCGGGTCCCATGTCGGCATACCCTGGCACGACGAGATGATCGCCATGGCCTGGAAACACGAGAACGTCTACATCGCAACCGATGCCCACAGCCCCAGGTACTGGCCGGAAAGCGTGGTGAAATACATCAACTCCTATGGCCAGGACAAGGTCCTGTTCGGCACCGACTTCCCGGTGCTGCGCTTTGAGCGCACGGTGCAGGAGATTGACGACCTGGGGCTCAAGCCCGAGGTGCGCCGCAAGTTCATGCGCGACAACGCACTGCGCGTCTACGGCCTGGAGGGCCGGATCCAGTGAGCGCGCCGCTGGAGGGTATCCGGGTAGTGGAGATGACCAGCGTGGTGCTGGGCCCCTACGCCTGCCAGATGCTGGGCGACCTGGGCGCCGACGTGATCAAGATCGAACCCCCCGGGGGCGATACCAACCGCAACCTGGGCCCCCATCGCAATCACCGCGACATGGGCTCGCTCTACCTCACCTGCAACCGCAACAAACGCTCGGTGTCACTGGATCTCAAGTCAGAGCGCGGGCGCAACGCGGCCCTGGACATCATCAGGACCGCCGACGTGGTGGTGCACAATTTCCGCCCCCAGGCCATGGAGCGCCTGGGCCTGGACTACGCGGCGGTGCAGGCGGTGAACCCGCAGGTGGTGTACTGCGCCACCTATGGCTATAGCCGCAAGGGCCCCTATGGCAACAAGGGTGCGCTGGACGATTCGATACAGGCGGCCAGCGGCGTTGCAGTGCTGCAGAGCATGGTGGAAGGTGAGCCCCGCTACCTGCCCACGATCATCGCCGACAAGACCACCGCCATGGTGGTGGTGCAATCCGTGCTGGCGGCCCTGTTCCACCGGGAGCGCAGCGGCGAGGGCCAGGAGATCGAGGTGCCGATGTTCGAGTCCATGGTGTCCTTCGTGATGACCGAGCACCTCTGGGGGCAGACTTTCGAGCCCCCCATAGGCACTGCCGGCTATGTGCGCCTGATGGCGAAGCATCGGCGGCCCTACAAGACCCGGGACGGCCAGTACCTGGCGGTATTGCCCTACTGGGACAATCACTGGCGCACCTTCTGCGAGTTGGCCGGGCGGCCGGAGCTGGCCGAGGACGAGCGCTTTATCGACATGGCCACGCGGCTGCAGAATATCAACGAGTCCTACCGGGTTACCGGCGAGATCATCGCCACCCGCGACCGCGCCGACTGGCTGGCACTGCTGGGCGAGACCAACGTGCCCATGATGGTGGTGAACACCCTGGATGACCTGATAGACGACCCCCACCTGGTGGAGTCGGGTTTCTGGCAGGAGGCCGAGCACCCCACCGAGGGCAGGGTCCGCATGAGCAGCCCGCCCATGAATTTCGGCCGGACCCCGGCCTCCATTCGCGCCATGGCGCCGCGCCTGGGGGAGCACAGCCAGGAGATCCTGCGCGAGGCGGGGTTGGACCAGGCGACCATAGACAGCATGCTCGCCGCCGGCGAGGCTGTGCTGCCCGCGCAGAACTGACACCGGTAGATCAAAGTAACCTGAACGCAGGAGTAGGCCCATGACATTCAAGAACCTGTTTATAGAGCACGATCTCGCACCCGAGGTCCGCCAGTGGCTGGAAGAGGAAATCGCCGAGCAGGAAGAGCGCTTCAAGCTCATCGAGAAGGAGATGCAGGACCTGGCTCCCACCCGGGAGAAGTGGTACCAGGAATTCTTCGACCGCATCACCACCATCGGTTTCAACGTGGATGGCGACGACAAGATGAAGATCAGCCCGGCCGACCTGCCGGTGAAGCCCGAGGGCCGGGAAGACCGGGTGGTATGGAAACACGGTGTGGACAGCGACTAGACGCGCGCCCCTGAAGCGACCAAGACAAGACTGAATTGACGGAGAACTGACATGGCACGTCCACACATAGAACCTTTCTGCGACCGGGATACCGGCTTCAAGAACATGATCCTGCCGGGCTTTGCCGGCGGTATGCGCTACAAGATGCTGAGCCTGGATGTCGATAGCGGCGCCTGCTCCATGACCGTGCAGTACGACGGCGGCTACCGGCGCGCCCCGGGCTTTTCCTGGTCCGAGATGGAAATGATCGTGATCGAGGGCGAGCTGCAGGTGGGTGACCGCACCTGCCGCAAGGGCCACTACTTTTTTGTGCCGGCGGGTTACGCCCTGCCGGAAATCAGCACCGCCCAGGGTTGCCTGGTACTGGTGATGTACAACACCGGCGAGCCCAGCCACGAGCAGTCCACCGAGCACCATCCGCTGGCCCAGGTCGATCTCTACCACAGTGTCGATTCCTACATGGACCTGCCCTGGGCCATGGGCAATGTGACCAAGCCCTCGGTGGCGGCCGGCTGCCTGATCAAGCTGCTCAACTACAACCCCATCTCCCACGCCATGACATTCCTGTACTGCATGACACCAGGCTATTACCAGGACAACATCTCCTATCACGACTGTGCCGAGGAGTCCTACCACTTGTGGGGTACCTCCTGGATGATGCAGTTCGGCGAGGTGCCCACCGGCGGCTACTTCTGGCGCCCGGCCTATATCAACCACGGTGCCTTCGCCTCTGAGTACGGCTGTATCGCCCTGGGTCGCACCGACTCCAAGCTGTTCAACCACTTCCACTACAACCCCTGGAGCACCCCGGTGGAAAATGTGGACCGCTCCGCCGCGCGCCTCTACAAGCGCGACCCGCTGCTGTACAAGTGGTGCCTGAGCAAGGATCACAACCACCCCCACGGGCCGGAGGACTTCGAGGACACCATGCAGCGCCGCGGGGACGAGCAGGGTCACGATACCAGGCACAAGTCCGACGGCAGGACCCACGACCACTGGCACGGTCATCACCACCATGAACCGGGCAGCCCCCACACCCACACCCATGCGGACGGCACGACCCATTCCCACGATTGAGCGTATACACTGTGAGAGGGCGGGCGGCGTATAATCGCCTGCCAGAGCGTATTGGATGTGATGAATCCGGAGCATATGGATAAGCAGATAGTCATTACCGATGTCGGCCCCCGCGACGGCTTGCAGAACCAGCCCGGGATACTCACCGTGGAGCAGCGCCTGCGCCTGATCGCCGCCATCGCCGCGGCCGGGGTGGGCAGTATAGAAGTGGGCAGCTTCGTCTCGCCCAAAGCGGTGCCGGCCATGGCCGGTACCGATGTCGTGTTGGCATCGCTGCCCGCCAGTGACCTGCACTACACCGTGCTGATACCCAACATGAAGGGCTATGAACTGGCCCGGGCCGCCGGCGCCCGCTCGGTCACCATGGTGCTGTACGCCAGCGAGGGCATGGCCCGCAAGAACGTCAACATGAGCATTGCCGAGGCCGATGACGCCACCGCCGCCATCCTGGCCTGTGCCGGCGCCGACGGTATCGAGGTGATCGCCACCATTTCTGTCGCCTTCGCCTGTCCCTTCGACGGCGCCACCGATCCCGGGGTGGTGCGCGCCAGCGCCGCGAAGTTTTTGGCCCTGGGCGCCGACCGGGTGGTCATAGCCGATACTATTGGCGCCGCCAATCCGCAGCAGGTGCGCAGCCTCACAGCCGAGCTGGTGGCGGAGCACGGCCCCGGGCAGTTGGGTTGCCATTTCCACGACACCCGCGCCATGGGCCTGGCCAATGTTTACGCCGCCGTCGAATCCGGCATCCGCCGCTTCGACTCCTCCATCGGTGGCCTCGGCGGTTGTCCCTTCGCCCCGGGCGCCAGCGGCAATGTCGCCACCGAGGACGTGGCAATGATGCTGGGGCAGATGGGTTTTGACACCGGTATAGATCTCGATGCGCTGCTGCGGGCGTCGGACCTGGCGGAAGAATTAACCGGCACCGCCCCGGGTGGGCGTGCCAAGGCCTGGCTGAAGCCCTGGTTGGCCAAGCAGGCGGGGTTGAGTTAGCGATGGCCGGCGTCGAAGCGGGTATAGGTTATCGGGACCCGCCGTGAATCCATCCATGGAGGCTCGTGTTCGGCATCCCTGCCTCTCACGGTCCCAATAACCTATACCCGCTTCAACGCCTCGTAGACGCTTCCTACTTGAAGCGATAAAAAACAGGAGTCACAAGAGATGAGTTACCGGCTGGGCGTAGACGTGGGCGGCACTTTTACCGACCTGCTGCTGATCAACGAAGAGACCGGGGAGACCCACACCGCAAAGGTGCCTTCGACCCCCGAGGACTCCTCCATCGGCGTGCTCAACGGCATCGCCCGCATCTGCGACGAATCCGGCATCGATCCCACAGGCATCAACCGGGTCATGCACGGCACCACCGTGGCCACCAACGCCGTGCTCACCGGCAAGGGCGCGCGGGTGGGGCTGGTCACCACGGCCGGCTATGAAGACACCCTGCAGGTGGCGCGCTCGTTCTGCCCCGGTGGCCTGGGCGGCTGGGTCAGTTTCGTCAAGAAGCCCCTGCTGGCGCCGCTGGAGCTGACCATAGGTGCCGAGGAGCGCATGGACGCCGACGGCAGCACGGTGCGCGAACTGGACGAGGACAAGCTGCGCGACCGATCTCGAGGCGCTGTACGCCACGGGGCGAGGTGGAGGCGCTGACCATCTGCTTTATCAACGCCTATATCAACGGCGAACACGAGCGCCGCGCCAGGGAGATCGCCGCCGAAATATTCACCGGTACCCCCATCTCCATCTCCAGCGAGGTGGTGCCGGAGATGCAGGAGTACGAGCGCACCGAGACCACCGTGGTCAACTCCTATGTGCGCCCCGAGGTGTCCAAGTACGTGCACAACCTGCAGGCCGCCCTGGAGGAGAACATGGGCGGCGACACCCAGCTGTCCATCCTGCGCTCCGACGGCGGCCTGGCCTCGGCCCGCGGCTCCGCCGAGTCGCCGGTCAACCTGCTGATGTCCGGGCCCGCCGGTGGCGTTTCCGGCGCGATCTACTTCTGCAGCCGGGCCGGTTTCGACAATATCCTGACCTTCGACATGGGCGGTACCTCCACCGACGTGGCGCTGATCCAGAACTCCCGGGCCCGGGTGCGGCGCGAGACCATCGTCGGCGACGTGAGGGTGCGCGCGCCCTCGGTGGACGTGCGCACCGTGGGCGCCGGCGGCGGCTCCATCGCCTTCGTGCCGGAGCTGACCAAAGCGCTGCGGGTGGGTCCGGAGTCCGCCGGCGCGGTGCCCGGACCGGCCTGCTTACATGAAGGGCGGCGAGCAGCCCACGGTCTGCGATGCCAACGTGGTGCTGGGCTACCTGCCCTCGGATGTGCAAGCTGGGCGGCAAGATGGATATCAACCGCGAGGCCTCAGAGGCGGCTGTGCAAAAAGTTGCAGACGCCATGGGTATCGACCTGATGGACGCTGCCGAGGGCATCTGCAAGATCGTCAACGAGTCCATGTTCGGCGCCCTGCGCCTGGTGTCGGTGGAGCAGGGCTATGACCCCCGCGATTTCGCCCTGGTGGGCTTTGGCGGGGCCGGACCGCTGCACGCCAATGCCCTGGGCATCCTCACCGATGCCTGGCCGGTGATCATTCCCCCGGGTCCCGGGGTGCTGTGTGCCTACGGCGATGCCACCACCCAGGTGCAGGATGAGGCGGCCCGCACCTACCTCACCATGGCGGGGGACCTCACCGACGAGCAACTGCTCGCCGACCTGCGGGAGCTGCAACAGCGGGCCGGTGAATCCCTGGTGGCGGACGGCATCCCGGAGGCGAGCACGAGGTCAGCTACCAGGCCGACCTGCGCTATGCCGGCCAGGCCTTCCAGATCACCGTGGACTTCACCGAGGACGAACTGCGAGCAGCGGGGCGTGGCCCTGCTGACCGACCAGTTCGATCGCCGAGCACGAGCAGCTGTTCACCTTCAAGCTGGGGGACGGCCACGAGATCCTCATGATTCGCGCCGTGGCCAAAGCCAGGGCCAAGGCTATCGCCGAATCTGAAGACGGCGGCAGGCCGGCACCACCCTGGAGCAGTGCCGCATTCACGACAGCCGCTTCTATTACGAGGGGCAGTGGCACGAGATCCATATTTACGACCGCGGCAAGCTGCACGAGGGCCTGGTGGTGCCCGGCCCGGCCATTATCGGCGAGATGGATTCCACCACCGTGGTGCTGCCCGGCTACGACGCCCGGGTCGACGCCATCGGCAACCTGCTGATCAACCCGGCGCAAGGGGAGCAACTGATATGACCGCGACCATCATCCAGACCAACGACGACCCCCTTCGCAAAGGTCGATGTGGACGGTGTGACCGTCGACATCATCGAGAACGCCCTGCGCAACGCCCGCGAGGAAATGGACGCGGTGCTGTTTCGCACCGCCATGTCGCCGGGCATTCGCGAGCAGGGTGACTGTTTCCCGATGATTGCCAACCTGGAAGGCAAGATGGTGGTGGGCCAGTTCGGTTCCTTCATCGGCCCCTTCCTGGAGGCCTACGACGCCGAGATCGAGGAGGGGGACATCATCCTCACCAACGATCCCTACATGTGCAACGCCGCGGTGTCGCACCTGCCCGACTGGGTGGTGCTGGTGCCGGTGTTCAAGGACGGCCGCCATATCGCCTGGTCGGCCATGTTCGGCCACATGTCCGACAACGGCGGCATGGTGCCCGGCTCCATTCCCATCCAGGCCACGACCATCTACCAGGAAGGCATCCGCATCCCGCCGATCAAGCTGTACAAGAAAGGCGTGCTGCAGGCCGACCTGCTGGAGCTGATCCTGCACAATGTGCGCACCCCGCAGTGGAACCGCTTCGACCTCAACGCCCTGGTGGCGGCCTGCAACACCGCCGCCAGGCGCTGCGTGGAAATGGCCGAGCGCTTTGGCGACGATGTGCTGGTCGGCCACCATGGATATCATGCTGCAGCGCAACTACGACGCCATGAAGCACATCATCGGGATGTTCATCCCGGAGGAGCCCCGGGAGTTCGAGGACTACCTCTGCGACGACGGCATGGGCATGGGCCCCTACAAGATCAAGTGCAGGATGTGGCGCGAGGGCGATGTCGCCATCTTCGACTTCGACGGCACCGATCCGCAGGCCCAGAGCTCGGTGAACTTCTTCCTCAACGAAGACATGTTCAAGATGTTCTTCGGCTCCTTCACGATCAACGTGGTCGACCCGCAGATCGTGTTCAACGACGGCTTCTACGACCTGGTGGACGTGCGCATCCCGCAGGGCACGCTGCTCAAGCCGAACTTCCCCGCGGCGCTGTCCGGGCGCACCCATGCCCTGGGCCGCATCTTCGACCTGCTGGGCGGCGCTGCTGGGCATGGGCGCGCCGGAGCAGATGCTGAACGCGGCGGGCTTCTCCGATTCGCCCCACCTGTTCTATTCCGGCTACGACAAGAAGGGCGAGTGGTTCCAGCTGTTCCAGATCGGCTTCGGCGGCATTCCCGGGCGCCCGGTGGGCGATGGCCCGGACGGTCACTCGCTGTGGCCGGGCTTCACCAACGTGCCCAACGAGTTTATCGAATCCTACTTCCCGCTGCGCATCGAGCGCTACGAGACCATTCCCGATTCCGGCGGCGCCGGCCTGCATCGCGGCGGCAATGGCCTCAGCGTGGCCTACCGCTTCCTCTGCGACGGCGAGATCGGTATTCACGACGAGCGCTGGCTGATGTACCCCTGGGGCGTGCTGGGCGGCGAGACCGGCCTGCGCTCCACCAAGCGGCTGGTGCGCGCCGACGGCAGCGAAGAGTGGCTGCCGGCAAAGGTCGAGGGCATCAAGGTGAAGGAGGGTGACCTGCTGTACTTCAATACCTGGGGCGGCGGCGGCTGGGGCGACCCCTACCAGCGCGACCCGGAACTGGTGCGGCAGGATGTGCAGCGCCGCCTGGTGAGCCGCGAGGGCGCAAAGCGTTATGGCGTGGTTATCGCTGAGGATGGCGCCGTGGATGCAGCGGCCACCGAGGCCCTGCGGGCAGAGCGGGTGGCCAGTCGCGGGGATGATATCGCGCTGTTCAACTTCGGCGGCAGCGTGGAGGAAATACGCGCCCGCTGCGAGGCGGAAACCCACCTGCCCGCGCCGGTGGCGCCGACGTTTGTTGCCGGTGCCTGAGGCGGCCACCGCCGGCGGATTGAAATCCGCCCTACAGGGGAGGTGCTTCCTGTAGGGTCGAATTCATTCGACCAGGAACTCCGCACCGGCCACCGCCGGCGGATTGAAATCCGCCCTACAGGGGAGGTGCTTCCTGTAGGGTCGAATTCATTCGACCAGGGAACCTACAGCAGCAAGCGCAACAGGACAAAGCACCCCAGCCCCACCGCGATGGTCACGAACAGCCGGCGCCACAGCAGGGCGGCGCCGAAGGCGGCGAGGGCCGCCAGCGCGTGCAGGTTGCCCAGGCTGAAATCCACCGCGCCCCCGCGCATTAGCGCGCCCTGGGCGATGATTGCCGTGAGTACGGCGATGGGCACGAAATCCAGCGCCTGTTCCAGCGCTGCCGGCAGCCGCACCCGGCCGGCCAATGCCATGGGCAGGTAGCGGGGCAGGTAGGTCACCAGTGCCATCAGGGCGATCAGTAACCAGATATTCATGCCTGGCCCACGCGGCTGGCCCACATGCCCACTGCAATCGCGAGCAGGGAGGCGCACAACAGGCCGCTCTGGTGGGGCCAGTCGTGGGTGAGCAGCGCCGCCGCGAAGGCCGTGGCGCCGCAGGCCCAGTCGGCGCGCCGCCGCAGCGCAGGTACCACGATGCCGATAAACGCCACGATCATGGCGACATCCAGCCCCCAGTTCGCCAGCCCCGGTACCCGCTCTCCCAGCAGGTAGCCCAGCACTGTCGCGAGTTGCCAGAAACTGTACATGAACAGCGCCGAGCCCAGGTAAAACCAGCGCAGCCCGGGTTCGCCCGGATGCCGGTTGAGGCGATCAGTCACCACGGCGAAGGTCTCGTCGGTGAGCCAGAAGGCCAGCAGCGCGCGCAGGGGCTGGGGCCAGTGCCCGGTGTGGTGCATCAGGTTGGCGGAGTAGAGCATCTGCCGCAGGTTGACCACGAACACGGTGAACACGATCACCGGCAGCAGGGCGGCGCCGGCCAGCAGGCTGAGGGCGATGAACTGCGAGGCCCCGGCGAACACAATCGCGGACATGCCCAGGGCTTCGACGAAGCGCAGGCCGATGCCCTGGGCCAGGGCGCCGAACACCAGCCCGAACGGGAAGGCGGCAACGACCAGGGGCAGGGTCTCCAGCGCCCCCAGCGCCATGTTTTTGCTGCGGCTGTGCATCGCCGCACGTTACTGTGATTGCGCTGCTGTCGCAATATCCGCGGTGACCTGTATTGCCGAGGGCCTGCCCCGGCGCTCAATATGGTTTAGACTTGGCGGCCCAGGGACTGGCGAGAGACAAATTATGACAGTCGAGCATGTCGATGTACTGATCGTGGGCGCGGGCATATCCGGTATCGGGGCGGCCTGTCACCTGCAGCAGAACTGCCCGGGCAAGCGCTACCTGATCCTGGAGGGGCGCGAGGCCCTGGGCGGTACCTGGGACCTGTTCCGCTACCCGGGTATACGCTCTGATTCGGATATGTATACGCTGGGCTATGCCTTCAAACCCTGGACTCACCCCAAGGCCATTGCCGATGCGCCCCATATCCTCGACTACCTGCATGAGACCGTGGCGGAACACCATCTCGAGCCGCATATTCGCTACGGCCACAGAGTAGTGCGAGCGCAGTGGTCCTCACCGGATGCGCGCTGGGACGTCGAAATCGAGCAGGCTGCCAGCGGCGCAACAAAACATATCAGCTGTAACTTCCTGCACATGTGCAGTGGCTACTACAACTATGCGCGCGGTTATACGCCGGAGTTTGAGAGTACCGAACGGTTCAGCGGGCAAATCATCCACCCGCAGTTCTGGCCCGAAGACCTGGATTACAGCGGCAAGCGGGTGGTGGTGATCGGCAGCGGCGCGACCGCCGTGACCCTGGTGCCGGCGCTGGCAAAGACCGCGGCCCATGTCACCATGCTGCAGCGTTCCCCCACCTATGTGGTGTCGCGACCCGCCGAGGATAAGTTCGCCAACAAACTGCGGGACCTGCTGCCCGGCAAAGTGGCCTATTTCATTATCCGCTGGCGCAATATCCTGTTCCAGCGTTACATCTATGAGCGCTGCCTCAAGTATCCGCGCGAGGCGAAGCAGCGCATTATCGCCATGGTCAGGGATGAGGTGGGTCCGGATTACGATGTCGA
>CAVPIH010000013.1:0-167986 GCA_963704965.1 uncultured Gammaproteobacteria bacterium
ACACCCTCCCTTACTGGTGTGGGGGAGCGAGTTCATTTGGCCAATCCCCAAATCACGCTTAGCACCCACATCCAGGACGTTGTGAATCAAATTCTCTATGAAGATTTGAGCGAAATTGTACTTCTGGGTTACTCATATGGAGGGGCTGTAGTAACTGGAAGTTTGGAGCATGTAGCAGATCGTGTCTCCCATCTGGTTTACCTGGATGCGTTTGTTCCATCAGCTGGTGAGAGTGTATGGAGTTAATCGGGTTGCCTGGTCGCCTATCCCATTTGGCGCTCAGAATTTTCTTCCCCCAACTCCCAGAGAATTTGACGATCCTACCGAAGAACGATTCCAGATTAAGCGCCGGGTTCCGCAGCCAATAGCTACTACTTTAGAGGCTGTACGACTTGCTCAACCGCTGGAGTCATTCGGGTTTCGTCGCACCTATATTCGTGCCACCGAGAGTGATCCAGCTGAAATCGGCAACGAGCACTTTGCGAATGCAGCTGCTCATGCTCGAGAATCTGAATCGTGGGGATATTATGAGATCGAGACGAATCATATGATTTTGAGCAACAAGCCCGATGAGCTTGCGAATTTGTTGCATGAAATTGCTTGATGGTGTGGTGCAGTTGTCGCCTAACAAATCATTGCAGCGGACGTTTGACCCGCCGCCTATTTTTGCTGCCGCAAAAACAAGTGTCGCATCAAACGCCGCTGAGTTCAGGCGTTATACAGAATCGGGATATCAGCTTATCTGCTATAAAAATCTAATTTAGGAGAATTTCGTGGTTGAAGGAAGTTGTCTCTGTGGAATGGTTCAGTATCAAGTCGAAATCTATCAAGACAAAGTGCTTAACTGTCATTGTAAGTTTTGTCGAAAGGCTCATGGTGCAGATTACGCAACCATGGCCATGGCTGACGCTTCTACTTTAAAGCTCGATGATAAGAACAGATACCTGAAAGAACATCAAAGTGGCGCGGGTCGTTATCGAGCATTTTGTTCTGAATGCGGTACTAGGTTAATGAACTATTCCCCGGATAGGACAAGTTTCTTCTGTGTGTCATTGTCAACGGTAGATACACCTCTGGATTTAAAGCCTGTCGCTCACATTAATGTTGAATCAAAGGCTAATTGGTGTGAACCCTATGAAGGCATTCCCCGTTTTAGTACTTTTCCAGATGCTTGTGAAATGTATAACAAGGCAAGGCAAAATCGCCCTGCGGGCTGGACTCGCTACGCTCACTTTTGCTTGCGGTCTAGAAGACGTGGATATGCACCAACGTCTAAAGATCAGGCTGGATTTCAGGTCAATATTGTCAATCGCAACCCTTATCGGGTTCTGCGCAGGTGTCTTGGGAATTCCATTTCAGTTACTAGGAGTTTTTACTGATCAAGATATAAGTGTAGGCTCGGCGATATTATTTGCGTTCTTATCGCCGATTTTTGGGCTGGTTAATGGATTCCTTCTAGGTCTATTTGCCTATCCCTTCTATTGGTACATCACAAAAAGGATTGGTTTCACCTACTCGGGGACAATCCATGCGGTGGAGTAGGCCAACTAACCAGTCAGGGTCGCGGACGGCGTACCGCCGCCTCAACCTGAAGCGTTATGTTTCAAGTACCAATTTCGGTAGCGCTTCACACCGATCAATAGGTCCTGGCGAATTGTTGCCGTGTTTTTGTCGTGCTCGTGCCGGCGCTATCTCAGAACCTCGGGTTCACTCACGTGGCGCTTCTAAGCGGATTGCTTTGGTCCGTTTTTCATTGGCCGCCTGTTTTGGTCTTATCTATTGGCGTAGGGGCATTCGGGAGCTTGGTCGTGTTGAAACATAACAAGTCGCCGCAGGTGACGTTTGACCCGCCACCCACTTTTGCTGTCGCAAAAACGGGCGTCGCCTCAAACGCACCTGAGTTCAGGCGTTAACTGCCTATGGAACTGTCGGCAGAGAACACAAGGTTGCTGAGCCAGTTGCGGGTCTTTGATAGTCACCTTCATATAGTCGACCTCAAGTTCCCGCTTTTACCCAACGATGGATACTTGCCGGAAGAATTCACATGTGCAGACTATCTATCTAGAACAGCTAGTTTTAAGTTACAGGGTGGCGCGGTAGTTTCCGGCTCATTCCAAGGTTTCGATCAGAGTTATCTGGAAGACGCACTGCGAGTACTTGGGCCTACTTTTGTCGGCGTGACACAACTGCCTGCTTCAGTGTCCGATGCAGAAATACTTCGTCTCAATGGTCTTGGCGTGCGAGCATTGCGCTTCAATCTCAGGCGTGGTGGGTCAGAGGAGATAGAGCACCTCGCTTCTATGGCTCACCGAGTTTATGACTTGGCTAAATGGCGTGTTGAGCTATATGCGGATTCCTCGAAGCTCGGTGCTATATGCGAAACCCTGGTCGCTTTACCTTCCGTAAGCATTGACCACCTGGGTTTAAGTAAATCTGGACTGCCAACGCTACTCAAACTCGTTGAAAAGGGCGTTCGGGTAAAGGCAACAGGGTTTAGCCGAGTCGATTTCGATGTGCGCCAAACGCTTAGAGATATTTGCGCTGCAAACCCGCAATCGTTAATGTTTGGAACAGATCTACCATCTACCAGGGCACCCAATCCCTATACAGACGATGATTTATTGGTCGTGGTTGATAGCATCGACCCAGGGTTCGTCACGGCTGTTTTGAAGAGCAATGCCATTGAACTCTACAGGCCTACAGGCAGTTAACCAGTGCAATCGGTTCGCTCCCCTCGGCCGCCAGGCGATAGAGGTTGCAGGCTCGTCATTTCAAGGGTCCGGGCCAATGGTCGTACTAACAAAAAGCGAGAAGCCGGGATTGGCTTTGTTAGCGCTATAAGCAAATTGATATCGGGAAAAACTGCAAAAGATGATCTTTGCTGAACTGCAATATGATCAACATTACTCGGAGCTACACGCTGCGCTGGTAGAGTTTGTTGGCTCGAAATTCCAAAACATCGATCATGGACTCCAGGGAGACTCGTGGATCTGGATTTTCGAGGATGATAAGAAGGTGGCAATAGATACCTTTTCATCAATGAAGCACCAGGTTAAGTCCGGCGCATCAAACAGGGAATTTACCAATAAAGTCATTGAGGCCCTGGCAGCCAGATTTCAGCTGGTTGTTTTTCCCGACCCGGAGATTGAGCCCCATGAAGATGGGTAACTACATAATAATTACAGGCTGCAGGGGCTGCTTGCAAAGCGCGCTCCAGTTGTAGGCGTTATTGGGCACCTTGCCAAATTATAAAGATTTGATTTCCTCTATGTACGAAGTACAGTGTGAAAGAGGGGTGAACTTAGAAATGGCACCAGTTTACGCATGAAATGGATGCTGTCGCCCATACTGAATAGCGGCTTCTCCTTGTGCTTCGCGACATGACTGATCAAGCGGCGTATCCAGTATTCTTGGCGCTGCACCTCCCCTTGTTTTTCCTGTTTTTCTGGTTGGGCCAGAACCCAAGCGAGAGAATTCGTGGAACATTTCGTGGCATGGTGACAGTCTTTATAATTGTTCATGCTCTTATTCACTTCTATCTTACCGGCGCACCCGGGTATACTTTTTCCGGGATTTTGTCCAACACACTAGTATACGCTGCGGCGCTTTGTGGCTTGGCGTATCTGATATTGGCTATCTCAAGGTCTTCGCCAAATGCCACCTGACAAGCCAGGGCGGTCCCTGCTTGAAGCGTGATGCACTCACTTTGACCTGGAGGTAGTCTATGAGCAAAGCAGACATAGCATTTCAAATATCGGAGTATCTGAAAATCCGCTGCGCGGTTTCTCGCCAGGGTCGAAGCCAGCGATGGAGCAGGTGCGCAACTTGTCATGGCCAGGGCCACCGGGTATTTCAAGCAGGGTACTGAGCGCGCTTGCAAAGATCATCGGAGCTGATCGTGACGCTGGTTGCCAGGAGGCCAGGTACAACCATGTCTCCGAAGGAAATGTCCGAGGGCGGATTATGCGGTGTATAGTAATGCGTTCTGTATGAGTTGGGCTATAGTGCAGGGGCAAAGAATGTTGAGATCCAGGAGTAGGCGCCACCTGGCAGCGCCGCGCATATCGCCACTCATGGCGGCCTGGCTCGCCCCACTGCCTTCCGCTCACCTGCGCCGGAAGTGTTAAGTGTCGCGCGCATGTCCATGGTGCGGTGCCCAGCTCGATGAGCGGTTTGTTCGAGCACTGGGCCGGATAGCAGAGCCTTGTCCAACTTGTGGCATGCCCATACGGGAATCTTACTTCCAGGTGTTGTTTGGCGCTCTCTGCTCGATACCGATCGCGGCAGTTATACTCTATTTATCTTATGTAGTATTTGGGCTTGGGTCCCGGGTTGGAGCTGTGGCGATTGTGTTACTCGGCATCGTGTTTTGGGTCTATCTTCACAAGTATCTCCCGGTAGTAGACGGGCCTGCTAAAGGCGCTAATGGTAGATACACTTAACAAATGCTGGCAGGAAGGGTGTTTGGTTATGCTGCAGTCCAGCAGCTTCGTCTAAAGAGGGTCGAACGATGACAGCTTATGCGATATTCGATGTAGAGATTTATAACATCGAGCGTTACCAGGACTTTATGGCCCAGATCAAGCCTCTGCTGGAAGCCGCTGGTGCGCGCTACCTCTCCCGGGGAGGTGCTCACAAAGTCTACGAGGGCGACTGGATTCCGCGCCGAATCGTACTGATTGAGTTTCCCTCGGCCGAACTCTTCGAAGAATTCTATTATGGAGAAACTTACCAAAGCCTGAAATCCATAAGAGATGAGTGCAGTTCGGCCAGACTTGTTAGCGTGGAGGGCACCTGATCGGCGCCCCATGACAAGCACATCAGTTCGACCATAGAAAGTCGCGGCCTGGGGTGCGAGAACAGCTCGTGCCCCCAATATTCGCCTTATGAATCAGTAAGCCGGAGGAAACAATGGCAGGGAAGTATCCGCAACGAATCAAATCTCTACCTCTTTATGATGGACGCTTTGATGCCTATAAGCTTGCAGCTACGGGCTGCGACGTATTGTTCGCTTCGTACCCGGCAGGAACCTCTATTCCCCCGCACGCGCACGCTACCGACAATCATGGTGTCATTACTCGCGGTGAGCTCATTCTGACGATGAACGGTACCACTGTTCGGGTGGCGGCCGGAGATTGGTATCACGTGCCAGCAAATGTGGAACATTCCGCGATGTTTGAGGTTGAAACGGACGAAATCGAGTTCTGGTTTGATGAAAATACTTAACAAGATGCACAGGTCTACTGGGGCACTTTGGGCCAGCGCGGATTGTTGTAAGTCAACAACATAAAGAATGGTAGTAAATGTATGGCGTGGATCTATTTGCTAGTGGCTGGTTTGTTTGAATGCGGGTGGGCGATCGGACTCAAATACACAGATGGGTTTACCAAAGTTATCCCGTCGCTGCTTACCGTCTCGGCTATGGCCATTAGTTTCTGGTTGCTGTCGATCGCCATGAAAACAATTCCAGTAGGTACTGCATACGCCGTATGGACAGGCATTGGTACGGTAGGCGTAGCGATACTGGGTATCGTTCTACTGGGCGAATCACGGGACATAATGAGGATGATTTGTTTGCTTCTCATCGTATCGGGAATAGTGGGGCTGAAGTTGGTTTCAGCTTCCCAGGGGAGCTCATAACATTATGGATCAAGCAATGTGTGACGTAGGGGAGAAACGGGAATGGGCGCCGGCCCTATATGCGCAGCCGGCCTCACCCCGTCCTGCTTATATCCAAAAAACGTTTCCGCGGAGACGTCACACATCATTTTAGCCCAGCAAGCCTGCTGGGACTCCAGCTTACAATTAGTCAGTACGCGCCCTCGCTGTATACCAGCTCGTAGCTGTGGCTGTAGATCTCCACGATGTTTCCGAAAGGATCTTCCATATAAATCATGCGATAGGGCTTCTCACCCGGGTAGTAGTAGCGCGGTTTTGCCATGCGTCGTTTACCGCCAGCGGCCACTATCCGCTCCGCGAGTTCTTCCACGTCGGGGTCCTGCACATGACGCAGTCGGGGGTGAGCCAGCATGTGCGCAAACTGGAAGAACAACTTGGTACTGAGTTGCTGGTGAGGGAGGGGAAGCGATTCTCGCTCTCGGGTGCCGGCGAGCGGCTGTACAACCAGGCGCAGGACGTTTTGCTGGCGTTGGCTAATCTGGAGCAGAAAGTCGGCGAGGATCCCCCCTATGAAGGGGTGGTGCGGGTGATGTCCCCGGGTAGTGTCGGGCTCAAGCTATACCCGCACTTACTGGCGCTGCAGAGCGAGCACCCGAAGCTCATTATCGATTACCGGTTTGCGCCCAACTCCGACGTAGAGCGAGCAATCGCCGCATCCACCGTGGATATCGGCTTCATGACGTCGAAATCCGCCCTGGCTGATGTCAGTTGCACGCCGGTCGCGGAGGAGTCGCTGATGTTGGTGACGCCGGCGACGGTTGCAGAGCCAGATTGGCAAACCCTGATGGCGCTCGGCTTTATTGACCACCCTGACGGCAGTCACCACGCCAACCAGTTGCTCGGCGCCAATTATCCGGAGTTTCAGCACAGTCACCAGTTTCCCGGGAGGGGATTCTCAAACCAGATCGGGCTGATTCTGGAGCCAGTCAGTATGGGGCTGGGTTTCACGGTGTTACCGGCCCATGCGGTGGAGGCGTTCCACAAACCCGGGCACATCAAGGCGCAACGACTTGCCAATCCGGTGAGTGAGACGCTGTACCTTTGCCACCGGCGCAGCAGGGCGCTTCAGAAGCGAATGGAAACGGTAATAGCCGAAGCCAGGCGATGGCTTTAAACTCGACGGTGATTAAACACAGCAGTGCTGCTTGCGCCGGGACGTAGCCGGTGCCCCTGCTGGAAGCGGCATGCGTCCAGGTGAGTTTCATGATCATACGTAAGTACATTGACAGTGATCGAGATCGATTGATTCGACTGTGGTCTGAATCGTTTCCCGATGATCCACCGCACAACGAGCCAGCGAAGATGATTCAGGCGAGTTCGGGTCTCCAACAGCGAAGTAGAGGGCCTTCTACGAGTCCCTGGGGTTTGTGGTAGAGGAGCGAATCAGTATGGGGGCATTCCTTGAGTAGGCACTATGTAGGTTTATATACAGAGCGAGCACCAATGATATGGAGTTGCTGACTCAACAGGCCGTGAACTGCCCATACTGCGGAGAATCCATAGAGGTGCTCATTGATCGGGAAGAGGCCGGACAGCAGTATATTGAAGACTGCCAGGTTTGTTGCCGGCCGATCACATTCCGCGTCGAGATCAATATTGATGGCGAGTTATCGGTTTCCGTGCGTGATGAAAACGAGTCATTCTGACCCGGTACATGGTGAGTGCCACAGATGCCTGGTGTGAATAAGGCTAGGGAACAGTACAGTGAGTGATCTTTTGCCCAAACTGGGCCTGGTACCTTTTTTTACCCGACAGCTGACTGACATCGCATTGCTGCAGGGTCGCCTCGGGCGGGTGACGTCGGTTCAGCGCTCCAGGACTACTGTTGTCTGCGAATCCGGTGAGCGAATTGTCGAACTCACGTCCGCCTTGCGCCAGTCAGCGGCCGTTGATAGACCGACTGTGGGCGACTGGGTAGTCATGGATGAATCGCGTTCGAGAATTGAACAGGTTCTTGAACGCAAAAGTCTGTTCAAGCGACTCGGCGCAGGCAGTAGCGGCGAGATTCAGCCCATCGCCGCGAATATCGACATCCTCTTCATAGTCACGTCCTGTAACGAGGAGTTTAAGGAGTCCCGCCTTGAGCGCTACCTTGCATTGTGTGCAGAGGCCGGGGCCATGCCCGTTATTATCCTGACCAAAGCCGATCTCATTGACGATGTGGACAGCTATGTGCGTCGTGCTCGTAGTACCCAGGCTGGCGTGCCGGTCGAGATAGCGAATGCGCTCGATCCCTCCACGCTGGATGGGATTCGTTGCTGGATCGATAAAACCTCGACCGTTGCGCTTGTCGGTTCTTCCGGTGTTGGCAAGTCCACACTTCTGAATACATTGGCGGGAGTCTCACTGACGACTACCGGCGAAATTCGCGAGGACGACAAGAAGGGGCGCCACACAACGACTTATCGCGAACTACATATCCTTCCTTCCGGTGGACTGCTCATCGATGTTCCCGGTATGCGTGAGCTCAGGGTAGCCGAGATAAATCAGTCAATCGGGACCGTTTTCGACGACATCGAGCAACTGGCAACACACTGCAAATTCGCAGACTGTAGACACGCAGCAGAGCCAGGTTGTGCTGTGCTGAGAGCGGTTGAGGAGAATCAACTGGATGCGCGTAGACTGTCCAATTACAGGAAGTTGCTGCGCGAGAATGCGTTGTCAACGGAGACGCTGGCTGAGAAGCGTGCCCAGGGGCGCGATTTTGCAAAGCTCGTTAAGGAGGCCAAGAATTTAAAGCACCACAAGAGTGAGACTTGAGCGATGATAACAACTTCAGATCGAGCGCGGCCATTGCAGACACTACTGGGAATCGAGTTGCCGATTGTCCAGGCGCCCATGGCGGGGGTGCAGGGAAGTGCATTGGCGGTGGCCGTCTCCAACGCGGGCGGGCTCGGCTCGCTGCCCTGTGCAATGCTCAGTCTCGACGCCCTGCGCGCGGAGCTGGTGGCGATCAAGTCACAGACTGACAGGCCTTTTAACGTCAATTTCTTTTGCCACACGCCCCCGGCCCCAAATCAAGAGCGCGAGGCGGCCTGGCGGGCTGCGCTAGCGCCGTACTATAAAGAGTATGGGATTGACCCGGCTGCCATTCCGGCCGGCCCGGGGCGCGCGCCTTTCAGCGCCGAGGCCGTCGCTGTGCTGGAAGAGATCCGGCCTCCGGTGGTCAGCTTCCATTTTGGCTTGCCGGCGCCCGAATTGCTGGCGCGGGTGCGGGCTTGCAACGCCAAAGTGCTCTGTACCGCGACCACCGTTGCCGAGGCGCGCTGGCTGGCGGCCCAGGGGGTGGATGCCATAATCGCCCAGGGCCTGGAGGCGGGCGGCCATCGCGGCAATTTCCTGTCGGATGATATGAGTACCCAGGTCGGCACGCTTGCGCTGTTGCCGCAGATTGTACGGGAAGTGAGCATCCCGGTTATTGCGGCCGGTGGCATCGCCGATGCGCAAGGCGTCGCGGCCGCCATGGCCTTGGGCGCGGCCGGCGTGCAGGTCGGCACCGCCTATCTGCTCTGCCCTGAAGCCTCTACCAGCGCCCTGCATCGCGCTGCGCTGAAAAGTGAGGCAATCCGCCACACGGCGCTTACCAACCTGTTTACCGGTCGTCCGGCGCGCGGAATCGTCAACCGCATCATCAGGGAGCTTGGCCCCATGAGCGCTGCTACCCCCGCCTTTCCCCTGGCCGCCTCGGCCATTGCCCCCCTGCGCAGCAGGGCGGAAGCAGAGGGCTCAGGGGATTTTTCGCCGCTGTGGTCCGGCCAGAATGCGACCGGTTGCAGGGAGCTGCCGGCCGCCGATTTGACCCGGGCACTGGCTGCCGATCTCCAGCAAGGATAGGCATATTCGGCCAGGTAGGGTAATGTTCTCCTGCTTTGGACTATGCCGTATCACTGCCTCCAGTGAGTGGAACGGCAGGTGTAAGAGAGTTTTCATTCAATGAGATAAGAGGAAAAGCAGCGATGTTGAATCACGTGATGATTGGCTCAAACGATATTGAGCGCACCAAGGGCTTTTACAATGCCGTCCTTGGTGTCCTGGGGGCGCCGGAACCCATTGAGCACGTAAACGATACCGGGCAGAAACGGCTGTTCTACATCCACGACGGCTCGACCTTTTGCATTACCGAGCCCATCAATGGCAAGCCGGTAACGGTTGCCAATGGTTCCACGATCGGCTTTGTCTGCAAATCACCCGAACAGCTGCAGGAGTTCCACGATGTCGCCGTGGCCAACGGTGGAACCAGCGTGGAGGATCCGCCGGGGCCGCGGGAGGGCAGCATGGGCGTGATGTATCTGTGCTATTTCCTGGATCCGGACGGCCACAAGATCTGCGGCCTGCATCGGCCGGGGTAAAACCTGGCAGTTGGCAGCCCGGGCAGCCCCGGGCCGCCAACTGAGCCGCCGGGGCCCGGGTGTGTCTGGCCAGCCAGGGAGTCATATGAGCGACAATTCCAAACTTGTTGTGAATGGGGGCGCGACCGCCGTTATCACCCACCGGGTGCGGGTGGATAAGCACGCTGCCTATGAAGAGTGGCTGGATGAGATATCGCCGCTTTGCAGGGCGTCATTGGGATACCTCGACACCCATATTATTCGTCCAGTGGCGGGGGTGACCGAAACCTATACCGTCATTATTCGCTTTGCCACACCAGACCACCTGCGGCAGTGGATGGAGTCGTCAACCCGGGCTCGCCTGATCGAATGCGTCAGTCCCCTGTTGGTGGATGGCGATGACTTTTTTATCAGCAGTGGCCTGGATTTCTGGTTCACGCCCGGCGGGGCGAAGGCCCAGGTTCCGGTGCGCTGGAAGCAATTCCTGGTGACCTGGTCTGCCATTTTTCCGTTGGTGCTGGCGACGCCGTTTCTGGTGAGACCCGGGCTGGATGTTCTGGGAATCGCCGATAACCATCTGCTTACAACCCTGGTGGTCACGGGTATCGTCGTGTTTCTAATGGTCTACTGGGTAATGCCCCATTACACCAGGCTGATCAAGCGTTGGCTGTTCAGTTGATGGAGACGTCCCCTCCGGGGTTGGCGCCGGTACCTGGCAATCCCTGAAGCCGATTCGCTTGTTTTTATAATCGAGCCTCAGTATGCAATATTGGAGGAGCCCGTTGCCAATATTGGCCTGAGGCTCAAGCTCTGAGGTCGCCATTCGATTGCCCGCTGTCAGGGCAAAAATAGTCTGGCTACCGAAGTGCAGGGAATCGATGTCAACTGATCTGGCGGACAATGCGCGGTAGCTTGATGTTCCCGCGAATCCCGCGCCGATCTCGGTGCTGCCGGCATTGGCCGAACCGGCAATTTCCAGGCTGGATACGGCAGTCGGATAGAGCGTGAGGGTGCGACTTGAGCCGGTGTCCAGGGTGGAGAGCAGGGATACACCATTGACTTTCAGCCCTTGAAGTACCGGGATGTTGTCCTCCCGGGTAAACATCATGGGCAGGCTGGTCTCGGGGTCGGCTGCGTCAGAAGTATCCAGGAATTGAATCCGTCGCCGCGGGTAGTCGATTTCCACAATCCTGTTTTGTAATAGCGAGTAACCCAATACACCGTGCAGAGGCATCCCGAGCCTGGCGCCCAATGCTGACAGGTCAAGCGCCAGGGCGTCGATATCCTGCACGCGTAAATTACCCACCTCCAGCGTATTGATTGTGGTGGGTACGACGTCTACCGAACCCTCTCCGGCGCCGGTACCGGTGCTTGTTGGGGCAGACAATTCCATGCCAATTGACCGCGCGAGGCCGATGTCTATTGCCGAGGGGTCGGTGCCGCTGTCCAGCAGCATGTTGTAGGGGCCGCTGCCATTGACCAACACCGAGAGCAGTATCTGCTGTTTGGGGAACCGGAAGGGTACTGTCACTGCTGGCTCGTCAGTTTGCGTTTCGAAAGACGAGGCATGGCAACCGGGTAACCAGATAAGCATCGCGCTAAACAGGTATATGCGATATCGATGTTGCATTGTTAGCCCGGCGGTAACCGTGAGATAGGCAGTCCCAGGTCGAATGGTAAACCCCCGCTACCGCAATTTGAATAGGATCGCAGCAAGTAGGCGGGCGAATAGGTTGCCATAGGCCAGCCGATGGCAGCAGATGACGTTTTAGCTGTGCGCATTTACACTATCGCTATCAAGGTCGTCGACTGAGGCTGACCTGAACCCTGTTGTTGTATGGAAATGGCCTATGGTGGTGATCAGAGGTCTCGCTTACTTCAGTATCGTTTTCGCCATGGGTTTTGCCCTTGGCGTGCCGAGAGTGCTTTATCTAGAGCCTCATTTCGGGGCCCGGTGGGCCGAGCTCCTGGAGGCTCCGCTAATGCTGGTAGCCATTTTCTTCTCGGCACGATTCGTTACCCGACGGTACCCTGCATCCCGCAACCTGGAACACCTCGTGTCCGGTGGGCTTGCTCTGCTGGTGCTGCTGCTCGTGGAATTCGCGGTGGTGCTGAATATCAGGGGGCTGGATATAGGTCAGTACCTGGCTGAAAGAGATCCGATTGCAGGCGTGGTCTATATTTGTATGCTCATGGTATTCGCGATTATGCCGTGGTTGGTCAGTGACTGATCTCGTTTTCGCAACCGAGAAACTGCTGGAGCGGCGCTGGAGGGAGTCGGACCTGATGGCGACGCTAACGCGATGAGATGGGTGGGCCGGCGTGTATAATCTGCGCTTTCATCGGGTTGCCATGCCGGCCCCGTCGGCCGATACGGGCCCAATAACATGCAGGTAATGAATTTTCATGGATTGGAAGATATTCCTCACAATATTTGTGTCGGTGTTCATCGCCGAACTGGGCGATAAGACACAACTGGCGACCATGCTGTTCGCGTCTGATAAGGAAGTCAGCAAGTACACGGTTTTTCTGGCGGCGTCTGCCGCCCTCGTTGTCGCCTCCGCGATCGGTGTGCTGGCGGGGAGCCTGTTGTCGGAATACATCAACCAGCGATACCTGCATTACGTGGCCGGTATCGGGTTTATCGGTATAGGGGTTTTCACTTTATACAATGCATAAAGCGAGCAGGAGTCGTCATGCCCGGGAAAATTCTCGAAATATACATTGCTGAACAAGGCGCCAGGCCGGTCGCCCAGCTCGCCGTGCAGGTCGAGGCGAACAAGGGCGTCGTTGGAGATCGCTATTTCAACGGCGAAGGTACGTTTTCAGAAAAGCTGACGGGCAATCGGAAGAGCGAAATTACCTTTATTGCCGCCGAGGAGATCGACCGCTTCAATGCCTCGCAGGATGAGGCGCTGGGTTATGGCGACGTACGTCGCAATGTCGTCACCAGGGGGGTCGCCCTGAAGGAGCTTATCGGCAAGGAGTTCACGATAGGGCCGGCAAAATTCATGGGCATCGAGCACTGTGAGCCATGCGCCCATCTTGCGGCGACTGTGAACAGCAAGGTGTTGCCACACCTGGTCCATACCGGGCTGCGCGCCGCCATCCTGCAGTCGGGCGAAATAGCGGTGGGGCAGGAGGTCATCTCCTGACTCGGCAGGAAGCAGGTTAAAGGGGGGCGGGTGCGGGTGAGAAAAGTGCTGATATTTGGCAATTCGGGTTCCGGCAAATCCACCCTGGCCAGAGCCCTGTGTGAGGCAGAGGGCTTGTCGCACCTGGACCTGGATACCCTGGCCTGGCGGGCAACTGATCCTCCCCAGCGGGTGCCAGTGGAGGAATCGAGTGCCGCGATACAGGAATTCATCAACGCCTCCGGGGCCTGGGTTGTAGAGGGTTGCTACGCGGATCTGCTTGAAAAGGCCCTGCCGTGCTGCAACGAGATCATATTTATGGACCTGCCCATATCCGCCTGCATCGCCAACGCCAGGCAGCGCCCCTGGGAGCCGCACAAATACGAGTCCAGGCAAGCCCAGGACGCCAACCTGGAGATGCTGGTAGATTGGATTTCGCAGTATGAACAGCGCGAAGACACTTTTTCCAGGCGCGCGCACCTGGCCCTGTATGATTCCTTCGGCGGGAAAAAGACTATATTAACCCGCAATACGTCTACCCTGGTGAGTTCACCATGACGCTACAACCGCTCGTGTCCGAGGCGCCAGCCATCGTCTATATCGATTTCAAGAGCCCCTATGCCTACCTCGCGGTGGAGCCCACCCGGGAGTTGGAGGCAGAGCTTGGCCTGCAATTCGACTGGCGACCTTTTGTGCTCGATATTCCCAGTTACCTGGGGAGCGCCCGTCTCGGCAAGCACGGTGAGGTCGTCGAGCAGCAGCGCAGCGCTGAGCAGTGGTCCGGGGTAAAGTACGCGTACTACGACTGCAGGCGCTACGCCCGGCTACAGGACAGGATTATTCGCGGTACCGAAAAAATATGGGATACCAATCTCGTCGCCACCGCGATGTTGTGGGCCAGGCAATACGGCCACGCCACCGTGCACCGATTTATAGATAGTGTTTATGCCCCATTCTGGAGGCGCGAGCTGGATGTCGAGAGTGAGGAGGTGATCGCCCGTCTGCTGAATGACCTCGATGCGGACGGTGCGGCGTTCACGGAGTGGGCGCATGCCGAGGGCCTGGCCCGGAACGCCCGGCTGCAGACGGCGGCCTTCGAGGCCGGAATCTATGGTGTGCCCACCTATGTGGTCGGCGATGAGCTCTATTTTGGGCGGGAGCAGCTGCCGCGGGTGCGCTGGCAGTTGGGCGGGCAAGCCGGCGCCGCGCCCGATATCGCCTATACCCTGCCCGCCACGATGCCGGCGCAGCCCGGGCCGCCCGGGCAGATAAGTATTGGGGTGGATGACTCCCTCGACAGCCTGCTGGCGCTGCCCCGGCTGCTGGCGCTGCTGGCGAACTATTCCGGTACCATCGACTGGGTTGGAATCCCGCCCGGGAAGCCACCCCGGCCGCCCCCGGAGGAAGACCGCTCCCGCAGCGCAATGCACAAGCGCCTGCGCTTGCGCAACCTGGACGCCTGCAGCCGGCGCTACGGCCCGGCAGGGCTGGCGGCGAGTGACTATTCGCAGGCCATCGAGCGGTACTTGCAGGCGTGTCATATCACCCTGGCCGACCGGGGCCCCGATCAGCTGATGCGCCCGGCAATGCCGGGCATCGTTGTGCTGGCCGGAGAAGAGTTGTTTATCGGGCGGGCACACCTGCCGCTGCTGGCGGCGCGATTGGGTGTAACGGCCACTTAATTTGTTCCGTCGGATGCCACTGCCACGCCGCTGGAGGTAGCATGGACTTTACACCGCTGTACCCGCTGGTTGCCGATGCGCTGCTCCTTGTCCACTTCCTGTTCGTGGTATTCATGGTGCTGGGCCTGCTGCTGGTATTTGTCGGCGGGCTCCTCTCCTGGCGCTGGGTCAGGAACCCCTGGTTTCGGGCCGCGCACCTGCTGGGGATTGCCTTCGTGGTGGTGCAGTCCTGGCTGGGCGAAATTTGTCCGCTGACGACCTGGGAAATGGCACTGCGCGCCAGGGCGGGGGCCGACGTGTACGACACGTCATTTATCGCACACTGGGTAAGTGAACTCCTGTATTACCAGTTCCCGCCCTGGGTGTTCCTTGTTTGCTATACGATCTTCGGGGTGCTGGTGTTGGCCAGCTGGTTTATAGTCAAGCCACGTGGGTTTTCGCGAGCAGCTTGAAATATATCGGGTATCAACATATGTCGGAAATTAAATTCACCAGCGAAGAAAAAGAAGCAATCGCCAGGAAAATCCAGCTCTATTTCAAGGAGGAGCTGGAGCAGGAGATAGGGTCATTCGATGCGCAGTTTCTGCTGGACTTCTTTTCCGAGGAGATCGGTCCTTTCTATTACAACAGGGGCCTGCACGATGCCCTGGCCCTGTTTGAGCAAAACGTCGCAACCACGGGCGACGCGATCTACGAAATTGAAAAACCGGTCAAGTTTGCTCGTTAGTTCACCGGGCCAGCCAGGCATGCTGTATGCGAGTCTCGGATTGGAGTTACCTGAAGGTCGAGCGTGTGTAGAGCCTTGCTGATAGCTGTTTTCGCCATCGCGGCGCCTGTTGTCGTCCTGCTGCTGGCCATCGTATTCGGCGGGGCCGCTCGCCCGGCAGCAATGGCCAGTATCAATGAGCCCTTCAAGACGGTGGATATGAGTGGCCTCCCCCCGCTGCGCACGTTCCGCGGGGCCGATAAGCTGGAGCTGGGCTATCGGGAGTACGTTGTGCCGGGCGCAGCTGGCAGCGTCACACTGGTACACGGTTCCTCTGCCGACAGCGCCAGCATGCACCCGCTGGCCATGGCCCTGGCGGCAGCCGGCTACAGCGTCTATACCCTCGATATGCGCGGGCACGGCGGCTCGGGCAGCAGGGGTCACATTGACTTCATTGGGCAACTGGAATCAGATCTGGAGGCATTTGTGCGTGCGGTGCGTCCGCAGACGCCAGCGACGCTAGTCGGTTTCTCATCCGGCGGCGGGTTTGTGCTGCGGTTTGCGGCGAGCGAGCGCCAGGCGCTCTTCGACAGTTACCTGCTACTGGCCCCCTTCCTGGGTCAGGATGCCCCGAGTCATCGCCCTGCCAGCGGCGGTTGGGTCAGTGTTGGCGTACCGCGAATAATAGCGTTGAGCCTGCTCAACAGGCTGGGTATCAGCTCGCTTAATCACCTCCCGGTGACCCGCTTTGCCCTCGATGACGGCGCCCGGGAGATCCTCACCCCCGAATACGACTTCAACCTCGCCATGAACTTTCGCCCCGAGTCCAATTATCTCGCCAGTATCCAGCGCGTCCGCCGCCCTTGTGCGGTGCTGGCTGGGGATGCCGATGAGGCATTCCGGACAGACCAGTACCAGCCAATCGTGCGCCAGGCCGGCCGCGACTGGTCGGTGCGCCTGCTACCTGGCGTCGGGCATATTGCCCTGCTATTGTCACCCGTGGCGCTGGACGCCGTGGTTACCCAGGTACGCGAGCTGCAGGCTGCGGCGCCCGCTGCGGATTCCGGGAGCAAATAGGAGACCATTACCATGACGGACACGACGGAACTCCCTGAAGACGTGGTAGCCGAGATCCATGCCAATCGCAAGATCGAAGCGATCAAGCTGCTGCGGGAACACCGGGGTATCGGCTTGAAGGCGGCCAAGGAAGTTGTCGATGACTACCTCGCGCAACTGCCTCCCGGGACGATCACCCAGCCGCAACGGGCGGACTCGGGAATTGGCAGGGTACTGCTGGTGGGCGCGGGGGCGGCGCTGATCTATCTGGTTTACAGTTACTTCGCATGAGAATGTCCGCGCCCGTAACACTGTATTGAGTAGACGATTTGGACGATTTTCGATTACTGGCTGACCTGCACAAGCGGTCGGCGCGTCAGGGCCCGGGGAGGGTGGCTGTGGGTGGCCCCGCATTGATTACCCTGAAGGTCAAGGTGGTTCCGGGGGCCTCACGCACGCAGTTGTCCGGCTGGCTTGGGGATATGTTGAAGGTGCGGGTATCCGCACCCCCGGAGAAAGGCAAGGCCAATGCGGCGGTCGAGGCCCTGCTCGCCAGGGACGTTGGGCCTGCCGGTAAAATCGGTTCGTATCGTCTCTGGTAAGGGCTCGCAGCAGAAGCTGGTAGAGATCGAGGGCTTGTCGGCAGCAGAACTGAGGCGCAAACTCGATCCCGGCACCGGTTGAACCGGCTGCCTGGACCATGGCGGGGAGTAAACGGTGAAATATACAGGCAGCTGCCACTGCAAGGCAGTCAGGTTTGAAGTGGAGGTGCCCGCAAGCCCCGAGGTGGAGCGCTGCAACTGCTCCATCTGCACCAAGTCGGGTTATCTTCACCTGATAGTCCCCGGTGCGCATTTCACTTTGCTGAGTGGCGAGGAGTCCCTGACCACCTATACCTTCAATTCCGGCGTCGCCAGGCACACATTTTGCAGTGTTTGCGGCATCAAGCCTTTTTATATCCCGCGCTCGAATCCCGACGGCATCGATATCAATGTGAATTGCCTGGACCCGCGGCCAGACGATATCCGCATCGTAGACTTCGATGGCGTGAACTGGGAACAGAATGCCCATCAGCTCGCCCACAAGAGCCGGGTCGAAACCACGTGAGGCGCCCCGGACATTATTGTTGCCAGTGCACAGCCCATGTATGACTTGATAGGCACTTTCATTTTCTTCTTCGCGGTTATCGATCCCATCGGTACCGTGCCCGTTTTTATCGCGGTTACCAAGGGCTATGAGGAGAAGGTCAAGCGCAAGATCGCCGTGCGTGCCGTGTTGATATCGGCCGTACTTTTGATCTTCTTCGTGGTGGCTGGAGAGATCATTCTCACAGCCCTGGACATACCCCTGTCCGCCTTTGAGATTGCCGGCGGCATCGTGTTATTTATTTTTGCGCTGTCCATGATCTTTGGCGAGAGCAAACCGGAAGAGGAACTGAAATTGGCCGGTAGCGAAAGCGAAACAGCTATCTTTCCCACTTGCGGTTCCCTCTATTGCAAGTCCCGGCGCCATGCTGGCAGCTGTACTGTTGACCGAGAACAATCGCTTCAACCTCTGGGAGCAGGCCCAGACCACATTTGTAATGTTGCTGGTACTGCTCATTGTGCTGGTGTTGATGCTGGCGGCGAGTTGGGTGCACCGTTTTATAGGTAACAGCGGCGCGAGTATCATCAGCCGTGTCATGGGTATGGTGCTGGCGTCCGTCGCGGTCACCAGCGTGCTGGCCGGTATCAAGGACTATTTTGGCATTTGACAGCGGATCTCGCCTGCCGACACGAGGTGAAAGAGAGGGGCCTTGTATGTACGCGGTAATTTTCCGGGCGGAGATCGCCCAACTGGATGCGGAGTACCAGGACACCGCGGCGCGTATGCGGGAACTGGCTATGGAGCGCTACGGCTGTCGGGAGTTTACTGCCTGCACCGAGGGCAACAGGGAAATCGCGATTTCCTACTGGGACAGCGAGGAGCAGATACTCGCCTGGAAGCGCGACCGCGAGCATCTCGCCGCCCAGCAAAAGGGGCGCGCCAGCTGGTACGCTTCCTATACTGTGGAAGTCGCCAGGATAGAGAGAGGCTATAGCTCGTGAACCTGAAAGACCATTGCGCCGTCCTGAAGCCCGATCAGTCAGTGGACCTTGTCGCTGTGACAGCGGGCCTGTACCAGGAACTGGACGCGCGATTTGGTAGATTCAAATCGCATGTACTGATTTCGATGCACGACTTCGAGACAGACTGGGGAATGTGGGAAAACCACCCGGCGGGTGATGAAATCGTCGTTCTGCTCTCAGGTGCCGCCAGGATGGTCTTGCGGCTGGATTCGGGGGAGGAGACTGTCGAACTGGTCGACCAGGGCTCTTTTGTCGTGATTCCCCGGGGCGTCTGGCATACGGCCCTGATAAGCACCGCTACCCGGATGCTGTTTATCACTCCCGGTGAGGGCACACTTAACCGGGTCGAGATTTGAGGCCGGATGCGACTGGGGAAGCACTGACTATGTATACTGTTTACGGCGATATGCTGTCCGGCAATTGCTACAAGATTAAACTGCTTCTGCGCTTTCTCGATATCGGGCACCGCTGGGTGCATGTCGATATCCTCTCGGGCGCTACCCACACGGACGAATTCAGGAAGATGAACCCCAACGCGCGGATTCCGGTCATCTTATTGCCTGACGGGCGCCACCTCTGGGAGTCCAATGCCATCCTCAACCACCTGGCCCAGGGCAGCACCTGGTTGCCCGAGGCAGCTTACGATCGGGCCAGGGTCCTGCAGTGGCAGTTCTTCGAGCAGTACAGCCACGAGCCCTATGTCGCCACCGCGCGCTATATCAGCAAGTACCTGGGCTTACCGCCCGAGCGCGAAGCCGAGTACCATGCCAAGCAACAGGGCGGTCACAAGGCGCTTGCGGTTATGGAGCAGCACCTGGCGGAGCATGCCTGGTTTGTCGGCCGGGCGCCCACCATAGCCGATATCAGCCTGTACGCTTATACCCATGTTGCCCCCGAGGGCGGCTTCTCGCTGGATGGCTACCCGGCGGTGCGCAGGTGGTGTGCCGATGTGGAAACGATCCCGGGTTATGTGAAAATGGACCGGGCAAATGCCTGATGTGGGTGGCCCCGGTTGGAGCCGGTGCCAGTAAGTGAGGTTGAATGGAAATTCGCAGCGTCCGGCCCGGTGACTACCAGGCCATTTGTGATATCTACAATCACTATATCGCCAACACGGTGATCAGCTTCGAGGAAGAGCCGCTCGGCGTGGATGCTATGGAGCAGCGAGTGCTCGCCTGCACCGAGTCCTACCCGTGGCTGGTGTGCGTGGAACAGGATGCGGTGGTGGGTTACAGCTACGCCAACAAATGGCAGGTGCGTTGCGCCTATCGCCAGTGTGTCGAGACATCGGTTTACCTGGACCCGGCCAGGCTGGGCAGGGGTTATGGCGCGGCACTCTACAGGGCACTGCTGCCACGCCTGGCAGGGCAGGGGTTGCACACGGCCATAGCGGGTATCGCCCTGCCCAATGAGGCCAGCGTGCAGCTGCACGAGCGCATGGGCTTCAGGCAGGTGGCGCACTTCGCCGAGGTGGGCTGGAAGCATGGCGAATGGGTGGACGTGGGTTACTGGCAAAAGATGCTCAGTGAATCCGCCCCGGCAGGTGATTGATCCTGGTGCCTGCCAGTAAACAGACAGCAGGAACCTGGATGCTCGCGGCGCTGGGGTTGGGGCTGTTGCAGGCCTGCAGCCAGCAACAGGTGTATGATGCCGTACAGCAAAACCGGCAGCTCGAATGCCAGAAATTGCCCGACAGCCAGTACGAGGAGTGCATGAAACAGTATTCAGAGCCCTATAAGGAATACGAGCGCGAGAGGCAGGAGCTGTTGCGGGGGGAGGAGGCCGGTAATGGCTGAGCATTTTCTCGCGCTGGAGGACCGGCACATCCGCTTTATCGGGGAGCAGCATATGTTCTTCGTGGGCACGGCGGCCACAGAAGGCCGCGTGAACGTGTCGCCCAAGGGTATGGATACCTTCCGGGTCATCAGCCCCACCGAAGTGGCCTGGCTCAACCTGACCGGCAGCGGCAACGAGAGCGCCGCGCATGTGCTGGACAACCCGCGCATGACCATCATGTTCTGCTCCTTCGACAAGCAGCCGCTGATCATGCGGCTATATGGCAAAGCTGAGACCATACATCCGCGGGACGCGGATTGGGCTGCGATGCTGGCTTTGTTTCCCGAGGACCTGGGCGCCCGGCAGGTATTTCGCCTGCAGCTGGAACTGGTGCTGACCTCCTGCGGCTATGCGGTGCCCCGCTATGAGTTGCTGGGCGAGCGTCCCACCCTGACAAAGTGGGCCCAGGCTCGCGGTCGTGACGGAATCGAGCAATACTGGCTGGAGAAGAATGTCACCAGCCTGGACGGCATGGATACCGGTATCCTGGGCGATACCGACTGATCGATGCCACAACAATCACTACAGGACACAACATGAGCGGTATACCCCCCTGCCCGGAGTGCAAGTCGCCCTTCGGTTACGATGACGGCATCAACTTCGTGTGCCCGGAATGCGGTCACGAGTGGTCCAGGCAGGCGGCCGACGCCGCTGGCGACGAGGGGCCGGCGGTGAAGGACGCCAACGGCAATGCCCTGGCGGACGGTGACACGGTGACGGTCATCAAGGACCTGAAAGTGAAGGGTTCCTCACTGGTGGTCAAGGTGGGTACCCGGGTCAAGAATATTCGCCTGGTAGAGGGCGACCACGACATCGACTGCAAGATCGACGGGATCGGGGCGATGAAGCTGAAATCGGAATTCGTCAAGAAAGCCTGAACGGGGCCGCGCCTCGGAGCCGGCAGGGAGGGTACATGGGAGTCGAACAGGCCTACAATTATCGCGAGCTGAATGACAGCGTCGCGACCGCGGGGCGGGTCGAGCCCGAACAGCTGGAGCAACTGGGCGCGGCGGGTGTCGAGGTGGTCATCAACCTGATGCCCGACTCCAGCGACTACGCCGTGCCCGGTGAACGCGACATCGTCGAGGGGCAGGGTATCGAGTACTTCTACCTGCCGGTGGATTTCGCCGCCCCCACGCTGGCCGACTACGAAAGCTTCCTGCAGTTGATGGCAAAGGTGGGGCAGCGCAAGCTGTTGATCCATTGCGCCGCCAACTGGCGGGTAAGTGCCCTTTATTCGCGCTACGCCATTGACCAGGGGATGTGGTCGCCCGCGGAGGCCGACCGGTTTATGCTGTCCATCTGGCAGCCGGCGGAGCACCCGCCCTGGTCGCAGTGGTTGGAGGAAGTCGCATGTCGGAATTGATCGTTCACCACCTGCCCAGTGCCTGGGGGCTGCCCTCGGTCAGTCCCTTTTGTCTCAAGCTCGATACCTACCTGCGTATTGTCGACCTGCCCTTCGAGGTGGTGATCGACAAGGTGCCCTTCGGCGCGCCCAAGAAAAAGCTGCCCTTTGTCGAGCACAAGGGCCGCCGCATAGGCGACTCCAGCTTCGCCATCGACTACATCGAGAGTGAGTTCGGTGTCGATGGCAACGCCGGCCTCTCTGCCGAGCAGCGCGCCGTGGCGCTCGCCCTGCAGCGCCTGCTGGAGGAGAACCTTTACTGGGCCATGGTGTACGACCGCTGGATGGTCGATGCCAACTGGCAGTTTTTCCGGGATATCGTGCTCGGCGGTATGCCCCTGCCGGTGCGTCGCCTGGCGGGCCCCGCCATTCGCCGCGGTATCGGCAAACGGATCGAGGGGCACGGCATCGGCGTCCACAGCGAGAGCGAAATCCACGCCATTGGCATCCGCGACCTGGGCGCGGTGGCGGATTATCTGGGGGACAAGCCGTTTCTCATGGGCGACCGGGCAACCACTGTCGATGCCGCGGCCTACGGCCTGCTGGCGAATATCCTGTTGGCGCCCATCGCCACGCCGATCAAGGAGGCGGGCCTGGGTCGGGACAAGCTGGTGTCTTACCTGCACCGGATCCAGGAGCAGTATTATGCCTGAGGAGCGAGCCGTGACGAGAACCGGGAGGCTGCTGACCGCGCTGGCGCTCACCGCCTGCGTACTGGGCGCCGCCCTGGCCTGGCTGCTGCTGTTTTACAAGGCGCCGCCGGTCGATCCGGCCTGGGCCCTGGACGGCAGCCAGGAGATACCCGAGGGCGCGGTTACCGTGCGCTTCACGGGCACTTCCACCCTGCTGTTCAGCGACGGGGAAACGAGCTGGATGGTGGACGGCTGGTTCAGCCGCCCGGGCCCGCTCAGTCTCCTGTTCGGCAAGATCGCCCCCGACCCGGAGGCCATAGAGCAGGGACTGGCCGCCAACAAGGTCACCGAGCTGGCGGCGGTGTTCGTCATGCACTCCCACTACGACCATGCCATGGATGCCCCCGAAGTGGCCCGCCGCACTGGCGCGGTGCTGCTGGGCTCCGAGTCCACCGCCAATATCGGCCGCGGCTGGGGGCTGCCGGCATCGCAGATCCAGGTGGTGGCTGACCGGGCGCCCTTCCAGCTCGGGCAGTTTGTCATCACTCCCATCGTCTCCCGGCATTTCGAGTTTCCCGACCCGGAGTTTCGCGAACGGGCCCTGGGGGACCCGCTGATTGCCCGGCCGCTGGTGCCGCCGGTGGCGGCCTTCGATTACCGGTTGGGAATACCCTATGTGCTGCATGTCAGCCACCCCAGGGGAAGCTGGCTGGTAGTGGGCAGCGCGGGATACGAGGAGGGTGCCCTGGAGGGGCTGCAGGCCGATACCGTGTTCCTGGGGGTCGGTGGGCTGGGGTCCCAGACGGCGGACTACCGGCAGGCGTTCTGGCGCGAGACCGTGGGCCGGGTAGCGCCCAGCCGGGTTATCCCGATTCATTACGACAGTCTCACCGCGCCCCCCGAGGGGCCCTTCCGCGGGCCTTCCAACGCCGAGGCTTTCCTGGCGGGAGGGCTGGAAAACACCCGCCTGTTCCTCGAGAAGATGGCCGCGGAAAACCCCTCCCTGCGTTTCAATACGCTGCCCCGCTTCGACGAGGTGGTGTTGTACGACTGAGGCGCCGGGGCGTGAATCGCCCGCTCAGGCAAAGATGCCGTGCACAAACCAGCGGCGCGCCAGGCGGTCGCGAAACACCCAGTAGTGCTGGCCGTTGCGATCACTGGCGATGTAGTAATCCCGGCTGACCGCTTCCTGCCACCAGTTGTCCTCGATGCGTTCCGGCCCGTAAACCAGGGTCAGGGCGCTGTTCCAGTACAGCTTGCCGTGGGACTGCCGCAGGGCCTGGGGGTGGGGCAGCAGCCAGAAGGGGCGCTGGGCGCTGGCCTGGCCCGATCCGACCCCGTCCCCCGCAGGTCCGGCGCAGGTATGCACGGCCAGTTCCGGCAGGTGTTCATCCCGGCAGCCGACTTTCTCGATGGCCTGCAGGCCCAGGCGGTTGCGCAAGCGATCCAGCAGGCTGTCCAGGGGTTCCCGCTGCCTGCCGGGCGTGAACAGGTCGATATTTTCCTGCTGTCCCGGCCGCAGTTGGTCGCACTCCAGCGCCAGGCCCTCCACGGCGCCCGCCAGCTGCAGCCGCTCGAAACGGATGGTGGTGAGCTGGTGCCAGGCCCGCCAGTCGCTGTGGCTGCTGGTGCTGCGCACGATGACCTCCTGCACGTTGCTGTCCAGGCCGAGCAGCTGCCAGCGGATTTCGCTGCTGTACAACTGGGTGTTGCGCAGGAAAGCGCACAGGGACTGCAGCAGCAGTTGCACCGCCGGCAGCAGTTCCTCGTTGGCCCTGACCTCGTAGCCAAACCAGTACGCGTCGCTGAATGTTGCCGGGGGCTGGTAGCAAACGCGCCGGACCTCCCGCTGCCCCAGCAGTTCCTGCAGGAACTGGGTGAATTCCCGGCCGCAGCGGCGCCCCAGGGCGCTGGCGGGAAGCGCCAGGATATCCCCCAGGGTGTGCAGGCCCGCCCGTCGCAGGGAATCGACCTGGTCGCCAAAGCGATCCAGCAACGCCAGCGGCAGCGGGGCGAGGCGCTCCTCCAGGGGCCGTGTCGTGTCCAGTGCCGCCTCGGCCGCTGCAAAGGACAGCAGCCAGGCGGCCCCCGGGGTGGCGGCCAGGCCGTACATCGCGCTGTAACCGCGACGGCCTATGCCCCCGGTCACCTCCGCCAGCAGCCTGTCCAGGCCGCGAAACAGGTTCAGGCAGGCGCCGATTTCCAGCTGCAGGCAGTCCTCCCGCCAGGTGAACAGCTGCGGGGTGATGCTGTAGGCCCAGCAGCACAGTTGTTGCAGGCAGCGCTGCTCGGCCTCCGCGTCCCGCTCCAGCAGGCGCAGCGCTTCATCGCCGGCCAGGGCGTGCACCGTTGCAGTGCTCATGTCCTCGCGGATACCCAGGGCGGCGGCGCAGTCATTGGCGCGCAATACGCGCTGCTTTGCCACCACGACCACCGCCTGCTCCTCGGAGCGGTCCAGGCACTGCAGGGGCAGCTGGTTGAGGCGCAGGCACAGCCAGAGACTCATGCCGGTGGCTCCAGCCGGTGACCGGAACAAGGGCGGGCAGCATGGAGGTATATAAATAAAGTACTGTACATATGTACAGTATCGGGGGCACTGCGGGACATGTCCAGTTCCGGGCGCGGTGCCCGGTGCACCACGATAAAGCCCTGATGTTACCTACTGTTACAATAGGGTGCGCCGCAGGGGCCTGAGTTTCTTGTATAAGTTACAGAAATATAATGAATAATTCATAAATATGGACTTGCATTGGATGAGGGGTGGGTGGATAGTGGTAACACATCGCAACAGCGATGTTACCTAATGTATCACCAGGGGAGGTGGACAATGAGAACCATGATGATGATTCCGGCCATGTTTCTGGCTATGAATGTGGCGGCGCAATGCCCTGTCACGAAGCCGCGGACGCTGCCGGTTATACCGGATGCGGCGGTGGCGACGGAGCGGGAGATGTACGATGCCCAGTTGGTCGTGGAGGATTTCATTGCGCGGGGCGAGTTGTATCTGGAGTGCAGCTACATGAACAGCCGCCAGCACAATACCCTGCTGTCCCAACTGGAAATCGTTGCCGAACAATACAACCGCGAACTGAACGAGTACCGGGAGCGGCAGCGCCTGGTTGCCGAGCTTGACTAGCCGCCCACCCCGGCGTTTTCCAGCAGGTAGGTGATGACGAACTTCATCAGGAAGCCGACGATGCCCATGGCGAGGCCGATATAGAGTATCAGGGTGCCGAACTTGCCGGCATTGCTGCGTCTGGCCAGGTCCCAGACGATAAAAATCATAAAAAGAATCAGTGCCCCGACGCCCAGGGTAACGCCGTAATCGCTCAGCCATGCATCCATTACATCGTGTCCTGCATCGGTTCGCTGCGCCTGTCCGGCAGTGGGGTATAGCGTCGCCGCAGGCTGGTGCCCCGCGGCGCCAGAGCTATCAGTCCTCGACGATGACTTCCGCTTCCAGGTGGGCGGTGGCCAGCATGGACTGGGTAACCAGGCAGACTTCCTCGGACTTTTCCAGCAGGCGCCTGGCTTTGTCCACATCGGTGTCGGCCGGTACGGTCAGGGTGGCCCTGACGGTCACTTCGGTGAAACGGGTGACGCGTTCGACCCGGTCCAGCACCCCCTCCGCGGAGCACTCCAGGTTGGTCCACTCCAGCTTGGAGGCCCGGGCGATAGCCCGGAAGGTCAGGATGAAGCAGTCGGCAACAGCCCCCACCATCAGGGTTTCCGGGGACCACTGGTTGCCGGGGCCGCCGAATTCGGCCGGCGGCGCGGTAATGATCTGGGGCAGGTCATCCGCTGTCAGGGCGACAGTGCCCTCGTTTTCAGCGCTGGCCTTGACGTGGTAGTGATGAGGCAGGTCCTGCATGGCGTTCGCATCCTTGTGCCGGGTAGAGACAGCGATTATAGCCCCGGACTGGTTCGCTGTCCCGCCCCACCCGGCGCGCGGCAGCTGCCCCGACAATCCCTGTCAGGCCACCGGGGAGTATGCGCCCAGGCTGTCGGCCTGCTGCCCGGCGGCGGCCGGCCACACCGGCAGTTCCCACAACTGTGGTTGCCCCGGTACGTCCTCTGCCGGGGGCAGGTCCACGTCTATATGCTGGTTGCCGCCGCGCTGCTTGAGAATATGCACGCGACGGTACTCCCGCATCTGCAGGCGCAGGCTGGCGGGGGCGTGTTCGGCGGCCGCCTGGTTGGGGCGAAACAGGACCGCCAGGCTGTCGCTGCCGGCCGCCGCTAGTTGCAGCTTGCGCAACTCGCTGTAGCGGTAGTTGTCGGCTCCCAGCCAGCTGAATACCGCGCTGCAGGTGCTGCTGCGCAGGGCCTGTTCGGTGCTCCACAGCAGGTCCTGGCGGTTCTGCGGGTGTACCAGCAGAATCTGCCGGGTATCGATGCCCCGCGCCGCCAGCAGCGGGGCATAGGGTATGTAAGGCGGGGCGATAAAGGCCTGCCAGCGGCCCTGTTCGCTGAGCTTTTCCATGGCGGGCATGAACAGGCCCATGGAGCCCAGCCCGTTGCCGTCGCTCAGCAACTCAACGGCGCCATCCAGCGGCCAGCCGCCCTGGTCGAGTTGCGCATCCAGGGTGGTATAGCCCGTGGACAGGCCCGTGCTGCCGTGGTGCTCGCTGTTGGCGGAGGGCTCGTGATAGTGAAAGCGGGTGTGGCGCCCGCGCCAGGTGTCTTTGCGGTTGATGATCTGCTCGAGTACTTCGTTCACGGTCTTGCTCCCGGGGAGGGTGCCCCATCGATAAGCTGTATGGATATACAGTAGTAGCGGGGGCGAGGGAAAGCAAGTGGCGATTACCCGGCGTATGGGGGGTGTGTCTGAATAGTGTACAGGTGGTCTGTCTGGCCGGCCCTGCACAGCCCGAGCACAAGGTCTTCCAGGTTGTCCCAGGGGTTGCCGCCGGCAAAGCCCTTGATGCTGCCGTCTACCCTGGCGGCCAGTTCCAGCAAGTGCGATATCGATTCGCGATCGTGCCGCGCCAGGGCGGCCTGCACCAGCGGCATGCGTTTCTGCCAGACCCGCCGCGCGCTCATGGCCTGCTGCGCGCTCTGGCCGCTGTCGCAATCCTGGCGCAGTTCCCGCAGGGTGCGGACTTCCCTGGCCAGGGCCCACAGCACGACCACCGGCTCCGAACCCTCGCCGCGCAGGCCGTGGAGCATTTTCAGGCTGGCCCCGGCATCGCCCTTGAGGGTGTTGTCCGCCATCTCGAACAGGTTGTAGCGGGCGTTGTCCGAGACCGCCGCGGTAACCGTGGCGGCGGTGATGCGCGCATCGCTGACCAGCAGCTTCAGTTTCTCAAGCTCCTGTACGGCCGCCAGCAGGTTGCCCTCCACCCGGTCGCTCAATAGTTGCAGGGCATCGTCATCGATGTCCATGCCGGCGGCCGCTACCCGCTTCCGCAGCCAGCGCGGCAGGTCGCTGCTGTCCACCGGCCACACCTGTATGGTGGCCCCGGCCTTGTCCAGGGCCTTGTACCACTTGCTGTTGGTAGAGGGTTTGTCGATCTTGCCGGTCACCATCAACAGCACGTCGTCGGGGCTTGCCAGTTCCAGGTATTCGCACAGGGCCTTGCTGCCCTCCGCGCCGGGCTTGCCGCTGGGCAGGCGCAACTCCACCAGCTTGCGCTCGGCGAACAGGGACATGCTGGTGGCGTGGTGCAGGATTTCTCCCCAGTCGAAGTGGTTGCCGCCGGCCTCGATGACCTCGCGCACCGTGCAGCCGCCGGCGCGGGCCGCCCCCCGTACGAGGTCGCAGCACTCCTGCAGCAGCAGCGGTTCGTCACCGCTGACCAGGTAGACCGGAAGCAGCTGGCGTTGGAGTTGCGCGGCAAGCTTCTCGGGGTAGATGCGCATCAGGGGTTGCTGGTGGCGTAGAAACCGATGCGGCGCAGGATCTGGCGGGCGAGTTCGGTGCGCATTTCGCTCTTGTGAATGCGGATCTCGTCGCCCTTGCCCATGGCATTGCGCGGATCGTTTTCCATCTGTACCTGTACCAGGGCGGTGGTTTCGGGCATTACCTCGCTGCCCGCTGGCATCCACCACCGAAAACTTCGATTGCAAGGTCAGCTCGAGCTGGGACACCCGGGCCTCGGCGTTGAGCGACAGGTTGGACTGGCTGAACCGCTCGGGCCCCAGTACCAGCGAGTAGCCGGCATCGGCCCTGGTGGTCCACTCGATACCGTCCGTGGCGAATACCTGGCGCACCGCCTGGCTGAACTCGGCATTCGGGTTGCCGGTCACCATGTGCATTTTTTTCCAGGCATCGGGCAGGGCCGCGCCCTCGCTACCGGTGCCGCGCAGCTGGAAGCCGCAGGCGCCGAGCAGGCAGGTGATCGCCAGGGCGAGAATGAGGCTGGTATGGCGCCGGTACATGGCAGGTCTCGGTAGGGGCATCAGTTGGCCACAATATTAACCAATTTACCGGGCACCACAATGACCTTGCGCACGGTGACCCCCTCCAGGAAGCGCATCACGTTGGGTTGCTCCACCGCCAGCGCCTCCACTGTGGGCTTGTCGGCGTCCGCGGCCACGGTCATTTGCGCCCGCACCTTGCCGTTCACCTGCACCACCATGTCGATGCTGTCGCGGGTGAGGGCCGATTCATCCACTACCGGCCAGGGGGCGTTCATGACATCGCCCTCACCGCCCAGGGCCTGCCACAGGTGGTGGCTGATGTGGGGCACAATGGGGCCCAGCATCAGCACCGCCGCGCGCAGGGCCTCGTCCGCCAGGGCCCGGTCCTGGGGCTGGTCCTGTTCGAGTTTGCCCAGCTCGTTGCACAGCTCCATCACCGCCGCAATAGCGGTGTTGAAGGTCTGGCGCCGGCCATAGTCGTCGCTCACCTTGGCGATGGTCTCGTGGGTTTTGCGGCGCAGCGCTTGCTGGCGCTCATCCAGGGCGCTGGTGTCAAGCTCCGGCGCCGCTGTTTCAAGCTGTCGCTGCACCAGCCGCCACAGGCGCTTGAGAAAGCGGTTGGCGCCCTCCACGGCCGAGTCGGACCACTCCAGGGACTGCTCGGGCGGCGCGGCGAACATGCTGAACAGGCGCACGGTGTCGGCGCCGTAGCTGTCGATCAGTGCCTGCGGGTCTACCGTGTTGCCCTTGGACTTGGACATCTTGGCCCCGTCCTTGAGCACCATGCCCTGGGTGAGCAGTCGGGTGAAGGGCTCGTCCGAGTTCACCAGGCCCTCGTCGCGCAGCAGTTTGTGGTAGAAGCGGGCGTAGAGCAGGTGCAGGATGGCGTGCTCGATACCGCCCACGTACTGGTCCACGGGCGCCCAGTAATTGACCTCGTCGTCCAGCATGGCGCTGTCGTTGTTGGCGCAGGCGTAGCGGGCGTAGTACCAGGAGGACTCCATGAAGGTGTCGAAGGTGTCGGTTTCCCGGGTGGCCGGGCCGCCGCACGTCGGGACAGCTGGTCTGGTAGAACTCCGGCATTTTCTTGATGGGCGAGCCCACGCCCTCGAAGGCGACTTCCGTGGGCAGCACCACCGGCAGGTCTGCCGCGGGTACCGGCACGGTACCGCAGCTGTCGCAGTTGATGATGGGGATGGGCGCGCCCCAGTAGCGCTGGCGCGATACGCCCCAGTCGCGCAGGCGGTAGTTGGTGGTGCGCTCGCCCTTGCCCTGTTGGGCCAGGCGGTCGGCGATGGCGTCGAAGGCGGCCGCGAAATCCAGGCCGTCGAACTCACCGGAATTGACGGTGACGATGCCCTCCTTGTCTGCGTACCAGTCCTGCCAGGTCGCCACGTCGTAGCGGTGCTCCGCAGCGGGCTTGGCGATCACCTGCACGATCGGCAGCGAATACTTGCTGGCGAACTCGTGGTCGCGCTCGTCGTGGCCGGGTACCGACATGACCGCGCCGGAGCCGTAGGAGGCCAGCACGAAGTTGGCCACCCAGATCGGCAACTGCTCGCCGGTCAGCGGGTGAATGGCACTGGCGCCGGTGGCCATGCCCAGTTTTTCCATGGTCGCCAGCTCGGCCTCGGCCACCTTGCCGCGGCTGACCTCCTCGATAAACTCCGCCAGCGCCGGGTTGGTCTCGGCGGCCTGCCGGGCGACCGGGTGCTGCGGGGCGACCGCCACGTAGGTGGCGCCCATCAGGGTATCGGGGCGGGTGGTGTACACCTCCAGGGTGTCCTCGCTGCTGGCCAGGGGAGTGGCCAGGCCAAAGCGCATGGTCACGCCCTCGGAGCGGCCTATCCAGTTGCGCTGCATGGTGCGCACCTGCTCGGGCCAGTGCTCCAGCTTGTCTATGTCGGCCAGCAGTTCCTCGGCGTAGGCGGTGATGCGGAAGAACCACTGGTCTATCTCGCGCCGCTCCACCGGGTTGTCGCAGCGCCAGCAGCAGCCGTCCACCACCTGCTCGTTGGCCAGCACCGTCTGGTCGGTTTCGCACCAGTTGACCTCGGCCTTTTTCTTGTAGGCCAGGCCCTTCTCGAACAGGCGGGTGAAGAACCACTGCTCCCAGCGGTAGTAGCTGGGATCGCAGGTGGCGATTTCCCGGTCCCAGTCGTAGGCGAAGCCCAGCTGGCGCAGTTGTTCGCGCATGTAGTCGATATTCTGCGCGGTCCACTGGGCGGGCGGCACATTGTTCTTGATGGCGGCGTTCTCCGCCGGCAGGCCAAAGGCATCCCAGCCCATGGGCTGCAGCACGTTCCTGCCCTGCATGCGCTGGTAGCGGGCGATGACGTCGGCGATGGTGTAGTTGCGCACATGCCCCATGTGCAGTTTGCCGCTGGGATAGGGAAACATGGCCAGGCAGTAGAATTTCTCCCGGCTGTCGTCCCGGTGTACGGCGAAGCTGTTGTTTTCCAGCCAGTAAGCCTGGGCGGCCTGCTCGAGTTCCTGTGGGTTGTAGTGCTGGTCCATGACGGGTGTCTTGTAGCGTCCTTACAGTAGTTTGCAAACCGGCGCGGGCCGCGCCGCCCAGGGGCTGGCGGGGGTAATGGCAGCGGTCAGGAAAGCGCGGATTCTAGCAGTTATTGGGGTCTACGGCGATTATTCTGGCCGGCTGGCAGTGCAAGTGGCCGCAAAAAATCTCGTCCCTGGCGTGGCGCAATCCCGGTTTTGGGTCCAAGCTTTTACGATGCGAAAAACCAGCGAACTCATCTGGCAGGATACCCAGCACCAGAAACTGTTCCAGATCCTCGACCTGCTCAGGCGTCCCGGGGCGGACAGGGAGGTGCTGTGCAGGCTGGAAGCCTATACCGAGTACCATTTCGAGCTGGAGGAGCAGTACATGCTGCTGCTGGATTTTCCCGACCGCGACCAGCATATCGAGACCCATAACCGCTTCCGCGAGGAAATCGGCAAACTGCTGCAGGATGAGCAGGAGCTGGACGCCCAGTTCCAGGAGATCATTGCCACCTTCCTGACTGAGTGGCTGACCCGGCATGTGTTCGGCATCGACAAGGAGCTGGAGGCCTTTATCCTCGAGTCCGAGGCCAAGTAATCAGGCCTCTTCTTCCCGCCAGAAACCCAGGTACATCAGCCACATCAGCAGCAGGGTAACCATGCAGCCGACCACCACGGGAACCACCCCGAAGCTGCTAAAAGGCGTATTGCCCAGCATGACCTCCACCTCCCCGGTGAGGGTGGTTTCCACGAACTGTTCGGTGCGGACCACGACCTGGCCGCGGTGGTCGATGAGGGCGGACACGCCGTTGTTGGTGCCGCGGATCATGTAGCGGCCGTTTTCCAGGGCGCGCATCCGGGCAATCTGCAGGTGCTGCAGGGGCCCGATGGACTTGCCGAACCAGCTGTCGTTGCTGATGGTGAGCAGCACGTCGGCATGGCGTGCCGCCCGGGCCACCAGCTCCGGGTATACCACCTCATAGCAGATGAATGGCGCCACCCGGTAGGGGCCCGCCCGCAGGGGCGGCTGGTCGTCGGGGCCGGAGCTGAAAGCCGACATGGGCAGGTCGAAGAAGGCGATCAGGCCGCGCAGCAGGCCCTCCAGCGGCACGTACTCGCCGAAGGGCACCAGGCGCTGCTTGTGGTACACGCCCTGGCCCTGGCCCAGGGCGATGACGCTGTTGTGATAGCTGCCCGCTTCCTCCCCCAGGAAGGGGGCTCCCGACGAACAGGGTGGTTTCGTTGCTGGCGGCGCGGCGGTCTATGGGGTCCAGGAAGCCGCGGGCGCGCTGGTAGTAGTTGGGCACGGCGGCCTCGGGCCAGACCAGGATATCGGCGCCGTAGTAGGGCTCGCTGGCCTCCCGCAGCTGCCGCAAGATGGGCCGGTACCAGGCCGGGTCCCACTTGTGTTCCTGGGGCACGTTGGGCTGGTAGATCACCACCTGCAGGGGTTGCTCACTGGCCTTGACCACCCATTCCATGGGCTTGAGCACCGCCCCGCCGGCCCACAGGGTGATGACGATGACCGCATAGGTGGTACAGGCAATGGCCTGGCGGCTGCGCCAGGCGAGGAACAGGCAGATGCCGGTCAGGGCGCAGATGAAGGACAACCCCAGCACACCGACGACCGGCGCCCAGCCGGCGATGGGGGTGTCGATATGGGCGTAGCCCAGGTACAGCCAGGGAAACCCGGTCAGCAGCCAGCTGCGCAGCCACTCCGCCAGCACCCAGGTCACCGGGAAGCCCACCAGCATGCCGCCGGGCAGGGCCCGCACGAAGCGCACATAGAACCAGCCGAAGCTGACCTGGAACAGCAGCGACAGCCCCGCGCAGAACAGCACGATCAGGAAGGTGGCCAGCACCGGCCCCGCGCCGCCGTAGACATTGATGCTCACGTATACCCAGGACACGCCGCTGCCGAACATGCCCAGGCCGAACAGCCAGCTGCGCCACAGGGCCTGGCGCAGGCTGCAGGTGCACAGCAGGTAGGCGTACAGGGCGCAGCTGAGGATGCCGGCCGGCCACAGGTCGAAGGGGGCCAGGGACAGGGTCACCAGGGCGCCCGCCAGCGGGGCGAGGACCAGTACCAGCAGCGGGTGCAGCCCGGGTTCGGAGTTCATTGGCGCGTTTGCCCCTGTGGCCGGGTCAGTCTTGCAGGGGGCGCATGCGCAGGCTGTGTATCTTGCGCTGGTCGGCGTTGATCACCTGGAACTCGAAGCGATCTATGGTAGCGGTTTCGTTGCGGGTGGGCATGTGGCCCAGGGCCTGGATCACCAGGCCGCCGATGGTGTCGAATTCCTCGTCGCTGAACTGGGTGCCGAAGAACTCGTTGAAATCCTCGATGGGGGTGAGCGCCTTGATGAAATAGTCATCGTCGGTGATCTTGCGGATGAACTGGTCCACCTCGGCATCGGTTTCATCCTCGATGTCGCCGACGATTTCCTCCAGTACGTCCTCTATCGTCACCAGGCCGGCTACCCCGCCGTACTCGTCGATCACGATGGCCATGTGGTTGCGGTTCTCGCGAAACTCCCGCAGCAGCACGTTCAGGCGCTTGCTTTCGGGCACCACCACTGTCGGCCGCAGCAGCTCGCGAATCTGGAACTCGCTCTGGTCCTTGCACAGTATCTGCGGCAGCAGGTCCTTGGCCAGCAGGATACCGCAGATGTCGTCCAGGCCCTCGCCCACGACGGGGTAGCGGGAGTGGGCGCTGTTGACGATCTGCGGCAGGATTTCCTCCAGCGAGGACTCGGCCTTGATTACCACCATCTGGGTGCGCGGGATCATGATATCCCGGGCCTGCATGTCGCTGACCTCCATCGCCCCTTCCATGATGCTGCGCGCATCGGCGTCGATGACCTCGTTGTCGACGGCCAGGGCCAGGATTTCCTGCAGGTCCTCGCGGCTGCGCGGCTCAGAGGAAAACAGCTCGGCAAACTTGTCGATCCAGGACTTTTCCCCGGAATCGTTGCCAGGTCGGTCGTCGCTCATGCCAGTGAGTTCTCCTGAAGCGGGTTTGCCCGGTAGGGGCAGGGGTAGTCCAGACCGGCGAGTATGGCGCTTTCCAGTGCTTCCATGGCGTTCGCCTGGTCCTCTGTCAATATGATCGTAGCCCAGCAGGTGCAGCGTGCCGTGCACGGCCATGTGGGCCCAGTGGGCGTCCAGGGGTTTGTGCTGGGCGGCGGCTTCCGCTTTCACCACCGGGGCGCAGATGACGATGTCGCCCAGCAGTGGCAATCCCAGCTCCGGGGGCAGGTCCGCGGGAAAAGACAGCACGTTGGTGGGGCCCTGCTTGTGGCGGTAATCGAGGTTAAGTTTGCTCATTTCCGCGGCGTCGACCAGGCGCAGGCTGATCTCGGTATCCGCCTCGCGTTGCCGGTTGGCCAGTGTCGCCGCGATCCAGCCCCGTAAGTCATCCTCGTCGGGCACGGTCTCGCCGCTGGCGTTCTGGATATCCACTGTCAGGTTCACCGCCGGGTCCTGTCCAGCGGCGTGGCCATGTCCTCGTGGCTGTCATAGGCCTCGACAATGCGCTGCACCAGCGGGTGGCGCACCACATCCCGGCTGCCGAAGTAGGTGAAACCGATGCCCTCCACGCCGTCCAGCACATTGCCGGCGTGGGTGAGCCCGGAGGGCGAGCCCTTGGGCAGGTCTATCTGGGTGGCGTCGCCGGTAATCACGGCGGTGGAGCCGAAGCCGATGCGGGTAAGGAACATCTTCATCTGTTCGCGGGTGGTGTTCTGGGCTTCGTCGAGGATGATGAAGGAGTTGTTGAGGGTGCGGCCGCGCATGAAAGCCAGCGGTGCCACCTCGATGATATTGCGTTCGATGTACTTGTTGACGGTCTCGAAACCCAGCATCTCGTACAGCGCGTCGTACAGGGGGCGCAGGTAGGGGTCTATCTTCTGGCTGAGGTCGCCGGGCAGGAAGCCCAGTTTTTCCCCGGCTTCCACCGCCGGGCGCACCAGCAGGATGCGCCGCACCCGGTCTTCCAGCAGCGCTTCCACCGCGCAGGCCACGGCCAGGTAGGTCTTGCCGGTGCCCGCCGGGCCGATGCCGAAGTTGATATCGCACTGCTGGATGCAGCGCACATAGCCCTGCTGGTTCTTGCCGCGGGGCTTGATGGGTGCGCGTCGCGTGCGGATCATGCGGATGGCCTGCACCGGCCCTTCCATCCCGGGCTCGGCCAGGATCCCGGGCTCCACGTGCTGCAGTTGCAGGTGCAGGGACTCGGGGCTCAGTTCCACGCCCTGGCAGACCTCCGCGTACAGGTGGGTGAGCAACTGTGCCGCGGTCGCCACGTTGACGGTCGGACCCTCCACCAGGAACTGGTTGCCGCGGGCACTGATATGCACACCCAGACGCTGCTCTATCTGGTGCAGATGGCTGTCCAACTGGCCGCATAACATGGCCAGGTAACGCGCATCATTGGGTTCCAGGGTGAGGCTTTGCTGTGTGGTCTGCTGGTGGGGAGGTTCGCTGGTCAAAATGCTCTGTAGCCACGCTGGGCAATGCTGTTAAAGAGTAAGGATATACGGGAAATCACTTGCGTCAACTACCGCTGAGCACACCGCGCAGGGAGTTGGGCAGCGCCTCGAGGATGTCCACCCGGGCAAACTGGCCCACCAGGGCGGCGTCCGGGCAGGCGAAGTTCACCACCCGGTTGTTCTCGGTGCGACCCTGCAGCTGCCCCGGGTCCTTCTTCGAGCGACCGGTAACCAGTATGGTTTCGGTGTTGCCCACCATTTGCCGGCTGATGTGCTGGGCCTGCTGGTTGATGCGGGTCTGCAGGATCTGCAGGCGCTGCTTCTTCACTTCCTCACTGGTGTCGTCGGGCAGTTCCGCCGCCGGCGTGCCCGGGCGGGCGCTGTAGACAAAGCTGAAGGAGGAGTCGAAGCCGATTTCCTCGATGAGTTTCATGGTCGCCGCGAAGTCCGCCTCGGTCTCGCCCGGGAAACCGATAATGAAGTCCGACGAAATGCTGATAGCGGGCCGCAGCTTGCGCAACCGGCGGATTTTGGACTTGTATTCCAGCACCGTGTGGCCGCGCTTCATGGCATTCAGGATGCGGTCGGAGCCGCTCTGCACCGGCAGGTGCAGGTGGTCGACCAGTTGCGGGATCTCGGCGTAGGCCTCGATCAGCGCATCGGAGAACTCCACCGGGTGGGAGGTGGTGTAGCGGATGCGGTCTATACCAGGGACGCGGGCGACCAGGTGCAACAGCTCGGCGAAATCCACGGTCTCGCCCAGGTGGTTGTCACCGCGGTAGGCGTTGACGTTCTGCCCCAGCAGGTTGACCTCCCGCACACCGCCCTGTGCGAGGTGGGCGATCTCGGCGATCACGTCGTCCACCGGGCGGGATACTTCCTCGCCGCGGGTGTAGGGCACCACGCAGAAGGTGCAGTACTTGCTGCAGCCCTCCATGATGGAGACGAAAGCGCTGGGCCCCTCCACGCTGGGCTCCGGCAGGCGGTCGAACTTCTCGATCTCGGGGAAGCTGATATCCACCACGATGGTGCCGCCGGGGCCGCGCCGCTCCATCATCTCCGGCAGCCGGTGCAGGGTCTGGGGGCCGAACACCAGGTCCACGTAGGGCGCCCGGCGACCGATCTCGGCGCCTTCCTGGCTGGCCACACAGCCGCCGACACCGATTATCAGGTCGGGTTTCCTGGCTTTCAGGCGCTTCCAGCGACCCAGCTGGTGAAACACCTTCTCCTGGGCTTTTTCCCTTATAGAACAGGTATTTAGCAGCAGTACGTCGGCCTCTTCCGGGTTGTCCGTGGGGACCAGGTCGTGACTTTCCTGCAGCAGATCCCGCATGCGCGCAGAATCGTACTCGTTCATCTGGCAACCGTGGGTTTTGATATAAAGTTTCTTGCTCACAGGGCGAACCGCCACATACTGGGCCATACTGAAAGGGGCTGCGGATTATACAGAGGAACCTCGTGCAAACCCACCCCGGCTGGTATTCTGTTTCCACGGTGGTAATATTGCCGGCCTTTTGCGTCAGGTGCGCGCAATCAGGTGCCTGACCCAGCGCGGCATCCAATGAGGAAAGCATGGCAAGCCAACCCGTCTACAAGGTGATTTTCCAGAACGGCAACCAGGTGTTCGAAGTGTTCGCCAGGCAGATCTACCAGAGTGATATGTGGGGTTTCATCGAGGTGGAGGAATTCGTCTTCGGGGAGCGCTCGAAGATCGTGGTGGATCCCGGCGAGGAAAAACTCAAGAACGAATTCAGCGGCGTCAAACGCAGCTACATTCCCCTGCAGGCCATTATCCGCATCGACGAGGTGGACAAGGAGGGCAGCGGCAAGGTCTCCGAGACTCAGGGCGGCACCGGCAACGTCGCCAGCTTTCCCTTTAGCGGCGGCTCTCCCGGGCAGCGCGGCCAGGAGGAGTAGGCTCGCCGGACACACAGTCCCGCACACCGTTTATTGCAGTTCCTGTCTGGCGTACTATCCTGCTCTGAATCCAGCCACAGGAGTGTGACGATGCCCTGCTTTTACCCTGATCCGGGCGCCAGACGGCGCGCCCTGCTGTTCACCTTGTGCATGGGCACGGCGCTGCCGACCCTGGCCCAGGAGCGCCCGCCGGAAGATGCCGCCGCCATAGAGCGCGGCGCCCAACTGTTCCAGCAGTACTGCACCGAGTGCCACGGCCGCGACGGCCGCGCCCAGCTCGACGTCATCTCCGATGCTACCGACCTGACCCAACCGACCTATTATTACAGCGGCAGCAGCGACCAGGAGGTCTACAATAGCATCGCCAACGGGGCCGGCGTGGCCATGCCCGCCTGGCGTGCCCAACTGGGCAGTGACGCCGCGGTCTGGGACCTGGTGTATTACGTCAAGACACTCTGGGAGGAGTAGCCGCCAGCTCAGCGGTGGTTGGTAGCCTGGAAAATAACAAGGAGAGCGACATGGATGACAAGCAACAGACCGAGTACAGGGCCGTGCCGGAGGGAGCGGGGGAGAGCGGTTCGCGCCGTGATTTCCTGCGCAAGAGCGCTCTGGGCATGGGCGCGGCCGTGGCCGCCGGCGCCAGCGCCAGGGCGTTTACCGCGGAGCGGGTCAATATAAGCGACGTATCGATTCCCTCGATCACCATTCCGGCGGATTTCACCGCTTCCCTGGACGAAGCGCCGGTCACGCCCCAATTCGAGGGCCGCGGCATGAGCGGCGCCGAGGTCTTTGCCCAGCTGTGTGTAAAGGAAAACCTGGCGGGCCTGTTCTGCTGTCCCGGCAATTACACGGTGATCAACGCCCTGGCGGCCGCCGGCATTCCCGCCTACGGCGGCCGCATGGAAGGGTCCATGTGCGCCATGGCCGACGGTTTCTCCCGGGCCACGGGCGAGGTGGTGGCGACCTCCGGCACCGAGGGTCCCGGCTTCACCAACATGATCATGAATATCGCCGCGGCCGACGCCGCGCGCACCCCGCTGCTGGTACTGGCCAGCAATATGACCATCGCCGGGGACGATCGCGAGGCCTTCATCCAGACCGGTTACCAGCAGCCCCAGACCGAGGGCATCCGCAAGTACGGCAAGCGCCTGATCGACCCCTCCCGGGTGCACGAGTACGGCGGCTACGCCTTTCGCCACCTGAAATCCGGCATCCCCGGGCCGGTGCACCTGGATTTCCCCGCCGAGGTGGCCCGGGCCCGTTTCAAGAACCCCGACGAGCTCAAGGATTTTTACGACAAGAGCCAGTATCGCAGCAATTCCAGGCCCCACCCCGGAGATGCGGAAATGGCCCAGGTGGTAAAAATGCTGGCCCAATCGGAGCGGCCGCTGATCGTGGCGGGGCAGGGGGTGTTCCAGCGCCAGGGCTGGGATGCCCTGCGCAAGGTGGCGGAAAAGGGCGATATCGCCGTGGCTACCTCGGGACCGACCCGGGGCGCTTTCCCCGACGACCACCGCCTGTGCGTGATGGCGGCTCCCGACGCCCTGCTTAGCGCCGACCTGGTGATCTTCGTCGGCCAGTACTGCATGCCCAGCCCCGGCGAATACCGCTTCAACCCTGAAATCAAGGCGATACGCGCCCATCCGGTGCAGGAAGACCTGGGCCGCAACTGGCCCCTGGACCTGGGCGTGGTCAGCGATGCCAGGCTGTTCCTGGAGGCCCTGCAGGATGTCAGCAAGAGCAGGAAGCGCCCCGCCTGGGTAGACGAAATAGCGAAGGCGAAAAAGGCCTACCAGGCCCATATCGACGAGACCTACCAGCTGGGCCTGGACTACAGCAAGAAAACCGGCTTCCTGCACCCGGCGGTGATTGCCCGCGACACCCAGCATTTCATCGACACCGGGACGGAGGACTCGCGGGCGATCGTCACCGGCGGTGGCGGCTGGACCAGCGGGATCTTCGCCGGCCGCTACCTGCGCGCCCAGCGCCCGGGCCAGATGATCGTGCCGCCCTACCAGTACGGCGCGATCGGTCCGGACATGTCCATGATGATGGGGGTGTGCGCTGCGGTGCAGCGCGGGGTAGGCCCCCAGAAAGGCTACGAGGGCGCCCCCACCATCTGTATCACCAGCGACGCCGGGGTGGCCTACAGCATGTTCGAGCTGGACACTGCCAACAAGTACGGCTGGCCCACTATCACCATCGTCTACAACAACAACGCCTGGGGCGTGTGGCCCAACGCCGCCCGCTCCGCCCGCTCGCTGCAGATGTACCTGTTCCAGGAGCACCTGCGCTATGACCAGATGGCCCAGGGCCTGGGCGCGAACGGCGTGTACGTCAGCACCCCGGAAGACTTCCGCGTGGCCCTGGCCCAGGCCTACAAGCTGGCCCGCAACGAGAAGGTGTCCAGCCTGATCAACTGCCAGGCGATCAAGGAGTTCACCTCGCCGCGGGATTACCCGCCGGGGATCTCCCTCAATGCCGAGCCGGGTGTGGGTGCCGTGGCCCACTGATGGGCGCCGCCGCGCAGGTGGGCGACCTGCTGGAGGATTTTGCCGGCCGGGGCCTGTTCAGCGGCTTCAGCCGCCGCGAGACGCGCGGCGGCAACGGCGAGTACCGGCTGCGCTGGCACCGCCGGCAGCTGTTCGAGTGGCAGTGGAGCGAGCACCGGCAGACCCTGCGGATAGGCTGTGTGCTGCCGGCGGTGCCGGCCGGTTCAGCCATGTATCGCGACCTGAAAGCCTGGTTGCGAGCGCGGCAGGACCAGGCCCTGCCGGATCACCGCCGCTGTGACCCCGACAAAATCGCCCTCAAGACCTACAACCGCGGCGGGGAGGTGGCCCTCAGCGTGCAGGTGCTGGACGGCGACGTCGCCTACGCTACCCGCAAGCTGCTGGCGCTGGTCAACGAAATCTACCTGGATTTCCTCTCCAGCGGCCTGTACTACGACTGGCTGCTGGAGACCTTCGAGCTGGACCCGGATAACCCCTACTGAGGCTCGCCGGCCAGCTTTATCCCAGGCGCTGGCGCACCGACGCCAACTGCACGCACACCACGAAAGCGTCCACCGTGGCCTGTACAGCCGCGGTGGGAGGGAAGGTCGGTGACAGGCGGATATTGCGATCCTCGGGGTCCTCGCCATAGGGGAAGGTGGCCCCGGCGGGGGTGAGCTTGACCCCGATGGCATCCGCCAGGCGCACCACCTCCCGGGCCAGGCCCGGCAGGGTATCGAAGGAGATGAAGTAGCCCCCCCGCGGCCTGGTCCAGGTGCCCATGCCGGTATCCGCCAGTTCCCGCTCCAGGGTCTGCAGCACGCTTTCGAAGCGGGGCCGGATGATGGCGGCATGGCGCGCCATGTGCGCCGCCAGCTGCTCCGGGTTCTTGAGGAAGCGCAGGTGGCGCAGTTGGTTGATCTTGTCGGGGCCGATGCTCTGGAAGCCCAGGTGTTTGGTAAACGCCGCCAGGTTTTCCGGGCTGCTGCCCATGAAGGCCACGCCGGCCCCGGCGTGGGTGATTTTCGAGGTCGAGCCGAACTGGAACACATTGTCCAGGGTACCCTGCGCCCGGCAGTAGCCGGCGATGGAGGCCAGCTCCGGGGCATCGTCGTACAGGGTATGCACGGCGTAGGCGTTGTCCCACATGACCAGGAAGTTGTCCCCCGCCAGCTTCGGCAGTGCCGCCATGCGCTCGACGGTGGCATCGCTGTAGGTACAGCCGGTGGGGTTGGAGAAGCGGGGCACACACCAGATGCCGACGATGCTGTCGTCCTCCCGCAGCAGCGCCTCGGTCACATCCATGTCCGGCCCGCTGTCCAGCATGGGCACCGTGACCATTTCTATGCCCAGATGCTCGCAGATGGCGAAATGGCGGTCGTAGCCCGGGGCCGGGCACAGGAACTTCACCGTGTCGCGGTTGCCCCAGGCGGATTCGGGGCCGCGCAGGCCTTCGCTGAGGGCGAACTCCACCACCTGGTACATCATGGTCAGGCTGGAATTGCCTCCCACCAGGGTCTCTTCAGGGGACAGTCCCAGCACGGAGCCGAACAGGGTCCTGGCCTCGGGCAGGCCCTCCAGGCCACCGTAGTTGCGGGTATCCAGGCCACTGTCGGTGAGGTAGTTGCCACCGAGTATGCCATCCAGGGCGTCCGACAGGGCGACCTGCTCGGAGCTGGGCTTGCCGCGGGTGAGATCCAGCGCCAGATCCAGCTTCCTGAGCTCCTCGTATTTTGTCTCCAGGGAAGCGAGCTGCTGCTGCAGGTCGGCGGTAGAAAGTTGGTCGATGTGCACTGCCTGGTCCTCGTCTGTTGCCGGAACACCCCGGGGAGGCGGAAGTATAGCGCCCGGCGCCGCGCTGTTGCACGGTTCCAGCCCCGCCGAGCTTGAAAATGCCGGCCCGGCCCCAATATAAAAGCGATTGAGTTGATCTCGGACAAAACCCTGGAGCACATATGAGTGAGCGCGAGGAAGCGGCAGAGGCGGGTCAGGACGCGAAGTCCGGGCGGGGAGATTCTTTCACCCCCGCCGTGGTGGACGATGTGCTGCCGGATACCCTCTACCTGATGCCCATCCCCAATCGCCCTTTTTTTCCGGGGCAGGTCCAGCCGGTGGCCATCAATCCCCAGGAGTGGGGCTCCACGCTGGAGGCGCTGGGCAAGGCCGGGCAGGGCGTGATCGGCCTGTCCTACGTCGATCGCGCCGAGCCCTCCGCGGTTGACCCGCGCCAGGTTCCCGAAATCGGCTGCGTGGTGCGCCTGCACCGCCCCCCGGTGGCGGAGCAGCGCGGCCATTTCCTGGCCCAGGGCATCCGCCGTTTTCGCATCGTGCGCTGGCTGAGTGACAAGCCGCCCTACCTGGTGCAGGTGGAGTACCCGCGCAGCCAGGGCGATCGCGATGCCGACGAGGTCAAGGCCTACGCCATGGCCCTGATAAAGGAAATCCGCGAGCTGCTGCCGCTCAACCCCCTGTACAGCGAGGAGCTGAAGCAGTACCTGGCCAATTTCAGCCCCAACCAGCCCAGCCTGCTGGCGGATTTCTCCGCCGCCCTGACCACGGCTTCCGGGGATAACTTGCAGGAGATACTGGACACCCTGCCGCTGGTGTCGCGCATGGAAAAAGTACTGGGCCTGTTGCGCAAGGAGCGCGAGGTGGCCGAATTGCAGGGGCGCATCACCAGCCAGGTAAACGAGAAAGTATCCGCCCAGCAGCGGGAATTTTTCCTGCGCGAGCAACTGAAGATCATCCAGAAGGAGCTGGGTATATCCAAGGACGACCGCACCACCACGGTGGAGATGTTCCAGCAGCGCATCGAGGAGCTTACCCTGCCGGAGGCGGCCGCGAGGCGCATCGAGGAGGAAATGCAGAAGCTGTCGGTGCTGGAAACCGGCTCCCCCGAATACGGCGTGACCCGCAACTACCTGGACTGGGCGACCTCGGTGCCCTGGGGCGTGTACACGAAGGACCAACTGGACCTGCAGCATGCCCGGGAGGTGCTGGAGGCGCAGCACGAGGGGCTGGCGGATGTGAAGGCCCGCATCCTGGAATTCCTGGCGGTGGGCTCCTTCAAGGGTGAGATTTCCGGCTCCATTCTGCTGCTGGTGGGACCGCCGGGGGTGGGCAAGACCAGCATAGGCCGTTCGGTGGCGGACGCCCTGGGGCGCGAGTTCTATCGCTTCAGCCTGGGCGGCATGCGCGACGAGGCGGAGATCAAGGGCCACCGACGCACCTATATAGGCGCCATGCCGGGCAAGTTCGTGCAGGCGCTGAAGGAGGTGAAGGTGGCCAACCCGGTGATCATGCTGGACGAGATCGACAAGATCGGCTCCTCCTTCCAGGGCGACCCCGCCTCGGCCCTGCTGGAGGTGCTGGACCCGGAGCAGAACGGCGAGTTCCTGGATCACTACCTGGACCTGCGCGTGGACCTGTCGAAGGTGCTGTTCATCTGTACCGCCAACCAGCTCGATACCATTCCCGGCCCGCTGCTGGACCGCATGGAGACCCTGCGGCTGTCGGGCTACGTGGCGGAGGAGAAGCTGGCCATCGCCCGCAATCACCTGTGGCCGAGGCTGCTGCAGCGCCACGGCCTCAACGAGGAGCAACTGAAGATCAACGAGGCGGCCCTCAAGTACGTCATCGACTCCTACTGCCGGGAGGCGGGGGTGCGCACCCTGGAGAAACAACTCGCTCGCATCATGCGCAAGTCGATCGTGAACCTGCTGGACACCGGCGAGGACAAGCTGCGGGTGGGCAAGAAGGACATCGACAACCTGCTGGGCAAGCCGCTCTTCCAGCCCGACAAGCCCCTGCGCGGCCTGGGGGTGGCCACGGGCCTGGCCTGGACCGCCATGGGCGGCGCCACCCTGGCCATCGAGTCCTCGCCAGGTGCACACCCTGAACCGCGGTTTCAAGATGACCGGCAACCTGGGGGAGGTCATGCGCGAGTCGGCGGAGATCGCCTACAGCTACGTGGTGAGCCATCTCAAGGACTACGGCTGCGACCCCGATTTTTTCGACGTCAGCATGGTCCATCTGCACGTGCCCGAGGGCGCCACACCCAAGGATGGCCCCAGCGCCGGTATCACCATGGCCACGGCGCTGGTGTCACTGGCGCGCAAGGAGCGCATCAAACGCCCGCTGGCGATGACCGGGGAACTGACGCTTACCGGCCAGGTACTGCCGGTTGGCGGTATCCGCGAGAAGGTCATTGCCGCCCGGCGCAGCAAGATCATGGAACTGATCCTGCCCCACGCCAACCGCCGCGATTTCGAGGAGTTGCCGGACTACCTGCGCGAGGGCATCAACGTGCATTTTGCCCGCACCTTCCGCGAGGTATTCGATTGCGTGTTCCAGGAGCACCAGGTGGACACGTCGCTGCACTGAAGGCGCCGCCAGGTGTTGTCGGCGCCCCCCCGGTCAGGCCCTCTTGATCAGGCCAACGATGAATAGCAGAATGACAGCGCCCACGGTTGCCGTAATGATCGCGCCGATGAATCCTCCCGCTGAGATACCCAGCAGTCCAAAGACAAAGCCACCGATGACCGCGCCGACAACGCCGACAACAATATTCCCCAACAGGCCAAAACCGCCTCCCTTCATGATGGTGCTGCCAAGCCAGCCGGCGATGGCGCCGATGAGAAGAAAAACCACAAGCCCGGTGATATCCATAATCGCTTCCTCGTTCGCAACGTGTGATGCTAACGCTATGAGTGTAGATCATCCCGGTGATATTGCTGTCGGAAGCGGGTGGAGATTGTTACCGATGCCCGGCTTGCTGGTGGCGGTCCGCGCAGCTGCCCAGACAAGGGATGCCGGGTTGTGAGGGTTGCGCCTGCAGGTAAGCACCTCAGTAGAAGCTGGGGCAGTCGCGCGGCGAAGTTGCTGGTATCGCTGCTCATTTTCATCCTTTTGCCCGGTGTCGGCATGGCCAATGAGGAAGGGTCGCGAGAGTCGGTCTCCTGCGTGGTGCTGCTGCATGGACTGGGGCGCAGCTCGCTGTCGATGCTGGCCCTGCAGTGGCGCCTGGAGGAAGAGGGCTACCAGGTCATCAGTCCCACCTATCCTTCGCTCACCCACCCGATACAGGAATTGTCCGGGATCGCGGTGGGCGAGGGCCTGGCCGGCTGCGCAGCGCTGCACCTGGAGCGGATCTATTTTGTCACCCATTCCCTGGGCGGAATCCTGGTCAGGCAGTATCTCGAACAGCACGCTATCCCGGGTTTGCAAAGAGTGGTCATGCTGGGCCCGCCAAACCAGGGCAGCCAGATGGCGGATTACGCTGACTCCCTGTCCCTGCTGCAGCCGCTCATGCCCCAGGCTATCACCCAATTGGGCACCTCGGATGAATCGGTGCCGCGCCAACTCGGGCGGGCCGGTTTCCAGTTGGGTGTGATAGCCGGTACCGTCAACTATTTACCGTTTCTTCCGGGACAGCCGGAGGGGCTGAGTGATGGCACGGTGGCCGTGAGCGAAACCATCGTGCCGGGCATGACCGATTTTCTCGAACTGCCGGTCGGACACAGCCTTATGATGTGGGATGACGAGGTGCTGGCGCAAGTGGTGTTTTTCCTGCAGCACGGCATCTTCAAGCGCCAGTCGCCGCCGTTCAGCGCTCCCTAGCCGGGTAGTGCGGGCCCCATTCCCCGCGCAAGGAAATTGCACTCTATAATCCATACAGGCACAAGCAAGTCGGGTACTCGAGTATGAGCAGATTGGCGATAATCGCCGGCGCGATGGCGCTGGTATGGGGGACATCCAGCGCGGCGGACTCAACCGCCGCCAGGTGTGATATTTATCCCGCCGGGGAGGATCACGCCGAGAAGATGATTCACTGCGAGTTTTCCCAGCGCCAGGGTTATATCACCATCACCCGCGAGGACGGCGTTACCCATGAACTGTCTCCGGTGGGCGATGGCCCCGGCAACTACCGCGACGGCGAAGGTCGCGATGTCCGGCGCGAAAGTGGCCTGGGCGACCAGGGGCAGATTTTCCGCTTCCCTGACCAGAGCGTCTTCGTATACTGGAGCACCGCCGCGCTTGAGCCTGGCGATAACGACAACCCGACCGCGCCCTTCTCCACCAGGGATTACGACGCGACCTCGCTGCTGCGCTGCCGCGGCGGGGATGACAAGGACTTCGGCCGTTGCCCCGCCGGTGTGCTGCGTATGGAAGAGGGCCAGGCCTCGGTCGTGGTGCTCAGCCCCGGGGGTGAGCAGTTCACTATCAATTTCAGGAAAGACTACATCAATGCCAGCAACCGCGAGGCAGTGGGCAGCCTGGAAGGCGACACCTGGAGGGTTACGATCAACGGCGCGGAAATCTACGAAGTACCGCGGGCGTTCATCGAGGGCGGCTGAGGTGCTGTCAGCCCGGCGCTCATGCCTTAGTGTCGGTTATCGACACAGAGCGGCCTATTAGCCTTACAAGACTACGCTCAGATGGGAGAGCGATTTGAGCGGCACCGGCGGGGCCTGCTTAGCCTGTCGAACCCTCGGGTTTTGGCAGTTCGTAAGGGCATTCCTCCACCTGATAGCCCTTCGACAAGACCTCTACGACCACCCCGTATCCGGCAAGATTCACGGTCGAGTAGGCTGTCAAGCGAACATTTCTTTTGGCGAAAGCCGGTTGCAACCAGCCGTTCTGCACTAGCGTCACTCCGCCCCCGCCGTCGGAGAAGGCGGTGTAATGCATTAGTGGGTTTATATTATGCTGAATCCATATGCCAGGAACTGGCGGGCCAGGGTTTGGAAACAGAGGATCGTTCCAAATGCCGCTATCCAACCCATCGCCCGGCGTTGTGTCCTCTTGGAATGTGTAGCAGTTCTGGAAGATATCTCCTACCCTGAAGGGTAACCCGATGGGGGCTAAGTAAAGGTATTCACCCGTGATTACGAATGTCCTTCCCCCTAACTCGACCCCGCCATTATCGTCTTGACCAAAAGCCGAACCAAAGATGCCGAGGAGCACTAGAATGCACAGGCCGTTGCGAGCCGCAATTTTCATGGCGGTATCCTTATAGCGCCAACACATCGCGCCAGGTAATGTATTTTTGTTTGTGTTCTAACAGGTATATCCACGAAATAAATATAGCGAGTCGATTTAAAGGTAGAGCAAGAAACGGGAGTATGCCAATTCAACCAGTAACATCAGTAACGGGACTGTCTCTTGCTGGCACATAGCCGTTGTTTCGGGGTGTTAGGCAGGCTCCAGGCGAATGATTCTTCATGGCACATTTCTGCCTGCCACCTGGTGAGATATACTCAAGCCAAACAGTCGGTTATTGACCCGTAGGGGACGGTTGGGCACCGTTCAAGAGGAACCACCCGGATTTGGATTTCGCTATGGATCAAGCCATGTGTGAAGGGAGCGAGAAGCGGGGGACGGCGCCAGCCCTATATGCGCATTCGGTCTTAGCCAGTCTTGCTTATAACCAGAAAACGTCTCCGCGGAGACGTCGTTCATCATTTTTGTTCTGCAAGCCCCAGGGTTCTGTGCTCGTTCTGTATACACTCCCCAACAAAAAGATAAAGACGCACTTTGAACATCGAACAAGCTGAAGAATTTGCAGCGGAATGGATTTCTGCCTGGAGTAGTCATGATCTGGATAGAATACTGTCGCATTACGAGGATGACTTCGAAATGTCATCGCCTGTGATACGCCTGTGCGGTTCGGCCACCGTAGCCGTCTGCGGTAACCGTTCAGGATAAACATGCACTACTTCGCTTACGGGTCGAATATGTCACGCTCCCGGTTGAGAGCGCGGGTCCCAAGTGCGCAAGCTCGCGGTTGCTGGGCGCTCAAGGAGCACGACCTGAGGTTTCATAAATCCAGCCACGATGGCTCGGCAAAATGCGATGCATATTTCACCTCGGACGCCGGTGATGTTATCCACGGGGTGCTGTTCAAAATGGATCCCGGTGAGAAACCGGCTTTGGACAAAGCAGAGGGACTTGGTTACGGGTACGATGAAAAGGAAGTAACACTTACCGCTCAGGATGGCGCTTTGATAACCGCGACAACCTACTTTGCCACGAATATCGATGTACACATGAAACCTTACTCCTGGTATTTGAACCACGTCCTGGTTGGCGCGATAGAGGCATCGCTTCCATTGGATTACATTGAACTCAAAATAGCCTCGGTCGAAGCCGTCGAGGATAGTGATAGAGACAGGGACGCCAGGGAACGTGCAATACACTGTTAACAATGCCAGTCAGTATGATTTTACCCGGTCTTCGTGCTCCATTAACAAGTCAGGGCCGTGGATGGGGTGTTCGCTGCCTTGAACTCAGGCGTTAGCTGCCCAGGGATAGCCAGGTGCCATCTTTCAGTTGCTCCAGCGAGCTGCCGGTTTCGGCCGACGAATTTCTTGCCACCCTTTCGATGGAAGGTGTGAATGCCGAACTCAGCCCACTGGTGCGCATGACCGCACCTGATGCATTTTCGGCGCGTGGCATTCTGGAATGGCCGGTAAAGCGACAACTTTTTAGCAGCTGGATCTTGTTGTTCGGTTTCCTGCCCATCGATCGGCACCGCTTTTTCTTGGCGGCTATCAATCCCAACGAGGGATTTTCGGAGCGCTCCACGTCCTGGAATAATAAGTATTGGTCTCATGAGCGTAAGGTTGTCTCTCAGGAGTCTGGGTGCCGTGTAACAGACACTGTGAATTTCAGGTCGAGAATTCCATTTGTAGATATACTCCTCAAGCCGATATACCGGCTTGTTTTCCTGTGGCGCCACAGAAATCTTCGCAGGAGGTATGGTGGTCGTGCCAGCTGACAAATCGCTGCACGTGACGTTCGATCTACCGCCCGTTTTTGCTGGCATAGAAGCAGGTATCGCCTCAAATTCAGCTGGACCCAGGCGTGAACGCGCATGATCGAAGTCTCTCCAATCAGCGACACTGACTATGATCTCGCATTTCGAACAATGCGAGAAAACATGATCTCGTATCATGAGAGGTATGGATTGCCATGGAATCAGGATTGGGTCGATAGGAACTACAGGCAAAACGAAAATTATTCCATTCTCCGTGCCACCAACTGGATTGGCTTTCTCACGCTTGAATGGCGCGAGAGTGATCTGTTCATTCACACCCTACAGCTGGCCAAACAAGCGCAGGGTAGCGTTTATGGTGTCCGGGTCTACGAATGGATCCTGGAGAAAATGGACGTGAGGGGTAAGGACACAATTATGTGTAAAGCGTTTCGTGGTTCTTCGGTGCTTAGGCTTTACCAACGAATGGGGTTTTCCGAAGTGGCGCACAAAGATTTCTTCGTCACGCTGGAGAAGCGAACGAAAACGGGACGCAGCTAGTTCTGGAGCTGACTTGGGACGTTTTGCATTCCAGGAAAATAGATGCGTCCCTCTACTCCCAGCCCAGCACGTTGCGCATGATAGACCAGCGCGGCTCAGTCTGGGTCGCGCCCTCGCCCTGGACCCAGTAGGTATAGGATTCCCGGATCAGGCCCGCACTATCGGCAAAAATCACCCACTCGTTGATCATGTTCACCAGGTCCACTGCATGGTGCGCCATACCGAAAGACGAGGGGATGTGCACTGGGTTGGGCTGGGGTACCACCACGGTGTACTGGGGGTGCAGCAGAGACCAGCCGGAGGCATTCTCCGCCGGCATGAGGAAGGCATCCACTTCCGGATGCTCTCCCTCAAAAAATGGTCGCCAGAATTCGACCACCACGAATTCGGCATCGCTTCCCCCGAAGTAACGCTCCATGGCAGTGCGGATCTGGCTGGCGTCCAGGGGCACGCCGATCCTGAGTCCGCGACTCTCTCGCAGAGCCGGTACGCTGGTGAATTCGTTGCGGCGCTCATCCCTTACCGCCAGCCCGACAGTACCCATTAAATAAGGTGTCGAGAGGCGCAGCCTGGAGAACCAGTAGGGGCGATACCAGACACCCGGCATAACATCGATCACCCCCTCTTCGAGCAGGCTGGATACTTCGGGCCAGTGAATCGGCACGAATTCCGCCTTGAGCTTCAATGCTTGTGCCAGCTGTTGGCTGAGCTCCACCTCAAATCCGACGAGTTCACCTTCGGCATTGAAGAAGCTCATGGGCAGGTTGTCCGGGTCGAAACCTATCCGCAGTGAACCGCGCTTGCTAATCCGGTCCCAGGTGGAGAGCCCGGCGTTGGTTTTTTCGGCCGGGGCAGGCAACTCCCGGTGTACGATCGTATCGGTCGCCAGATCCGATTTGTGCATCTGCCTGACGGTCTGGTCCAGGGTATAGGTGGTGTCGACAAGTAGTACCAGTAATAGTCGGGCCAGGAGGGTGAGCAACACAGTGCCACCGACGATGGCCACAAAGGCGCGTAGTAGTCGTCCTCGCTCGAATACCAGGAACCCGCCGGTGGCGGCGGCACCCAGCAGTGCTACCACGATCAGGTTGACCGCCGTGACCAGTGAGTCGAACTTCCCCGTAATGATGGTCGTGGGTATGTACAGTTGAAACAGATCATGCGGCAGGCCGAACAGGTCCAGCAGGAAAGGCAGGGCAACCTGGGCCTTGGCGAAGTAACTGGGTATGCCCACCGTGAACAGCTCGATGAAATTCGCGCCGGTCAGCGGAGCGCCGCTGAACCAGGCCGCAAAGGGGAGGAACAATAGTGTCATTAGCTTGCCTGCATTGGGGAAGTTGAACATGATCGGAATCAGCACCTCGGTGGCCGAATCCGTTTCCTTGTCCAGCAAATCATGTCGGGCCAGCAACTGCTTGCAGCGCTCGATCAGTACAGGCAGTACGATGAACGCGCTGTTTGCGACGAAGGCAGTGAGCAGCGCATCCCGGGCAATACCCGATACCTCCCTATGACGAAATGGTGTTACCGCAGTAACCAGGAATGGCAATATCCAGAAAGCGAGCAACAGTGAGCCAGCTGTAAACGCGATGAGGTACACCTCCAGCTTGCCCACGGTCTCCGGCCTTATGGTGCCCGCCGCCACCGCACCGATTGCGAACACGCCGATGGGGGTCAGCTCGATAACAAACCCCGCGATACGGGCGATTGCGGCATTGCATACGCGCAGGGGGCCAAGCAGTATTTCCTTGTCCTTGAACCCGATCAGCCCAACCCCCATCAGGCAGCTGAACAGCACGACCGCCGGAACCACGTTGCGCGCCAGTGAGTCAAAGGGGTTGTGGGTGAAGTACAGGTCGGTGAGGGAGAAAGTCGTCGTCGGCCGGATCAGCGCGTCGCTGTAGAACGAAGCGCTGTCATATTCCGGAAACGCCAGCGGCAGCGCGATGATGACCAGGCAGGCCGTTCCCCACACCAGCAGCAACAGCGCGCCGCCTCGCAGCGCCAGCCGCCTGGCGTCGGCCATTTCCAGCTGGCCCAGGGCGATTATCAGTGAGGTGAGCAAATAGGGCAGCACCGGCATTTGCATGAGCCGGATATAGATGTCAGCCAGCGGTTGCAGCACCGCGGCCGATTCACCGAAAAACAGACCGGTGAATAAACCCAGGCCCAGTCCCATCAATATACGAGCGGACAGGCTTAGCCGGGACCAGCGCGAGATGACAGGTGACACTATGACTTTCCCAATCATTTAGACATCGGGTCCATGCTGTCCCGCCATTCGATGAATCCCACCGCCTCGGGTGACGTCGTGGTATTGCCGCTGAGCAGCACGACCAGCCGGAGCCCGTCGGTAAAGTAAGGGTCATCACTCAGGTTGGTGTGTGGAGCTGCCGGAGAGGCCGGTTCTATGCCGCCGACGAATCCAAACCGGCTTACTGCACCTGCAACCAGCAGGCTCTGCAAAACATGCTCCCTCGCTTCGTCGACATTCGGGTCGATAACGTGGGTGACCAGGTTACTGCTGGATGTTGTTGCCTTGATATCAATGTCGCGGCTTACCTGCCCCACCCAGACGGGTTTCCCCTGAAAACGAAAAGGCGCCAGCCAGAGCCGCAGATGGTTGCGCTGCAGGATGGTATTGCGAGCGCGCTGCAGTGCCAGATCCTGTGGCCGGTCCATGAAATACAATGGGCTTATTGGTGCGACCGGGTAGGCCGCGCCGGATATCGCCGCCCCAATCATGCGGCGAACGGAGTCGAAATTGATAACATTGGTAAAAGACCAGCCGGCCCGGGACAGGGATGCCATAACATCGTTGGCATCGCCCACCAACACCAGGTTCATGGGATCCCCAGCCAGTTCACCTTCCTCGCTCGCGACGCAGCAGGGCAGGGCGCGCAGTACCTCGCGAAGCTGCTCCCTGTTCAGCTCGGGTTGCTCGGCGCCAGCGTAAATAGCCTTCGGATCCAGGCGCTCGAAGTCAAAATCACCTTCCGTCAGGGTGATGGCAAAGCCGAAATTCAGCAAATGCCGCCGGCCGATCAGGGATACCGTGAGGTAGCGGCCACCTTCATGCCTGGGCGCCAGCACGTAGCCCTCGGTCACCTCGCCGGATCCTGTTTTCAAGGGGATCGCCAGCTCGCGAAAATGCAGCGTCAAACGCTCCTCATCCTCCCCTACCAGGACAGGGTAAAACAGGACTGCCGCTTCATCCGGTGCGAAGTAATTCGGGTCCAGCGCAGATACCATCAGCCAGCGGCCGTGCTCAGAGCGATTTTCGACCCGCAGCCAGATTGCCTGTAGTCCCACTGCGGAGAGGTCCACCCCGTACAGGCGCTCCGCCTCCTCATCACTGAGTATTGCTGCAGATACGGTAGCGCCACGCTCGCTTTGGGTTTGAATCCTGGCAGGGTCAGGCCATGTTTGCAGGGGCTCCGGCTTGAACGATGTGCAGGCGACCAGCAGCAGCGACAGGCCGGCGACCAGCCAGGCGTGCACCCGGACCTTAGTCCGGTGCGGTGCTGCGATGTGGGACGGGCCGTCAGGGGCGGGATTCATTCATCTTTATCCTGCTGATAGGTTTCCAGGTCGTTGATTATAAAATCGATCATGGCCTGCCACAGGACTTCCCGGGGGTAGAGGTTCTCGTCGACCACCGTTGCGCCCAGGAGCGGGCTGGATTGCGCGATGGGCAATGCAATCGCCCAGTGGTCAGCGTTAGCATAACCCAGCAGGGTACTGCCCGGGATGATCTCGTCATAAAACAGGACGTTGCTGTCGTTCAGGGGGTGTATTGCCGCCAGCTGGGTATAGCCGGGTTCGAGAATTGCTGAAACTCTGCCCGGCAGGGGTAGTGCCACCATGGAATAGCTGCGAATAGAAACCGGAAGCGGGTGCTGCGCCAGCCATTCCTGGCGCACCCCGGTGCGCAGGCTGTTCACCGCGCCGTCGTCACCCACATCGCAGGCCGCACCCGGGGCGTAACGAATCAGGTCCAGGCTGCCCTGGGACGAGGAATTCGCCAGGGGAGAGCCGCCTATACTGCCTGCGACACTGAGAATCGCGGCCACATTGCGGGTGCCGGAGTCATCCCGCGCGATGGCTTCCAGGATGTCAGTGGCGCCCTTGGAATAGCCCACCAGGATGATTGGCCGATCGTCCTGCCCGGTCTCCGCGGCGGCCAGTTGCTGGACGATTTCAGTCGCGTTGCGCGCCGAACTCGATAGCGCGTCAACATGTAACAGGGTGACATCGTAGCCCAGTGTGGACAGGTGCTTGTGCGGTAGCTTGTCGACATCGACAAAACCCTGCAGGCAGTCCCAGCCGACGCCCAGGACGACTGCGATGCGGTAGCGTTGGCGGGGGATGTTCTGTGGGTCGATCGAGTGTGCGGAACCTGTTTCGCCGGCCAGTTGCACCAGGGCGTCTGCACAGGGCATGGGTTCGGGCAGTGATTGTCCCTCTGACGCTGTCAGTTGGCAGAAATAGGAGCGGAATGCCGCTCTCTGGTCGTCGACGCTCGCCCGGGAGGCAGGAAGCAGGGTGAGGGGGCGCTGCTGGTGGACGGCATAATTCGACGGTCCGTCGGCGCAGGCGGAGAGTAGCAGCAGCGCCGCCGCAAGTAGTGACCCGGCGCGACGCAAGGCTTGCGCGCCGCCCTGTTGCAAGGTGGCGCCCACTACCGGTCCCCCGGCGCCCGGGCCGTGACGATCGCCCGCCGCGGCGCGGGGTGGCCCTCGACGGTCCTGCCGGGGTCCTGCGGATCCAGGAAGTCCGCCAGGGAGTGAAAGCGCATCCAGTCGGTGCTGCGCTGTTCCTCGGTAGAGGTAAGGTTGACGTCCACCACCTCGGCCGCGGTAAATCCCAGTTTGCGCAGCCAGCTAAGCAGGGTGTCGCAGCTGGGCAGGAACCAGACATTGCCCATGCGCGCATAGCGGCCCTCGGGCACCAGCGTGGCGCCGGGGCCGCCCTCTATCACCAGGGTTTCCAGTACCAGCTGGCCGCCCGGGCGCAGGCAGTCGCGCAATTCCCGCAGGTGGTCCATGGGGGAGCGGCGGTGGTAGAGCACGCCCATGGAAAACACTGTGTCGAAGGCCTGCAACTGCGCCGGCACATTCTCGATGCCCACGGGCAATACCCAGGCCTCGTCGCGTCGCAGGTACTTGCGCAGGGCCCAGTACTGCACCACGAACAGCGGTGTCGGGTCTATGCCGATGACCTCGGCGGCGCCGGCGCCCAGCATGCGCCAGCAGTGGTAGCCACTGCCGCAGCCCACATCCAGTATCCGGCGGCCGGCCAGGTCATCGATGGCCGGTGCCAGCCGGTCCCACTTCCAGTCGGAGCGCCACTCGGTATCGATGTGCACCCCGAACAGTTCGAAAGGCCCCTTACGCCAGGGGTGCAGCTGCATCAGGGTCGCGCGCAGCGCCGCCGCGGTGGACGCCGGCAGTGGCTCGCAGCTGCCGGCGCCCACCCTGGCGCTGTCCAGCCACACGTCGTCCGCACCCAGTTGCGGCAGCTCGTCCAGCGCCTGCAGCCAGCGCGGCAGGTCGCCGTAGCGCTCTGTCGACAGTCCCGCCGCGAGCTGTTGCGGCAGCAGCTGGGACCAGCGATCCAGGTCGCCGCCGCGCCACTGGTCGATGAGGGGCTGGTAATCGATCATCGGGATTTCAGGGCGACCAGCGAGGCGAAGTTGAAACACTGGAACCAGACGTCGCAACTGCCGAAGCCGGCATCCGCGATGCGCTGCTTGTGGCAGGTGAGGGTCTCGGGCAGCAGCACGTTTTCCAGGGCGCTGCGCTTGCGGGCGATCTCCAGCTCGCTGTAACCGTTGGCCCGCTTGAACTGGTGGTGCAGCTCGATATTCAGCTCGTCCAGGTGAGGGTCCTCGAAGGTGACCTTCTCCGACAGTACCATGACGCCCCCCGGTTGCAGCCCCCGGTAGATCTGCCCGATGACGTGGTCGCGCAGCTCGCGGGGAATGAACTGCAAAGTGAAGTTCAGCACCACCACCGAGGCCTGTTCAATGGCGACATCCTGCAGGTCGGCGCACACCAGCTCCACCGGCGTGTGATGGGTATCGGTGTCGATGATGCTGCGGCAGCGCGCCAGCATGGCGGGGGAATTGTCCACCGCCACAATACGGCAGTCCTGGTGGTGAATATTCTGGCGCATCGCCAGGCTGGAGGCCCCCAGTGAGCAGCCCAGGTCGTAGAGCCGACTGCCCGGGGTGGCGAAGCGGCCCGCCAGCAGGCCGGTCATGGAGACAATGGTGGTATAGCCCGGCACCGAGCGCTTGATCATGTCCGGGAACACCCGGGCAACGTTGTCGTCGAAGCTGAAGGGGCCGGGCGCGGCGATGGGATCCGCGTAACTATCGGCGTAAATTGTGTCGCGCTGGTCGGTCACGGGGCTGGGGCCTGGCGGATTCCGGGGCTGTTGGTTGCTGACAGGCCACCAATTCTAGCATGATTAATTAAACCCGCTGTGCCCGGTTATGCTGTATTTGGCGGGCGATACTGGCCACAATGAGTTGTGCAGTCACCTGTGAGGTCGACCCATGCCCGCACCACCCTACAGTCGCGTACCGGACCTGCGCCCCCCCAGGTTGCGCCACAGTGTCATGGAGTTCGGACGGGTGGTACTGGAGATGGGCAGTACCGCCATGCTGGCGCCGGTATTGCGCCGGCTCCCCGCGGGCGACGGCCACACGATCATGACCATTCCCGGCTTTATGGGCGCAGACGGCTCCACCGCCAGGCTGCGCAGGTTCCTGAACGAGCGCGGCTATCGGGCCATTCCCTGGGGCCTGGGCCGCAACGCCGCCGAAGTGCGCCCCCGCAGCCTGGATGAGTTCCTGGAACACCGCCGGCAAACCGAGGAGGCGATCGCCGCCAGGGTCGAGCAGGAGTGCCGCGCCAGCGGCGCCAAGGTCACCCTGATCGGCTGGAGCCTGGGCGGTCTGTACTCCGTGGCGCTGGCCCACCGTTATCCCCAGTGGATTCGCCAGGTGATTACCCTGGGCACCCCCTACGGCGATCCGCGCGGCACCTCGATCTACAATCTGGTGGGGCGGGCTTACAACGACCAGGTACAGGTGGATGAAGAGGCGCTGGCGCGCTGGGTGGCGTATACCTACAGCGGCGGTGAGTTGCGGGTGCCGGTACTGGCGCTATTCAGTGAATCCGATGGCATCGTGGGCAAGGGTATCGCCCGCTGCGAGGGCGATCCGCGCTATGTGCGCAATATGGCTGTCATGGCAAGCCACGTGGGGTTTCCGTTCAACCCGCTGGTGTTCGCGGTGATCGCCAACCACATGGTGGCGCCGCAGGAGCGCTGGTCGCTGTGTGCCAGCGACTACATAAAGCCTTTCGTGCGCCTGGTCTAGGACCCGGCGCAGACCGCGTCAGTTGGCGCTGCGGATCAGTTGGCTCTCTTCACTGCTGCGAGGGCCGCGGACGCACTGGTGCAGGCGGGCGAAAGGCCCGTTACCGGCGTCCTGGTTGCTGGCCCCGTCGTGCTGGCGGTTAAACTTGATGCTGCCGAGGAACTCCACCAGGCTCACCTTGCCGTCATCTACTCTTTTCATGCCGTTCTCTTGCAAATAGCCGTGTAAGTGTTCGAGGCCTTAGTGTAGGGCCAGGTTCCCGGATCTCAGTGTAAAAAGTGCCGCCTATTTTTGTGCACTATGCCCGCTTCTGCCCATCCAGCGCCTTTTCCAGTTGCGGCAGCAGCGCGGCCAGCTCCGGCTTGTGCGCCGCCAGCTCCTGCACAGACAGACCCTCCAGCTCATGGGGGAAGACCAGCCAGGCGTCAGTCTGGTGCAGGAAATAGTCGGGTCGTGCGCCGCGGCGGTTGTTGCCGGGCTTGAACCAGGGCGTGGCGACGCGAATGTCCGCGCCGGCGCCGCCACCGCAGTCCCGCAGCTCGGTGATGATCTGCTGCAGGGACAGGCCGGTATCGTGGACATCGTCCACCAGCAGCAGGGATTGTCCCGGGATGAGGCGCTGGAAAACATAGTCCAGCCCGTCTACCTGCACCCCCTCCCGGCGCTGGCCGATGCCGCTGTAGGACGCGGTGCGCACCGCCGCATGGTCCGCCGCCACGCCGAGAATATGCAGCAACTCGTGCACGGCGATGCCCACCGGGGTGCCGCCGCGCCACACGCCGAGCACGTAATCGGGCCGGAACCCGCTTTGGTAAACCTGCCAGGCCAGGGCAAAAGCGTCCGCCAGCAGCTCCTGGGGACTGATATAGCGCTTGTTCATAGGTCTGTCGCGATGGCTGATCGGGAGTGGCGCAGGGTACCACAGGGGCCACCGCGGTAGTCGCCCCGCGGCCCCCTCGGCTATAATCGCCGGCCCCAGTCAGTGACAGGTCACCGCATGAAACCGGCACAGTATCCCGGCCAGCCCACCCATATTTGGGAGCATTTTTACCAGCTCACCCGTATTCCACGCCCCTCGGGGCAGGAGGCGGCGGTGCGCCAGTACGTTATCGACCTGGCTGTACAGGCGGGCCACAGCTGGCACTGCGACAGCGCCGGCAACCTGGCGGTGGCGGTGCCAGCCACGGCGGGCCTGGAGCAGCGCCCGGTGGTGGTCATCCAGAACCACCTGGACATGGTGACGGTCAAGACCGGCGACAAATCCCACGATTTCGCCACCCAGCCGCTGGACCTGGTGGTCGAGGATGGCTGGTTGCGGGCGGACCGCACTACCCTGGGAGCCGATAACGGCCTGGGTTGCGCCGCCGCCCTGGCGCTGATGACCGACGACGACGTGGTCCATCCCCCCCTGCAGCTGTTGTTCACGGTGGACGAGGAGACCGGGCTGGGGGGCGCCCTGTACCTTGACCCCCAACTGCTGGCCGGCAGCATCATGCTGAACCTGGACACAGAGGACTGGAACGAACTCTACGTGGGCTGCGCCGGTGGCAACGGCCTGGAGATGCGCCGCCAATTCGCCACCGCGCCCTGTCCCGAGGGTGCCGAGCAGTGGCAGCTCAGCCTGAAGGGCCTGGCCGGCGGACACTCCGGCATCCAGATACAGGAGCAACTGGGTAATGCCATCAAGCTGCTGGCACAGTGCCTGGAGGACGTGGACGGTCTGCAACTGGCGGCCTTCGACGCCGGGGTGGCGCACAATGTCATTCCCCGGGAGGGCAGCCTGGCCTTTACCTGCGCCGCCGGCCAGGGCGAGGCGCTGCGCAGCGGCCTGGAGGCCCTGCGGACCCGCTGGCTGGGCTACCTGCCCGCGGCCGATGCGGCCCTGCAACTGCAGCTGCAGCCCGCCACTGTCGGGAGCGTGATCAGCGCCGCGGATACCCGCCACCTGCTGGACCTGGTAGCCGCCTTTCCCCACGGCGCCCAGGCCTATAACCTGACCAAGCCGGCGGAACTGGTTGACCTGAGCTGCAATCTGGCGCGGTTGCGGCTGGAGGAGGGGAGCCTGTTCCTGGAGACCAGTTACCGCTTTTTCAACGAGGACCAGAGCCTGCCGCTGCGGCAGGCCCTGCTCGGCCTGGGGCGGGCCTTCAAACTGGAGGTGACAGAGACGGTGGGCTACCCCGGCTGGAAGCCGGATTTTGACAGCCCGCTGCTGCAGCGGGCTGTCGCCCTGCACCAGCGCCTGTTCGGCCACCCTCCGGCGGTGAAGGCTATCCACGCCGGCCTGGAATGCGGCATTCTGAAGGGCAAGCAGCCCGAGCTGGACATTCTCTCCTTCGGGCCCACCATACGCGGTGCCCATTCGCCGACGGAGCGCCTGGAAATCGCCACGGTAGAGCCCTTCTGGCGGTTTCTCACCGCCTTGCTGGCTGAACTTTAATCCCCTACACGGAGCACAACCCATGCTGGATCAACTCGAACGGCTGCCCGCCGATTCCATTCTCGGCCTGGCCGCGGCCTGCCGGGCAGACCCCAATCCTGGCAAGGTGGACCTGACGGTAGGCATCTACATGGATGAGCAGGGCCTGTGCCCCGTGTTTGAGGCGATAAGTCGCGCCCAGCGGCAGCTGGTGGAGCAGGAAACCACCAAGGCCTACATGCCGCCCGCCGGCGATGCGGACTTCATACAGGGCATGCAGCGGCTGGTGCTGGGGCAGGACTGCGCCGCCCCGGGCGAGGGGCGGGTGGGCAGCGTGCAGGCCCCCGGCGGCTGCGGCGCCCTGCGCATCGGCGCGGAGGTGATCTATCGCGCCGCGCCCACCGCCCGGGTCTGGGTGAGCGACCCCACCTGGCCGGTGCACTTTCCGCTGCTGGGCAGTGTGGGCCTGGGTTTCGAGACCTATCGCTACTACGATCCCGCCAGCCACGGGGTGAACTTCGAGGGCATGGTGGCGGATCTGCAAAGCGCGGTGCCCGGCGACGTGGTGCTGTTGCACGGTTGCTGCCACAACCCCTGCGGGGCGGATCTGTCCCTGGAGCAGTGGGGGATGATAGCCGATATGGCCCAGCGCCAGGGCTTTACCCCATTTGTCGATATCGCCTACCAGGGCCTGGGAGATGGTCTGGAGGCGGACGCCGCCGGCCTGCGCCTGCTGGTGTCCCGCCTGCCGGAGGTGATCATCGCCGCCTCCTGCTCCAAGAACATGGGTCTCTACCGGGAGCGCGCCGGCCTGGCCATGTTCGTCTGCCGCGACGAGACCAGCGCGCAGGCGGTGGTCAGCCAGGCGCTGGTCGCCGCCCGGGGGATCTACTCCATGCCGCCCGCCCACGGGGCGCTGCTGGCGGGCAGGGTGCTGGCCGACGAGGCGCTGGCGCAGTCCTGGCGCAGTGAACTGGCGACCATGTGCGATCGCATCAACGGCCTGCGACGGGAACTGCGCCAGAAACTGGAGCTGTCCAGCGGTCGCGATTTCGGCTTCATCGAGCGCGAGAAGGGCATGTTTTCCTTCCTGGGGTTGAGCGCGGAGCAGGTACTGCGGCTGCGCAGCGAGTTCAGTATCTACATGCTGGACTCCTCGCGCATCAACGTGGCCGGGGTGAATGCCCGCAATATCGACTACCTGGCACAGTCCGTGGCCGCCGTGTTGTAGCGACTGCCCGCAGGGTCTGCTATTACTGTCCTGTACGCGTGCCAGCGATCGACAGGGGGAGAGGGCAATGCAACAACTATCCGGGCTGGACAACGCCTCGCTGTTCACCGAGCGGGGCAACGTCTACAACCATGTGGGGACGCTGATTGTCTACGACCCGAGCACTGCCCCCGGCGGCCGGGTCCGCTACAAGGAGGTCCTGGGGCATTTCGCCGAGCGCCTGCACCTGCACCCGGTATTCAGCAACCACCTGACCAGCGCGCCCCTGGGTCTGGACCGGCCCTACTGGGTCGCGGGCGGCCCGATTGACGTGGAATACCATATTCGCCACCTCGCGCTGCCCGCCCCGGGCGACTGGCGGCAGTTGATGATACAGGTGGCGCGGCTGCATTCGCGTCCCCTGGACCGGCACCGCCCGCTGTGGGAGGTGTACATCATCGAGGGCCTGGACAATATTGCCGGACTGCCGCGGGGTTCCTTCGCCATGTACCTGAAATTGCACCACGCGGCGGTGGACGGGGTCGCGGCCGTCAGCCTGCTCGAGAAGATGCATACCGCCGCCCCGCTGAAACCGGCGGCGGATGCCCATCTGCATGCGGTGGCGGCGGAGGCCGAGCCGCAACCCTCTGAATTGCTGTATAAAACGGTGGGCCACAACTTGTCGCGCCTGGCCAGGGCCGCCCGCCTGTCCGCCGCCGGTACGCTGCGCCTGCTGGACGCCGGCAGGAAGCAGCTGGGCCAGTTGAACGCCGGTAGCCTGGAAGAGCTGGCGGGCTTGCTGCGCGAAGCCGGCGTTGCAGCGGCGCCCCGCACCCGTTTCAGCGAGCGCGTCTCAGCCAACCGGGTCATGGAGTGTATGGGCATGTCCCTTGGGCATATCAAGCGGGTGCGGGCCAGCGTGGCGGGCAGCACGTTGAACGATGTGTTTATCGCCGTGGCGGGCGGCGCGGTGCGCAATTACCTGGAGCAGAAGGGCGAACTGCCGGCCAGATCGCTGGCCGGGCTGATGCCCATCGCCCTGCGCAGCGAGGGCTCTGCCGGCGGCAACCAGGTCGCGGGCGTGCCGGTGCGGGTGCGCTCGGATATCGCCGACCCGATCGAGCGTCTGGCAGCCATTGCCGAGGAAACACGGGCAGGCAAGGAAACGGCGGAGAAACTCGGCCTGGATACGGTTGCCAACATACTGGACGTGGTGCCGCCATTGCTCGCCAAAACCCTGGTCGACAAGTTGATGTTGCCGCGCCTGAACATGGCGGTATCCAATGTGCGCGGTCCCGACCACGATATGTACCTGGCCGGCGCCAGGGCCATGTGCTTTTATCCCGTGAGCATTCCCGCCGATGGTGCGGGTCTCAACTTCACCGGCATCAGCTACGACGGCGTGATGTGGGTATCGATGGTGTCCTGTCGCCGTATGCTACCCGATTCGGGCCTCATGCTGAGCTGCATGGAGCAGGCGTGGACCGAGCTGTTGCAAGCCGCCGCTGCCCTGCCAGCGGGCGATACGGCCGTGCTGACAGCGGCGGCGCAGCCGGTGGCCGGCGGCGGACGCAAGTCGAGAGCCGGGGGAAAGGCGAAAGCGAAAGCAAAAGCAAAAACAAAATCGAAAACAAAGGCGAGGGCAAAAACCAGGTTGAAGGCCAAAACCCGGACCCGTCGGGCGGCCTCCTGAACCTCTATCGCCCGCCTCGATGTTCTGTTGAGTGGAACTGAACGGACAGGTCCCTAGTCGCTGTTGGCGGCAGCCGCGATGACCAGGTGGATGAAGTGCAGCTTGCGAACCACGTCCCGGGGCATCACGAACGGATAGAAGTCCGGTTGGCCCATGCTGCGCGACATTTCATTCAGTACGGTAATCATCTCCAGCCAGGCGTTGAGCAGCAACAGGAAACGCTCCGCGCCGTTTGCCTGCGGGTCGTAGAGGTCCTCGCTGGTAAACGGGTCGGCATCCATTTCCAGTTCGGCGCCGTCGAGCCCATGGGCCATGGCGGTGTCCAGGCTGTCTATGATGTGCAGGTAGTGGGCCCAGGTTTCAGCCCAGTCTTCCCAGGGGTGGGTGCTGGCGTAGGCGCTGATAAATCGCTGGGGCCAGTCGGCCGGCGGACCCTGCTGGTAGTTCTTTTGCAGCGCCTCGGAGTAGTCTGCGCGTTCATCGCCGAACAGGGCGCGGAAAGGTTCGAGCCACTCGGTATCCCTTACCAGCCGATCCCAGTAGTAGTGACCGACCTCGTGGCGGAAGTGACCGATCAGGGTGCGGTAGGGCTCATTCATGGCTGCGCGAATTTGCTCGCGCTTGGCGTCATCGGCTTCCTCCGCATTAAAAGTGATCAGGCCGCTGGCGTGGCCGGTCATTACCCGATCGCCTTCCTCGGTGGTGTGCAGGATATCGAACGCCAGGCCGTGCTCCGGGTTCTCCTCCTTCGACTCAACCGGCAGGCCCAGGTCCAGCAGCTGTGATACAAGACGCCGCTTGGCATTTTCGATCTGGCGCCAGTGCCGCTGATTCTCCGGGTCGTCGAGATCGGGCAGCTTCCGGTTCAGGCGGCAGGCTATACAAAGTGTGGCGGCGTCCTCGGCGGGTAGCAGCCAGTTGCAGCCTGCTGCGGAATGGAAGTTGGCGCAGCGCCGGTAGTGCTGTTCGCTGCCATCGCCCACCAGCAGCCAGTCGCCCTCAGTGGCGCCGGCTTGCAGGGTGCGCACGCTGCCCTCCACAGGCTCATAGCCAAGCGGTGCCTGACAGGCCAGGCAATGACTGTTGCGAAAAAAAACCGGCTTGCCGCAAACACAGTGGAAGCTGCGCTTGCTGACGCTTTCCCGGGGTTTTTTCCAGGCGCTGCCCAGGCGCTCCAGCAGGGCGTCAAAAAAAGGCACTAGTAGATCTGGTGGACCGGGTACATGATCCCCTCCGGTGGCTGCTTGAAAGTGAGGCAGGGGGAAATCTGCTTCGCCAATGCCGGCCGGTAGACTACACTATCGGTTCACAGGTGAGTATCTGTTTGCACTCACTATTGCCCGGTTAATCCTGCAACACCAGTACCCCAGTCCTTACAGCGAGGTGTGTATCTGCCCGTGAAGCGCAACACTATTTACTGGCTCAATATCTTCAAGCACGCGGGACAGATCTGGCTCGAGAGCAATGCTTTCGCGCAGGCGGGCTCCCTGGCATTTTTCACCCTGTTCTCCATAGCGCCGGTGATAATCGTGATTGTCAGCGTGATCGGTGTGTTTTATGGTCAGGAGGCAGCCGAAGGGCAGATCGTCATGCAGTTGCAGGACACGATCGGCAAAGAGGCGGCGGAAACGGTGCAGGATGCTGTCTCGCGCTCAAGCCTCAAGGGGGGCGGCCTGTTTGCGACCGTGGCGGGCGTGTTGGCCATGCTGGTGGGGGCGACCACTGTTTTCGGCCAGATGCAGAACGCGCTCAATGCCATCTGGACGGTAGTGCCCAAGCCATCGCGCAACAGCATCATGTTGTTTCTGCGCAAGCGCCTCACCTCATTGACCATCGTGCTGGCGGTGGGTTTCGTTATGCTGGTGTCGCTTTCACTCAGTGTGGGGTTGCGAATTCTGCTGCACAACGTGCAGGGCTGGTTGCCCTGGTACGACGTCGCTTTCAGCGGCCTGGAGCTGGCGCTCTCAATCCTGGTCGCCTCGCTGCTGTTCGGCACCATCTTCAAGGTGCTGCCCGATGTAATGCTGAGCTGGCGTGATGTCGCCCTGGGGTCGCTGCTGACCGCGGTGCTGTTCACCATAGGTCGCTCGCTGATCGCCATGTACCTGTCATACACGGCCACGGCATCCACCTACGGCGCGGCGGGTTCGCTGGTACTGCTGCTGCTGTGGGTGAACTACTCGTCCCTGATACTACTTTATGGGGCGGCCTTCACCAAGGCGCACTTGCTCGCCCGCGGCCTCAGCGTGCAACCGCGAAACGTGGCCGTTCGCGTGCGGCGGGAAATTATCGAGGAATAAACGCCAACCTCGTTCAGGTTGGCAGGACTAACCGGGCGCGACAATGCTCGTCAGGAACCCTCGCCCTCCAACTCGGCCCAGCGTTCGAAAGCCGCATCCAGTTCAGCCTGTACCGCCGCCAGTTGGTCCGTCACATCCTTGATGCGGGTGTGGTCCTGCTGGTAGAACTCCGGCTCGGACATGGTGTGTTCCAGCGCCTGCTGCTGTTGCTCCAGTTCATCGATACGCCCGGGCAGGGCGTCCAGTTCCCGCTGTTCCTTGTAGGACAGCTTGATTCTGGGCTTTTTTTCCGGCGCTGTGGCTGCAGCCTCAACAGGGTCGGGTTCAGTGGCCTTTGGCGCGCCTGCCGGTTCGCTGCCGGCTTCCTGCAGGCGGCCGCCGCGGGCCAGCCAGTCGCTGTAGCCGCCGGCGTGCTCGCTGACCATGCCATTGCCTTCCAGCACCAGCAGGCTGGTGACCACGTTGTCCATGAACTCCCTGTCGTGGCTCACCAGCAACACGGTGCCCTCGAAACCCAGCAGGATCTCCTCCAGCAGTTCCAGGGTCTCGATGTCCAGGTCGTTGGTGGGCTCGTCCAGTACCAGCAGGTTGGCGGGTTTGCTGAACAGCCGCGCCAGCACCGCCCGGTTCTGCTCGCCGCCTGACAGCGCTTTTACCGGGGTACGCACCCGCTCGGGGCTGAACAGGAAATCCCCCAGGTAGGAGATCGCGTGGCGGCGCTTGCCGTTGATCTCGATAAATTCCTGGCCGCCGCAGACGTTGTCTATGAGGTTTTTCTCGGGATCCAGCTTGCCGCGCAGCTGGTCGGAGTAGGCCACCTCCAGCTTGCTGCCGAATTTCACCGTGCCGCTGTCGGGCTGCAGTTCGCCCAGCAGGATTTTTACCAGGGTGGACTTGCCAGCGCCGTTGGCGCCGACGATGCCGATGCGGTCGCCGCGCTGGATGATGGTGGAAAAGTCGCGGATGACGACCTGGTCGCCGAAGGCCTTGCTGACGTGTTCCAGCTCCGCCACGATTTTGCCGGACCGGCCCGCCTCTTCCACCCCGAACTCGGCCCTGCCCTGGCGCTCGCGGCGCCGGCCGCGCTCCGCACGCATGGCTTCCAGCGCCCGCACCCGGCCCTCGTTGCGGGTGCGCCGGGCCTTGATGCCCTGGCGAATCCACACCTCTTCCTGGGCCAGTTTCTTGTCGAACAACTCGTTGGCGCGCTCCTCCGCCAGTAGCTGGTGCTCGCGGTGCTGCAGGAAGCCCCGGTAGTCGCCTCGCCACACGGTGAGGTGGCCGCGATCCAGTTCGGCGATACAGTTGGCCACGTTCTGCAGGAAGCGCCGGTCGTGGGTGATCAGCACCAGTGAGCCGCGAAAATTGCGCAGCTGCTCCTCCAGCCAGTTGATGGCGGGAATATCGAGGTGGTTGGTGGGTTCGTCCAGCAGCAGGATATCCGGATCGCAGACCAGCGCCTGCGCCAGGGCCACCCGCCGGCGCCAGCCGCCGGACAACTCGCCCATGCTGGCATCCGCCGGCAGTTGCAGCTGGCTGATGACGGTATCCACCCGCTGTTGCAGGGTCCAGCCATCGACGTTCTCCAGTTGCTGTTGCACCCGCGCCAGCTGGTCGAGGTCGGTGGCGTTGCCGTCGTGCACCAGCCGGTGGTATTCGGCGACCAGCCTGCCAGCGTCCGCCAGCCCGGAGGCCACTACCTCGTACACGCTGAGGTCATCGCCCTCCGGCAATTCCTGTTGCAGGCGCGCCAGGCGTACGCCGGGTCGCAGCCAGCGCTCACCGCTGTCGGGTTGCAGTTCGCCAGCCAGTATTTTCAGCAGTGTGGTTTTGCCTGTGCCGTTGCGCCCCAGCAGGCCCAGGCGGTCACCCCGGGTGATGGTCAGGTCGACCTCGTCGAGGAGCACCTGGGTGCCGTAGTGCAGGCTGGCGGCGTCGAGTCGTAGCAGTGGCATGGAGTGTCGTCATTAATACGCGGGCGGGCATTCTACGCCAGCAACGGTGGCGCTGGCCACTTTTGCACATCCGTTATAGAGTGACGCCAGAGGGCCGCGGGGGCCCGAATACAGGTGAAGTAGCGTTATTGTGCGAAAGTCGATTCTGAAACTGCTGCTCATGCCGCTGCTGCTGTTGTCCCCAAGCGCGCCGGCCCAGGACCAGGGGCCGGTGGTAAGCGCGGCCAGGCTGGATGCGGCGATCGAGCAGGTGTCCGCGAATCTCTCCGAGGACGACCCCGCGCGGGCGGACCTGCTCGAGGAATATGACGATATCCGCGCCACCCTGGCGGAAATCCAGGCTTACAATGACTCCCGGGAGCGTTTCGCCAATGCCCGCGCCAACGCGTCAGAGGAGGCCCGGGCCATCGAGTTGGGCCTGGCCGAGCGAGAGGTCAGTAGCGACAGTGCCGAGGTGGACCTGGCTACTGCCTCGCTGCAGGAACTGGAGCAGGCGCTCCAGGTGGTCGGTGCGGAACTCGAAGCCAGTCGCCGCAACCTGATCGACACCAGCAACCGGATAAATGATGCCCCGGCTCGCGCGCTCGCCATTCGCGATCGCCTGGCCACCCTCGGTACCCGGATTCCGGAACAGGCCTCCGCCCTGGCCTTACTGCCCACTGGCGTGGACCTTGGCACTGAGGACGAGGCCAACCTGTGGCTGGCGCAGGCCCAGCTCGCCAGGGCCAGGGCGGAGAAAGCCAGTCTCGATGAAGAACTGCTCAGCCAGCCGATGCGGCTGGAGCTGCTCAAGGCCCACCAGGACCAGGCGGCCCGCGATATAGCGGTACTGGAGCGACGCCTGCAGGCCCTGCAGCGGCGGGCGGGCGAGCTGCGCAAGGGCGCAGCGGAGCAGGCCAGGGCAGACGCTGAAATGGCGGTGGCCGACACCTTCGGCAAAAGCCCGCTGCTGCAGCAACTGGCCAGTCGCAACGCCGCGCTGACCAATTCCTTCGCGGATCTCGGCAACGTGATCGGATTAGCGCGGGAGCGTGATTCCGAGGTGGGTGCCAGGACGCAGCAGCTGTCCGCCGATCTGAAGGCCATTGAGCGCAAACTGGACCTGCTGGGACTGAACCAGTCGGTGGGAAAGATCCTGCGGGAACAGCAGGTGCAGCTGCCACCGAAGCGTGAGTCCAAGAGCGAGATCGCGGCGGTTGCTGAACTGATCACGCAATCCAGCCTGCGCCAGATCGAGCTGCAGGACGAGCGCCGCCACCTCAGTGACGCGCAGGGCTACGTCGAGCAGCTGCTGCAGGAACAGCCCGAACCGGTATCCGAAGAGGTGCGCGCCGACCTGCTGGAGCTGGTGGGCGCCCGCCGGACCTTGATCGAACAGGCACTGGAACTGGAAAGCACCTACGCCGTTACCCTGGCCAATCTCGATTTCAGCCTGAAAAAATATGCCGAGATCGTTGCAGAATATCGCGGTTTCATTTCCGAGCGCCTGTTGTGGATTCCCTCGCGCAGCCCTTTTTCACTGTTTCGCGAGGGGGTAATACACTCCCAGCTGCGCAGTATGTTTGCGCCGGAGCGCTGGGAGACGGTACTGCGGCAGGTACCCGGGGAGATACGCGGCAGGCCCCTGCTGCTGATCGGGGTGCTGCTGGCGCTGCTGCTGTGGGGTATGCGATCGCGCTTGAAGACCGTGGTGGTGAATTGTGGGCGGGAGGTCGGCTATGTGCGCACCGACCGCTTTGGCAATACCCTGATCGCGCTGGGAACGACCCTGTTGCTGTCGCTCAGGTGGCCGGCGCTGCTATTCAGTCTGGCATTGCTGTTTGAAATGCAGTCCGGGGAATCCGAGCTGGCTACTGCCCTGTACGCCACCTTCCTGCGCGGCGGGGCGTACCTGTGGGGCCTGGAATTCATGCGGCTGCTGCTCATGCCCAAGGGCGTGGTGGAGGCGCATTTTCGCTGGCCGACGCGGCGCGTCGCCGCGCTCTACCATCGCCTGTTCAGGCTGGAACAAACATTCTTCCCGGCCGCACTGGTGGCCATCTTCTGCCTCCAGCTGTATCCCCGCGATGTGGGCGGCCCGATTGGCGCGTTGGCCATGTTGTTAGTGCTGTTGAGCATGGCGCTGTTTTTCCGGCTGCTGCCGGAATTCATGCAGGTCAAGATGCAGGCGATGCTGGTGGAGCAGCCGTCGGCGCGAGCGGCTTCCATGGGCGCGCTGCTGCGCCGCGCGCTGGTATGGTTGCCGCTGCTCGGCGTCGTGGGCCTGTTGGCGGGTTACATGTACACCGTGACTGAATTCGCCCTGCTGCTGGTCAGGACCATCCAGCTGGCCGCCGTTATTCTGCTGTTCTATGAACTGGGCCTCAGGTGGCTGCGCATGACCCGGCGCCGCATGGTGGTCAGGGTGCGGGAGGAACTCGCCCAGGGGTTGGGCGAGGGTGGGGAAGAACGCACCGAGGACGAGGAGGTGCTGGAGAACGATCCCGAGTTGCTCAATGACGAGGGTACCAGGCTGTTGAACGTGCTAACGCTGATTGCCAGCCTGGTGGGGCTGGCAATTATCTGGGCAGACGTGTTCCCGGCCCTGAGTATTTTCGACTCGGTGGAACTATGGAGCTACTCGGGGGTGGTAGACGGCGAGCAGGGGCTGGTGCCGGTTACCCTGTGGAACCTGCTCGCGGTTATCGTCCTCGCGGTGGTGGGCTGGATCGTGCTGCAGCGCATTCCCGGCCTGCTGGAGATCTTTTTGCGCCAGAAGGTCGGGGCGCGACCCGCCACCGCCTATGCCGTCACCCGGGTATTCCAGTATGCCGCCACCGGCGGCCTGGTGTTGTCCGCGCTGAGCTACATCGGCTTCAACTGGTCGCAGATCCAATGGGCCGTGGCAGCCCTCAGCGTGGGCATCGGTTTCGGCCTGCAGGAAATCGTGGCGAACTTTATCAGCGGCCTGATTATCCTGTTCGAGCAACCCGTGCGCGTGGGCGACACGGTCACCGTGGGCAATGTGTCAGGCAGGGTGACCAAGATCCGTATCCGCGCCACCACCATTCGCGACTTCGACAACCGGGAATTGCTGGTACCCAACAAGGAATTCATTACCCAACAGCTGCTGAACTGGTCGCTGTCTGACCAGGTGACCCGCTGGGTGCTGGAGGTGGGCGTCGCCTACGGCACCGATCTGGACAAGGCCATGGGCGTGGTCAGTGAGGTGATACACCAGCACCCGCTGGTGCTGCCGAATCCGTCGCCGCTCATTACCTTCGAGGAGTTCGGTGATAGCAGCCTGCTGATCAGGGCCCGGTTCTTCATGGAACAGCTCGACAAGCGTCTGCAGGTAGCCAGCGAAGTGCGGCTGGAGATCAACCGGCGCTTCAATGAGCAGGGTATCGTGGTGTCCTTCCCGCAGCGGGACGTTCACCTGGATACCAGCGGGCCGCTGGAGGTCAGGATGGTGCAGCAGGACTAGTGTTACCCCAGCGGACAATAACATCGGTCATGGCCTGGGCAGCGGCTGACAGCGGATGTCGCTTGCGGGTGATCACGCCCACGTGACGTGTAACCACCGGTGCCACGATACCGCGACAGACCGCCCCCATTTCCTCCATCTGGCTGCTACTGAGGGCGGGCACCACGCTGATGCCGAGGTCGGCGGCAACCATGCGACCTATACTCGCCAGCTGGTGGGCTTCGAAGGAGGGCACCAGTTCCAGGTTGTGTTCCTGCAGTATCCGGTCTATCAGCAGGCGGATGCTGGAGGGGCGCTGCAGGGTAATGTAGGGGAACTTGGCCAGGTCTTTCCAGCGCAGCGTGTCGCGGGCCAGCAGGGGGTGGGCGGCAGGCAGTACCGCGACGAAACGGTCGCGAAACAGGGGGGCGAAATGCAGGTCCTGGGCGTCCCCCGGGTCGAAGGTGACTCCCAGCTCCACGCGACCGGCGCGCACCATCTCTACCACGCTCTCGGTAATCACGTCGTGTACCGAGATGTTGATGTCGGGAAACTGCCGATGGTAGTCCGCCAGTATCTGCGGCAACAGGCTGCTGGCGAAAGTCGGGATGGCGGCGATGTCCAGTTTGCCGCGGCGCAGGGCAAACAGGTTGCGCACGTCCTCCAGGGAGCGCTCCCAGTCCCCCAGCAGGCGCTGCACGACACTGAGGAATTGCGCTCCCTCGGGGGTGAGGGCGACGGCACGGGTGGAGCGCTCCAGCAGTTTGCCGCCCACGGCCTCCTCCAGGTTGCGGATGGCGATACTGAGGGCGGGCTGCGACAGGTGCAGCAGGGCGCCGGCCTCGGCGAAGCTGCGGGCGCGAGCCACGGCGACAAAGCACTGCAACTGGCGGATGGTGACATTCATAAATAATACTTATCAATTAATCCAAACATTGAATTTGATAAATATAAGTGGGAGGCGCACCCTAGGCAAGCTGTAACGTTGATGCAGATCCACCCCTCGCCGGGGCATACCAGGAGAACGCGATGTCCGGTTTCGACAAGGTAGTAGGCAGCTATGAGGAAGCTCTGGCTGGCCTGGAAGACAATATGACGGTCATTGCCGGGGGCTTCGGCCTGTGCGGTATACCGGAGAACCTGATCAAGGAAATCCGGCGCCGGGGCACCACCGGCCTGACCATGGTGTCGAATAACTGCGGTACCGACCAGCACGGTCTCGGCGTGCTGCTGGTCGACAAGCAGATTCGCAAGATGGTGGCGTCCTACGTGGGCGAGAACGCACTGTTCGAGGCCCAGATGATGAGCGGCGAACTGGAGGTGGAGTTGACGCCCCAGGGCACCCTGGCGGAGAAAATGCGCGCGGGCGGCGCCGGTATCCCGGCTTTCTACACCGCCACCGGCTACGGCACGCCGGTGGGGGAGGGCAAGGAAGTGCGCGAATTCAATGGCCGTCACTACATCCTGGAGGAGGCCATCCGGGGCGATTTCGCTATTGCCAAGGCCTGGAAGGCCGATCGCTACGGCAACCTGGTATTTCGCAAGACCGCCCGCAACTTCAATCCCATGGCAATCACTGCCGGCAGGATTGCGGTGGTCGAGGTGGAGGAAATCGTGGAGGTGGGGGCGCTGGATCCGGATGAGATCCACCTGCCCGGCATTTATGTCGACCGCCTGATCCAGGGCACCTTCGAGAAAAACATCGAACAGCGCACCGTGCGCTCGGCATAGGACGACGACTATGGCTTTGACCCGCGAACAACTGGCCCAGCGCGTTGCGCAGGAATTCCAGGATGGCTTCTATATCAACCTGGGCATAGGCATCCCCACCCTGGCGGCCAATTACATTCCCGAGGGCGTGGAGGTGATGCTGCAGTCCGAGAACGGCCTGCTGGGCATGGGCCCCTTCCCGCTGGAGGAGGAGGTCGACCCGGACCTCATCAACGCCGGCAAACAGACGGTCACCATGGCCCGGGGGGCATCCATCTTTTCCTCGGCGGACTCCTTCGCCATGATCCGCGGCGGCCACGTGGACCTGACAGTGCTGGGGGCCTTCGAGGTGGATTGCCAGGGCAATATCGCCTCCTACATGATTCCCGGCAAGCTGATCAAGGGCATGGGCGGCGCCATGGACCTGGTAGCGGGGGCCGACAACATCATTGTCACCATGACCCACGCCTCCAAGCACGGCGAGTCCAAGCTGCTGAGCGAGTGCACCCTGCCGCTGACCGGCAAGGGCTGCATCAAGCGGGTGCTGACCGACCTGGCACTGCTGGATATCGAGGACGGCGCCTTTGTCCTGCGCGAGCGCGCCCCGGGGGTCAGCGTGGAAGAGATCGTGCGCCTGACGGCGGGCAAGCTGGTGGTGCCCGAGGCTGTACCCGAGATGCGGTTTGCCTGAAGTAGTCGAATGAATTCGACCCTACACACACCCACAGGGTCGCATTCACACCCCCTGTAGGGTCGAATTTATTCGACCAATGAACACACAGAACCCCGTAGGGTCGAATTCATTCGACCAATGCACACACAGAACCCCGTAGGGTCGAATTTATTTGACCAAACCAAGGAGAACCCAAATGACCCAACAGCGAGAAGTAGTGGTAGTCAGCGGCGTGCGCACCGCCATCGCCGATTTCGGCGGCAGCCTCAAGGACATGCCCCCCACTGAACTGGCGGGCCTGGTGGTGGCGGAGGCGCTGCAGCGCTCCGGGCTAGAGGGGAGAGACATCGGCCACTGCGTGGTGGGCTCGGTCACCCACAGCGACCGGCGCGATATGTACATGGCCAGGGTGGCCGCGCTGAAAGGGGGCCTGCCCATCGAAACCCCCGCCCTCACCGTCAACCGGCTGTGTGGCTCCGGCCTGCAGGCGGTGGTTTCCGCGGCCCAGATGATTCTGCTGGGCGATTGCGATGCCGCGATCGCCGGCGGCGCCGAATCCATGAGCAGGGTGCCCTACTGGCTGCCCAAGGCGCGCTTCGGTGCCAGGATGGGCGACGCTGTTATGGAAGACGCGATGATGGGTGCCCTGACCTGTCCCATGGGCGATACCCACATGGGTATCACCGCGGAGAACCTGGCGGAGAAATACGGAATCAGCCGCGAGGAGCAGGATGAACTGGCGGCGGAGAGTCACCGCCGGGCCCAGCGTGCCATCGAGGAAGACCGCTTTGCCGGCCAGATCCTGCCGGTGGAGCTGAAAACCCGCAAGGGCGTCACCGTGTTCGACCGGGACGAGCACGTACGCCTGGATTGCCAGGCGGCCGACATGGCCAAACTGCGGCCCGCCTTCAAAGCCGACGGCACCGTCACCGCCGGCAACGCCTCGGGCATCAACGACGCCGCCGCGGCCCTGGTGCTGGTGGAGAAAGGCGTGGCGGCGCAGCGTGGGCTCAAGCCCCTGGCCACCCTGCGCGGCTACTCCCTGGCCGGGGTGGACCCGGCGATCATGGGGATCGGGCCGGCGCCCGCGGTGCGCCAGCTGCTGGAGAAAACCGGCGTAGACGCAGCCGATGTAGATATCTGGGAGGCCAATGAAGCCTTTGCGGCCCAGGCCCTGGCGGTGACCAGGGAGCTGGGCCTGGACCCGGGAAAGGTGAATCCCAACGGCTCCGGCATCAGCCTCGGGCATCCCATCGGCGCCACCGGGGCACTGCTCACGGTCAAGGCGCTGTACGAGCTGGAGCGTATCGGCGGCCGCTACGCGGTGGTGACCATGTGCATAGGCGGCGGCCAGGGTATCGCGGCACTGTTCGAGCGCAGCGCATAGCTGCGGCAGCTGTAGGCTTCCCGTCCTGGTATGCTCGCCAGGGCGCCTGCCCCGGCGGCCGATATCGTGTATTATTTCGCGCCTGATCGGAGCCGGATAGGTAAGCCATGACGCTGTTCCAGCAAAACGCCCAAGACCGCCAGGTCGCGACCTGGCTGTTGTTCTGCGCCGCCGTCATTTTCGGCATGATCCTGCTGGGCGGGGTCACACGACTCACCAATTCCGGCCTCTCCATGGTGGAGTGGAAGCCCCTGATGGGGGTGATTCCCCCGCTGTCGGAGGAGGCCTGGCAGGAAACCTTCGACAAGTACCGTCTGTATCCCGAGTACCGCAAGGTCAACCGGGGCATGAGCCTGGACGACTTCAAGTCCATTTTCATGTTCGAGTACCTGCACCGGGTTCTGGGGCGGCTGATTGGCGTGCTCTTTGCCCTGCCCCTGTTGTATTTTGCCTGGCGAGGGGCAATCCGCCCCGGCCTGATGCCCAGGCTGTGGCTGCTGTTTTTCCTCGGCGGCTGCCAGGGCCTGCTGGGTTGGTATATGGTGAAGAGCGGTCTGGTGGACAATCCCAGGGTCAGTCAGTATCGCCTGACCGCCCACCTCGGGCTGGCGGTGGCCATTTACGCCTATATGCTATGGCTGGCGTTTGAACTGCTGTTCACCTCGCGGGCGCGGCCGCCGGCAGCGGGGAATGCGTTGGGGCGCTGGTCGCTGGTGCTGGTTGGGCTGCTGTTCCTGATGATCCTGTCGGGCGGCCTGGTGGCCGGCACGCGGGCGGGTTTTGCCTACAGTACCTGGCCGTTGATGGGAGATTCCTTTATTCCCCGCGGCCTGTACGCGGGCACGCCTGCCTGGTTGGACATGTTCGAGGACATCACCACCGTGCAGTTCAACCACCGCATGTTCGCCTACCTGCTGGTGCTGCTGATGGGTGTTTTTGCGGTGTTCGTGTATCGCAGTGGCAGGGGTGGGCGAGCGCCGTTGGCCGTGAACCTGCTGTTGCTGGCCCTGGCGGTGCAGGTAGTGCTGGGTATTACTACTTTGCTGCTGCATGTGCCGGTGCCACTGGCGGCCGCCCACCAGGGCGGTGCCATGCTGTTGTTGACGGCCTCCCTCTATACCAGTCACGTGCTGGTGCGGGAAGGTCCCACCGGTTAGCAATTACCAGAAGTTGGGCCGTTTATCGTCCTTGCGGCGACCGGCGACCTGGCGGCGGTCGGGCTTGTCCAGCTCGAAGCGCAATTCCTGGCGGCGGTCGGTGTTGTCCCTGCGGTGGCCGCGGCGCCTGTTGATACCGTTGTAAGTCGTGGCGCACTCGCGGGCCTCGAAAACCGCCGAGCTTCCCCTGGCGGGTCTGTCGATGGTGTATTCGCTCATCAAGGCTCCTCGCTGGCCGCTGTATTCGTTGTCAGCGCCCAGTTTGGGGGAAACCGGGCCATCGACCTAGTTTTTGTGGTGCCTGCAGGGCCCTGGATTCTGTGCCTGTGACGGGGTTCACACAAGTGCCGGGTACTACTCCAGCGAGCAGGCACAGATACGGCTGATATGGCTGTAGGGCAGGCCCGATTCGGCGTGCCAGCGGTTGAAAGCGGACTGCACCAGCGACAGTTCGCGCTTGCTGGCGGGATTGGCGCCGATGTCGACGCCGGCGCGCTGCAGGACGCGCAGCACATCGGCGGTAATAACGAAGGTGTCCCGGCCCATATTGCGCAGCACCCGCTGCCCGGTCATGCCGCCCAGCCGGGCGCCGTGTTTTTTCATGTGGGCGAACAGGCCGATCAGGTCCGAGCTCGGCCAGCGGCTGGCGAACTTGCCGAAACTGCCGTGCTCCCGCGCCACCTCCAGCAGATAGCGGGCATTGTCCTGTACCGTCAGCACCTTCTGTCGGTTGCGAATAATGCGGGGGTTCTGGCTGAAGCGGTCCAGTTGCTCGGGGCTCAGCAGCACGATCTTGTCCGGCGGGAAATCGAAAAACACGTCCTCGAAGTCGTCCCACTTGTGATCGACCACCCGCCAGACAAACCCGGCCTGGAATACGCAGCGGGTCATTTCCGCCAGCCAGCGATCATCGGTCGTACCCGCCAGGGCGCGGGCGCTGCGCACCCTGGGCAGCAACTTGTCCAGGGCAGCCGGACCGCCCTTGCGCTCGGCAGCGCGCTGCTGGATGGCAGAGAATTTTTCCATCAGTCGCCCGCCGGGCTGTCCCCGGTTTTGTAGGCCAGCAGTACGTTGCCCGGTAACTGGCCGAACATGGAGTAGCCCGATTGCACGTACAGCCAGCCGCCCGCCGCGACCTGGCCGCTGACGTCGATGGCGCCGCCGTGGCCGCTGATGCCGTTGTCGGCCTCGATGGGCACGGCGGTCTCGGCCTGCCACAGTACCTCGCCGCTGGCGATGTCGAAAGCGCGGATCTTGCCGTCCAGGCCGGCGCTGAACACCAGGTCGTCGGTGGCCAGTACCGCCGCCGACAGGCCGTAGTAGTAGGAGCAGCGGTACTGGTCCGCCAGCTCTATCTTTTTGCCGGCGCGCATGTTTTCCAGGCCGATCTTGGGCTTGTGCTCCTCGGCGATCTCACAGCCGCGGGTCACCGGCTGGAACCACAGTACCTCGCCGCTGGCCACATCCAGGGCGTGCAGCCCGGGCTTGGGGTCATACAGTGGGCGCACCCGCTCCGGGTCCGCCGCCGCCACCAGCAGGCGCTCGCCCGCCAGGGCCATGCCCCAGTGCACTCCGCCGTTGGTGGTGGACTGGTGCAGGTCGGGGCCGATGCCGGCGTTGCTCACCTGCTGTTGCCACAGCAGTTTACCGTCGGTGTCCAGGGCGTAGACATCGCCGGACTTCTGCCCGGCCAGCAGCAGCTCACGGCCATCGGCAGGTTGCGCCAGGATGACGGAAGCGCCGAAGTCGAAATCGCCGCCGGCGTCGGTTGGGCAATTGGGGCCGTCATTGAGACAGGCGGCATTCCACACATCGTCAGACAGCGCCTGGAATTTCCAGGCCAGTTCCCCGCTGTCCATGTCCAGGGCGATGATGGCATCGGAGGTGTCGGTGGCGGGCCGGGACAGGTTCTCCCCGGTGCCGAAATAGATGCGGTTGCGTTTGGCGTCGATGGTGGGGGTGCTCCACACACTGACCCCGGAGGGGCCATAGATGTCGGCGCCGGCCGAGTTCTTGCCCTGCAAGGTGGCGTCGGCGGTGCCCTGCCACTCCCACAGCTTGTCGCCGTTGCGAGCGTCGAGGGCGATCACCCCGCCGTGGGACTTGCAGCAGACGTGGCTGGGGCTACCCGATACCGCCACCTCGTAGGAGGAGACCGGCACGAACAGGCGGTCGTCGTAATAGCTGATGGAGCCGGTGATGATCGAGGTCTCGTAGATGCGCGCGGCCTTTTGCCAGACGGTGTCCAGGCTTGCCGGGTCCACCGCGTAGATGGTCGCCATGGAGTCGGCGAACACCAGCAGCTTGCTGCCGTCGTTCAGGATCGCCACGGTGATGGCGGAGCGGATGCCGCTGAGCACCTCGGTGTAGTGGCGGACACAACCGCTATGGCGGTCGATGGCGTAGAGCTTGCCGGTCTTGTCACCAAAATACAGGGTGTCGCCGATGATGGCCGGTTGGGAGCGCATGTCGGTGACCTTGGGGAAGGCCAGGCTCCAGGCCAGTTCCAGATCGGCCACGTTGCCGGTATCGATGCCGGCCAGGTCGGAGGGCAGGTAGCGGCGGTTGTGCTCGCCCAGTCCCCAGTTGGCCACGTATTCGGTGGCATCGGCAGAGGTGAGGTCGCCGCAGCGGTGTTCCGCGATCCACTCGTCCGCCGGGGCGGAGCCGGCCAGGTAGATGGCGATCAGGCCGCGCTCGGTTTTGCTCAGGTGGGCAGCCATGGGCTGCATTTTGCCGAACTCCAGCGCCACCATGACACTCTCCTTGGAAAAGCCGCCCAGGGCCTCGCGGCTGGGGGCGTGCATGGCGGGGTTGTCGTGACAGCTGGCGCAGTGTTTGTCGAACAGCTTCTTGCCGAGGTATTCCAGCGGCAGCTTGTCGGCGTGGCGCATGGCAAAGGATTCGATGGTCTTGAGTGGCGGCTCATCGGATAGCAGCAGGCCAGCGCCGATGAATAGCACGGCGCCGAGCAGCAGCAGCGCGATCAATCCCAGTATCTTTTTCATGGTTTCATGCCCCCTGGCAGCGGCTTACCTGGTTGCCGCAACGCAATCATCGAGCAGTTTGCGCTCAGGCACCGTCGACGAGTTTCCACAGCGCGATTTCAGAGTTCGGCACCTCGATGGGTTCGAAGGCGTACTGGTCCGCGAGATTATCACGAACCGCGCGGGTGACGACGATGTCGTTGATATCACCACAATCCATCGCGTGATCGGCGGCAATTACCGCCGCACCCCAGAGCTGGAAAAGAAACTGCCCTTGCCCCATGACGTCGGCAATGACCGGCCCCGACCCGATACCGACGGTCAGGCCGAGCTGCGCGCCCTGCTCTCTATTAAAATTCAGTACGATCTCCCGGGCCGTGCGGGCAAACTCCACCGACCGTTGCGAGTGATCAAGCAGCGGCAGTGACAGGCCGGTCACGGCCAGGTAAGTATCGCCCACAGTCTTGATTCGCTCCACACCGTGCTTTGCAGCCGCCTCGTCGAATGCGCCGATCAGGCGCTTCAGTGCAGCCACGGAGTCGTTGTCCGAGGTTGCCAGGGTGTAGTCGGCCAGGCCCCGTAATTCAGCGAATACCACCGTGACGTCTTCAACGGTTTCGCAGAAATCGCCCTGGCTGACGCGCAAGCGCTTCGCCATCGCCTTGGGCATCACGTTTTCAAGCAACTGCTGGTTCTGCAGGGTGGCATCCTCCAGCAGGCGGGTCTGCTTCTTGACTCCCGCGATCAGTTCGCTGAATGAGCGGGAGAGATCGCCGATCTCGTCACCGGTTTCGGTGGCGAAGGTAACATCGGTATTACCGCTGCGTGCCTGTTGTACCCTGGCAATAAGGTCATTCACCGGTCGTACGAAAGACGTCGCCAGCATCATCACCACCAGTGTAATCAACAACAGTATCAGGAGTGCCTGAATCAACATGTTGCGCGCCATTTTATGCAGGGGCGCGAAAGCCTCGTCGGTGTCGATCTTGGCGACCAGGCCCCAATCAAGGCCTGCCACCCGCAGCGGTGACCACGAGGCCAGGATGTCCGCGCCGAGATAGCCAACCATAGCGGCGGTTCCCTCTTCACCCGCGAGTGCCTGTTTGGCGGCCGGGCTGTCCACCTTCATATTGAGTATCGTCGATTGCTGTCGCAGTATCCGCTCGATCTCGGCCGGCGACATTCTCAATTTCAGTTCCTGCTCGACGAAGGTCTCGGGGGTCTCGATCAGGGAGCGGGAATTCGAGCGCATCCGCAGGTCCGGGCCGACCAGGTAGACCTCCCCGGTCTTGCCAAGGCCGTCGCGTTCCCAGTGTCGGTCACCGGTCATCACCCGATCGATTTCGTCCACCGGCAGTTCCAGCGCCAGCAGCGCGAAGGGGCGCCCATCGCTGAACAGTGGCGTGCCCATAAACGCGGTGGGGATGCCGCGGCGGGCGCGGTGCCGCTGAAAGTCCACGATTTCCACCCGACCCCGATCCGGCGACCGTTGCATGGAGCGGAACAGGTCCGCGAGATTGCCGTGCGAGTAGGGCCCGTCTGACAGGCTGGTGGCGAAACTTATATACTTGCGCGCCGTGTATACCACCGCGCCTGTTTCGATATCGATCAAAATGACGTTGCTGTAACCCAGTCCCAGGAACAGTTCAGATAGCCTGGCATGGAATTTCTCATGCGCCCGGCTGTAAGCCGAGCCATCTTCGGCCCGTATCATCCCCTCCCTTTCCCCGAACGGAAACGGATTGTTGGCGATGTATTCATACTGCAGGTAGCGCGCTACCAGCGGTTCCGGGTACACGGTGTTGAGTTCTACTTTCGCACCTGAGTCCTCTGCCAGCGCCGTTAAAATCTGCTCGCGGTAGAACTGGCGCAGCGCGGCCTCCTTGGCCGGGTCCAGCTCCAGCGTGTCCGTTTCCAGTTGGCGAAAAGCGTCAACAAATGCGCGCGCCGCGTCTACCGCGACGCCCTCGCTGTTCGCCCGTGTTTCAAGCACCAGGCGATTCAGCAATTGCTCGATCTGCGCGGTGCGTGCGGTCCGCAGGCTGGTCAGGTGCATGAACTCGCTGGCTTGCAGCGCCTGGTGGGTAGCGTAATAGTTCAGTGAGGCGATGACGGCCGTGGAAAACAGGCTGACCGACAGCAGCATCACCAGTAGTTTCGATTTGATGCTCAGATTTGCCATTTCACTCCGCTCCCTGCCGACCGACTTCGTCCGCTGCGATTTCCTGTTTTTGCTGAGCCGATCGGCGCAGTACCTCCGAACGCGCCTGCCAGATACGCGCGAACTGGTTGCTGAGCGCGGGATGATCGTGCAAGGCTTTACCTACCACATCGCCAGGAATGCGCAGCGCCGCGACGTCGGTCACCGCGACGACCCGCATGTCACTGGCCTGGGCGCGTGCCAGGGATGTCACGCCGATCACCTCGTTGGCACCGAAGTGGATCGACCCGGTCATGCCCGCCTCCCCGACAGTGGTGCCCAGCGCCTCGCCAGCTGTGATGACATATACATGGCGGGATATCTCGCCGGTGGCGAGCAGTTGTTCCCCCGCGCCAAACAACACGCGATCGCAGCAGGCCGCGATTCGCGCGATGGCCTCGGCGGGCAAGACCCGTATGCCCTCTGCGAGACCCAGCAGCACCTCCACCTCCTGGCGAGTGTCCCCGGGGTCTTTGTCGAAGTCGCGTACTTGCAGTTCCACAGCATGAGGCAGCGGCAGCGGCACGCCTGCGCGTCGGGCCGCGTACCAGACCGCCGAGGTATAAGCGTCAATGACCAGGGGCAGGTGGCGACCGTCCTCGATGGTCAGGCGAGCCTCGTAGCGAACGCGGTCCGGCAGTACTTCGCAGGCTACCGCCACCGGGGGCGGGTCCGCCAGGATTTGCGGATTGTCCCGCGCCACCTCCACCAGCATCGCTTTTACAACATTGGGCGGCGCATCGAGCCCGAAACCGAAGGACAGGCGCAGCATCTGCTGTTCGCTGGGCTGCGAATAGTTGGTGATTGTATCGCGCGCCAGCGCCGCGTTGGGCAGCACCAGCAGGTTGTTTTCCACCGTGCGCAGGTGGACGGAACGCCAGCTGACCTGCACAACCCTGCCGCGCTTGTCGCCGACGGAAATAAAGTCGCCGACCGAGAAGGGGCGCTCGAAAAACAGGGCGATGCCGGACATCAGGTTGCCGAGGGTTTCCTGCAGCGCAAGGCCGAGCACGATGGAGCCGACGCCCAACGCGGCGACCAGGCCGCCGAGGTCCTGGCGCCATACTACCGACAATACGATGGCGGCGCCTATGATGACCAGGAGCAGGCGAATCAGGTCCTGGAACAGCTTCGGTGCGCGACTGCGCCAGCTTTCCTCGGCGGCCTTTTCGAATACCAGCACGTTGAACACGAGTAGCACCACATACACGATGCTGACCCACAGCCCGGTTTCGACCAGGCGCACCGACACAGAGCCACGCTCGATCTCGAGAAGTTGCGTCAGGAGAATAAACAGTACGCCCAGGGGCAAAACGATGTTTCGCAGCACGCGGAAGATCTGCACGACCGGCAGTGTGCGGCGATCAGCGCGGTAGATGGCCTCGCCCAGTAGCACCACCAGCAGCTGGAATCCAAGGATGAGGCTAATGCCCCAGACGAACCAGTCCGTCGCGAGCAGTTCACTCACGGTTGAAAGCGTTCCACAGCGCCACAGCGGTTGCGGGTAAGCGGGGCGTCAGGTGGTGGCGATCCGGCATCTCCCGGTTCATCTCATTCATTACCATTTGTTATCCCCTGCCCGTCAGTCGGGCAGCGCGAAGGCATACAGGTAGTCGCCCATCTCCCGGCCGAACATATGATGGCCGCCCGCATTGATGACCACGTACTGTTTGCCGCGGTACACATAGGTCATGGGCGTGGCCGTGGCATCCACCGGTAGTGTGTATTGCCACAGCGTCTCGCCGTTGCCGACGTCGAAGGCGCGGAATTGCCGGTCCATGGTGGCGCCGATAAAGAACAGGCCGCCGGCGGTGGCGATGCCGCCACCCAGGTTGGGCGTGCCCCATTCGATGTGGAAGGGGGCGGTTACCGGGCCCATTTCATGCACCGAGCCCAGGGCCGTCTCCCAGGCGATGGTGCCCTTGAGCAGGTCCACTGCCACCAGCTTGCCCCAGGGGGGCGGATTGCAGGGAATGCCCAGAAATGACTGCAGGCTGCCGATCTCGATGTCGTAGGGCGTGCCCTGCATGGTTACCCGCATGCGATGACCCGCGGCGGGATGATCCTGCTTTTCCTCCCCCGGCGTCAACTCGGCGGCAGTGGGAATCAGTTGCCCCGTGAAGGCCACATTGTTGATGTTGACCAGCAGCATGCTGGAGTCGTCCAGCAGGGCGCCACCGCCCCAGTTGGCGCCTCCCAGGCTGCCCGGGTACATCAGCGTCAGGTTTTCGCTGGTGGGGGTGAACAGGCCCAGGTTGTCCAGTGCCCCCAACTGCTCGGCGCAGTCACCGCGGTCCCAGGGCGTGAGGCCCCAGGCGTCCCCCGGCATCAGGAAGGGGTCCAGCAACTGCGGCGGGGCGATGGGCTTGGGCTGGGTGGGTGAAGCCCGCTCGCCCGGGATCTGCGAGGGCGGCACCGGCTGTTCGGTGATTTCCCACAGGGGCTTTCCGGTCAGGCGGTCGAACACGAACACGAAGCCCTGCTTGGTGAGCTGGGCCAGGGCGGGAATACGCTGGCCGTCCTTGCGCCACTCGAACAGGATGGGCTGGGCGGGTGTGTCATAGTCCCACAGGTCGTGGCGCACATGCTGGAAATGCCAGCGCACCGCGCCCGAGCGCAGGTCCAGGGCGACCACGCTGTTGGCGTAGAGGTCGTTGCCCGGCCTGTCCACACCGTAGTAGTCCGGCGAGGCGGCGCTGGTGGGCAGGTACAGCAGGCCGTTGGCCACATCCACGGACATGGGGGCCCAGACATTGGCGCTGCCGCTGCCGGCGTGCCCCAGCAGGGGGTCGAACTGCCACAGGGGCTTGCCGCTGTAACTGTCGAAGGCCATGACCGAGCCGCGGGGCGTGGTCGCCCGGGCGAAATCGATTACGGTGGAGCCGGTCACCACCACCCCGTTCGCCACCACGGGCGCGGAGGAGTTGCTGACGTCCCCGGGTTGCAGTCCCTCCTCACCGTACAACCTGACCTTGCCTCCTGTGCCGAAACCAGCGCAGGGCTTGCCGTCGGTGGCGTCGATGGCCCACAGGTGGCGGTCGTGGGTGCTGGTATAGATGCGGTGGCGACAGTGCCCGCCGGGCGCCGCCCGGCTTTCTTCAGCGTAACTCACCCCGCGGCAGCGGAAGGGGCGGTCGCCGCGGCGGTCGATATCGGGGTCGAAACTCCAGCGCTGCTCGCCACTGGCCGGGTCCAGGGCGATGACGCGATTGAAGGGGGTGCAGTACACCAGGGATTCCCCCGCCGCGGGTGGCAGCAGGATAGGCGTGCTCTGGGTGGAGGTCTTGGCCATCTCCTCGCCGTAGGCCGCGGAATCGCCGCTGCGGAATACCCAGGCGACCTCCAGGTCGCCGACATTGTCGCGGTCGATCTGTTGCGCGGTGGAATAGTGGCGGCCGCCCTGGTCGCCGCCGTAGTACAGCCAGCCCGGCCGCCCGGCGGCCTGCGCCAGCCCGCACAGCAGGAGCGAGCCCGCCAGCAGGGCGCTACCGGCCTGGTGGAGCACGGCCTCAGTCCTCCAGCGGGGTGATGCGCAGCAGGGTGGGTACACCGCCTTCCGTCTGCCAGGTGGGGAAGTGGGAGTTAGTGGTGTACACCGCTCCGTCCTCCTCGGAAATCTCGATATCGCGGGTGAAGAAGCGCTGGCGCGGCATCGGGAATACCTGCCAGCTTTCAGCGGCGATATCGAATGCCAGGATGGTGTCTGACTGGTTGCCGTTCACCCAGACCACGCCGCGCTCGCGATCAACATTGAGGGCGTAGGGCACCTCGTTGATGACCGGCAGCTCCCAGCTGCTGAATTTTTTCTTCGCGGGGTCGTACTTGACCAGCAGCGAGTCCTGGAAGGCCACGATCCACAGGTTGCCGTCGGCGTCGGCACGCAACCGGCGCGGCCCCTTGTAGGGGAAGTCTATCATGGTGACCTCTTCGGTCTCGGGGTCGATCATCGCCAGGTCGTTGGCGTAGAGCCTGGCCACCCAGACCTTGCCATCAGGGGTGATATCGATGCCGTAGGGCATGGGCAGGCCGGTACCCTCGCGATCCGGCGACGGCTGCGGGCGGTTTTCCGGGTCGATGCTGAACATAATGGGCAGGGACTTGAGAATGAACCATTCCTTCACGCCCCGCGCCGGCAGGTCGTAGAAGGCGAAGGTCTTGTTCTGGCGGTCGAACATCGCTACCTGGGAAGACAGCGCCAGGGTGAACCACACCCGGTCCTGGTCGTCCACGCGGATGGTGTGGGGGTAATAGCCCTCGGGCATATCGTGGGTAATGAACTCCCTGGTATCGATGTCGAACTCCAGCAGCGCCTGTTGCATGGAGGGCGTAATGAAGATGTTGCCGTCCTTCTTCGAGTAGGCGAAGGAGTGCACGCCCATGTAGTTGTACATTTTCGGGAATACCTTGAAGCGGTTTCCCATGATGCCGCCCAGACCCATGTCCTCGTCGTGGGGCACCTTGTACACCGTGTATTCGCCGCTGGCCGGGTCCAGTTGGTAGATCCGGTCGAACAGGTTGTCGCCGATGTAGATGTAACCGTTGGGGTGTACCAGGAAGTCGTGCATCTGCGAGAAACCGTCGCCTATGGGCCACTCGGTCAACTCATAATCTGCCAGGTAGGCGTCCCAGTGGCGCGGTTTGGGCACCTGCTCCGGGTGCTCGCGCAGGTCGCGGTACTCCTTCCGCAATAGGGCGGCCACCTGCTGGTGGTCCTCGTCGGGCAGGCGAGCACCGTAGGTGTTCATGCGCTCGATGATGTTGACCCACTGCTCCTCGGTGCGTTCACTGCGCATGAAGGGCGAGGCCTGCTGGTGACAGAAGGCGCAATTGAGCTGGAAGGTTTCCTTCAGTGCCTGGTCGCCGCCAAAATCCAGCTGTGACAGCCACACGTTGGACGGGTAGCTGGCGATCTCCTGCTCGGCGGTCATGGGCAGCAGGACGACCTCGCCCTGGGCAGCATCCACATAGGCATCGACGTAACCCTGGGCGCGCAGGCGGTAGCGCGCGGGCTCCTCCGTGGCTGCAAAGGTGACCTCGCCGGCGGCATTGGTGTAGCGCGTGATCACGGCAGCGCTGGTGTTGGTGACGCCATGGGGCGCGTAACCGTCGTCGCTCAGGTCGGCCTCGGGTTGTTGCAGGGGAGTCTGGGTGACCATTACCGGCGACAGTGGTTGGCCCTGGGGGGTTTTCACCACCAGCGTGCCCGCCCGGGCAAGTGGCGCCAGCAGAAACAGGATCGCCGCGGCAGTCTGGAGTTTCATAGGGTGGTTACTCGCTGGAAAAGTGCGGGCATTATGCCAGTTGTCGTTGTTATCGTCATCGGCGTCCCTGCGTGCATAGTGCCGTAAATATCAGAACATATAGCGGATCATCATCTGTATCTGCTGGGCGTCGCCGTGCTCGCCGTCCTTGTTCTCGCGGCGTCCCCACAGATACTCGATGCCGGTGTCCACGTTGGGTATCGGGTTCCACATGTAGTTGGCCGAGGCGCGTATCGTGCGTTTGTAGGCCTCACCCTCGATGAATCCGGGGTTGTTGATATCCACGTAGCCCAGGGTGAAATTGGAGCGCGAGGTGTTGCCCCACCAGTGCTGCAGTGAGCCGTAGGTGGCAAACACATTGAACAACTGCAGGTCGCCGGTACTTTGGTTGAATATGCCGTCGTAGTTGCCGACGCTGCTGAGGTCATTCACGTAGCGGCCGATGCCGTTGCCCTTGTTGAGCTGGAACAGGAACTTGTCGCGATAGTCGAAGTAGGGTGTATTGAAACTGCCGCTGAGACTGAAACCCCAGGCATACTGTTTATCGACATTGCCGTCGGTATTGGTTCCGCTCGCAACGGCTTCCTGTCCCCGGATCTGGCGACCGAGCAGCGCGGCTTTCAGGTGCAGGCGATCATGCGGCTCGAAGCGGCCCGCCATAACGATATCGGGGATACGGGTTATGCCGTTGCCGTTCTGGATCTCCGGGTTCGGGTCCTCCAGGGATAACTCCAGGGAAAAGTTTTCCCCGAACCGGGGCGAGAAGCGCACCTGGCTCTGGCGTACGTTGATGCGGGCATTCAGGCCCTCGAAGTCGACCCCCTCGGGGGTGGCATTGGTGTCTACGAAAGCCGACCAGGTCTGCCCGGCAAGCACCCGGTCCCACTGGCCGAAGGCGTGGCGCAGCCTGAAGCTGTTGCCATCGCCGGTGAAGTCGCCCTCTATAAAGGCGCGCAGGATGCCGTTGCTGGTCGATTCCCGGTAGTCGAAATTGAGTCGGGACTGGTCGGCGGTGATGCTGGACTGCGCCGCGTTCTGGTCGTCGCTGGTGCCCACCGGTATCGAACCGACGATGAAACGGTCCGGGATTTCCAGCACGTCCTGGTTGAAGACAATGGCGGTTCTTACAAATCCGCCCACCTTGAACGCCGAGTCGGTGCCCGGAAGCCGCCATGCCCCCGGGAAGCTGCTGAGCAGGTCCTGGGTGGGGTCGTCCGCCTGGGCGATGGCCACGGTCTTTTCGTCGGTGGGTGGCGCTGGAACCCGGGGTTCGTTGGTGCTCGCCGTGGCGGCCGTTTCCAGTTGGGCGTGCGCCGATGGTGCGGGCTGGTCTGTTTCCGGTGTGCTGTCCGCTGCGGGCGCGACGGCGACCACTGCTGTGGTGGCTGCTGCCGGTACCCCTCTCAGGGCATCGAGTTCCGCGGTCAGTGAGGCGATTTTGCCGGCCTGCTCGTCCAGGCGCTGGCGTTGCTCGGCCAGCTCCTTTTGCTGCTGTTTCAGCAGGGCGATGACCTCGGCCATGTCCATGGACTGGTTCGGGTCTGCCGCAGCGGGCGCCGGTGCCTGCTGCGCATGGACCGGCACAGCCAGGCTGGCCGCCAGTAAGAGAGTCCTTGCGTGGGTAAATGCCGACTTCATCCGTAAATCGGGGTCGCGGCGCCGCGGCTAAAACGTCCAGTTGGCGTTGACCATCACCTGTACGGCGCTGTTGCTCTGGTATTCGCCGCCAAATTGCCTGCCGGAGATGCGCGCTTTGCCCAGGTCCAGGTAGTTCAGGTAGCCGCCCATGGTGAACGTCTGGCTCATTTCGTAGCGGGCGCCGAGGGCGTAATCGATCTGGCGATCCACCGGCAGCTGGGCGTTGCGATACCGGGCGCTTACCGGGTTGGTATCGTAGGACACGCCAGAGGTCAGGGCCCACTGCTTGTTCAACTGGTACTCCACGCCCCAGGCGTAATGGTAGGTATCTTTCCACTTGGTGGGTACGCTGGCTTCGCGATTATCGGTGGAGAGCAGCACGTCACCGAGTTGGCTCCAGTCGTCCCAGCCGATGGTGAAGTTCACCGCCCACTGCTCGTCCATATCGTGGTGCATGCTCGCCCTTGCGTACTGGGCCATGTTCAGCTGGGTGTTTGAGCCGACTTGCACCTCGTTCGCACCGGGGCCCTTGACCTTCAGGTCGCCATCGAACTTGGGGTCTAGCTTGCTCTGGTAGTGAATACCTAAGCGGGTGCGATCGGTGAGTTCGTACATCACGCCCAGGGTATACGCGAAGCCAGTGTCGTCACCATTGATCGAGGCGGTTGGTTCCTCCAGGCCAGGGCGCAGGCGCGGCACCTGCAGCTTTAAATCCAGATTGGCGTACCAGTATTGCAAGGAGGCGCCGAAGGAGAGTTTATCGGTCAGCTGGTACGCCAGGGTGGGCGCGACAGCGGCGACCAGGAGTTCCACTTTGGTGGCCTGGTGCCTTCCTACCCAGTCCTTGTCGTAGTCCAGACCGGCGCCGGCCAGGCCGGCGAAGTAAATACCGCCGCTCCATTTACTGTCGCCGAAATTCTGCACATAGGCACCGCTGCCCAGCGGGGCGGGCCCGCCGGCATCGCCGCCGTTACCATAACCCAGGCGCTCGTTGCTGTATTCCGGCTTGAATTTGATATCACCGATGATGCCCCCTGCGGAGACAAAGAGCTGTTTACCCTTTATACGGGTGGCGCTGGCCGGGTTGTGCAGCACGGTGGCGGCATCATCGGTCCCCGCCGCGGCACCGGCGCCGGCGCGCCCGCCGGAGGAGTCTCCCACGGTATTCAGCCAGAGACCGCCGGCGCTGGCGGCGGTAGCCTGGCACAGAGCGACCGCTGCGGCGCAACCCAGGATAGTTTTTTTCATGCGTGATGCCTCAGGTATTTTCCGGAAAATGACGCGCCCCCGGGCGCAAGCCTGCGGCAATTCTACTTGAGGGTCTCGGGCGTACGCCACGCCTTTTTACCCGATTATTTAACAGTTTGTCTTCAGCAGCAGGCGCTTGAACACTACTGCGTTGTGGTCACTGGCATCGCGCTCCGGCTCCTCCGCCAGCTCCAGGTCGGGAAAGCGCCTGAACAGCTCGGAGATGGTCAGGTACAGCTGCCGCTTGGCCAGGGCGGCGCCGATGCAGTAGCGCGGCCCGTAACCGAACAGCACGTCCGGGTCGAACTTGCGCTCCACGTCAAACACCTCGGGGTGCTCGTAGTACTTGGGGTCGTGGTCCTTGAGGTGCGGCATCATCAGCACCATCTGGCCCTTGCGCACCTTCTCCCCGAGAATTTCCATGTCCCGCGGCGCGTAGCGGGCAAAGCCCATCTTCGAGGCGGTGCCCCAGCGGCTGATCTCACTGAAGGCGTTGGAGAAGGCATCCGGTGACGCCAGCGCTTTGGCCACCTGGTCCCTGTGCTTGAGCAGGCAGTACACCGACCACTGCTGGGCCACCAGGGTGGTGTCGGAGCCGGCACCTATCAGGGCCAGGATAAGGGTGATGATATCACCCTCCTCGAAGCCCTTGTTTTCCTGTTCTATGCGCAACAGGGTGCTGAGAAAGTCGTCCTGCTCCGGTGCCGCGCGGCGCTCCGCGATGACCAGCTTGAGGATGTCTATGGCCTTGTTGCTGTCCTGGCGCGCTTTTTCCCGGCGCTCGTCCGAGATGGTGGGATTCCAGGTCTCGGTGAAGGTGAGGATGACCTGCTTGATGTCCGGCCAGTATTTTTCCGGTATGCCCACCATGCGGGTGATGGAGATGAAGGGAATATGGGCGGCGATCTTGTCGATGTAGTCAAAGGTCTCCGGCTCGCCCAGCTCGTCGAACAGTTTCTTCACGTCCGGCTCGATCTTGCGCTGGATGGCGTCCACCACGTTGCGCGAGAAGGCCGGCGCCGTGACCCGCCGCACCAGGCGGTGGTGATCGTGGTCGGCCAGCAGGCTGTGACCGATCAGGGCGCGTTCGAAGTTGCTCCACTGGTCCTCCGGGGGACGCGGCGGGGCGAATTCCCAGTCGTAGAAATCCGAGGACAGGGGCTCCTCTTTCCAGCAGGCCATGATGTCGGGCATGCGGGTCATGATCCAGGCCTGCCAGGGGGCGTACCACACCAGGCGCCCGCGGCGTGCCAGTTCCAGGCACTGGCTGATGGGGTCGGCCATGTAGGCCTCTGAATTGGGATCGAACACCTGCTCGATGGGGGGGAGGGTTTCTGCTGCCTGTGACATTGCGGTTCCTCGGCGCACGGCCCGCGAGCCTGTGGGTGCGCGCTGCATGGGGTTTATCGGAAACGCGTACTTTACCAATATCGACAAAGGTAGACAAATGTATACTTTTCTTGGGGGGCCGCATTCTGGCCCCGGTTTAAGCAGCAGAACCCGGCGGCAGCCGCCCAGTGGTTGCCAGCAGGGCCCGGATCTCGTCATCCAGCCCGGCTGGCAGCTGTTCCCAGCTGAAACGCCAGCGCCAGTTGCCCTCGATGGTGCCCGGGGTATTCATGCGGTGGCTGCCGTCCAGGCCGAGAAAATCCTGCCAGGGAATGATGGCGGTGTCCGCCTGCGAGTTCATGGCCTGGCGGATCAGCATCCAGGGCATGGCCTCGTCGGGGTCGCCGTAATAGGCGTAGACCCGCCTGCGGGTGTCCTCGTCCAGGCTCTGGAACCAGCCCAGGGTGGTGTTGTTGTCGTGGGTGCCGGTGTAGACGATATCCTCGCTGGCGTGCATGTGGTTCAGGTAGGGGTTGTCGGGGTTGCCGTCGAAGGCGAACTGCAGGATCAGCATGCCGGGCAACTCGAACTCCCGCCGCAGTGCCTCCACTTCCGCCGTGATCGACCCCAGGTTTTCCGCCACCAGCTTCAGGTCCGGGCACTGTCGCCGCACCGCCTGCAGCAGCTCACGGCCCGGGGCGGTCACCCAGTGTCCCTCCCTGGCAGTCGCGGCAGCGGCGGGGATTTCCCAGAAGGCCTCCAGCGCCCGGAAGTGATCGATGCGGGCGATATCGAATTGCCGGCAGGCGGAGTGAAAGCGCTGCAGCCACCATTCAAACCCCGTTGCCCGCATTTTCTCCCAGTTGTACTGGGGGTTGCCCCAGAGCTGGCCCTCCGCCGAGAAGTAATCCGGCGGCACACCGGTGACGGTGAGGGGCTGGCCCTGCTCATCGAGGTCGAACAGCTCGCGGTGGGCCCACACATCGGCGCTTTCCATGTGCACATAGATGGGGATGTCGCCGAACAGCTGAATGCCGCGCTGGCTGGCGTAGCGGCGCAATTCGTCCCACTGGCAGTGAAACACGAACTGGCGAAAACGCAGTGCGGTGACGATCTCCCCCAGCTGGGCCGTCAGCGGGTCGCAGACCGCGGGGTCGCGATCGCGCAGGCCGCGGGGCCATTCGGCCCAGGGGCGCCTGTCATTGGCGTGGCGAAAGGCGTGAAAGCGCACGTAGTCTTCCAGCCAGTAACGGCTGCCGTCCAGGAACTCAGCGTAGGCCGCCACCATGGGCGATTCGGCCCCGGTTTCCAACTGCTGGAAGAAAACCCGGCAGGCACTGTCCAGTGCCAGCCGCTTGTTGTCCCGGTCCCTCTGTCCGTCCGCCGCCTGCTCCGACGTCAACCAGCCGCGCTCCACCAGCCACTGCAGGTCGATCAGGTCCGGGCTGCCGCCGTGCACCGAGAAAGACTGGTAGGGGCAGCCGTCCGGGTGGGTGGGGCCCAGCGGCAGCACCTGCCATATCTGCAGGCCGGCGGCGGCCATCAGGTCGACGAAACGGCGGGCATTGGCGCCGAAATCACCGCAGTAGCCGTCTCCCGGCAGGCTGGTAGGGTGCAGCAGGACGCCGCCCTGACGCTGGCTGCGCGGTGTCATCAACCGGGCTCGCTGTGCTGGCGCATGACGCCGCCGCGGCTGGGATCGCCGCCCCCCTTGGAAATGATTTCCGACAGGTATGCGGGGGCTTCCACATTGAGCATCTGGTAGAGGTTGGCCAGGTGCGTGCGGTACAACTGGTCGAATTGGTTCACCGTGATGGACGGGTTGTAGTCGCCGAACCACCAGAACCAGTCGGAGCCCTCGCAGATGGCCAGCTGCTGCTCGGCCGCCCGCACTTCCTGCTCCGACAGCTTGCCCGCGGCCAATTGCTCATCGAAGGTGTGCTTCGCCTCGACCAGGATTTCCCAGCCGCGGTTCTTGTCGGCATCGCCGATCCAGGTGGAAAAGCTGCCATATACCCAGCTGCCGGCCACGATTTTTTCCTCGTGCGCCCGCTGCGGGGATTTTTCCGCCAGGAATTGCTCGAAGGTGCTCAAGTGCAGCAGGGGATGCTGCGCCAGGCTGCGATACAACTGGTTCAGGAAGTAGTAGCCGTTTTCCGGGTAGTACTCCCAGGCGTTCTCGCCGTCCAGGATGATGGTGATCAGGCAGTCGTCCCTATCCGGGCAGACCCGGCGATGTTCTCCATATGGCCCACCAGGTTGGCCACGGCGTCGTTGGCGTGCCAGTCGGAGTAATCGAAGCCGATCAGGTCCGACAGGCCGTCGTCGCGGAAAAAACAGTCGATTTCCGCCTCGCCGAAGCGATACACCCGGTGGCTGCAGGATTTCGAGGTGGCGTCATGGCTGTTGTGCAGCACCTTGCCGCCGCTGGCGATCCAGCTGAATCCCTGCTCGGCGAACAGTTCCAGCGCCCGCTGGCTGACCCCGCCCTCGGAGGGCCACAGGCCAACCGGCCGCCGGCCGAACACGCGCTGGAAGGTCTCCAGCCCCTTCTCCAGGTGCCACCGGGCCCGTGCCTCGCCCCCGGGGTACTCGGTGCTGACGGGCAGGTGAATGTCGGGCTGGGCCTCCCGGGCCGATTGCATGTCCAGCATCAGCGGCACCATGGGGTGGGCGTAGGGGCTCATGCTCAGCTCCACCTGCCCGTTGCTCCGCCAGCTTGCGGTAGCGCGGTATCACCGACTGGATCTGCTCGAGGATGATCCTGAGTAACTCCCGCCGGTCATGCAGGCTGAAATTGACGGCCTTGTCGCGCAGGCGCTGGATGCGCGGGTCACTGCGCTGCACCGACTCGGCGATCCAGCTCAGGTGGTACCAGGTCAGCAGGTCCGCCAGGAACTGGTTGGAGGCGTAGATCAGGCTCTCGGGGTGGGACTCGTACCACTGGGCCATGGTGGCCAGGCGGCGAAAGGGTTCGAAGCGCTGCTATCATGCGCTCGCGGTTGGCCCGCAGGCACTCGCTGCATCAGGCGCAGGCGCTCCTGGGCATTGCCCGGCAGGGCCGGCTCCGCCAGCTCCGCCAGCAGCGGGTCCCTGATGGCGCCGTGGCCCTCCAGGTAGGCGCGAATCTGGACGATATAGTCCTCGATCTGTTCCAGCAGGATGGGCGCGAAGTTCACCACCGCCCTGGCCTCGGGCTCGGCCTCGAGGTGCGCGGCCATGTCGACATAGTCCTTGGTGGCGTGCAGGTAGGTCCAGGGCAGGTGGATTCTGCCGGTGCGCAGGTCGCGGTACTCCGGCTGGTGCATATGCCAGCACAGCACCACGCTCATGGGCCTGTCAGCGGGCATAGTGCAGTCTCTGGCCCAGCATTTCGGGGGTCACCAGCACCACGCCGCCTTCGGAGACGTGGAACCTGCGGGCGTCCTCCTCGGGATCGACGCCGATATGGGTGTCGGGCGGAATCATACAGCCCTTGTCCACGATCGCCTTCCTGATGATGCAGCGCCGCCCGATGTCGACCTGCGGGAAGATGATGGAGTCCTCGATGGTGGAGTAGGAGTGCACATTCACATTGCTGAACAACAGCGAGCGGCGCACGTACGAGCCCGATACGATGCAGCCGCCGGCCACCATGGAGTCCACGGACATGCCGCGGCGGCCCTCGTCGTCGAAGACGAACTTGGCCGGCGGCAACCTGGTCCTGGTAGGTCCAGATCGGCCACTCCTGGTCGTACAGGTTGAGTTCGGGACTGATACCGATCAGCTCCATGTTGGCCTCCCAGAAGGCGTCGATGGTGCCCACGTCGCGCCAGTAGGCCTGGTCCTCCGGTGACGCCGTTTTGCGGAAGGGAAAGGCGGTGACCCGCAGCCGGTTGATGAGATCCGGGATGATGTCGCCGCCAAAATCGTGCTTGGAATCGGCGTCGTCCGCGTCGCGCAGCAGCTCCTCGATAGAGTATGTCGGTGCGGAACACGTAGATACCCATGGAGGCCAGGGCCATGTCGTCGCGGCCCGGGCATCGGCGGCGGGATGCTCGGGCTTCTCGGCGAACTCCAGGATGCGGTTGTCCTCATCCACCGCCATGACGCCGAAGGCCGAGGCCTCCGCCAGCGGCACCTCGATGCAGCCCACGGTGATGTCCGCCTCGGCTTCCACGTGGGCCGCCAGCATGGTGCCGTAGTCCATCTTGTAGACATGGTCGCCGGCCAGGATCAGCACGAATTCCGGCTTGTGGGTGCGGATGATATCGATATTCTGGTAGACCGCGTCCGCCGTGCCCTCGTACCAGGAGGTTTCCATGCGCTGCTGGGCCGGCAGCAGCTCGACGAATTCGCCCAGCTCGCCGCGCATGAAGCCCCAGCCGCGCTGGATGTGCTGGATCAGGCTGTGGGCCTTGTACTGGGTGAGTATGCCCACCTTGCGAATACCCGAGTTGACGCAGTTGGACAACGGGAAATCGATGATGCGGAACTTGCCGCCGAAGGGCACCGCGGGCTTGGCCCGCCACTGGGTCAGCTGCTTCAGGCGGGAACCGCGCCCGCCGGCCAGCACCAGGGCCAGGGTGTCCTTGGTCAGGCGGCTGACGATATCTTGCCGAATCTTGCTCAGTCATAATGGGTTCATTGCACAGTTAACTGGTTAGCCTAAAGTTATTGCATTACCATCAAGTGTCATTGTGGACAATATGCCCGGAATTGTCCCTATTTGAGTTTGATATAAATCACTGGAAATTAAATGAAGACCCGTTCGGCGCCCCAGCCTGTCAATGATGCTATTCGTCGCCTGCTCGAGGGGCGGCACCACGACCCCTTCGAGGTGCTCGGCTGCCACCGCGAGGGCGAGCACTGGCTGGTGCGGGCTCTGCTGCCCGGGGCCGCCGAGGTCGAGTTGCTGATCGCCGGCAGCCGCCAGCCGCATGGAGCGCCTCGCCCGGCACCGACCTGTTCAGCTACCGCATCGACAGCAAGACGCCACCCCTGTACCAGCTGCGCTGGCGCGAGGCCCGGGGCGACTGGCAGCAGGCGGAGGACCCCTATCGTTTCGGCGCCCACGATGGGCGATCTCGACCTGCACCTGTTCGGCGAGGGGCGGCACCAGCACGTCTACCGGGTGCTGGGTGCCCATTGCTGTGAGCACGAGGGAGTGGCCGGGGTGCGCTTCGCCACCTGGGCGCCCAACGCCCAGCGCGTCAGCGTGGTGGGCGATTTCAACCAGTGGCATGGGCTGCGCCACCCGATGCGGGCGCGGGGCCTGAGCGGCGTCTGGGAGCTGTTCATACCGGGCCTGGGGGCGGGCGGCAAATACAAGTTCGAGGTGCTCGACGCCAACGGCGCGCTGCAGCTGAAGGCCGACCCCTACGGCAACCAGTTCGAGTTGCGGCCGGCCACCGCCGCCATCGTCAACGCGCCCAGCGACTTCCAGTGGGGCGACGGCGACTGGCTGGCGCGCGCGCGCGAGCTGGGACTGGCAGCAGGCGCCCATTTCCATCTACGAGTTCCACCCCGGTTCCTGGCGGCGTGACGCCGAGGGCAAGTTCCTCAATTTCCGCGATATGGCCGCGCAACTGGCCGATTACGTGGCGTCGACCTGGGCTTTACCCACGTCGAACTGCTGCCGGTTACCGAGCACCCGCTGGACGATTCCTGGGGCTACCAGACCACCGGTTATTTCGCCCCCACTCAGCGCTTCGGCAGCCCGGATGATTTCCGCTTCTTCGTCGACCTGCTGCACCAGCCGCGGCATCGGCGTGATCCTGGACTGGGTGCCCGCGCATTTTCCCCGCGATGCCCACGGCTCTGGCGCGCTTTGACGGCACCGCCCTGTACGAGCACGAGGACCCGCGCCTGGGCGAGCACGCGGACTGGGGCACCCTGATCTTCAACTACGGCCGCAACGAGGTGAAGAACTTCCTGCTGGCCAGCGCCAACTACTGGCTGGAGGAGTTCCACCTCGACGGCCTGCGGGTGGATGCGGTGGCCTCCATGCTGTACCTGGATTACTCGCGCAAGGCCGGGGAGTGGGCGCCCAACGCCACGGCGGCCGCGAAAACCTGGAGGCCATCGAGTTCCTGCGCGAGCTCAACACCCTGGCCCATGGGCTCTCACCCCGGCACCCTGACCATCGCCGAGGAATCCACCGCCTGGCCCCAGGTCACGCGCCCCACCTGGGTGGGCGGACTGGGCTTCTCCATGAAATGGAACATGGGCTGGATGCACGACACCCTCGAACTACATGGCCCACGACCCGGTGTACCGGCACTATCACCACGACCAGCTGACCTTCGGGCTGATGTATGCCTTCACCGAGAATTTCCTGCTGCCGTTTTCCCATGACGAGGTGGTGCACGGCAAGGGCTCGATGCTGGGCAAGATGCCCGGCGACGACTGGCAGCGCTTTGCCAACCTGCGCCTGCTGTACACCTACCTGTATACCTACCCGGGTGCCAAGCTGCTGTTCATGGGCTGCGAATTCGGCCAGCCCGGTGAGTGGGCGCACCAGGGGCAGCTGTCCTGGGAGGTGCTGGAACAGGCGCCCCATCGCGGCCTGCAGCAGCTGGTGGGCGATCTCAACCGGCTGTACCGCGAGCAGCCCAGCCTGCACCGCAATGGCTTCGATCACCGCGGTTTCGAGTGGATAGACTGTCACGACGCCACCCAGTCCGTGCTCAGCTACCTGCGCTGGGACGGGGAGGATTTCCACGTGGTCATGCTCAACTTTACCCCGGTGGTGCGCCACGACTACCGCATAGGCGTGCCCCGGGCGGGGGTCTACTGCGAGGTGCTCAATTCCGACTCCCATTTTTACGGCGGCAGCAATGTCAGCAATGGCACCGCCATCGCCAGCGAAGCGGTGCCATGGATGAACCGCGGCGACTCCATCCGCCTGACCCTGCCGCCGCTGGGGGCGCTGGTGCTGAAGTTGGGCGGAGGCGCCTGAGCGACCCGCCTGCTGTTTGTCGCCAGCGAGGCCTACCCGCTGATCAAGACCGGTGGCCTGGCCGATGTCGCCGGCAGCCTGCCCGAGGTGCTGCGCCAGCAGGGTGTCGATGTACGCCTGCTGCTGCCCGCCTATCGCCAGGTACTGGACAGCATTGACCCGCCGCGCACGGTGGCCGAACTGGAGCTGGCGGGTATCTCCGCTGCGCATACTGGGTACCGTGCTGCCGGGTGCCGGGGTGGAAACCTGGCTGCTGGACCATCCCTCCTTTGCCGAGCGTCCCGGCAATCCCTATCACGACCCCGACGGCCAGCCCTGGCCGGACAATGCCGACCGCTTCATGCTGCTGTCGCGCCTGGCGGCGGCCATCAGCACCGGTGAGGCCGGGCTGGACTGGCGCCCCGATGTGCTGCACTGCAACGACTGGCACACCGGCCCCGCCGTGGCCCTGACCCATCTGCACGAGCAGCGGCCACGCACCGTATTTACCATACACAGCCTCGCCCACATGGGCCTGTTCGACCGCGGCACCTTCGAGCGCCTGCAGCTGCCGGGACATTTCTGGCAGGACAGCGCGCTGGAGTTCTACGACCAGTTCAGCTTTATCAAGGGCGGCCTCGTCTACGCCGATTACATCACCACGGTCAGCCCGACCTACGCCCGCGAGATCTGCGAGTCGCCGGGGGGAATGGGGCTGGAGGGCCTGCTGCAGGCGCGCCGCGAACGCCTGGTGGGTATTCTCAACGGCATAGACCACGGGGTCTGGAACCCTGCCACCGACCCCTACCTGGAGCACCATTACGATGTCGCCAACCTGGAGGGCAAGGCGCTTGAAAAAGCGGCCCTGCAGCGCTCCCTGGGGTTGGCCGTGCTCGATGACCGGCCGCTGCTGGGCATCGTCGGTCGCCTGGTGGAACAAAAAGGCCTGGAACTGATCCTGCCGGCACTGGGCGATATCCTGGGCAAGCCGGCTCAGCTGGTGGTCCTGGGCACCGGGGAGAGGCGTTTCGAGGAGCAGCTGCAGGCCGTGGCGCGGGCCCACCCGGATGCCATGGCCGTGATTCTGGCATATGATGAATCCCTGGCCCATCGCATCGAGGCGTCGGCCGATATCTTCCTGATGCCCTCGCTGTTTGAGCCCTGCGGTCTCAACCAGTTGTACAGCCTGCGCTACGGTACCCTGCCGCTGGTGCGAGCGGTTGGCGGCCTGGCGGATACGGTGGTGGATGCCACGCCCTCGGCGCTGGCCGACGGAACCGCCACCGGTTTCGTGTTCGGACCGCCCGCCAGCGGCGAGGTTATGTCCGCCCTGGAGCGCGCCGTCGCCCTGTGGCGGGACCAGGCCAGCTGGCGAAGGCTGCAGGTGACCGCCATGGCCCAGGATTTTTCCTGGCAGCGCAGTGCTGCCAGATATCTGGAGTTGTATGACTCCCCGCGCTGAATTGTGAGGTGAAAGAAGACCCATGCCCGGTTCCATGTTTCCACTAGAAATACAGCCCCGGATTCCCGAGGAGCTGGCGCGCCTGCAGGAGATGGCCAACGACCTGATGTACAGCTGGGATCGATCGATTCGCTCCCTGTTTCACCGCCTCGACCGCGAGCTGTGGGAGGCCTGCGGCCACAACCCCAAGGCATTCCTGCGGCGGGTGTCGCAGGCGCGCCTGGACGAGGCGGTGGAGGACCGCTCCTACCTGGAGGACTACCGCAAGGTACTCTCGGCCTACGATGCCTACCGGGAGCACCGCGGCCGGCCGGAATTCACCGAATTGTTCGATCCCGACAAGGACCTGATCGCCTATTTTTGCCTGGAGTTCGGCCTGCACGAGAGCTTCCCGATCTACTCCGGCGGCCTGGGCATCCTGGCCGGCGATCACTGCAAGGCGGCCAGCGATGTCGGCCTGCCCTTCGTCGCCATCGGCCTGCTGTACCAGATGGGCTACTTCACCCAGACCATCGACGGCCACGGCCACCAGCAGGTCAGCCACACCCGCTCCCAACCCCACGACCTGCCGGTCGTGCCCACGCTCACCGAGAGCGGCGAGCACCTCACCCTGGACATCGAGTTTCCGGGTCGCATCCTGAAAGTGCGGGTGTGGACGGCACAGGCCGGGCATATCACCCTGTACCTGCTGGATACCAACCTGCCCGAGAACGCTGCCGAGGACCGCGCCATCACCCACCAGCTCTACGGCGGCGATCGCGAGATGCGCCTGCAGCAGGAACTGGTGCTGGGGATTGGCGGCGTGCGCGCCCTGCGGGCCATGGGCATGCGGCCGACCGTATGGCATATCAACGAGGGTCACGCGGCCTTCCAGATACTGGAGCGCTGCACGTTCCGCATGCAGGAGGGGCTGGATATCTACGCCGCCCTGGAGATGGTGGCGGCGGGCACCGTGTTTACCACCCACACACCGGTGCCGGCGGGGCACGACATCTTCGAGCGCCACCTGCTGGAAAAGTACCTGGCCGATGCGGTGCGCGAGCTGGGAGTGGACTTCGAGCAGGTGTACCAGCTGGGTCTCAACTCCGGTGAAGGCTTCAATATGACCTGCCTGGCGCTGCGCGGCAGCCGCTTTCACAACGGTGTCAGCCGTATCCACGGCGCGGTGGCGGCGCAGATGGAAGCCGCCCTGTGGCCGCAGATCCCCTATCAGGAAAACCCCATCACCCACATCACCAACGGGGTGCACCTGCAGACCTTCCTGGCCCGCGAATGGGTGAGCCTGTTTGACCTGCGTTTTGACGACTGGCACAACGAGTTGCTCAACGAGGAGTACTGGGAGCGGCTCGAAGAGATACCCGACTACCATTACTGGAGTGTGCACAAGGCGCTGAAGCAGCAGTTGTTGAAGCAGGTGCACGCCGGGGTCACCAGGCAGCAGCGCCGCAATGGCACCAGCGACGCGGTCATCCAGCATATGGTGCGGCTGGTGGACGGCAGCCGCGACGAGGACGATGTGCTGGTGATGGGTTTTGCCCGTCGCTTCGCCACCTACAAGCGCGCCCTGATGCTGTTCGCCGACCCGGGCCGGCTGGCGCGCCTGCTCAATGATCCGGAGCGGCCGGTGGTAATCATTTTTGCCGGCAAGGCCCACCCCCACGATGAACCCGGCCAGCAGTTGATCAGGCAGATACACGATTTCTCCATGCACCCGGATTTCATCGGCAAGATCCTGCTGCTGGAGGGCTACGACATGGCCCTGGCCAGGCTCATGGTGACCGGCGTGGATGTGTGGCTCAACACGCCCGAGTATCCGCTGGAAGCCAGCGGTACCTCGGGCCAGAAGGCGGGCCTGAACGGCGCGGTCAACCTCAGCGTGCTGGATGGCTGGTGGGGCGAGGGTTACAACGGCCACAACGGCTGGGGCATTACCCCGCGGGACTCGCGCTTCGATCACGACCAGCGCTACCAGGAAGAGGCCAATGACCTGCTGAACATCATGGAACACGAGGTGCTGCCCACCTATTTCCGCCGCGATGGCGGCGGCTATTCGCAGGACTGGGTAGCCCTGTCCAAGGCATCCATGAAGTCGACGATTCCCCGTTTTAACGCCCAGCGCATGCTGCGCGATTACGTCACCAGGCTGTACTGGCCGGCGCGCCAGCAGCGCCGCAAGCTCGAAGCCAACGGGGCGCAGCCGGCGCGGGACCTGGCGAACTGGAAACACCGGGTGCGCAACGCCTGGGCAGGGGTCAGGATGGAACTGATGCTGATGCCGCCGGCGCACCTGTATCACGACGACAGGATACTGCTGCAGGTGCGGGCCGAACTGAACGGCCTGCAGGCCGCGGATGTGAGGCTGGAGTGCCTGCTGGGACGCAATGACAGCGACGGCGAATTCCAGGTGATGCAGAAAGCGGAATTGCCGGCCACCGGCGGCGAGGATCGTTACACCCATTTCGAGATTGAGCTGGTGCCCGAAATCGCCGGGTTGCAATACTACAAATTGCGCATGTACCCCTACAACGAGTCGCTCAGCCACCCCTTCGAAATGGGCTACATGATCTGGATCTGAGTCAGTCGATACCCGCTTGCCCGCGGGCGATTTCGCGCTCGGCCAGGGTTTCCAGGGAATGGCGGTACGCGGTGTAGTACTTGACGATATTGGCAACGTAGCGCACCGGTTCGGAGCCCACCTCCCGGGCCGCCACCAGTTCCACGTTGTCGAACCAGACATTGGGGTCGTAGCCCAGCCTGGCAGCCTTGCCGCGCAGGTTGATCATGCGCGCCGGCCCGGTGTTATAGGCCGCCAGGGCCATCAAGGTCCGGTTTTCCCGGTCGATGTCCGGGTCCGAGAAATAGCGCTCGCGCAGGAAGTTCAGGTACTTCATGCCGGCCTGGATGTTGTTTTCGGTCTCGAGGATATTGTCGATGCCCACGTTGGGGTCGCTGGCCGTCGCCGGCAGGATCTGCATGATGCCTACCGCGCCCGTGTGGCTGCGCGCCGACTGGTCCAGCCGCGACTCCTGGTAGCCCTGGGCGACCGCAAGCAGGTAGTCTATCTCGTAGGCTTCGCCATACTTTTCGAACAGGTGTGCCAGGCGTTTGAACAGGGCGTAGTCTTCCGTCGACAGGGCGTTGTCAGCCCAGTCGAAATCGTTGATATAACGGTTTATCAGCACGTTGCCCACCAGGGTCCCGGCCCGGTTTTGCTTCAGGAACGCGTTTATCGCGCTCGCCAGCAGCGGACTGTCCTTGCGCATGCCCCAGGCGATCCTGGCTCCCTCCCGGAAAACGATATCGGGCCTGGGCTGCAGGTCCTCGAAGACGCCCTTCCACATGTCCGGCTTGTAGTCATCGATGACGGCCCAGGGCAGGAGGCCGGTGTTGACCATCTCGATCAGGTCCTCGTCTTCCAGTGACTCGTCGACAGCCTTGATGTCTACGGGGCGCGCGCCAGCCTGCGCCAACATATCGTTCAGCGCTTCCACGCTCTCGCGATAACTGCTGGAGTGGCGTACATAGAGGGTCTTGCCGGCCAGGTCCTCGATCGAATCCAGTTCAGGGGCAGCTGGTCCGGTGACCAGGATTTCGTTGATGGGCTTGCTGACGGGAATGCTGAAATCGATCAGCTCCTCGCGCTCCGGGGTGATGGACAGGTTGGCCACCACCAGGTCGCCGCGTCCGGCGAGCAGGGCCGGTATCAACTGGTCGCGGGCCACCGGGATGATGGCGACGTAGACCTTCCGCTTGCCCTGGACACGCTTGTTGATAAATGTTTCGAACAGGCGCGCCAGTTCCTTGGTGAGGCCCTTTTCCTGGCCCTGCTCGATATAGTAATTGCCGACGCTGTACACGGTAAGCAGGCGTATCACCCTGCGCTCTTCCATGCCATCGAGGTCACCCAGCCAGGGCTGCATGAATTCGCCCGCTGCTGCAAACTGCTCGGCGTCGTCCCAGGCTATCGCCGCACCGTGGGCGTCTTCGGTCTCGGCAGCCCCGGCTGTTGCCGTGCCGGCACCCTGCTGGTCGACCTCCGGCGCTGCGGATTGCCCACAGGCAACTGCAGCAAGCAGCGTCAACACCAGTAGTATTCGCAAACTAAGTCTCATATTGCTCGACCTGACTGTCTTTTTGGGGCTGCCATGGGTGCCCGGAGGCGACTATACTACCGGGGTATGAAGCGATTGCACAAAATCATGGTGGTGTTGCTGGTGCTGGCCTACACGGGCCAGGCCCTGGCGAGTGCTGCCGTACCCTGTGCATCGATGGCTCCGCCCGCCGCCGGTGATGGTCACATGATGGAGCATGCTATGAGCGCTGGTGATATGGCGGCGCACGCAGGTCACCACATGCCTGCCGGCGCCAGGGACGGCGCCGCCACCTGTTGCGAGGGCGGTCTGTGTTCCATGAGCCAGTGCCAGGCGGTGCCGGCCCTGCTGACCGCCGCTGCGGCGGGCACCCCGGCCTTTGCCGAGACCTTCGTGCAGCGCGCTGTGTATTCCTCCCCCGTCCGACCTTCCTACTCCCTGTTCAAGCCCCCCATTTCTCTCTAGCACAGGACAGCTGCGCCCGGGTTTCGGCCTGCGGGCGCCCGGATATGCCTTGCAAGAGAGGATGAATTTGCATGAAACAGCTGAAAATTTCGCAGCACGCCCCGTGGCGCGCCGCCCTGCCTGCCGCGCCAGTGATGCTGGCCCTGGCCCTCGCCGCGGCGCCGGCCGATGCTCTCAACCTGCAGGAGGCGGTCGCCATGGCCCAGCGCAACGATCCCTGGCTGCAGGCCAGTGCCTGGCGCGAGGAAGCCGTCTCCGCCCAGGCAGTGGCCGCGGGGGCCCTGCCTGATCCCACGGTGGAAATGGGCTTTGCCAACCTGCCCACGGATACCTTCGATTTCGACCAGGAAGCGATGACCCAGTTCAAGGTGGGCATCGCCCAGACCTTCCCCAGGGGCGATACCCGCGCCCTCAGCCAGCGGCGGCTGGACGTGCTGGCGGAACAGTTTCCCCACCAGCGGGAAGAGCGGCGGGCGCGCCTGGCGGTGGATGTCGCAGTGACCTGGCTGGAGGCCTACCGGGCGCGCAGGAGTATCAGCCTGATAGAGCAGGACCGGGAGTTGTTCGAGCAGCTGGTGGACGTGGCCCAGTCCAGTTACGCCTCCGCCATGGGCCGCACCCGCCAGCAGGACCTGGTGCGGGCGCAACTGGAAGTGACCCGCCTGGAGGACCGCCTGGCGGTGCTGCACCAGCGCCTGGAAACCGCCCAGGCCCGTTTGCGCGAGTGGCTATGGCCCAGCGGCGACCCGGGCGGGTGGACGGCCGCAGGTGGCATCAGTGCCGGGCCCGAGCTGCCGGCGCTGCAATTGCGCCACCCCGAGTTGTTCGCGGAGGGGCAGGCGTTGGCGCCCCGGCGCCTCGCCCCGCTGCTGGACCAGCACCCCGTCATACAGGGCCTGGACAGTAAAATAGAGGCGGGGTCGGTGGAGGTGCAGCTGGCCCGGCAGAAATACCGGCCCCAGTGGAAGGTCAATGCCAGCTACGGCTATCGCGAGGGCAATCCCACGGACGGTCCCGACCGGCCGGACTTCTTCTCGATCGGGGTCGGCTTCGACCTGCCGCTGTTTACCTCCAATCTTCAGGACCGGGAAGTGCAGTCCGCCATCGCCGGGACCGAGGCACTGCGCACGGACAAGATGCTGGCCCTGCGCGCCCTGCTGGCGGGATTCGAGGCCGAGTACGCCCGGCTGCAGCGCCTGGACCAGCGGCGCGCGCTGTACCAGACCCGCCTGCTGCGGGAAATGGAGGCCCAGGCGGAGGCGTCACTGAGCGCCTATACCAGCGATGACGGTGACTTTGCCGAGGTGGTGAGGTCGCGCATAGCGGAACTCAACGCTCGCATAGAGGCGCTGGATATCGAGACCGAGCGGCTGCAGACCATCGCCCGCCTCAACTACTTTTTTGCCGGCAGCGACCCCGTTGCACAGGGAGAGACCTCATGAGTGCCTTGACCAGGACCATTGCGATCGCGGCGCTGGCGGCCGCCGCGGGCGGTGCCGCGACCTACCTGCTGCTGGAGCAGCGCCATGACGGCAGCTTGGCGGCGGCTGGCACCGAGCGCCAGCCGCTCTACTGGGTGGCGCCCATGGACCCCAATTACCGTCGTGACCAGCCCGGCAAGTCGCCCATGGGCATGGACCTGGTGCCGGTCTACGAGGAGGAGGGCGGGGGCGCCCCCCTGGGGGCGGGGACGGTAGAGATTGCCCCCGCAGTGGTGAACAACCTGGGGGTGCGCACCGCGGCGGCGGCCCTGGGTTCGCTGCCTGCCGAGATCAGGACGGTGGGGTATGTGCGGTACGACGAGGATCGCCTGGCGCACATACACCCGCGGGTGGAGGGCTGGATCGAAAAGCTGTACGTGAAAGCCTCGGGTGACCCGGTGGCGGCGGGCCAGCCCCTGTACGAGCTCTATTCGCCCCAGCTGGTGAATGCCCAGGAGGAATACCTGCTGGCCCTGCGGCGCGATAACCAGCTGCTGGAGAGGGCCGCCGAGGACCGGCTGCTGGCGCTGCAGATCGCCCCGGAATTCATAGACCGTCTGCGCCGCGAGCGCCAGATCAGCCAGACCGTCACTTTTCATGCCCCGCAGACCGGGGTCGTGGACAACCTGGCGGTGCGCGAGGGCTTTTTCGTGCGGCCAGACACCACCCTGATGTCGGTGGGCGTGCTGGACGAGGTATGGGTGGAAGCGGAGGTGTTCGCCCGCCAGGCGCCCCTGGTGGCAGTGGGCCTGCCGGTCACCATGACCCTGGATTACCTGCCCGGGCGCGTGTGGGAGGGGAAGGTGGACTATCTCTACCCGTCCCTGGATGAGCGCACCCGCACCCTGCGGGTGCGCCTGCGCTTTGCCAATAAAGACGGCGCCCTCAAGCCCAATATGTTTGCCCAGGTGGTCATCAGCGCGCCGGTGGGGGCAGGCAGCCTGCTGGTGCCCCGGGAGGCGGTGATTCGCGGCCCCGACGACAACCGGGTGGTGCTGGCGCTGGGCGCGGGCCGCTTCCGGTCGGTGCCGGTGGAGCTGGGCCGGGTGGACGGGGGCCACGCTGAAATACTCGAGGGCCTGGAAGCGGGGGACGAGGTGGTGGTGTCGGCCCAGTTCCTGCTGGACTCGGAGTCCAGCAAGACCGCGGACTTCCGGCGCATGGAGGCCATGCCCGCGGCTCCCGAACAAGACATGGAGCAGATGGAGCATATGGACCACATGGAGCATATGGACCATGGGGAGATGGCACATGATTGAAGCCATTATCCGCTGGTCGGTGGGCAACCGCTTCTTCGTGCTGCTGGCCACCGCCATCCTGGTCGGCGCGGGCGTGTTCGCAGTGCGGCAGACCCCGGTGGATGCCATCCCGGATCTGTCCGATGTGCAGGTCATCATCAAGACCAGCTATCCCGGGCCAGGCGCCCCAGGTGGTGGAGGACCAGGTCACCTATCCCGCTGACCACCGCCATGTTGTCGGTGCCCGGCGCCGCCACGGTGCGGGGCTTCTCCTTTTTCGGCGATTCCTATGTCTACGTCATCTTCGACGAGGGCACCGACCTGTACTGGGCCCGCACCCGGGTGCTGGAGTACCTCAGCCAGGTGGCGCCCTCGCTGCCGGCCACCGCGCGGCCGCAGCTGGGACCGGACGCCACCGGGGTGGGCTGGGTCTACATCTATGCGCTGGTGGACCGCAGCGGCGGCCACGACATCAGCCAGCTGCGCAGCCTGCAGGACTGGTTTCTCAAGTACGAGCTGCAGAGCCGTGCCGGGTGTGTCGGAGGTGGCCACGGTGGGCGGCATGGTGCAAGCAGTACCAGGTGACGGTGGACCCGGACAAGCTGCGGGCCTTCGATATTCCCCTGGCGCACGATCCAGACGCGCCATCCAGCGCGGCAACCAGGAGATCGGCGCCTCGGTGGTGGAGATGGCCGAGGCGGAGTACATGGTGCGGGTCACCGGCTACCTGCAGAGCGTGCGAGGACCTGGCGGCGATTCCCCTGGGGGTCAGCCGCGAGGGCACGCCGCTGCTGCTGCGGCGATGTGGCGGATATCGCGCCTGGGTCCGCAGATGCGCCGCGGCATCGCCGAGCTGAACGGCGAGGGCGAGACCGTGGGCGGCATCGTGGTGATGCGCTTCGGCGAGAACGCCCAGCAGACCATCGAGCGGGTGAAGGCAGCGCCTGGAGCAACTGCGTCCGAGCCTGCCGGAGGGCGTGGAGATCGTCACCGTGTACGACCGCTCCGGCCTGATCGAGCGCGCGGTCAGCAACCTGTGGGAAAAGCTGGCGGAGGAATTGCTGTTGGTGGCGCTGGTCTGCGTGGCCTTCCTGTTGCACGTGCGCTCATCGCTGGTGGCGGTGATCAGCCTGCCGGTGGGCATTCTGGCCGCCTTCATCGTCATGTACCTGCAGGGCCTCAACGCCAACATCATGTCCCTGGGCGGGATCGCCATCGCCATCGGCACCATGATCGACGGCGCCATCGTGCTGATCGAGAACCTGCACAAGCACATGGAGCGCACCGAGGTCACCGCCGCCAACCGCTGGCAGGTGGTGGCGGACTCGGCTGCGGAGGTGGGGCCGGCGCTGTTTTTCAGCCTGCTGATCATCACCGTGAGCTTCATCCCGGTGTTCACCCTGGAGGCCCAGGAGGGCCGCATGTTCTCGCCGCTGGCCTACACCAAGACCTACGCCATGGCGGCGGCGGCGGTGCTGGCGGTCACCCTGGTGCCGGTGCTGATGGGCTACTTCATCCGCGGCCGGGTGCTGCCGGAGCAGCGCAACCCGGTCAACCGGCTGCTGGTGGCGGCTCTACCTGCCGCTGCTGGCGCGGGTGTTGCGCTATCCCGGGACGACGCTGCTGGTGGCGCGCTGTCGTGTTGCTGAGCGCCCTGTGGCCGCTGCAGCGTATCGGCAGCGAGTTCATGCCGCCGCTGGACGAGGGCGACCTGATGTACATGCCCACCACCTATCCCGGGCATCTCCATCGGCAAGGCGCGGGAGTTGCTGCAGCAGACCGACAAGCTGATCAGCACGGTGCCGGAGGTGAGACCGGTGTTCGGCAAGATCGGCCGGGCGGAGACCGCCACCGACCCGGCGCCCCTGACCATGATCGAGACCTTCATCCAGCTGAAGCCCCGGGACCAGTGGCGCCCGGGGGTGACCACCGAGAGCCTGCAGGCAGGAACTGGATGCGCTGGTGCAGTTGCCCGGCCTGACCAATGCCTGGGTGATGCCCATCAAGACCCGCATCGACATGCTGGCCACGGGTATCAAGACCCCGGTGGGCATCAAGGTGGCCGGGCCGCGAGCTGGATGTCATCCAGCGCATCGGCCAGCAGCTGGAGACCGTGCTGGCGGAGGTGCCCGGCACTGCCTCGGTGTACTCGGAGCGGGTCGCGGGCGGGCGCTATATCAAGGTGGATATCGACCGCGAGCGGGCGGCGCGCTTCGGCCTCAACGTCGCCGACGTGCAGCAGGTGGTCGCCACGGCCATAGGCGGCATGAACATCACCGAGACGGTGGAGGGCCTGGAGCGCTACCCGGTCAATATTCGCTATCCGCAGGCCTACCGGGATTCGCCGGAGCAACTGGCGCTGCTGCCCATGGTCACGCCCGGCGGGCCAGCGCATCGCCCTGGGGGACGTGGCCACGCATTTACCTGGAGGAGCGGCCCGCCCGGCATCAAGAGCGAGAACGCCCGCCTCAACGGCTGGACCTTCGTGGATATCGAGGGGGTGGATGTGGGCAGCTACGTGGAACAGGCCCGGGCAACGGTGGCGGCGGAGGTGGACCTGCCGCCGGGCTACTCACTGGTGTGGTCGGGGCAGTACGAGTACATGGAGCGGGCCAAGGCGCGCCTGGCCTACGTGGTGCCGCTGACCCTGGCCATCATCGTGGTGCTGCTGTATATGAACTTCCGCAACTTCGGCCAGGTCGCGATCCTCATGGGCACCCTGCCGCTGGCGCTGGTGGGCAGCGTGTGGCTGATGTATGTGATGGACTACAGTTTTTCCATCGCGGTGGGCGTGGGCATGATCGCCCTGGCGGGGGTGGCGGTGGAAACCGGGGTCATCATGCTGGTGTACCTGGACCAGGCCTGGCGACGCCTGCAGGCGCAGCACGATGCGCCTGATGCCGCGGCACTGCGACAGGCCGTATTGCAGGGAGCGGGCCTGCGGGTGCGACCGGTGCTGATGACCGCGACCGCGACCATCGTCGGCCTGTTGCCGATACTGTACGGCAGCGGCACCGGCTCGGAGGTAATGAGCCGGCTGGCAGCGCCCATGGTGGGCGGCATGATCAGCGCGGTACTGCTGACCCTGCTGGTGCTGCCGGTGATTTACCTGTTGTGGCGCGGGCGGCAGTTGCGCAGGAGGGAGTGAGGCGTGCGTGCGCTTAAATGGATCAAGAGGATCAACATCAAGGGGTCAGACTCCTCATCAAGGGGTCAGACTCCTTGATACCCGCCAGAACTGCCACCTTCAATACTGTCAAGCGAGTCTGACCCATCGATAGGATCGGTACTCAAGGGGTCAGACTCCCATCGCAGGTCAGGCGCTGCCCGGTTTGCAACGAAAACCAGGGCCTCCCGGTCAAGGAGCAGGCCTATGCCGGCCGCGAGAGTGGGTGCAATCTATCCAATTTGCCTTCTACTGATTAAACTCCATCCACCTTCACCCCTCTGAGGAGTTGCTCTGTATGGCCCAGGATAGCAGTACCGCCTCGCGCCTGGCACAACTGCAACTGATAGAATCCAGCAAGATATTCCAGTTTGCGGTAATTTCCATTATCGTTATTTCGGCACTGGCCATAGGTGCCAAAACCTATGAACTGCCGCCTTTTGTCGAACGAAGCCTGATCGTGATGGATAAGGCGGTTACGCTGTTCTTCCTCGCAGAGATATTACTCCGGTTTGCCGTCTGTCTGGACAAAAGGCGCTTCTTCAGCGACGGCTGGAATGTGTTTGACACCGTTGTTGTCCTTGGCAGCCTGATTCCTCTGGATAACTCGGAGGCGGTTCTGTTGGGTCGGCTGCTGCGTGTTTTTCGCGTGTTGCGACTGGTGTCGGTGGTGCCCGAGTTACGGTTTCTGATCGATTCCCTGCTCAAGGCGATCCCGCGCATGAGTTACATCGCTCTGCTGATGTTCATTATTTTTTATATTTATGGCGCCATGGGATCCATGTTCTTCGCCGCCATCGACGAGGCACTGTGGGGCGACGTGGCCATCTCCATGTTGACTCTTTTCAGAGTTGCCACCTTCGAAGACTGGACCGATATCATGTATGCCACCATGGAGGTATATCCACTAAGTTGGGTTTATTACCTGACCTTTATTTTCCTAACCGCCTTCGTATTCCTGAATATGATGATCGGGTCGATACTGGAGGTGATGGGGGAGGAAAAGAATGCCCTTCAAACCAAGCAGGCGCACGATGAGCGGGAACATATGTCGCAACAGCTGGTAACGATGCAGCGGCAACTCGATGAGCTGACATCACTGGTCAAAGAGCAGGCGCTGCGCAGATAGCGCGAGTCCCAACGGGGAGGTATGTGAGTAGCGACGCCAGGATTGCAACGCAATTGACCAGCGACTGCGCCTGCTGTTAGGACGGTTATCTGCGGAACACCGCAATCCAGCGGCCCAGATTGAGCAGGCTCGCCAGAGAGCCTGCCACGTAGGTCAGCGCCGCCGCTTTGAGTATCTTTTCTGCGTGTTGCAGATCCTCGTCTCGCAAATAGTTGCCCGCTTGCAATATCGGCAGGGCTTTCCGGTAACTCGCATCGAACTCCACCGGCAGCGTCACCAGGTGGACAATGGTACCGACTGCCATCGACATAACACCGATCAGTATCGTCAACGCGCCTGCCTGCGGCACTCGAGTGAGGACAAACACAATAGGCGCGGCAACCAGCAGTATCCCTGCAGCCCGCTCGGCGACGGCTGCGGCCCTGGCAAGCTTTTGCCGGGCACGGAACAGGGCCTCGCCGCGCGAATCCTGGATGGCATGACCCACCTCGTGGGCCGCGATCGTCACCGCTGTCAGGGAGTGTCCCGCATAATTTTCCGGTGACAGCCGGACAGCCCTGGCGCCCGGATCGTAATGGTCACCGGACTGTGTTTCCTCGACCTTTACATCACCCAACTCGAACCGATCCAGTAAATGGCGCGCGAGTTCACCACCACTGCCCTGTTCACAATAGCGGTCAGGGGGTTGACTGTACTTAGCCATGATGCGCTTCACCCATAAGCCGGGGAGAACCACGCAAGCTGTCATGACAAGAAAAAGTAAAGCCCAGAGCATGGAAATGAGTATATCAAGGGGTCAGACTCCTTGATACGTCGGGGCTGGCTTTGGTCGCCGCGGCAACATGTCGCTTAACGCGGCCCTATAGTGGAGACACACTCGTAGATGGCGGCACAGAGGTCCAGGGCGCGGGGAGAGCGCACTCGCCAGTCACTGCGATTAAGTGTGTAGCCAATAGCGAGCTGAGCCGCCGGGTCGCACCAGCCCAGCGGCCCGCCGATGCCCGGGTGACCAAATGATTCCTGGTTGGGGGAAAATATGCCCCTTTCTTCCTTCAAAAACCCCTGGGACCAGCCCAGGGCCTTACCCAGCACCATGTCCTGTTCACTCCAGGACTGGCGGCTCGTCACCTGTTCTATGGTTGCGGGGCTGACCCAGCTTCGCCCCTGCCACTGGCCGCCCACGGACCAGGGGAGGTAGGCGCGCGCCAGCCCGCGCGCGGTTGCGGTGGCAGAGGCCCAGGGCAGGCAGCACCGTCGCGCTGGTGCGGCGTTGTAGTCCGCCATGCTGCCGGAAGGGTTGGTCAAGGCCCGCCTGACCGGTCCGCCCCGCAACATTGATCGGGCGACGTTGGCCTCGGTGCTGCCGCCGCGAATGGCCGCCCACAGCAGGTGCCTCAATCTCGCACCGTTTCCCACGGGTAGCAGGCTGGCCACGCGGTGGTCTTCGGCGGGGGGCGTGCCCATAAAGACATCTGCCTCCAGCGGGTCCAGCCATTCGCGGTGCAGGAAGGCGTCCACGCGCTCGCCGCAGGCAATTTCAAAAAAATGATCGGCATACATACCGAAAGTGAGGGCGTGGTAAGCCTGTGCAACTGGCCCGGCGGGCGATTGTTGCTCCAACATCCTGCGTATGGACAGTCTCTGCTGCGGATCACAGTATTGCGCGACTGTGAGCGGGGTGCTGAGTACGGCCAGGCCCCCCTGGTGATTGAATAGTTGCCGGACGGTAATCGACTGCTTGCCGCCCTGGGCAAAACCTGGCCAGTACTCGGCTACGGGTACATCCCAGGCGAACATACCGCGTTCGGCGGCGAGGTTAAGAGCGATGGCGGTTAAACCCTTGGTGACGGAGAACACCACCGACAGTGTGTCAGCCTGCCAGGGTGAGTTGGTATCCGGGTGGGCGAGTCCGCCCCACAAGTCCACTACCATTTCGCCCCGGTGGTACACGCAAAGACCTGCGCCTGTTTCCTGCCAGTTATCAAAATGCGCGGAGAACTGCCGGGCGACCCGCTCGAATGCGGGTGCGCAGTGTCCGTTCACAATGCCATCGTGTTTATCCATGCGAAACCTCTTTTACCGCACTACATGATAGGGCCTTCCTTGCAAGGGGTCAGACTCCTTGATCTCTTTCGTCACCTATTTCCCGCTGTGACCTCCGATCACCACCCCATCCCATGCTGACCGGACGCCTGTTAACGCCGGACGAGATACGGGACTTGAATTCCTCTGAACCGAAAGCCCAGGCACGGTTAGTCGCGCGCCGCAACTCATCCAATATTTCAATTGCTATCTCGCTCTCAAACAGTGCCTTATAGCTGTGCTGGCGCTTCAGCGCGCAATGACCTAGTCCAAAGTACAGATCGTGGGGCGTTAACAGATCACATGGCACCCCAAGGGCGTTGCTGTGATAACTGGACCAGGGATAGTCCCCGGGATGCCTGACCATCTTGGCTCGGACAGGATTGAGCTCTATATATTTAGAGACTGTGAAAAAGTAGTTGTCTGAATCAATAAGAGTAGACTTGTATCGCCCCTCCCAGAGGGTCCCGCTGCGCCCATAACAATCATTGAAGTACCTGACATACCTCCTTCCCAGAGACTGCATCATTTTGCCACAATCGCCGGCGCTTTTTGGCGTTAGCAACAGGTGGACATGATTTGTCATCAAGACAAACGAGTGTATGGCTACACCCACATTAATGGCTGCGGCTGACAGATATTCCAGGTAGCGACGATAGTCGATTTCCTGTGTAAAGCACGGGACCCGATTATTCCCCCGCTGTATGACATGGTGCGAGCAACCAGGTATGTAAAGTCGGGCCATCCGGGCCATGCGTCAGTCCGGTCGCTTGATAACGGATACAGCATGATCATGGGTGGTCTATTCGGGAAGCTCAGATGTGTGCATCTTTCATGGAGTCTGACCCCTTGATATGCAGATGTGTGCATCTTTCATGGAGTCTGACCCCTTGATACCCTGACCCCTTGATACCCCAGATGTGTGCATCTTTCATGGGAGTCTGACCCCTTGATATGTGACCCCTTGATACCTTGATACTTGATACGCAGCATGATGGCGCTATAGTCGTTTCCCTGTCCACGCTGATCCGCAGGTCATGTTGCGGCCCTCAACTCGCTGATCGATGCAGAAATCACCCGCATCGACGACCTGAGCAGCAGCACGGTCAAAGCACAGGCAACAACGATATCGGGCCATCCCGAGCCGGCGAGCCAGACTGCGCCGGCGGCGACGAAAACAGCCAGGTTGGTCGCGATATCGTTGCGCGAGCACTCCCACACAGAGTTCATGTTGATGTCCTCGTTGCGATGACTCCATAGCAGGAACAGGCACAAGGAGTTGGCCGCCAGCGCGACAAGACTGAATATGCCCATGAGTTCGAAGATTGGCGTAGTCGGAACCATGAGCTTGTAGACAATCTGGCTGCCCACGACAAGTGCGGCGGTCAGGATCAACAGGCCCTTGAAGAGCGCCACCTGCGCCTTGGCCGCGGCCCCGCTCGCCACGACCATAAGGCTCAGGCCGTACGTCAATGCGTCACCGAGATTGTCCACGCTGTCAGCAAACAGCGCCGAAGATTTCGCCACCTGTGCGGCAACGACAATGACGACGAACATGATGGCATTGATTGCGAGAACAGCCCTCAGGGTTCCGGCCTGCTTTTCCCGCAGTGCCTCCGTAACGCAATCCTGTTCACAGCATCCGCTCACATTATAGCCCCCATGGCGATATAACCGATTGTCAGGGACTCGAATTCAAGTGAAGATAAGCTCGTGCACAGCCCAAATCGGTTCAAATGGAAAAGTGGCTCTGTATTTGGCAAGCTTATCCCACCTTTGCGCGGGAGAGAACTATGGCGTTGAAAGTTATCGGGGCGGGCTTTGGTCGCACCGGCACCCTGTCGCTCAAGGCGGCCCTGGAGCAACTGGGTTACCCCTGCTATCACATGGTGGAATGTTTTCCGCAGGGACCCGAGCACTGGAAGCTGTGGGAGCGCGCGGCAAAGGGTGCGACCGATTGGGAGGCGCTGTTCGAGGGCTTTACCGCCACCGTCGATTTTCCCGCCTGCACCAGCTATGCCGCTCTGGCCAACTACTATCCCGACGCCAAAGTCGTGCTTACGCTGCGCGACCCGGAGAAGTGGTTTAGCTCGGTACAGAACACGATCTTCGACAGGCAGTGGATCGAGTTCCTGCCCGGCACCGAGGCGGGGGCTTTCATGAAGGCCACGATTGATGACTACTTCGACGGCCGTATGCACGACCACGATCACCTGGTCAGGCGATTTAATGAACATGTAGCCCAGGTGAGGGAAACTATCGCACCGGAGCGACTGCTGGTCTTTGAGGTGACCGAGGGTTGGGAACCTCTGTGCGAGTTCCTCGAGTTGCCGGCCCCGGATGAGCCGTTTCCGCACGTCAATGATAGCGAAGCGGTAAAAGGGCTTATCAGCGCAATCATGGCAGACGGGTTCCAGGCGGTGCTTGGCTACCGGGGTTAACACAGCCATTTCGAGCCGGCAGCCGCCGGCCGCGAAATCCAGTTGACGCTGTTCGACTACAGCGCGGAATAGTCCCGGCACGTCAGCCCGCCACGTGGGACTCCCCTTGGCAGCGTGCTATGCTTGGGCAAAATAATAATGGTGAAGTCAGCATGCCGTTGTATCAACCAACCATTCCCTATCGTTACTTCGTGCCGCTGATCCAGATTCTTCGTGAGCAAGATCCGGAAGCAGCGGGTGATATCATGGCTGCCGCCGGGCTGGAGGGCCTGGAGGTGGAGCCGGCGGACGCATCCCTGCCCATGGCCCGCTTCGATGATTTGCTGGTGGGCGCGAGCGCGCAACTGCAGCGAACCGACCTTGGGTTTGAGATGGGTAAGCGGATTACCATCGAATCCCACAGCCCGCTGGGCAAGATACTCCAGCAGTGCAGTACGCTGGAAGAAATGATGCTGTTGATACAGCGCTACTATCACCTTATAACCCCTGCCTTCGCGGTGCGCTACCTGCCTGGCAAGGAGCACTGCGAGTGGCGTATTCGTTTGGCCGCCACGATGACGCAGCCGACCCTGTACATGTTCCTGGAGATGCATGCGGTATCGGTGCACGTCGATCTGCACAGGTTGTTCGGTCTCGATGCGGTATTCGATATCTATCTGTCGGCGCCGCCTCCGCCGCACCGGGCGCGCTACGACCGCCTGCCCTGTACACGCTTCCACTTCAGCTCCGAGGCTTTGCCCGAGGTGCGTTGTGTTATACCCACACAGCTGGTGCGGCGGCGTTTGGCGCGCGGTCGCGGCGCGGCGGTCGCGGCCGATGGGTCGGCGCGGGTCGCAAGCTCGCCGGGCCTGCAAACCGCGGATCGCTATGGCGACTGGGTAAGTCTTATGTTGCGCGAGGCCAATACCCTGCAGCCGACGGTGGCGCAACTCGCGGCCCTGCTCAATATGGCGCACCGGACACTGGCCCGCCGGCTGGCGGATGAGGGAATCAATTTCCGCGAGCTCAGTACGCGCATTCGTCACGAACGGGCCTGTGCAATGCTGGCGGACCCCTCGGTACCGCTGCACCAGATTGCCTACCAGCTGGGGTACGGCGACATCACGGCATTTATCAGGGGCTTTCGGCGGGCAAGTGGTCTTACCCCGGCCGAGTATCGGGAGCGCGCTACAAGCTAGGGGATTCGGCGCCGGGTTGGCAAGATATGTCAATCAATTTCAGGGTGACCAGTCCACACTGGGTCGAATCATAATCGGCACATCCCGGGATTCCCATGAGCAAGACTATTCTGATAACCGGCGTCTCCAGCGGCTTCGGTCAGGCTGCCGCGGCAGATCTGTTGGCTCGCGGCTATCGCGTCTACGGCAGTGTGCGCAAGGCGGGCGACGCGGACAAAGCGAGCAAGATACTGAACTCAAAGTCATTCACGCCGTTACTGTTTGACGTCACCGACCAGGCTGCAGTCGACAAGGCGGCCTCGGAGTTGGCAGGGGAGCTCGATGGCGGCGGACTTGCCGGCCTGGTGAACAACGCCGGGGTTGCCCCGGTGGGTCCGCTGGAGCACACTCCGATCGCGGAGCTGCGTCAGGTGTTCGAAGTCAATGTGTTCGGAGTCATGGCTGTCACCCAGGCCTTTCTGCCCCTGCTCAAGCGCGGGCCGGGTGGACAGGGCTCACCTGCCGGGCGAATAATCAATATCAGCTCCACCAGCGGCATCATCACCTTTCCCATGTTGGGCGCCTACTCGGCATCGAAGTATGCTCTGGAATCCCTCAACGATGGCCTGCGGCGTGAACTGCAGCGCTACGGTATCAAGGTTATCGCCATCGAGCCCGGTTCGATCCGCACGCCGATCTGGGACAAGACCGGCGCGCAGGGTGGTGAGAACCGCTATGTCGGCACCGCCTATGAAAAGCTGATGGGGCAGATGCCTGATTTCTTCGAAAGTCGGTTGCAGAGTGCAAAACCTGTCTCCGTGGTAACAAATGCAATCGCCGAGGCGCTGGAAGCCGGATCCCCGCGCACCCGCTATCCTCTGGACAGCACCTGGTACGCGGGCAAGCATATGACCGACCGGCTGCTTGATGTGGTTATTCGCAAACAAATGCCGCAGGGCTAGCTCGCCAAGCCGGGCGATGCATGGCAACAAATGTCAATACGTTTGCGCCGTCTCGCTCATACACTGAATCCAGACTGAGAGAGTTAGGGAGAGAGCAATGGCCGGGTCCGCAGCACAACACTACACGCTTTGGGGCACGCCGCATTCCCTGTATACGGGCAAGATCCGTTCCTACCTGATCAAGAAGGGTGTGCCGTTTCAGGAGTTCTGTCCGCCTCATCCGCGTTTTCGCGCCGAGATCAAGCCGGCGATACGCCTCAAGGTAGCCCCTGTCATCGAAACACCCGACGGCGAGATCCTGCAGGATACGACCGATATGATCGAGCACCTTGAGGCGCAGTTCCCCCGGCCGCTGATGATTCCGGAAACACCCCTGCAGCGCACGGTGGCCTGGCTGGTCGGTGCCTTCGGTTCTGAGAGCCTGCTGCCAGCGGCCATGTCTTACCGCTGGACCTACCGGGCCGAGCAGGAATATTTCCTGCGGGCCGAGTTCGGTCGCGGCGTGCACGCGGGACCCGATCGCGAGGAGCGCCTGGCCGCGGGCCTGCAGCTGATGAACTACTTCAACGACTTCCTGCCCATTCTCGGGGTGACCCCGCAGAGTCTCGCCACTGTCGAAACCGCCTATCTCGAGCTGCTCGATGCCCTGGACATACATTTCCAGCACTACCCCTATATTCTCGGCGGGCGCCCCAGCATAGCCGACTGCGGCTTGATGGCGCCGCTGTACGCCCATCTGGCCCGCGACCCGGTGCCGGCTACCCTGATGAAGAACAAGGCGCCGAACGTCTATCGCTGGACCGAGCGCATGAACCTCGCCGCCATTGCCGACGGCGAGTTCCCCGACTGCGCGGAAACCTATCTTCCGAAAGACGCCATACCGCCGACGCTGGAGCCGGTGTTGAAGTTGATGTTCCATGACTGGCGCCCGGAGATCCTGGCCAATGTCGAGTTTTACAACGCCTGGATTGCAGCCAATCCGGAACAGGGCTCCGGCACCCTGGTGGCCGCGGACGGCAAGCGCAGCGTGCACCCCACCCTCGGGCCAATCGAGTACCAATGGCGCGGCCAGGCCATACGGCGGGCCAGTTCACCCCACACCCTGTGGCATTTCGACCGGGCCGCCGCCCATGCGGTGGGCCTGGTCGGCAAGTCGGCAGACGCCCTCACGGCCTTGTTACAGCGTACCGGGGGAGAGTGGATCAGGACGGTCACCCTGGCGAGACCGCTGCAGCGCCGTGACTACGTGCTGGTCGTGGCCTAGCGGGGCCGGAGAAAAAATCGTGGAATACCCAGCGCGGATGATTCAGGTTAACGGCATTGACATGCATGTGGTCATTGCCGGGCAGGGGCCCGATGTATTGTTGGTCCACGGCTACCCTGACACCCATGCGGTATGGCGCGAACAGATTCCCGCCCTGGTCACCGCGGGGTACCGGGTGATCGCCCCGGATACCCGCGGTTGTGGCGAGACCGAAATCAGCTCCAGGCGCAGTGACTATCACGTCGACAACCTGGTGGCGGATCTCATCGCCCTGCTGGACACGCTGGCGATAGACAAGGTGCGGCTGGTGGCGCACGACTGGGGCGCAGGTATTTCCTGGCAGCTCGCTATCGATTATCCCGAGCGTGTCGATCGCTACGTGGCGCTGGCGACCGGCCATCCCATGGCGTACCGCCGCGGCGGCCTGGCGCAGAAAATCAAGGGCTACTACACCCTGATGTTTCAGTTGCCCTGGTTTCCCGAGTGGCTGTTGAGCAGCTTCAACTGGTTCGGATTCCGCTTTCTGACCGCTTACCCGGAGGAGCAGGCGCAGTGGATAGCACAGCAGTCGCGCCCGGGGCGCCTCAAGGCGGGGCTGGAATACTATCGCTCCAATGCCATGATGTTTATCGGCGGTCACGCCGACAATGTCAGGGTGCCGGTGCTGGGGGTGTGGAGTAGTGGCGACCGCTTTCTGGCCGAGGGCCAGATGCGCGACTCCGGCAACTACGTGGGCGCGGACTTTCGCTATGTACGCATCGAGGGCGCCAATCACTGGTTGCAGCTCAGCGGCGCCGAGCAGTTCAATCCGGTACTACTGGATTACCTGAAATAGGACTACGGCAATGATTCTCGGCGTCAATCATATAACTCTCTCCGTTCCCTCCCTGGACGAGGCCCTGGCGTTTTACTGTGACCTGCTCGGCTTTGAACTGGTGGCAAGGATGTCCTGGAAGTCCGGCTCCGGGACTTCTGTAACAGCGGGCAAGATCATGGGGATAGACGGTATCGCCGCCGATGCGGCGCATCTGCGCTGCTCCAATCTGGTTCTCGAGCTGTTCCAGTTCAGTGATTGCGAGCCCGCCGCCCAGGATCCGCAGCGGCCCCTCGTCGATCACGGCTACACCCATTTCTGCCTGGCGGTCAGCGATATCGATTCGGAGTATCGCCGCCTCAAGTCCGCCGGCATGCGCTTTCTCGGCGAGCCCACCAGGGTGGGCCCCGGAGTCCGCTCGGTATACGGCCGCGACCCTTTTGGCAACGTGATCGAACTGGAAGAAGCCGCCGGCCGGGTCGTGTCCAGTGTGTCGGCGCTGGAGGCGGTAAAAGACCGCTTTTTCAACCTGGCGCTGGGCCTGGGCTTTGCCATTGTGTTTCTCGCGTTCTTCCTGTGGCAGACTCCGTGGTTGTGGAACAGCCCCCTGAGCCAGCAAGAGATCGATCAGTACACAGCGGAGCTGGAACAGCACACGGTGATGGAGCCGCAGCACAAGGCCGCCTTCATATCCCGGGTGCGCGAATGGGCCGCCGGGGACGACGGGCGGCCGGTGCTGCTGGTCAACCTGATGCGCTACCGCGATACCCTGGGCGAACTGCCGCCCGGGATGGCTATCGAGGGTGGCCCGGCCGAGATCAACGAGTACTACGAGAAGCTGGTGGTGCCGCTGGCCCTGAAGCGCGGCGAATACCCGCTGATCGGCGGCGGCGCCCAGGCGCTGAGCCTCACCGCCTCGGACCTGGAAGGGGCCAACGAGTGGGAGCGGGTGGTGGTGATGCGCGCGCCCAGCCGCCGTGCCTATATCGAGTTTATGGCCGATCCCGCCTACGGCCCCGCCATTCCCCTGAAGCTGGCGGCCGAAGAAGTGGTGCTGATTCCCATCGACGCAGACCTGGTGGTGCCGGATCTGCGCTGGCTAATGGGCGGATTCCTGCTCATCGCCTACCTGGCGATTCGCTGGCGGCGCAGCGCCCGGGCCCTGCGACGGGCGAACCAGTGCTATAAATCCGGAGAGATATCATGACATCGACTGTGCATAGCCCCCCCCTGTTCCAGTTGGCGTTCTCGGTGGTCGACCTGCGTCGCACCGAAGCCTGGTTTCATGATGGCCTGGGTTTTCTGCCCGCCGGGGGCAACATCAGGATGATGAGCGGACCCATAGCCAGCCGTGTGCAGGGATTGCCCGGGGCAGCGTCCTGTGCCTGGTGGATGGTGGCGCGCAATGCCTGGTTCCAACTGGAAATGTTCCAGTTCCGGCAACCCATCGCGAAACTCATGCCCGCCGAATTCCGCCCTTGTGATACCGGTTACACCCGCATGGGCGTGCATGTGCAGGACTTTGATAAAGCGCTGGCGGACCTCACCGCCCTCGGCACTGAGCCGCTCTCGCCCCCTGTGGGTCAAGCGGGCAGCCGGCGCGCCTGTGTGCGCAACCCGGACGGCGTGTACGTGGAAATCATGGAAGACGACCCGCTGCCTCAGGCGCCGGGCAGCGAGCGCGAGGGCTGCCCCGTGGCGGTGCGTTCGGTGACCCTGTCCACCCCCGATTTCGATGCCTCCGTGGCGACCATGACGGCGATATATGGCAAGGGCCCGGAGGATATAACACTGCACACACCGGAACACGAGGCGATATGGGGGCTGGCCGGCGCCAGTTGCAAACGCGCGATATTCCGCTCCGCGGATATCCTCATGGAGGTTGTCCAGTATACCGACCCGGTCGGCAAACCCTGGCCCGATGGTTATCGTATCTGCGACCAGGGCATTCTCAATGTTGCCTATGGCTCGCGTTCGCGGGACGAATTCACCGAACCCTACGACAGGCTGATCGCCTCCGGGGCGAAACCCAACTTCCGGCCCTTATTCTTTAACGGCGGCGGTATCGTCTACACCAGCGATCCGCAGGGCTTCTCGATAGAGTTCACCTGGATGCCCCCCAAACGCGATTACCAGTACGGCTTCGAGCCGCATCCCCGGGACGACCGGCCGTTGCATAACAAGTTCGCGGTGGCCGGGCAGGCGCAGATCGCCGCACCCGTGGAAACCGTCTGGACGCTTCTCAACGATCACGAATCCATGTCGCAGTGGTGTGGCTTCGAAACCGTTCGACGCACTCGCGACGGCACGCCGGAACCGGATGGCTATGGCGCCGAGCGAATTATGCGGGGCAAGCCCGGCAACGTGGTGGAACAGATCACCGGCGTCGAGCCCGGTCGCCGCATCCACTACCGGGTGATCGAGGGTGGCCCCATACGCTTCCACAACGGCGAGGTCGAGCTGGTCCCGACCGGCCAGGGCTGCGAAGTGCGCTGGACGATTCGTTTCGGCAGCAAGTACCCCCTGGTGGGTCCGCTGTTGCGCCGGGTTATGCAGAAGATGCTTGACAGCACTTTGCGGGACGGGCTGAAGCCCTATGCCGAAACGGCCGCGCGCAAGGCGGGGTACCTGTGAAAGCTGTCGTCTGTCTGGAAGAGAAGCTCACCGTAGAGGATTTGCCCGAGCCCGAACCGGGGCCGGGACAGGTGTTGGTGGAGGTCCTGCGCTGCGGTATCTGTGGCTCCGACCTGCACTTGCGCCACAACTGCGATCACATGAAGGCGCTGGCCGGCAGGTTGGGTTACGACGAGCAGTTCCCGAACCGCTCCGATCCCATCGTCTTTGGCCACGAGTTCTGCTGTGAGGTGCTCGAATACGGCCCGGATTGCTCCCGCAAGCTGAAGCCGGGTACCCGTATTGTCGCCCAGCCCCTGTTGCGCACGGCGCGCGGCATTGAAAACCCGGGCCTGTCGAAGAATGTGACCGGCGCCTACGCCGAGCGCATGCTGCTGCAGGAGTCGGTGCTGGAACCGGTGCCCAACGGGCTGTCGCCGGATATGGCGGCGCTCACCGAGCCGGTGGCGGTGGGCTGGCACGCGGTGCAGCGCAGTGATATCGGCAGGAAAGATGTGGCCGTGGTGATCGGCTGCGGCCCGGTGGGGCTGGCCGTTATCTGTGGCCTGAAGGCCCGCGGGGTGCGCACGGTGGTGGCCAGCGATTTCTCCCCGGTGCGGCGCAAGCTGGCCGGGGACTGCGGCGCCGATGTGGTCATCGACCCGGCCGTGAGTTCCCCCTATGCCAGCTGGGAAGAGTACGGTCATTTCATCAGCATGCCGCAGTTGCTGGAATTCGCGCTGCAGACCCGGGAAAAACTGCACCGGCTGCCGCTGCCCTGGTGGCAGGTCTGGCGGGTCGCGGAAAAAGTGGGCGGACCGCCGGCCCGACCGGTGATTTTCGAGTGCGTGGGGGTGCCCGGGGTGATACAACAGATCATAGACGGCGCGCCGCTGATGTCGCGGGTGGTGGTGGTCGGGGTATGCATGCAGGTGGATCGCTTCGAGCCGGCGCTGTCGGTGATGAAGGAAATCGACCTGCGGTTCGTGGTCAACCACACACCGCTGGAATACCGCGACAGCCTGCATATGATCGCGGACGGCAAATTGAACTGCGCGCCGCTGCTCACGGGCAAGGTGGGCCTGGCGGGTGTGGACAACGCTTTTTCCGCCCTGGCCGATGCGGAATCCCATGCCAAAATACTCATAGACCCAAGAAGTACGGCTACCGAACCGGTCGCCCTATGACAGCCCGAGGAGGCCGCTATGAATTCCCCTGACCCGCTGCGAGTCGAGCACGACAATGGGGTGCTCGTGTTGACCAACACCGATGCGCCCTGGAACCGGATGAGCTTCGCCTACATGGACGCGTTGGAACAGGCCGTGGTCGCGGCCGCCCGCGATCCCCAGGTACGGGCGCTGCTGTTCACTGCCGACGGCCTGGACAATTTCTCGGTGGGCATGGATCTCAAGCAACTGGTGCGGGACGGCGCCAGTCGCGGGGGGCTGGAGACGGTACTCGACCAGCGTCGCCGGGTACTCGGGATGATCGAGAGTATGGACAAGCCGTCCGTCGCAACCCTGTTCGGCAACTGCCTGGGCGGCGGCCTGGAACTGCCGCTGGCCTGCCATTTCCGGCTGGCCGCCGACTCTGGCGCCAGTATCGGCCTGCCGGAACTGGAACTGGGCACTGTGCCGGCCTGGGGAGGCAGCGTGCGCCTGACCCGCTGTGTCGGTCGCGACCATGCCCTGGACATGATTTTGCGGGTGCGCAAGATTGATGGGCCCGAGGCGTTGCGGATAGGGCTGGTCAATTCGGTGCACCCTTTGGCCGAGCTGAAGGATGCCGCCATGGCACTGGCGCGGGAGCTCGCCTCCAGGCCGCCTATCGCGGTAGCCGGCGTGCTGCGCTCGGTGGTCGGCGCCGGCGGGGCGTCACTGGCCGAGGCCCTGGACGTCGAGCGCGCTGCAGTGCGGCGCTGCGCCGCCAGCCGCGATCAGGCCGAGGGCCTGCAGGCTTTCATCGAGAAGCGCGCGCCCGTGTTTACCGGCACCTGACCCGAGCCTCCCGTCATAACCCGGGCGGGACGTTTACCACTTGTATCCCAGCGCCAGGACCCACTCCAGATCGTAGTCGCCGTTGTTGCCGACCTCGACGCCGGAGCGGTCGTACTGCAGGCGCATTTCCGCCACCAGCCTGTTGTAGAGGGGAACGGTAATGCCGGTTCGGGATTGCAGCAGGTAGGCATCGGAGACGGCAAAGATCCAGCCCAACTCGCCCGAGTGAGACGCTTCGATGCCTCGCCAGGGGGTATGCCAGACCACAGTCCATCGCATGCTCGACCCGGGTTCCGCCTGCCAGCCCTGATCCTGGTACTGGTAGTACATCAGTGCCGGTCCGCCCTGCAGGCTCAGGGTGATATCCTCGGCGGGAGTGAATTCCCTGCCGATTCCCGCGCCCGCGGCATATACCTGTTGCAATGCCTCGAACTCATCGCGATAGTAACGCGTCCGTCCGAACCAGTACCAGCCGCCGGGGCGTAGCAGGTCGTACTGGTAGTTGGCGTCCGCGTCGTCGTCCGTCGTGGTGCCGTTGGTTTGTTCATAGTCAGCGCTGATATCGATGTTGTGGCGGTGGCCCGGACGCAACCAGCGCGCGCTAAAGTCGACGGTGAGTTCTTCGGACGGGTTGGCCCCCCGGTCTATATCCAGCGCCACGGCCAGCTTGCCGGTGGAACTGGGTACCGGCGGCAGGCTGCGCAACTGCGCGAACCCGATTGACTGCACGGGTCCCGGGCCGCAGTCGATGGACCATTTGCCGGCCCCGACCGCGACCAGGCAGTCGTCCTGTGGTGGCTGGTGCAGGGCTTCGCGCACCGAGACCCGGCGGCTGCTGCGCAGGTCCTGCACATCGCTCTTGGCCACCGTGATCTCGCCGATTTTATCGGCCTTCCAGACCAGCTTGGTGAGCTCGATGCTGGCCAGTTCCCCCGGCAGGACAGCGCCGTTGCCAAGGCGCAGCTCTCCGGCCCGGCTGCAGGAGGTGGCGATTAGCAGAAACAGGGCCGCCAGGCGGCAAGCGAGCTGTGGCATTGCAGTGGTATCCCCGGAGAACGGCCACGAAAAAGCCTGCAGTCTACCACTGCAACATCAGCACCGGTTAGAGTCGGCTCTAGCCTGCCGGTGCTGCCACCGGCATATACACCGGCCCCTGGCTACCGTAGGCCTGCATGTAGTAGTTCTGGCCACAACGGTAGTAGGTCATGCCATTGCTCTGCACCTTGTCTGCGTTGCAGGGCAGACTGGAGCTGGGCGGTGGCGGGCTGCCGGCGGGCGCCTGGGTATAAATGACGGTGGTGTTGTTGGTGGTGGTGGCAGCCGGTGCGGCAGCAGTGGTGGTGGCAGCAGAAGAATTCGACGTTTTCGATGAAGCCGCCGCCGCACCCACTACTGCGCCGACCACGAAGCCGGCCGCGGCTGCGCCGGCCTCGTCGTTATCGTCATCGTAATAGTTGGGTGGGGGATAGTAGCCGGGCGGCGGCGGCCGGTAGTAGCCGTTGTAGTTCTGCTGGTAGTTCTGCTGGCGGTCGGTGGCGCCCTGCTGCCGGGTGTCGACATTCTGGCTGTAGGTGTCCTGGCGCTGGTCCTGGTTGGTGGTTGCCGTGCTCTGGCGCTGCTGCTGGTTGGAGGACATGGAGTTCTGTCGCTGGGACTGGTTGGTCGTGGAGGTCGACGATATCGACTCCTGGCGCTGGGACTGGTTGGCGGACATCGAGCTCTCGCGAGACCCCTGTTGCGCCTGCATGTTGCTGGAGCGCTGCTGGGCTCCCTCGCCGCCGGAGAAGTTGCCGCGTTCCTGCCCGCCTTCACCCCCGGAGAAGCCGCCGCGCTCACCCCCGCCAAAACCGCCGCGCTCACCCTCACCGGAGAAGCTGCCATGGGAGGCCGAGCCGCCGCGGGAGAATCCGCCGCCTCCGAAGCCGCGCGCGAAAGTTTCCCCCGCCGTGCTGGCGAGCAAACTGGCCGCTATGACAGCGGCGGCTGCGCCCAAACCGAATCGTCTGTTCATGGTTGGTCTCCCGATTCTGTTACTGGGGTAAAGTGCGTCACCAGCGGAATTTCCTGTGCGCCAGCGGCTGGTTCAAAGCGAAAGGTGCCGTCTGCAAACCCGGGCTTGAAATTCCAGTTGGAGAAATTGGCCCGGAACTGTGGCTGGCCCACCTCGTCGCGGTAGGTGAGGATGATTCGTAGGGGCAGCGCTTGCCCAACCGCGTCGATCCAGACCTGGAAGTCCACGCCGGGTACCCGTCCCGCGAGGTGGTGGGTGGGCGCGCCGAGAATATCGGTTTCCTCCACGTACTCAATGCTTTCCAGGCGCTGTCCCAGGACCTCGGGAAAGCTGCTCATCAGCATCGCCGCCAGCGGCAGGCGCATGCCCAGGCCCTCCAGGAAATAGCGGACGGTTACATCGATGTCGCCGGGCTGGGGCACCCGGGCATAGACACCGGACTCCGCCTGGCTCACGGTGATCCACTGGCCGTCGAATAATATGAGCTCGCGTCTGCCGTCACTGCTTTGCAGTTCATTGAGCACCTGTGACGGGCGTTGCAGGGATACCTGGCGCAGTTCACCGAACTCGATTTTTTCTCCGGATGCCTGCACGGCGTCGTAGCCGATACGCATATCGACCCGGTAGCTTTGCGCGTCGCCAAGCAGCTCGGCCATTTCCATCAGCAGGGTGGCAGCGGCCCCGGCGGAGTCTGCCTGCTCAGTGTCGGCGACCGATTGCGCGGACGCTCCGCCCGCGAGCATGGGACTGCCCACCAGGGCAACGGTGAGCATAAGCGATCTCGTGGCATGCAGCATGATAGTCAGTCCTCCCGAATGGCCGTATTTACTGTTTGATGCGCTGGTAGTCCGAATTGGTGACGTCGATCACCAGGTCCTTGCTGCTCGCCGTGAGTTGCGCCTGCTGGGTGTAGATTGTGCCGTCAGCCATGACGCCCATAGTGACATCGGCTGTGATCGGATCGTCGGGGCTGTCTACATAGCTCTTCAGCTTGAGGCCCAGCAGGCGATTGGTGGGCAAGTCTATTTCCACACCCAGCTGGTCCCCTGGTTGCTTGAAATTGCTGAACACCAGCTCCACCCGCTTGCCCGGCTCCAGGATGTTGACCGACATCAGGCCGGCGTGAACCGCGGCCTGTATATCCGTGGTCTGGGGGGGTATATAACTGTGCAGCAGCGCCAGAGCGCTGTTGATGAACTCCTCCATTTCCTCCTTCTTGTGTTTTTGGAACATATTGATCAGCTTGCCGGGGGGCAGAAGCCCCGGCAGGCCATCGCTCTGCTTGACGGCGTCACCCATCGGCACTTTTTGCAGGGTGCCGTCATCCCCGTAATAGCAGCGATCCCTGGTGTCGTGCTTCTTTTCCCCATCGACCGTTACGACGGTCTCGGTTGTCCACTGGTAACTGCGCAACTGGGCCTGGCTGGCCGCCATCCACTGTTTGAGCATGGCCGCGCGCTCCTGCGGTGTGGGTTGTTGTGCCTGGGCCGACGCGCCACCCTCGGCGGCGTGGAGCGGACGCCAGGTGGCAAGCAACAGGATGATGATGCAGGCCAGGGCGGCGCGGTGGGTGAACGGTCTGAGTGACATTGGCATTGTGCGGCTCCTTCGAGGTGGGCCAGGGGGGGCTTTCCAACAGCAAGTTAGCGGTGATTTCGAGCTGTGTGCTGACATTTGTTGCCAATTTGAGCCCCGGACATTGGCAACAAATGTCACCCCGGGTTTCTGTTCCGCCACTAGAATCCTGGGTCGCGCTACTGCGCTGCCAGCGGCAACCCGGCCGGGTATCGCGGGGCGCGGGACGTCACCAGGAGAACGGGCGCAATGAAAATCGGCATGCACATGCTGTTCCTGCCATGGGCATTGTTCTGGGTTGCGACTGCCGCGACCCCGGCAATTTGCGCCGATTATTCGCCCTATGTGGACCGGGACTTCCCGTCGGCGCTGCTGTGGGGCGACACCCACCTGCATACCCGGTTGTCGGTCGATGCAGGGTTGCTCGGCAACCGGCTAGGTCCGGACGAGGCGTACCGTTTTGCCCGCGGTGAAAAGGTCATCTCTTCATCAGGCATTCCTGCCCGCCTGTCGCGGCCACTGGACTTCCTGGCTGTTGCCGACCATTCCGACGGCATGGGCCTGTTCGACCAGATCGGCGAGGGGGCGCCGCGTATCGTCGAGGAGGAAATGGGGCGGCGCTGGCACGAGCTTCTCGGCCGCGGGGAGAATCAGCGAGTCGTCACTGAATTCAGGGTCGCGTTCGGCAGCAATACCCTGCCGTGGCAGACCAATGACCGGGCGCTGCTGCTGCCGGTGTGGCAAACCATCGTGGACGCGGCGGAGCGCTACAACGACCCGGGCGTGTTTTCCACCCTGATTGGCTACGAGTGGAGTTCCGCGCCGGGCGGGCGCACCTTGCACCGGGTGGTGCTGTACCGGGACGGCGCGGAGAAGGTGCGCGACCAGGTGCCCTACACCCGCGCTGACAGCGACGACCCGGAAGACCTGTGGCGACAGTTCGCCGCCTACGAGGCGAACACCGGCGGTGCGGTGCTGTCGATTCCGCACAACGGCAACCAGAGCAACGGCTGGATGTTCGCCGACCGGACCCTGGCTGGCGAACCGCTGGATGCGGACTATGCCGCCCGGCGCAGCCGCTGGGAGCCCCTGTACGAGGTCACCCAGATCAAAGGCGACAGCGAAACCCATCCGCTGCTGTCCCCGGACGATGAGTTCGCTGATTTCGAAACCTGGGATGCCGGCAACGGTACCCTGACCCGGGCCAAGACACCGGACATGCTGGCGGGGGAATACGCCCGCTCCGTACTCAAGCGAGGCCTGGCCTACCGCGCCGAGTTGGGCACCAACCCTTTCAAGTTTGGTCTCGTCGGCAGCACCGATTCCCACACCTCCCTGGCCACGGCGCAGGAGGACAACTTTTTTGGCAAGCATCCCGGTGCCGAGCCCTCCGCGAAGCGGGCAACGGGCAAATTTGATGCAGTCGAGGACCGGGTGGTTTACAACTGGCAGCAGGCGTCGGCGGGGCTGGCCGCCGTGTGGGCCCGGGAGAACAGCCGAGAGGCGATCTGGGACGCGCTCAAGCGGCGGGAGGTCTACGCCACCACAGGCAGCCGTATGTCCGTGCGGTTCTTCGCAGGCTGGGACTTTACCGAGGAAGATCTGGCGGCACCGGACCTGGCGGCCCGGGGCTATGCCGCGGGCGTGCCCATGGGCGCGGACATGCTCCCGGGAGGCGACGGGCAGGCGCCGGTGCTGCTGGTGGCGGCCATGCGCGACCCGATGGGCGCGAACCTTGACCGGGTGCAGATAATCAAGGGCTGGCGCGACGGTGCCGGCGACTTGCGCGAGCGCGTGTACGACGTGGCCTGGTCCGATTCCGGCAGTCGTCAGCCGGACAGGGCAGGCAAGCTCCCGGCGGTGGGCAATACGGTGGATGCGGCCAGCGCCAGCTGGGGCAATACCATCGGCTCACCGCAGTTGGTCGCGCTGTGGCGCGACCCGGACTTCGAACCGGCCGAGGAGGCATTTTACTATGCCCGGGTATTGGAGATACCGACCCCGCGCTGGACCAGCTACGATGCGGCCCGCTTCGGGACAATCCTGCCCGCTGGTGTCCCCGCGACCATCCAGGAACGGGCCTACACCTCGCCGATCTGGTATACGCCGGCGAAATCGGGCGCCTTGTCTCCACATCAGTCTCGCCCGGCAATCGAACAGGGACGTCCCCTGTCCGGTGATTGGGACGCGGACAACGCCTTGTATGCCAACAACCGCACCACACTATCACGGGAGATCGAGCGATGAGTGCGAAGTACCAGAAGATCACAGCGGCCGGAGGCGGCACGATGGGCTCACAGGTAGCGTGGCAGATGGCCTTCCACGGGAAGCAGGTCACTGTGTACGACGCCTTCCCCGATGGGCTGGAGAAGTGCAGGGCATTCCACCGGGATTATGCCGAGCATTTCCTCCAGCAGCGCGGCGCCACCCGGCAGCAGATCGACGCCACCTTCGCGCGCCTGGCCTATACCAGCGATCTCGCGGAGGCGGTGCGCGAGGCCGACCTGATCAGCGAATCGGTGCCCGAGTCGCTGCCCATCAAGGAAGCGCTTCTGGCGTGAGGCCTCCCGGCATGCGCCGGCGCACACCGTGTTCACCACCAACAGCTCGACGATGATGCCCAGCCAGTTGACGGGCTGCGTCGATCGCCCCGAACGTTTCCTGGCATTGCATTTCGCCATCGGCGTGTGGGACTCCAACATCGGCGAGGTGATGCGGCATTCCGGTACCGACCCCGCGGTGTTCGACAGCCTGCTGCAGTTCGCCGCAGAGATCGGCCTGGTGCCCATCCCGATCCACAAGGAGCAGGGCGGCTACATCATCAACAGCCTGGTGGTGCCCTGGCTCATGGCCGCGCTGGACCTGGCTGGTCCGCGGGGTGAGCGACTTCGCCAGCGTGGACCGTACCTGGATGATCGCCATGCGTACCGGCATGGGGCCTTTCGGGGTGATCGACCAGGTAGGCATGGGGGTGACGGAGCTCGTCGCCAGGATGCTCGGTGAATCCGGCGCTCATCCCACAGCGCTGGAGTGCGCGCGCTACCTCGAAGAGAACTTCATCAGCAAGGGACATCTCGGGGCAGCCACCGGCCAGGGCTTCTACAGCTATCCGGATCCGGCCTACGCCCGGCCCGGTTTCGTCTAAGCTGTCGGCTCGCCGTTGTGCCGATCGCAGGCTGCAGCGCCGGGAAGCAAACAGGAGACGGATAGTGGCGATAGCATTTCCGTACGAACTCGGCAGCTACAATATCTGCTTCAGGCGGGTGCCGACCAACGGTATCGAACTCAATGTGGCCGAAGCGGGTCGCGGCCCGCTGGTATTGCTGTTGCACGGATTTCCCGAAGGTTGGGCCAGTTGGGGCCCGCAGATCAAGTTTCTGGTGGACCGTGGCTACCGGGTCATCGCCCCCGAGATGCGCGGTTATGGGCAAGCGACGCGCCCGAGGCGGTGGCGGCCTATGACGCCGTCGAACTGGCCGCCGATGTCGCCGGCCTGATCGACGCCTACCGCGACGAGACGGGTGAAGAGCAGGCCGTGGTGATAGGCCACGACTGGGGTTGTATCGTCGCCTGGCATACCGCCTGGCTACACCCGCAGAAAGTCAAGGGGGTGGGCGGTTTAAGCGCACCCTGGTTCGGGCGCGGCGAAACCCATCTGCTGGACGTTTTGAAGCAAGCGATGGGAGACAACTACTTTTATGTCATAGACTTTCAGCGCGACATCCTCGACGACCAGCTCAACGCCGATCACCGCGAAACGATCACTGCGTATCCTGACCGGTGATACCGACTTGCTCGCCACCGATAGCAGCGAGGCCGGCTTTTTCGACCGTATCGCCCTGCCGGAGACCGCGCCGGCCTGGATGCCGCAGGAATTTATCGATTACACGATCTCCCGCTACCGTAGCCACGGCTTTCGTCCGCCACTGAACTGGTACCGCAATTTCGAGCGCAGCTGGGAGCGAACCGCCGGCCGCGGCGATGTGATCGAACCACCGGCCATGTTTCTCGCTGGCAGCAGGGATTGGTTGCAGGTTTTCGCCGGCAGTATCGGGCTCGATATGGGCCTACTTTTTAAAGACCTGCGTATCCATGCTGAAATCGACGCCGGTCACTGGTTGGGACAGGAACAGCCCGACTGGGTGAACGACAGGATTCTCGAATTCCTGACGGGCCTGGGACATTGATGCGATGAGTCTGGGTGCCATTGGCCATGCACGCCCGCTGGAGCCATGCAGAAAACCTACCTTTCTATGCTGCGGAAATCGGCGCGCAGATTTTCCCCTGGGCGCCGCGCGGGATGCAACGCTGGGCCGGGTTGCAATTTGCCAAGCGCATGATCGCCATAGCCCGCACCGCAGGCGTAGGTATCTCGGCGGAACAGGATGCACTGATCGACAGATGGGCGCAGACCCACCTGGATGCGCTGAATCAGCACTTCTCTCAGCAACCCTTCCTGTTTGGTGGGCGCCCATGCCTTGGCGACTACGGCCTGATCGGCCCCCTGTTCGGGCATCTGGGGCGCGATCCCTGGCCGCTGCGAGAACTGATCACGCCACGCCCGCACCTGGCTGCCTGGATCGCGCGGATGCAAAACCCGGATGCCGAGCCCGGCGAGTTATGCGCCGAGTGTCTGGATAGCACCATTCTCAAGCCCGCACTACAATCGATCTTCGCTGAAATGCTGCCGTTCCTGCAGGCCTGCGGTGATGCCGTAGCTGAATTACCGGTCCTGCCGGAGGCGCTGCGAAAGCGGGCACCGCGCTATTTCGGCCACATTGAGCACCCGCTGGCCGATGGCACTTACCGGCGCCCAGCGACCTCATACCCGGTATGGATGGGCCAGCGCATGCTGCAGGTCTACCACAGCATGAACGCCGAGGAACGCCAGCAAGTACAGAACTGGCTGACCACTGTGGGCGGCAATTCACTACCGCAGCTAAATCTACCCGAGGTCGAGCGAGCCGGTCTGACCGCAGCGCACGTATATTCAGGGGGGTGCTGAAGTGTCCGACTTAGCAAGGCTAGGAAGGATGATCAAAAGGTGTCCTTCCTGAAAATTCGAATGCTTTGATTTTATCGACTATTTCCGGCAATCCGTGAAACGCCCTCGCGGCATTATGTTTACAGGAGGGACCGGGCCTATTCATCCCCCATCTGGTACACGCCTGCCACGCGCTGGCCGGGGCGACGCAGGAAGCGGCCCGGGATGGTATAGAACGGCCCCCGTAGTCATCCTGATCCGGCACCACCAGGTCCGGCAAAACTGGTCATGGCCGGGTTGGGCTGTCATCAGGGCGTGTACCAGATCGGTGAGGTGTAGGCTCGCTCCTGGGTAATCATCGGCACTTCTGCGTCCATCTGCACCTTGAACCGTTTGGCGTCGTAGGCCGTCCAGCGGGGCGTCGGAATTTCGATCACCCTGGCATAGTAGACCGCGCTGAGGGCGGGGTCGAAATCGGGGTCTTCCCAAACGGTGATCAGTTCCGGGGCGCCGATGGAGTTGGACCAAACGGCCTGCGCCACGTCCACGGTATTGCCCACCGGTGGCAGTTTGCCATCTGCGCCGGGCTGGCGGTCGCCGGACCAGGCCACGTCGTAGACTTTTTCATGCGTCCCGCCGGAGGCGTCCAGCCAGCTCTTGACGATCTGGATGCGGTCCAGGTTGGCGCCGATCGGGTCGCGCAAGGCGGCGACCAGGAAGCTGGGTCGCTTGCCCGGAAGGCCCCGCGCTCAGGTCACCGCCCATGGGAACTCCCTTGTCGTAGCCGATCCAGCCGGGTTCCCGCTGCTGGGCGTCGGCCGGTGTGAAGTCCCAACCGCCGAAGAAGCGCACCATCATGCGCGGGCCGGTGGTGGCGTAGACTTCGCGGCGCTTCATGGCGTCCCAGATGGCCTCGCGGGTGTTGTCGGTGGCCCAGACCGCGGTGTAGCCCGAGGCCGCCATCTGCCAGCCGTAGATCACGCGCTGGTCGAACGCCAGGGTCACGTGCTTCCAGCGATCAGGTGAGGGTTCGACCCCGGAGTGCTTGCCGAAGAAATTGTCCTCCTCCGCGGTCGTCAGGCCGGTGTGTGTGTCGGTGCCACTGACGAGGCCGAATTTGAAGGGGTTGGTACCCAGTTTCGCCTGCATTGCCGAGCCCGTTCTTCAGGGCCTCGCGGGTGTATTCATACTGCAGCATGCCGGCCTTCTTCGGTGTCAGGGTGAGATTGCCCGTGTCCCAGGTCTCGTAATCGGCGAATTCATCGTCCGGAGACAGGCTGGGGTGGGTCTCCCCGTCTCCCTTGATCTGGGAGGTCTCATACAGGGGCTCCCAGCGGCTGCGGGCCTCGGCATATTCCTTGGTCATCGGCTTGCCGGCGTAGGTTTCCAGCGCGAACATCAGGCCGTTGGAGAGGTTGCCGTTGTGGGGAATGGCGCAGTATGCGGCCGCCGCTCGTCTGCTCGTAGTCGCCCATCCACTGCCACAAGACCTCGGGGTCGACGCTGTCGTAGGTCGTCAGCGGCGTGGCCCGGTCCGCGCGGTCCTTGCCGTCGCGGTAGACCAGGTTGCGGTGCAGATTGTTGCCGGGGCCCGGATTCGGGGTCCACTCATAACCAATGAGCGCGGTGAAGAGCCCCGGGCTGTTATAGCGCTCGATGATCGCAGTGTACTGCTCCCAGTTCTGCTGCAACAGTGCCGGGCTCTTCGCGATCTCCGGGATCGTTCCCTTGCTCTGGGCCTGGATGGCGCCCATGGCTGTCGCCACGATCTGGTCGAGGTTGCCCTTCATCCCCTCGCTCCATTTTTTCATGGTCGGGTCCTGCAGCAGTTGCGGATCGCCCGCCCGCAGGGCCGCGGTCAGGCCCAGGGAATCCGAGTGGTCGGTCATGACCACCCAGTCCAGGGGCCGGGACAGCCGCACCGGCACGCCGAAGGTCGACAGCACCTGTTCCCCCCGCGCCAGTTTGAGCGCCTCTTCCGGCCCCACGGTGGCCAGGAATCCGGCGTCGAAGGACCACTCGGTGTGCACGTGCTGGTCTCCCCACAGCGGCGCGGTGGGAAATTTGCGGTTGGCATAGGGTGAGAAACTGCGTTGCCCCAGGCGTCGAGTCTCGGCTATGGCCCTTGGGTCTATCGCTCCGCCGTCGCCAGCAGAGACCACCTCTCCCTCCTGCTGGGCCGCTGTGCCGGCGGCCGCGATTGCGGCCAGCATCAGCGCACCCATGGCGCTGGTCGCGGCGGGTCGGATGCGGTCGAATACGGTTTGGTCTGCCATCGTGATCAATCTCCCTGTATCCCCTCGGGACACTAGTAGTCGTGCTTCTGCAGGCGCCCCAAAACCGTGTACACCGGCCTCGGGCTGGCCAGGTATTTGCCGAACAGTTGCGTGGCGATGAGTTCGGTGATAATCCCGTGTTGCTCGCGGGTGTCGAAGTACGCGTAATTTACCTGCAGGGGCCCTTTGATGATTCTCCCCGCACCAGCAGGCGCTCGCCTGCGCTGCACAGGCGTCCCACCCAGGCGTCGAGATCCTGTACGTTGTAGCCCAGGTGCTGCAGCACGATGTCGCCCGCCGGGTCCAGGTCGCGGGCGTAGAACACGGCGCCCGGACTGGGTTCAATCAGCTCCAGCTCGAAGTCGTGGTGATAGGCGAATATGAGCCCGGTGGTGGAACGGTTCTCCACGCCCTCGACATAGCACATGGCGGGCGCCCCGGTGACCGCAAAGGTCGGCGCAATGCCGTCAGCGGCCAGGCGCCTGGCCGCCGCGCTCGCATCCGGGACCACCAGGCCGAGCTGGTACACGGGCGGCAGATCGAGCGCCTTGCGGGCCGAGGCGCCGAGTTCGGTAATTGCGCCGGCGAAATCCGGCGCGTCAAGGTAATCCTGAAGTTTCAGCATCGATTCTCGCTCCTGGTTTGCGCAATGTCGTGTCGGCAGGCCGAAGTCATGACGTCGAGGACCGACCGCTACATTCACCTGTGCGGCGCATACCAGATTGGTGATGTATACGCCCGTTCGCTGACAATCGTCGGAATGTCAGGCGGTAGTTTCAATTTATAAAATGTCGCATCGTAGGCGGTCCAGCGGGGTGTGGGGATCTCGATTACCCGGGCGTAGTAGTAGGCGAGCTGGCCGGGATCAAAGGCCGGATCCGTCCAGAATGTAGCCAGCTCGCTGGCGCCAATGCTGTTTTCAAAGGTCGCGTTGGCGACATCCACCGTGTTGCCGACAGGTGGTAGCTTGCCCCCGGCTCCAGGTGTCCGGTCGCCGCTCCAGGCCACGTCGTATACCATTTCCTGCAGCTCGCCCTCACTATCCAGCCAGCCCTTGACCACCTGGATTCGGTCCAGGTTCGCCCCCATGGGGTCCCTGGTGGCAGCCAGCAGGAAGCCGGGGGACTTGCCGCCGGGTGCCGCGCTCAGTTCACCGCCCATTGGCACACCCTTGCTGTAACCCAGTTTCGCCAGCTCGGGATCAGTGATATCGGCTGTATGGAAATCCCAGCCACCGAAAAAGCGTACTGTCATGCGGGGTCCAGTCGTGGCGTAGGTTTCGCGACGCATCATGGCGTCCCAGATGGATTCCCGGGTATTGTCCACGGCCCATACTGCGGCGTAGCCGGAGGCACTCATTTCCCAGCCCATGTAGGCCTTGTCACCAAATTTGGCTATGGCGTGGGTAGCGCGCTCAGGCGACGGCTCGGCATGGGGCAGTTTGCCGAAGAAATTATCCTCTGCGATAGCCGCCAGGCTGGTGTGGGCATCTGTGCTGCCGATCATACCGAACTGGTAGGGATTTACTCCCAGCCGCTGCTGTTCCAGCAGGCCCAGCTTGAGTGCCGAGCGGGCGTACTCAAACTCCAGCATTTGCGGCGTCTTGTCAGCCGAGAGATCGAGATTGCCCCGATCCCAGGTCTCGAAGTCTGCAAACTCGTCAGTTGGCGACAGATAGGGGTGTGACTCACCGTCTCCCTTGATCTGGGTCACTTCGGCCAGGGGTTCCAGGCTGGCCCGTGTGGTGGCGTACTCCAGGGTGATGGGCTTGCCGGTAACCGGGTTGTCGCGCGGAAACATCAGGCCATTACTCAGGTTGGCGTTGTGGGGAATGGCCAGCACACGACCGCCCGTCCTGGCCTCGTAGGCCTGCAGTGCCGTCCACAAATCCTCCGGGTTGTCACTCTCCTGGCTGGAGAACGGCAGGCTTGTACGAGCCCGCTCCGCACCGTCGCGGTAGACGACCACGCGATGCAGGTTATTGCCTCCGGTGTTTGACGACCATTCGTAACCGATCAGCGCGGTGAACTCCCCCAGGCTATTGTAGCGTTCCGCCGCCGCAATATTTTTCTCCCAGATCGAGGTGCTCAGGGCCGGATCAGTTAGCACTGCGGGTAGTGGGGCACCGCCACCGACTGAGGTCACCATCGCGTAATACACCTGCATAGCGGTTTCCCCGCCCTTTTTCAGCATGGTGTGCCAGTTGCGCACGGTGTCATCGCCCATTACCGCCGGATTACCATCCAGCACCTCACCCATCACGCCCATGAGTTCGGCATGGTCCGCCACTACCATGAAGTCCAGCGGGCGCGACAGGCGGGCGCGCTGGCCCGTGTTGGAGACGACCTCCTCTCCACGAGCGAACTGGTAGGCTTCATCCGGGCCCAGGCGGGTGCCAAAGGCCACCGCGTCAAAAGACTGCGAGGTATGGAGGTGGGTATCGCCAAACAGCGGTCGAGCGGGAATGCGATGCTCAACGTAGGGCGAATAAACCGGCCCCTCGGGCGATCCCGGCGGTTCCGTCGCGAAGACCGGGATGCTGGCGGTTGCAGCTAACGCCGCGCGTAGAATGGTTTGCAACATGTCTGGCTCTCCTGTAGACCGATCAGGCGGATAAAAAGTCCCGCATAGGATCGACGACCGAGGCGGCCTGGTCGCCTGATTTGGCGGGACTTGCCGCTCGCTAGGGCTGGTAAGTGGGATCGATACAGATGATCTCCAGCACGCCGCCCTCCAGCGCCATCGGCGGTATGGGGTTGTTGGAGGTGCAGACCCGGCCATCCTTGGTAAAAGTCATATCACGGGTATAGGTCCCCGCCAGGGGCATTGGGTAGGCGATGAAGCGCTCTTCGGTGGGGATGAAGCGGTAGATGCGATCGGTCATGTTCTCGTTCACCCAGATATCCTGGGTCTGCGGGTGCACGCCCAGCGCATAGGCCGCGGGACTGGTGCCCTCGGCGAAGATCGGCAGCTGGTACACCTTGCTCTTGAGCTGCCCGTTCTCCAGCTCGATACGCGCCAGCGTGCCCTTGGCATAACCGGTAATCCACAGCACGCCCTGATCATCGAAGTGCATCCGCCGCGGACCGCCCATGGGCGCGTCGAACTCCTTGATCTCCAGCGTCTTCGGATCGATGCGGCCGATCTTGTCGGCGTACAGGCGGCTGTACCAGACCCCACCGTCTTTGGGGTGGATGGCGACTCCGTAGGGCTGGGTGGTGCCGGCAAAGCCCATGGGCTTATGGGTGGGGAGATTCAGGATGGTGAATTTCCCGCTGGTCGGGTCCAGTCGCGCCATCTGCTCCGAACCGGTGAGGCTGAACCAGACCATGCCCTGCTGGTCCACGCGGATGGTATGGGGATACACCGCCCCGACCTCCTCGGGAATCCGGTAGGAGGCCTCGAAACGCCGGGTTTTCGGATCGAACACGCCGATACTGACGCTGCCGTTGGTGAGGTAGTACTTGCCGTCCTTGCCCATGGCCAGCGAGTGGGGGCCGTGCTTGAGGCCCTTGGGGAACTCCTTGTAGATCGGGTCGTTGTCGTCGGTCCCGGCCCGGTACAGCGTGGCCAGGCCGTCGGCCTGGAACACGTATTCGGTCTTGCCCGACGCCATGTCGGTCACCGACACGTAGTCCAGCCCCTGGTCGACGGTGTAGAGCAGGCCGTCATCCGGGTTGTAGATGGTGTCGTGCGGGATATAGGCCGGCGCCAGGCGGTACTCGTAGATCTTGGCCGTACCCAGCGCTTTGTCCAGCGGAAACTTCGGTCGCACGGTCAGGGGCCTGGCGTCCTCGCCGAAGCCCGCGTGCAGGATCTCCGCCCGTTGCGGCACCAGCGCCAGGTCGAAGTTACCGACGTAGGTGTGCATGCGGGTGATGGTATCTTTCCACACCTGCAGGGTCTTGGGTGTGCGGGTATAGGGATTGCCGAGCTGGTGACAGGACAGGCAATCGCGCTGGAACATCTCGCGATTGAAGGGTTCATTCTCCCCCTTCTGGAAGGGCAGGGTGACGAAGTGGTAGGCCGCGGGCAGGCTGTCGGAGATTTCCTGCGGGTCGGTCATGGCCTGCATCACGAAGTTATTCTGTGCCGGCGCCCCGGGGTCCAGGGTCACGACCTCGCGGTAGTCCCGGTAGTAGGGCTTGCGCAGGCGCAGATAGAGATTGCCGTTCAGGCGGGTGCTCAGGGTGTACTTGCCATCGGGGTCGGTGAACACCGACTCGGCCATGCCCATGCCGTCGTGGCCCAGGCGCACCATCACCCCGTGCAGCGGCGCTCCCTCGGGGTCGGTGATGCGGCCCGTCATCACTGCCGGGGTCTCGGATACCGTGGCCACCTGGCGGGCGAACTCCACCGAGCTCTCCCGCGCCGGGCCGGCGGCGAGTGCGGCCGGCAGCGGCATGGTGGTGCAGACGAAAAGGATTCCTGCCGTGATCAGTATTGTTCTCATGTTCCCTCCGCTGGTGCTGCGTTTATTGTTGTTTAAACGAGTGTAGTCTGTCTGGCGGTGACAGCTTGGCATTTTTTCCTGGCGCTGGTGCCGTGACTCAGTATCAAACCTGTCAAGTGGCTTGTGCTGACATATGTTGCCAACTTGTCACCCCGGCGAGTCCTCAGCGCAACAGGTAACGCTCCACCGCTGCCTCGTTCCACTGTATGCCCACCCCCGGCCGGTCGGGTATCAGCACGTGTCCTTCTCTGACTTGCAGCGGTTCGGCCAGAATGGCATTGGTCCAGTCCATGTACTCCAGCCAGTGGCAGGTCGGGGTCACGGCCAGCAGGTGGCTGCTGAACTCGGGAAACAGGTGACTGGACATCTCGATATCGTGGGCCTGTGCCAGTGCCGAGGCCCGCAACCAGCCGGTCACGCCGCCGATGCGCTGCACGTCTGGCATGACAAAATCCAGGGAATCCATGGCGATGGCCCGCGCCATGGACTGGACGTCGGTGAGGTTCTCGCCGGTCTGCAGTGGCGTCGACAGTTCAGCGCAGAGGCGGGCGTAACCGCGGTAGTCGGGGTGGGGTATCGGCTCCTCGATCCAGTACAGACCTTCCTGGTCCAGATTGCGACAGCGCGCCAGGGCTTCACTGACCGTCAGCCGCTGGTTGAAGTCCGCCATCACCCGGGCCCGACCTCCGACCCGCTGCATGACCGCGCGGACCGCTGCCAGGTCCTCCCCGGGATCATCTCTTCCGATACGCAGCTTGACGGCCTCGAACCCGCCCTCGGCCAGCAGTTCCTCGGCCTCGTCGGCCAGGGTGGCGACCGGCTGGACCCACAAACCGCTGCTGTTATAGGCTTTGACAGGCCGCACTCTGCCGCCCAACAGTTCCACCAGCGGCACCCCGTGGGCCTGCGCCAGCGCGTCCCAGGCCGCCATGTCGATGCCGGCCAGCGCCATGCCGACGAATCCCGGGGTGTCGAGCAGGCGCAGTTGCCGGCGCAGCTTCGCCTCTATCTCGAAAGGCTGGCAGGCATCGCCCTCGATCATGGTGAGCAGACCCTGCAGGCAGCCGACAATCGGTTTGAGTGTCCAGGGGAAGAACCCGAACAGGTAGGCGCGCCCGGTGATGCCCTGATTGGTATCGAGATCGATGAGCACCAGCGCGGCGCTGCTGATGCCGGCGGTCGCGGCGACGGGCCTTCGCTTTACCGGCACCAGCACAGGTCGCGCCCGGATGCCCTTGATCGTCAAAGTTGCTGTCATGCCATCTGCCATTCGCCCTAAAACACCATTCCTACTGCGATGCTGTAGATATCCTTGTCCCGAAACGGGTCGTAGTCGGTGTTGTCACGCACCCAGGTCCTCCCCAGGTCGAGAAAGAAGGCCCGCTGGTACACCACCCGCATGCGCAGGTTGAGTATCTGCCGGCCCTGTACCTGGGAGCCGTCCGCGGCGTAACCGTCCACATCGTGGCTCCAGGCGAGCTGGGGTTGCAGGTCGATGCCGCGGGCTGGTTGCGGCAGGTTGAGGTTGAACAACAGGCGGTAACCCCAGCTGAAATCGGTGGCGTAGCCGTTGTCCTGGCAGCCGCCCTCGGTGTCCTGTGTCAGCGGCTGGCAGTCTCCGCCGGGCGGCGCCGCCGCACCCCAGTTGGGATTGCGCGAGATACGCTCCTGACCGGTGCCGGGCAGGTTCTCCACCCACTGGCCGGCCCATTCCGCCGCCAGACTGGCGTCCGCCAGGCCGACGGTAGTCGCCAGATCGACGACGGCGCCCAGCAACAATTGGGTGCGATCGGTTTTGTAGCCCCCGCTGAACAAGTTTCCATCGCCGGCATCGCGCATGCGCTGGGCGTAAATGCCCCGGTTCTGGGTGGCGCCTTCGATCAACTCGGGGAAATTGCGCTGTAGCGGCAGGTCCTTGAAGTAGCTCAGCTCGGCGGAAAGGGCGACGTTGCGGATGCCGGTCACCGCCGAGAGCGCTGCGGCCTGCACCCCCTTGTGCCATTTCAGCGGCAGGCTCAGGCCGTCCAGGGAGGAGCAGCCCTCCCAGCCGCCGTCACAGAGTTGCAGATCCAGTACCGGGTTGACCGCGTTGTAGTTCACGTAATAAAGGCCGAATTCAGTATCGACACCCTCGACGTAATACCGGGTGGACAGCCCGAACTGCCCGTCGCTGCCGGGATTGCCCGGTTTGGTGCGGGGCGTGATAAAAGGCTGGCCGCCATTGGGTAGCCGGAACAACAGTTGCGCCCGGTCGGACAACGGCGCGGCCGCGGTGGCGGCGTAACAGCCCGGGTCGATCAAATCGTCGATGCCCTGCCCCAGGGTGCCGCACGCGGGCAGGTGAGAGCTCTCCCAGGCCAGGGCGTAAAACGCCTCCAGGCTGATACCGTTGCGCGTGATGAGATTGGCGTAAATGCGGTTGACCGGGACCAGGGCGTCGTCCTGGCGCACCCCGGGGCGCCCCAGGGCGGAAAAGTTCAGCGGGTTGAAGGCGTTGATCCCGGTGTGCAGCAGGCTCTCGCCCCAGTTGATGGACTGCTGGCCGAGGCGGGCGGTGAGCTTGCTGTCGCCGATGTTCCAGTTGCCGTAGACATACAGGTCCAGCAACTCGTAGTGGGAGAACTTGTTGTAGTTGTAGAAATCGCTGTCATCGAGGTTGGCATTGCGGCGGTAGTCGTTGGCGATGTGTCCGTGGGGTACCTCCCGCTTCTCGCCGGCATAGTCGTACCACGCGCGCCCCTTGCCGTAGACCCCGTAGCGGTTGCGATAGCGCAGCTCCAGGTCGGTGGTGTAGATCAGCGGTGCGCTGACCAGGTCGCCCTCGTGGTAGTTGAGGTTGCCGTCGTCGGCCACGCTCACCGCGCCCTTGGCGCCGGGGTACTCCCTGGCGTTGTTGAAGCCCGTCAGTTGCTTGTCCGGATCCTGGGCGCGCACCGCCGCCCCCATGACCACACTGTTGTTCCACACCCCGCGGATGTCCTCGTTGATCTGGAACGGAAAGGCCGCCACCTCGCCGGAGGCCGCCAGCAGGCCGGCGATGCAGGCGAGCAGGGCCAGTGCCGGGCGAATCGAGGGTCCGTTGCCGGTTATCGTGTCCACGCCGGCTACCTACCTGGTCCCCAGCCGGCGCAGGTTAACCGGCAGGAAGTCGTTGATTTCCCCGATCCAGCCCCAGCGCCGCGGGTTTTTCGCCTGGTTGTCCAGATCGCTGGCCAGGTAGGCACCGGAGCGGAAATCGTAGTGCACCAGCGCCCGGTACCACGGCACCAGCACATCGTAGAACTGCATCGAGGGGTGTTCCCCGAAGCGCCACAGGCGCCCCTCGGCGTCGTAGTCCTCTTCCATGACCACCTGCCAGGTGTCCTCGTCGAGATAGAAAATGCGCCGCGGATAGCGGTGGTGCTCGCCCGGTCGCAGGGTCGCCTCGATCACCCAGACCCGGTGCAGCTCGTGCCGCAACAGCTCGGGATTGGGGTGCCCGGGATGGAGAATCTCCTTGTACTGAAGCTGCCTGGAACTGAGCCGGTAGCTGTTATAGGGAATATATTTCTCCTGCTTGCCCAGCAGTTTCCAGTCGTAGCGGTCCGGGGCCCCGTTCCAGCCGTCCCACTGGTCCGAGGTGCGCAGGCCCTGGGTGCGGCGATCGAGGAAGTCGTAGGCGCGACTGGGTTCGCGCACCACCCGGCGGGATACGGTCTGGTAGGACCAGGACTGGCGGCTCTCGGCTACCGCGTCTATGGGCTCCCAGGTCAGCACCAGTTGGCCCTCGATATTGGCCGGCTCCAGGTACATGCCGTAGATGTTTCCCAGGCGGTTCGGCCTGGACTGCTTCATGTAACCATGTTGATCAGAGGCGAAGGCCTCCAGCACCCGCACGGTGAAGTAGCGTCCGCTGCGATCAACCGGAAACCAGCTGTACTCGCGCAGTACCGAGCCACCGCGCCAGCGCAGGGAGTGGTTGTACATCATCTGCATCGGGTCGGTAGTGACCGGAAAGGGCACGGCGCTCCTGCCGACATCCAGCAGGCGGTAGCCTTCAGTGCGGGCATACGGCGCCTGCGCCTTGACCTCCTCCAATACCTGTTCGGGCCAGTTGGCGCTGCGGCGCGTGGGGTAGACATTAATGCGATAGGTATCGGGATGGCGCCGGAACAGTTCCCGGTGGCCATCGGTCAGCTGGTCCGCGTACTGCCCGGCGTTGGCGGCGGTGATGGTGAACAGCAGCGGGTCATCGGCGTAGGGGTCCAGGTAACCCACCGCCGGGTCCACCGCCTGTTGCGGTAGCCCACCGGTCCAGGGAGGAATGGTGCCGGCGGCGTTTCCCGCCCGCTCGGCCCCCACCGGGGTCAGGTCTGCCGACAAGCGTGCGATAGCTTCGGCGCTGGCCTCTGCCGCGCAGGGCGTGGCCTGCAGCACCAGAATCATCAGCGGCAAGGACAGCGTGGCGATCGCTTTGCAGGTCAGAAGGTTCATTCAGCCTCGGCTCAGGAAGCGCCGCCGACAACGGGATCGATGGCACAACGAAAATGTCGTGGAATAAAAGACCCTATCATTGAGTTCGTCAAGTCAGCCCCATCGCCGTGATGTGTCACTCAGTTCCCATAGGCGCCATTGGGTTCCGGCTCCAGGCAGACGAAGGCGGGGACCTTGTCCTCGTGTGCGTAGGCGGGCAGGTTGGAATTACTCGTGCAGACTTTGCCGTCCTCGGTGAACTCGAGGTCGCGGAACCAGATCACCCGGTTGGGCATGGGGTAGGCGATAAAACGCTGTTCCGCCGGCAGGTAGCGCAGCAGGCGGTCGGTGTTGTTGGCGGCGATCCACACGTCACCCGTTTTCTGGTGCACGTTCAGCACGTAGGGCATTTCATACTCGCCCTCGGACAGTACCGGCAGGGGAATGCTGTCGAATTCCCTGGTAGCGGGGTCGAAGCGCATCAGGTAACCGTCGTCGAAGGAGGGAATCCACAGGATGCCGTCGGGTCCGAAGCGCATGCGCCGTGGGCCCGGATGTGGCGTATCGTACTCGGTAACTTCCAGCGTCTCCTTGTTCACGGTGCCGATCTTGTTGGCGTAAAGCTTGGAGTACCACACGGAATCATCCAGCGGGATTGACGTCGATGCCATAGGGCGCGTTGTATACGCCCCGGCCACCATTGAGCCACTTATGGTGCGACAGGACCAGGTGGTAGTTCTGTTCGGGAAAGTAGGACACGGCCTTCATGACCACCCCGCCCAGCACGTCCGCCATCCAGCGCATCGGGCCGTTGGAGGGCAGGGCGATATCGGTGAACTCCTCGGTGTCGGGGTCGAACTTCATCACCCGGTTCGATACGTTCACCGTGAACCACAGGTTCTCGTCCTGGTCCGCGCGAATGGTGTGCGGGTACAGGCCCTTGCGCCACAGGAAGCCCGCGGGCAGGGTGTAGCTTTGCCACTCGCGGGTATCGGGCTTGAACATCAGCAGTTCTCCCGACAGGGAGGAGGTGATGTACATTCGCCCGTCCTTCAGCTGGGCAGCGCTGTGCGGGCCCGCGCTGGCCGGTAAACACGCCGATGGGCAGGCGTATTCCCGCGAAGCGGCCGCCCTGGGGCAGGTCACTGTCCGGCAGGTGGACTTCCTCGATCTCGCCGCTGTCGCGATCGAGGATGAAAATCATGTCCTTGCCCTCGTCGATGCCGTAGAGCTTGCCGTCGTGGCCGACGATGGTGTCGTGCAGGAATGACAGGGCGTTGCCCGCGTGCCACTCCTCCACCCGGGCGCGGGGCAGTTCGGGGCTGTAGGTGTTGGTCTGCACCACGGTGACCGGCGTGCCGTCAAAGCCGGCGCCCAGCAACTCGACGATACGGCGGTGTTCTCCATAGGTAATCCAGGCACCGTAGCCTTCCATGCGCCAGGCGACTTCCGACCATTCCTCCTGTGAGCGAGGCCGGCGGGTCAGCGAGTTACCCTGCTGGTGACAGTAGCTGCACTGGCTGATAAAAACATTCCTGGTGGCCTGATCCGGGAACGGCAGGGCCGCGGCGTGGGCCGAGGCGGTCAGGGAATCGGAGATCTCCCGGGGATCGGTGAGCAGCTCCATCGCCAGGTTATGGGTCTCGACGGCATCCGGGGACAGCTGGAACTCGGTATTGAAGTCACGGTACATCGATACCCGGCCGCGCAGCTGCACCAGGCCGCTGAAATCGGTATCGAGCCGGTATTCGCCGGCGGCGTTGCTGTAGACGGTTTCCTTGCGGTTGCGGGCCTCGTTCCACAGGGTCACCATGGCGCCGACAACCGGTTCACCGTCGGTAGTGGCGACCCGGCCGGTCAGGGTGGCGGCGAGTGTGCTGTTGACGGGAAGTGAAAGTGCGGCGCCAGCGGCCAGCACACCGCCCATGCGCGTCAGGTAACTCATGTTCATTACATCCAGCCGATCAGGTAGGAAACGAGGTGACCGGTGGCGATGATCACCACTGTCAGCAGGATATTGAGTACCAGAAATCCGCCAGTGGTTTTCAGCAGGCTCATTGTCCCTCCGCTAATGGAATAAAAAAAGGCGCCCCGAGGGGCGCAAGAATCGACAGGCCACGGCGAATCCTAGAAGGTAATCCTTGCGGTTAACCCATAGGAGCGCGGCGCCTGCCGGTAGGTCTGGTAGCTGGGATCGTTGGCGAACAGGTTCAGCTGCGAGTCGTAGTTGGCCACGTCTTCATCCGTGGCGTTGTCGACCCAGGCCACCAGTTCGTAGCTGTCCCAGCGGGTGCCCAGGCGGACGTTCACCCAGCTGTAGCTGTCCTGCATCTTGCTCGGATCCGCGGAGAAGCTGGTGTTGTACTCGTCCGACCAGGACCAGTCGGTGCGCGCGTACAGTTCACCCCAGCTGACGTCCGTCTGGTACATCAGGCCCAGGTGAGTGGTCCACTCGGGCGCGTTGATGGGGTGATCGCCGCTGAGATCGCAGGTGCCGGTCTCGGGGTTGTCGGGGGTGCGGCCGGGGTAGCACAGACCGTCGGTATACTTGTCGTAGGTCAGGTCGGCGTAGGAGAGTGCAAAGTCGGTGCTGAAATGCTGCCCCAGCAGCATTTTGCCCTCCAGCTCGGCGCCTTTTAACTCGACTTTATCGGCGTTGCCCACCGAGAACTGCTGGCTGATGAAGGCCGCGTCCTGGTAGTCGTTGTACTCGGTGTAGAAACCGCTGAAGGCCAGTTGCATGCGACCGTCCAGCAGGGTGCTTTTCACGCCCGCCTCGTAGTGCATGATGTCCTCGTCCTGGAACTGGCGCTGATCCAGGGCAGTCGTGCCCCAGCCGATGTTAAAGCCGCCGGACTTGAAGCCGTGTGCGGCAGTGGCGTAGACGGTGAGGTCCTCGTTGATAAAGTACTGCGGCGTGATCGACCAGGTCACCTCGTCGGTGGTGCGATCGAGGCTGCCGCTGTTCTCCTCCACCAGCAGGTTCAGGGACAGCAGGCTGCGCCCGGGCACGGTCACTTCCTGCCTGACGGAGGCATCCTTTTCCTCTTCCTGCCAGCGCAGGCCGCCGGTGAGGGCGAATTTCTCGGTGATGTTCCAGGTGGCCTGGCCAAAAACGCCGAAATACTCCGTATCCTGCTTGCCATTGTAGATACCATTCTGCCCCGGCGCGGCAAAGGGTGTCGGCACGCCGAAAATCGAGGCCAGCAGAACCGAGGGCAGCACTGCTGCGCTATCGGTGTCCTCAAGGAAGAAGTAGCTGTCGCCGTGGTCGCCGCGATCGAAATCGTTCTGGTAGTAGAAAACCCCGGCCAGCCAGTCCACTGTCTCGCCGCCCTCGGAGCTGAGGCGCAATTCCTGTTGCCAGCTGTCGGACTCCTGGCGATCGTGGAATTTCAGCAAGGGCGCCGACAACTGGGTCACGTCGTCCTGGCTGCCCTTGAACCTGAACCAGTCATAGGAGGTGATCGAGGTAACCGTCCAGCCGTTAGCCAGGGCGTAGTCCAACAGCAGGGTGGCTTCATTGGCCTTGACGTCCGTGGTCTGTGAGGTGCGCGAGCAGTGGCGCTGGTCCAGCGGGTCGTTGGATGAGCAGGACTGGGATATGCCGCCTCCCACGAGTACATCCCGGGCGATTGAAGCACCGCTGCCGGGCGCGAAGTACACATCGGCCTGGCTGGTGTCGTCGTCCTCTTCCATGTAACCGACGATCAGGCGGGCGGTCAGGGCATCGCTGGCATCCCACTGTACCTGTCCTCGCACTGCCTGCCGTTTCAGGTTGTTGGCCTCGGCATTGCTGGCGGACAGGGCGCTCTCGTAGGTATGGTCCTGGTCGACCAGGCTGACGCCGAGGCTGGCGCCGAGGGTGTCCGTCAGCGGGCCACTGACGCCGCCGACGAAGCGGCCCAGGGTCGCATCCTTGGCACCGTCCACGTTGCCCACGTCCAGGCTGGCGTTGCCCTCGAAGTTTTCCGCCGGCGACTTGGTATAGATCGCCAGCACGCCGGCGGTGGTATTCTTGCCGTACAGGGTGCTCTGGGGGCCGCGCAATACCTCGATCCGCTCGATATCAAACATGTCCCCGGAGGAAAAGAACGGCCGGCTGCGGTAGGCGCCGTCGAGGAACACGCCCACGGCGGGTTCAAAATTCGGGATATTGCCGATATTGCCCACGCGGCGCATGCGGTAGTTGGAGGTCATCACGCCGTTGGAGTTTTGAACAGATAGAGAAGGCACCTGGCGTGACAGGCCGACGATATCGTTGATGCCGGCATCGAGCAGCGCCTCGCCGCTCATTGCGGAGACTGCCAACGGCACATCCTGCAGCGACTGCGCGCGTTTCTGGGCGGTGACGACCACTTCTTCCAGCGCAGGGGCGTTCTGGGCGATGGCGGTGGTCGTTCCGGCGGTCAAGCCTGCGATGATTATGCTCAACAGCTGTCGATTGAATTGCGGTTTAGTGGGCATGGGCTTTTCTCCGGATGTTATTTACTTTTCTGCCGGGTTTGCGGTTCCCGGGTGTTGGATGGGATCAGTCTAGGTGGGCTTTCTCCGGATAAGCTGACATTTGTTGCCAACAAAATGACGCAGGCCTGCGGCATAGTCCCGGGAATTTTGGCAACAAATGTCAATATCACCCTGCGCCCGTTTGCTATAAGCATGCTGTACAGAAGAAGGAGAGCTAGCTGTGATAAGGCGCCTTTCCAGTGCGGCGGCAGCCGCAATGCTGGTGATTGCGACATCGTCCTCGGCCGGTGGCCTGTGGCTGAACGAGTTCGGTGATTTTGCCGGCGGGCGAGCGGCCGCGGGTGCGGCGGCGGGAGTGGATGAAGCCATGACCCTCGCCTACAACCCCGCCAGCATCAGTCGCCTCGAAGGCAGTCAGTTGTTCGCGTCCGGCGGTGCCGTACTGGCGGATATGAAGTTTGATGTGGAATATAGTCGGCCCCGCAACGGCACGGGCAACGGTGGCAATGCCGGCGAGCCGGCGGTGACGTCCTCCATGGCCTATGTCCACGATCTCGAGTCTGACAAGTGGAGCGCCGCTGTGGGCCTGGTCCCCCTGTCCGGCGCGGGCATGGAATACACGGACAACTGGGTGGGTCGCTATCAGGCTACCAAGGTCGATTTAGTGCTGATGGCGCTGGCACCTACTGTGGCCTATCAGGTGACAGATCATCTGTCCCTGGGTGTTACAGTCCAGGTCTACTACGCCGACCTCAACATGCACTTCAACGTGCCGCGTCCTGTGCCTCTTCTGCCGGATGGCAAGGGTTCCCTGAATGGCGACGATGTCGGCACGGGTTTCACCCTCGGCGCAATGTATGAGTTGACCGACCGTACCCGTTTCGGAGTGTTCTACCAGAGTGAACTGCAGCCCAGGTTTAATGGTGACTTCAAGGTAAACCCCTCCAGGCTGCAAGACGGCGTAGCCACCGATACCGAACTGAAGTTGGCCGAGTACCTGCGGGCCGGTATGCATCACGACCTGGACGAGCACTGGTCGGTGGACTTCAGCATCGGTTGGGATAACTGGAGCAAGCTGGACAATGTGCTGGTCTCCACGGAGGGCGGCTCCGCCGGTATTCCGACCAAGTGGGGAGATACCTACCATTACGCCTGGGGCACCCAGTACCGCCTCGACCAGCGCTGGGCTTTCACCGCCGGTGTCGCCTACGACACCAATCCGGTGGATGCGAAGTATCGCAATGCGCAGTTACCGGTGGACAGGCAGGTTCGGTACGCTCTGGGGGCGCGCTATGCGATGCGCGATTCGCTCACCCTGGGCGGCTTCATCAATTACGCCGACCTGGGTCGGGCGCGGATCTCCGGGCAGCGCTTCGGCGGGGACTACAAGGACAACAGTGCCCTGCAGTTGATAGCGAACGTAAACTGGACGTTCTAGTGTGCGGAATGTGGAAGACGGAAGGGGAAGAACATGAGTTTTAGAGGGATTATTGCCGGCTTGCTGTTCGCGGTGGGTACGACGGCGCTCGCCCAGGGGAGTGCCGCGACCAACCCGGAGCGCAATGTCTATTTCGGCGAGACCCATGTGCACACCGCCTGGTCCCTGGACGCATTCGTCGGTTTCGGGGTCACGGTGGGCAGCCCCAGGGTGTTCTACGACTACGCCACCGGCAAACCGGTAGAGCATCCCGGCGGGTTCAAGGTAAAGATCACCGAGCCGCTGGACTGGGCCGCGGACACCGAGCACGTGGAATACCTGGGGGCGGCGCAATCCGCCCTGGATCCGGACTCACCGTTCAGCAAAACCCTGCTGGGCAAGTCGATCAAGTTCGGCAAGGAAACCGACGCACTGCTCACCTTCAAGTTGCTGCAGGCTACTATCATCAAGGGCCACCCCATCGAGGCGCTGATGAGCCCGGATATACTGGGGACGTACTGGCAGCGCATCGTGGCCATTGCCGATGAGTATTACCGCCCCGGGGAGTTCACCACCTTCGCGGCCTATGAGTGGACCTCCACCCCCAACACCTCGAACATGCACCGCAACATTTTCTTTCTCGACAGCAAGAAAGTGCCGGAACTGCCCTTTACCTCCATAGAGTCCACCAGTCCGCGGGAACTGTGGAAGTGGATGGACGCGCAGCGCGCCGCCGGCAATGAACTGCTGGCGATCTCCCACAATGGCAACCTGAGCAACGGCCTGATGTTCCCCACCGATAAGGATGAAGAGGGGGTGGCGCTGGACAAGACCTGGGCGGAGACCAGAATGCGCAACGAGCCCCTGTCGGAGATCAAGCAGGTCAAGGGCCAGTCGGAGACCACGCCGGCGCTGTCCCCCAATGACGAGTTCGCCGGCTACGAGGTATTCGTGTGGCAGTTGCTGGGGTCGACGGGCACGCCGCACAACTACGGCAGTTATATTCGCCCGGCCTACCGGGACGGCCTGGTCATGCAGAGTGTGCTGGGCGCGAATCCCTACAAGTTCGGCCTGGTGGGCGGCTCCGACGCCCATGTCAATTCGGTGCCCTACCGGCAGGCCAACTACCAGGGCGTCCACGGCACCGCGGACGATACTGTCGAGAAGCGCATGAAGGGCGGCGCCCTGGGCTTGAATAATCTGTGGCCCAGTCCCGCCGGCCTCACCGCTGTCTGGGCCGAGGAGAACGACCGCGAATCGATTTTTGCCTCGCTCAAGCGCAAGGAGGCCTATTCCACCAGCGGCGTGCGCATCAAGGTGCGCCTGTTCGGCGGCTGGGATTTTACCTCCGGGTTGCTGGAGCGCGCCGGTTGGGTCAAGGACGCCTATGCGCAGGGCGCACCCATGGGCGGTGACCTGCCGGTGCCGGCTGCGGCAGCGCCGACTTTCGCCGTATGGGCGGTGATGGATCCCTCCAGCGCCAACCTGGACCGCATCCAGATCGTCAAGGGCTGGTCCCTCAACGGCCAGAGTTTTGAGAAAATTTACGATGTGGTCTGGTCCGGGGATCGGGAAGTAGACACCCGGACCGGTAAGGTGCCGCCGGTGGGCAACACCGTGAACCTGCAGGATGCCACTTACACCAATACCATCGGTGCGCCGGAACTGAAAACCGTCTGGACCGACCCGGATTTCGATCCCGCCCTCGATGCCTTCTATTACGCCCGGGTGCTGGAAATTCCCACACCTCGCTGGAGTACCATACAGGCGCTGCAGCAGGGCCTGGTGCCGCCCAGCGGCGAGGGCTTCCAGCCGTTGGTGCAGGAGCGGGCCTGGACCTCGCCCATCTGGTACACCCCGGATGAGCGTGCCCGCGCCACTGTCCCGCAGGGTCTGACCGTCGCTGAACTGGAACGCCGGGGAGCGGAGCAGTTGGGTAATGACGCCCTGCACGCGCTGGTGGTGGGCAAGACGCTGCAGGTGCGCAACAGCGTGACAGGTCAACAGTATGAGATTCTCAACGGCGTGGACGGTCGTCGGCTGATTACCAGCGTTGACGGATCGCCGCCGGCCGAGCACGGCCTGGACAATGTGTTCCACGGCGGCCAGATGCAGTACCAGCTGCAGGACGGTCAATACGTGGTGCAGATTGCCGGCACGCCCATCGCGCTGACGGTGTACCGCCTGGGGGACCAGTATTTCGCCGCGCGCAGCAACGAGTTCGGCTATGCCAATTATGAAATTCGCCCGGTGCGCGAAACGCCGGGCGCCTAGGCGAGGCCCCGGTTCCGGAGGGGCCTGCCGGTAAGTCGGGTCGGGCCGGTCGCCATACCGTATTGCGGCCGCGCCCTTACCCTTGCATACTCTCGGGGCACCATCCGCTGCATTCGGCAACTTACCCGGAGTAATCTACTATCAGAAGCCTGACCAGGATCATACTGCTCGTCGCGACCCTGGGCTGGTGGCCACAGTTGCTGGCCGTCGGGCCGGTCGACGCTGCGCCCGCCGCGGCGCCGCCGCCGATACCGGCCAACCTGCTGCCGCTGACCCCGCCGCCGGCCGATGGGCCGGTGCTGATCTACCCCAGTTTCGAGCTCAACGATATCAATGCCATCAGCGACGTGGATGAAACCTTCGAGTTTACCGGCGTGCTGACCATGGTGTGGCGGGACCCGCGGCTGGCGTTCCAGCCCACAGAGGGAGTGGACGAGCTGGTATTCCAGGGCAATTACCAGTTCGACGAGGTCGGGACGGGCTGGTACCCCACCGTGGTGCTGGCCAACGAGAGCGGCCTGTTCGAGGTGAATGGCGTGGTCCTGCGGGTCAAGCCGGATGGCACCTGCACCTTGGTCCAGACCATCAATGCCACCGGTGAGTTCGACATGGACATGCGCCTGTTTCCCTTCGACTCACACCGCATGGAGGCGGTGTTCCAGCTGGTGGGGTTCAATCGGGACGAGGTGCGCTTCCAGCCCTTTCCGGGCGACGGCAGCGCGGTGCTGGAGCACCGGGCCAGCCTGCCGCACTGGCATATCAAAAAGCTCCAGTTGCAGACCCGGGAGGGCGCTGCTTCCTACGGGGGGGATGGCCTGCCGACCTCCACACTGGTGGTGGGCATCGAGGTCGAGCGCAATTCATTCTATATAAGGCGGCTGGTGAGTTTCCCCCTCGCGATCATCGTGCTGTTGTCATTCTCGGTGTTCTGGATGGAGCGCTCATCCCTGGGGGACCGCACCAGCGTCTCGTTTATCGGCATCCTGACCGGCGTTTCCTACCAGCTGGTGATGGGGGATGTCATGCCCGAGATCTCCTACTTCACAGTGATGCACGGCTTCCTGATCTTCAGCTTCCTGACCATGTGTTCCACCGTGGTGATCAACCTGTGGGTGGGGGCGCTGGACAAAAAGGGTCACTACGACCTGGGCGACCGTATCGACCGGCGTTGCCGCTGGATCTTTCCATTGCTCTATCTTGGTGGCTCGGCCTCCATGGTGGTCGTTGCGCCTTTGCTCTTCTAGCATCTGGCAGGTTCAACCCGACCCGACCCGGGGCAATCAGGGCGAGCGCGCCTGCTACCGCGCGTCTGTTACCACGCGTCTGCTACCGCGCGTCTGCTACCGCGCGTCTGCTACCGCGCGTCTGCTACCGCGCGTCTGTTACCACGCGTCTGTTACCACGCGTCTGTTACCACGCGTCTCGACATTGGCGGTCAGGCTGTCTAGAATGCCCGGCCTTTGTGTCTCCCCCCGGGGCGGCGCCGGCAACCCACAGGAATATCCCCTTGATCTCTACCGCCAATATCACCATGCAGTTTGGTGCCAAGCCCTTGTTTGAAAATATTTCGGTCAAGTTCGGCGACGGCAATCGCTACGGCCTGATCGGCGCCAATGGCTGTGGCAAGTCCACCTTCATGAAAATTCTCGATGGCAGCCTGGCGCCCACCGCCGGCAATGTCTCCATCACTCCCAACGAGCGGGTGGGTCGCTTGCACCAGGACCAGTTCGCCTTTGAGCATTACTCGGTGGTGGACACCGTCATCATGGGTCACCGGGAGTTGTGGGAAGTAAAGCAGGAGCGGGATCGCATTTACAGCCTGCCCGAGATGTCCGAAGAAGACGGCATGCAGGTGGCCGAGCTGGAGATCCAGTTCGCGGAGATGGACGGTTATACCGCCGAGAGCCGGGCGGGCGAGATTCTGCTGGGGGCGGGCATAGACCAGGACCTGCACTACGGCCCCATGAGCGAAGTGGCCCCGGGTTGGAAACTGCGGGTACTGCTGGCCCAGGCGCTGTTCGCCGACCCGGACATCCTGTTGCTGGACGAGCCCACCAACAACCTGGATATCGATACCATACGCTGGCTGGAGGGCGTGCTCAACGCGCGCAAATGCACCATGATCATCATTTCCCACGATCGCCACTTCCTCAACGCGGTGTGCACCCACATGGCGGACATCGACTACGGCGAGCTGCGGGTCTACCCGGGCAATTACGACGATTTCATGACGGCCTCCACCCAGGCCCGTGAGCGGCTGCAGAGCGAGAATGCCAAGAAAAGCGCCCAGATCGCCGAGTTGCAGCAGTTTGTCAGCCGTTTCTCCGCCAATGCCTCCAAGGCCAAGCAGGCCACATCCCGCGCCAAACAGATCGAGCAAGATCCAGCTGGACGACATCAAGCCCTCCAGCCGGGTCAGCCCCTATATCCGCTTCAAGCAGGACAAGAAGCTGCATCGCCAGGCGGTGACCCTGGAGAAACTGGCTCATGGCTTCGACGAGGGCCCGCTGTTCGAGAAGGGCAACCTGATGCTGGAGGCGGGTACCCGGCTGGCCATCATCGGCGACAACGGCGTGGGCAAGACCACCCTGCTGCGCTGCCTGGTGGGCGAGCTGCAGGCCCGAGGCCGGCAGCATCAAGTGGGCCGAGAGCGCCACCGTCGGCTACTGCCCCCAGGACAGCACGGCTGACTTCGACTGCGACCTCAACCTGTTCGACTGGATGAGCCAGTGGCGGCGGGCGCATCACGACGACCAGATCGTGCGCGCCACCCTCGGCCGCCTGCTGTTTTCCTCGGACGATTTCAAGAAGCCGGTCAGGGTCTGCTCCGGTGGCGAGAAAAACCGCCTGCTGTTCGGCAAGCTGATGATGACCGACGCCAACGTGATGATCCTGGACGAGCCCACCAACCACCTGGACATGGAGGCGATCGAGGCCCTCAACCTGGCGCTGGAGCACTACGAGGGCACCCTGATCTTCGTCAGCCACGACCGCGAATTCGTCTCCTCGCTGGCCACCCGGGTAATCGAGATCAAGGACCGCCGGCTGGTGGATTTCCAGGGCACCTACGAGGAGTACCTGGACCAGCAACTGGCTGCCGACAAGGTGGCCAACGCCTGATAAACTCGCTCCCCACTTACCGACCCAGGGGAAACACCAGCCATGACCGATTTCGCCAGCCTGCCCGATAGCACGCCAATCCTGGTGGGGGCGGGGCAGGTGGTCCAGCACGAGGCCACCGATGATTCGCCCATGACCCTGGCCGCCCGGGCCGCCGCAGCGGCCCTGGCCAACGCCGGCGGGCAGGGGCTGGCGGAGGCCATAGATACCGTTTCCATCACCCGCCTGTTCACCGATTCCATGGGTATCCCGCCCTGTCCCTTCGGCCGCAGTGACAACCCGCCCATGTCGGTGGCCCGCGCCCTGGGTGCCGCGCCGGCGCATTGTATCTACGGCCAGGTGGGCGGCAACGAACCCCAATCCCGCCTGATCGAGTTCGCCGCGGACATTGCCAGGGGCGAGCGCTCGGTGGTGCTGCTGGCGGGCGCCGAGGCCATGCGCAACCAGCGCAGCGCCCAGCGCGCGGGCCGCGAACTGGACTGGAGCGAATCTTTCGACGAGGACGCCTTTCCCCTGGAGGACCGGGGCTGGGGCGAGTTGTTCGTCACCATGCAGGAGGTCCACAACGGCCTGCTGGCGGCCATGTCCTACTACGGCCTGATCGAACAGGCCCAGGCTACCGCCAGGGGGCGCAGTACCGCCGAGCACCGCGAGGCAATGGCACAGTTGCTGGCGCCCTTCAGTGCCGTGGCGGCGGCCAATCCCTGGGCCCAGTTTCCCACTGCGCTGGCGGCGCAGGAGATCCTCTCGGCCGCCCCCCTGAACCACCTGTACAGCAAGCGCATGGTCGCCCAGGACGGGGTCAACCAGGGGGCGGCACTGTTGCTGTGCAGCGTGGGCGCTGCCCGTAAACTGGGCATCCCCGCCCAGCGCTGGGTATTCCTGCACGGCCTGGCCCAGGGCCAGGAACGTCAAGCTGAGCGAGCGCGAGGATCCCTCCCGCTCGACCATGCTGGAAGCGGTGCTGGGCAGCGCGCTGCAGCAGGCGGGCAAAACTATGGACGAGATCGACCTGGTCGATATCTACAGTTGCTTTCCCTGCGCCGTCAGCGCGGTGGCGGACTGTCTCGGCCTGCCCCTGAATGGCTCCCGAGCCCTGACCCTCACCGGCGGCCTGGCCTACTTCGGCGGCCCCGGCAACAACTACGTGATGCACTCCCTGGCGGAGGCCGTGAGCCAATTGCAGGCGCGCCCCGGGGGCCACGCGCTGGTGACCAGCGTCGGTGGCATGCTGTCCAAGCTGGGGGCCGGTATCTACTCCACCGAGCCCTCCCGGACTGACTGGGCCGCGGCGGAGACCACAATCAGCCCGCATTTCCTGGCGCCCCGCCCCGTGGTGGAGGCACCCGAGGGTGGGCGCATCATGAGCTACCTGGTCAATTACCATGGCGGCGCGGCGGCACAGGCCAACGTATTGGCCGAGACTGAAGCGGGCGGGCGGTTTGTGGCCACCACCGCGCCGGGGGATACACAAACCCCCGCCGTTATGCTGGCGGCGGACCCCGCCGGCAGGCTGGTCACGGTCAGTGTGGCGGAGGGCGGCGCCCTGCATTTCCAGCTGGCCTGAAGACTACCGGCCCTCTGCCTGATTCATATCAAGGTCGGCCGGGGCGCGCATACTGATAATATCCGCAAGGGAGGTTGTTATGAGTAGCGCGCGTTTATATCTGTCCCTGATCCCCCAGGCCCTGATTGCGTCCATGCTGGAGCCGGTGGACTTCGGGCGCTATTTTGCCGTGGGCACCCGGGTGCACTCCCGGGGCGAGGCGATTTTCTTCGAGGTGGACGTGGATCAGCTCCCCCCCGGGGAGTTTCCCCTGGAGCTCATCGGCCAGCGCTGTGTCCCCAAGGCCGACGGCAGCCCCAAGAAGTCGGTGTACCTGGCCATTTACCGGGTGTTGTCGCGGGTGCCGGTGGCCGCCCTGGGCAGGCTCCACCTGGTCACCCGGGACGGCAAGACCCTGGCGCTGGAACGAGGCGAATACAGCGACGAGCCCGGTCGCCGCGCCCACCTGTACCAGGAGTTCTGTCCCATCGAGCCGGTGGTGGCCAGTTGCCTGCCGCCGCTGGAATTCTGCCGCGCCATTACCGACACCACCCAGCCCGTGCACGTGCCGCGCATCGTGTTCTCCGAGCTGTCCCTGCGGGGGCTGGCCCGGGACCCGGTGAACGGCCTGGCCAACGACCTGCCATACCCCAATATGCAGCACCTGCGCGATGTGCTGTCGGGCCTGCTGGCCGATGGCAAAAAGCACAGCAAACTGGTGATGAAACAGTCCACGGAAGGGGTGTTCTATCGCACGGTGCGCGGCGGCTTTTACGTGGGCGACCGGCAGGATTTTGCCTTTTACCGCTTCCCTTCGGTGGCTGAACTGGAGGCCCGGCATTACAGCTGGTGGCGCTCGGCCCAGGCGCCGGCTGTGAATGTCTAGAGCCATGGAAGCAACCTGAATTATGATTGAACCCCTGTTCTGGTTGGCACCGTTGGCGCCCTGGTGGCGTTGGGGTTCGCCTGGCTGTTTTTCCGCGATATGCGCCGGCAGGACAGCGGCAGCGAACAGATGCGCGCATCGGCCTCATGTGCGCGCCGGGGCTATGGCCTACCTGCGCCAGCAGTACCGGGTCATGCTCGCTGGTATTCGTGGTGCTGGCGGCTGTGTTCGCGCTGCTGGCTTACGGCTTCGGGGTGCAGACCACCTGGCTGCCCTTCACCTTCCTGTGCGGCGGTTTCTTCTCGGCGCTGGCGGGGTACTGCGGCATGCAGACCGCGACCCTGGCCTCGACCCGCACTGCCGCCGCGGCGCGCACTTCCCTGGGCGGCAGCCTGCGGGTGGCCTTTCGCAGCGGCGCCGTGATCGGCCTGGTGGTGGTGGGCCTGGGGCTGGGCAACTGCGCCGCCTGGTTGCTGCTGGTGGACTGGTTGACCCCGGCCTCGGACAGACGGCTACCGGCTGGTACTGGTGACCACCACGGTGCTGACCTTCAGCATGGGCGCCTCCCTGCAGGCACTGTTCGCCCGGGTGGGCGGCGGCATCTACACCAAGGCCGCGGACGTGGGCGCGGACCTGGTGGGCAAGGTGGAGGCGGGCATCCCCGAGGACGACCCCCGCAACCCGGCGGTGATCGCCGACAACGTCGGTGACAACGTCGGCGACGTGGCGGGCATGGGCGCGGACCTGTTCGAGTCCTACTGCGGCTCGATCCTGGCGGCCAGCGCCCTGGGGGCGGCGGCCTATGTGGGCGACGGCGCCCTGCAGCTCAAGGCCGTGATCGCGCCCCTGGCCATCGCCGGCCTGGGCATCCTGGTCTCCATGCTGGGCGTCTTCCTGGTGCGCACCCGGGAGGACGCCGACCAGAAGGAGCTGCTGGGAGCGCTGTCGCGGGGCATCAATACCAGCGCCGCGCTGATCGTGCTGGTCGCCGCTGCTGGCACTGTACCTGCTGGGTATGCCCAATCTCTGGGGCAGTCTGGGGCGCGGTGGTGATCGGCTTGCTGACCGGTGTCGTGATCGGTCGCGCCACCGAGTACTCCACCTCGGCCACGCTACGCGCCCACCCGGGAGATCGCCAGCGCCGCCGAGAGTGGGGCCGGCCACCATCCTGATCGCCGGGATGGGCTCGGGCATGCTGTCTACCGTGATACCGGTGATGGCGGTGGCCGGCGGCACCCTGGTCGGCTTTCGCCCTGCGGCGCCGGCTTCGATTTCAGCCAACTCATCGGCGGGCCTCTACGGGGTGGCGATCGCGGCGGTGGGCATGCTCTCCACCCTCGGCATCACCCTGGCCAGCGACGCCTACGGCCCCATCGCCGACAACGCCGGCGGCAATGCCGAGATGAGCGGCCTGGGCCCCGAGGTGCGCGAGCGCACCGACGCCCTGGATGCGCTGGGCAACACCACCGCGGCCACCGGCAAGGGCTTCGCCATCGGCTCGGCCGCCCTCACCGCGCTGGCCCTGATCGCCTCCTACCTGGAAGTGGTGCGCATCGAACTGGTCGAAGAGCGGTCGGCGACACGCTGGAGCCTGGGCCACGGGGTGCAGATCCTCGACCCGGGAAGCGACCCTGGCGGACTTCATGATCTACTTCGAGGTCACCCTGCTCAACCCGGTGGTGCTGGTCGGCCCTGTTTATCGGCTCGATGGTGGCCTTCGTCTTCAGCGGCCTCACCATGCAGGCGGTGGGGCGCGCCGCCGGGCCTGATGGTGGAGGAGGTGCGGCGCCAGTTCCGGGAGCAGCCCGGGATTCTGGAGGGCACGGCCGAGCCGGACTACGCCCGCTGCGTGGCGATCTCCACCATCGGCGCCCAGCGCGAGATGGTGCGTCCCCTCGCTGATCGCCGTGGCCGCACCGGTGGCGGTCAGCCTGCTGCTGGGCGTGGCGGGGGTGATCGGCCTGCTGGTCGGCGGGCTGTGCACCGGTTTCGTGCTGGCGGTGTTCCTGTCCAATTCCGGCGGCGCCTGGGACAACGCCAAGAAGTATATCGAGGAGGGCCAGTACGGCGGCAAGGGCTCGCCGGCCCACCGGGCCGCGGTGATCGGCGACACCGTGGGCGACCCCTTCAAGGACACCTCCGGCCCCAGCCTCAATATCCTGATCAAGCTGATGAGTATCATCGCCATCGCCATGGCGGGCGTGGCGGTGTCTTTCAGCCTGGTTTAGGCGGGCTAGAAGGGGTCGGTGAGGCTGACCCCTATGCCGATGCGGTTGGTGCTCTCGTCGTAGTCGATCAGGCTCTCGCCGTAGCCGTTGAAATACTGGATGTAGCCACTGAAACGCTGGCTGATGGGGAAGGTCCAGTCCAGCTGGATGGCGCCCTTGTTGTCGCTTCTGCAGGTTGTTGCGCAGGGTAAAGCCCAGGCTGTACCTGGGCCATTTCCACAGACCCTGCAACTGGCCGTTGCCCATGTAGTCATCGATGTCCGGGTTGTCGTCGTCCTTGCTGCGCTCCGGAATGCGGTACCAGGCGCTGGCCTCGCAGGGAAAAGTTCCTGCGCTCGAACAGGCCCGACAGGATCGCCCGGTTCCAGCTGCGCGACAGGGGTTCCGACTGGCCGTTGGACTCGTGATTGAGGTGGACATTGATCCGGGTGTTGCGAAAACCCAGCACCCTCCAGCTGTTGGCGAAACTCAGGATCAGTTCCGGCATGTAATCGGTTTCCCGGAAAGGGCGAGGACGCGTCGGTGTTGTAGGCCTGCATCCAGCTGGTCTGGGTGTAGGCGCCCCACAGGTCCAGGTCGCGCCCCAGGATATCCTGCCAGATGATGGCTTTCATGCTGATCTGGAACTTGACCTCGGCCTGGTCCATGCCGGTGCCCGGGTGGGCAATATGCCAGGCTTCCTCGTTGATGTTGCTATTGTAGGTGACCGGCAGCAGGTAATTGCGCTCGTAGGGTATGATCACGAAGCGGTTGGTCGCGTTGGCCTCCTCCTGGTAGAGGCGAGGCGGGATGTAATTCGCGTCGCCATTGCCATCGGCCTCACCCGCCGCGTCGACCGTGGCGGCGGCCGCTGCCGGGCCGCGCCCGGCGAGCTTGTCATAACAGACCAGCCGGGCACTGTCGTCGTCCAGGGCGGCGCATTCTCCCAGCTCCGGGCTGCCGGCGCTGGCCTGTCCGGCCAGGGCGGTGAGCATGGCGGCTGTCCACAGGGGTAATCGATGCATGGTGCTTTCTCCCGAGGTGGCCACGGGGGTGCTCCCGGCGGCTGGCTATCCCCGTCAATTTTACACAAATCACCCCAGGGCATCTCGCGCTTGCTAGAATGGCGCGATGCGTTTCCTCCCCCTGCTGCTGTCCCTGCTGGTCGGTGCCCTGATCACCGGCTGCGCCGGCTATGAAGTCAAGAACCTGGCCAAATCCGATGTCGACCTGGTGGCGGACGAATTCATCGCCGAGAGCCGTCACGAGGTGCGCGAACTGTTGATCAAGCTCTACAAGCGCAATCCCGACCAGTTGGCGAAGATTCCCGGCATGACCATCGAGGGCCGCCTGGCACAGCTCAGGACCGCCCAGGGCGTGCTGGATTTCCCCGAGCTGGATGGCCTGCAGGGTATCGATGCCATGAACCTGACCTTCGATCCCGAGTTTCGCGGCGACCGGGTCTTCGCGCTGGTGGTGGGACTGGGCGGTATGTTGCGGCAGGCCTACAACTACAAGCCCGAGTTGTTTATCCACGACCGGCTCAACGGCGCCCGCGCTGCTGACCAGCGCCCGCAACGTCGAGATACTGGTGTGGAAGCTGAAGAATACCCGCAAGCCCAACGGGGAGCCCTACCTCATCACCTACGAGTACCAGGGGGTCGTCGACAACCTGAGCTTCGAGCGCCTGTTCGGCAAGCTGATCGTCCTGCAGGAGATGATGGCGCGCATCGCCGGAGACCGTAGCGACCGGGCGGTAACCCGCTCGGTGCACGCGGTGTCGTCGGTGTTCCTGCCGCTCCCCATCTGAGCCCGGGCCCGGTCAATAAAAACGGGTGATTTGGCCGGGATTTCGTGCCAGAATGCCGGCTCGCTCTGGGGATAATTCTGGACTTCATGTGACCAACGCAAACTTTCCGCAGCGCCTTTTAGCAGGCCTCTGCACACTATTGCTCGTCTCTTTTGCCGCTTTCGCTTCCGCCACTGCCACGGTGGAAAATTACGGCTACCCGATACAGGACCGTTTTGTCGCCACGGTGGTGGGTACGCCCGAGGGCTATGAAGCCGAGCTGCCGAAAGCGATCCCGATGAAGAAGCGCTGGCTCAATGTCTTTCCCGAGCGTCACCTGCCGGACCTGATCTGGTACGGCCAGGAAATGATCTACTCGGAAGCCCTGCAGGATCGCCCGGCGCCGCTCATCTTCCTGATCGCCGGCACTGGCGCCGCCTATAACGGCGGCAAGAATACCAATATGGCAAGGGCCTTCTACAAGGCCGGCTTTCACGTTGTCTCCCTGTCCTCCCCCACCTTTCCGAATTTTGTCACCTCGGCGTCCAGAACCGGCGTCGTCGGTCATGCCGAGAAGGATGCGGAGGACCTGTACCGGGTCATGGAAATGATCTGGAAGCAGGCTGGAGGACAAGATCGAGGTCACCTCTTTCAACCTGACCGGTTACAGCCTGGGCGCCTTCAATTCGGCCTACGTGGCCAAGCTGGACGAGGAGCGCAAGTCTTTCAACTTCCGCAAGGTGTTGCTGATCAACCCTCCCGTGTCCCTGTACAACTCCATTTCCCTGCTGGACCGCATGACCCAGAACATCCCGGGTGGCGAGGACAATTTCAACCAGTTCTTCGACAAGCTGGTGCAGGGCTTCAGCAAGATCTACAAGGAAGAGGATGATATCGGCGGCGATTTCCTTTACCAGGCTTACAAGGCCATGAACCTGCAGGACGAGGAACTGGCCGCCCTGATCGGCGTCTCCTTCCGCATGTCCTCGGCTTCGCTGGTGTTTACCTCCGATGTGATGACGGACTTCGGCTACGTCAAACCCAAGGGCCTGGCGCTGGACCGCTACGCGGACCTCACGGTCTACAACCAGGTGATGCGCCGCCTGGGCTTCACCGACTACTACCACGACTTCTTCTATCCCTTTTACAAGGCAGACTACCCGGACATGTCCCGGGACGAGTTTATCTCCGCCATCAGCCTGACCGGGATAGCGGACTACCTGCGCAGCGCGGAAAAAATCACCGTCATGCACAATGAGAACGACATTATTCTGGAGCCTGGCGAGATCGACTTCTTTAACGAGGTGTTCGGTGAGCGGGCTACGATTTATCCCTACGGCGGTCACTGCGGCAATATGAATTACAAGGAGAATGTGGCCCACATGGTGGCGACGTTCACCGAGGGGGCACAGTAATGAACCAGCTTATCCTGCGCGGCTCCCTGCTCGTCCTCGCCCTGTCGCTGGGCGCCTGCGCCAGCGCTCCGGAGCCTCTGCCCCAGGCCGATGCCCGTGCCGACGCCCTGGCGCAGCCCGCCGATTACCCGGAGCCCGTGTTCGCCGCCAGCCGCATCGTGCCCGCGGACTCTATCGACGTCACCTCGGTATACGACCCCTGGGAGGGGATGAACAAGCGCATCTACAACTTCAACTACCATTTCGACCAGTGGGTGTTCCTGCCCGTGGTGCGGGGCTGGCAGGCCGTGGTGCCCGAGCCGGCGCGTACCGGCGTGCACAATTTCTTCGAGAACTTCCGCGACGTGCGCACCATGGCCAACTCCATCCTGCAGGCCAGTCCCACCAAGCTGATGCAGAGCACCGGCCGGGTACTGGTCAACAGCACGATCGGCCTGTTCGGCCTGATCGATGTGGCCACCAGCATGGGCATGCCCAAGCCGGATGAGGATTTCGGCCAGACCCTGGGTCACTGGGGCGTGGGCACCGGGCCCTACCTGGTACTGCCGCTGCTGGGCCCGTCCAACGTCCGCGACGGCGTGGGCCTGCTATCCCGACTTCGTGCTGCAGAACTATGTGCAGGACGACCTGCTGGCCCAGCCGGTGCGGGCCACCGCCTTCCTGTTCGACAGCATCGATACCCGGTCCCATACCTCCTTCCGGTACTATGAGACCGGGTCCGCTTTCGAGTACCAGACCGTGCGCTGGCTGTACACCACCAAGCGCGAACTTGACGTAGAAAAGTAATCGGGGACCACCGTGATCCGTAATCTGCTCCTTACCCTTTGTACCCTCGCCCTGACCCTGGCGGCCGGGGCCTATGCTGTCGAACCCATCCGTATTGGCACCACCCAGTCCCTCAGCGGCCCACTGCAGGAGTTCGGCACCAACCAGTTGCGCGGCCTGCAGATGTGGGTGGGCGATGTCAATGCCCGGGGTGAATTGCTGGGCCGCCCGGTGGAACTGGTGCACTACGACGATGGCTCCGATCCGGCGCGCAGCGCCGAGCTCTACCAGAAGCTGATAACGGAGGACAAGGTGGACCTGCTGTTGGGCCCCTATTCTTCTGATATCACCATGGCGGCTGCGCAGGTGGCGGAGGCCAACGACATGCCCATGCTCACCCTGGCGGCCTCGGCCGATGAGATCTGGGCGCAGGGTTACGAGAATATTGTCGGCCTGGATACGCCCTCGTCCCGCTACATGGATATCGCCATCGAGAACGCCGCCACCCAGGGCGCCCGCACCATGGCGCTGGTCTGGGCCGATACCGATTTCGGCCGGGACGTGGTCGGTGGCGTGCGCGACAAGGCAGGGGAGCTGGGTATCAGAGATCGTGCTCGACCAATCGGCCGACAACATGAGCGAACTACCCGCCATGGTGAGCCAACCTCAAGGCGGCCGACGCCGACGTCATCATGGCCATCGCCTACCTGGAGGGTGCCATCGCCCTGGTGCGCGACCTGAAGCAGGAGCAGGTCAAGCCGAAAATGCTGGTGTTCGCGGTGGGTGCCTCCCTGGCGGAGTTCGGCCAGGAACTGCTGGCCGACGCCGAGGGCGTCAGCGGCGTAACCCAGTGGCTGCGGGGGATCAGGTTGCCCGGCGCCCAGGATTTCGCCTACCGCTACCGCAAACTCTACGGCTATAACCCCGGCGCCTACGCCGCCCTGGGTTACAGTGGCGGCCAGGTGATCGAGGCGGCAGTGCGCCTGGCTGGCAGCACCGATCACGCCGCGGTGCGCGAGCAGCTGCACACCATGGTGTTCAACTCCCTGCTGGGTATTTACAAGGTCGATGCCGACGGCCGCCAGGTCGGCAAGAGCAACTACCTGTTCCAGTGGCAGGGCAAGGACCGGCGCCTGGTAGCCCCGGCCAACGTCGCCGAGAGCAAACTGGCCTATCCGCTGGCCTGGTAGGGTCGCGGTGAAGAGTCGCCCCCGTCGGGCTGGCTGTCAGAGCCAGTTCTTGCGCTTGAAGTAGACGTAGCAACACCGTTGGCAGGGTGATAAAAATCACCCATATCACCGGGTACGACCAGTGCCAGCGCAATTCGGGCATGTACTCGAAATTCATGCCGTAGATGCCGGTGAGAAATGTCAGCGGAATGAAGATGGTGGCGAATACCGTCAATACCGTCATAACCTGGTTCATTTTGTTGCTGACGCTGGATATGTAGATATCCAGTAGCCCCGAGATGATATCCCGGTGCAGTTCCACTGACTCCACGATGCGGACTGCGTGGTCGGAAACGTCGCGCAGGTAGATATGCGTCTTCTCGTCTACCAGCTCGGATTCACTGCGCAGCATTTCGTTAACCAGTTCGCGCACCGGTGAGATGTAGCGCCTGATGCTCACTATCTGCCGCTTGAGGTTCTGGATCGTGTTCAGGATATCGGTGCTGGGGTCATCGGACAGCAGGGCGTCTTCCACCGTGGTGATCGCCTCGTCCAGGGAGTCCATCAGCACGAAGTTCTGGTCGACGATCGCATCCAGAATCGAATAGGTGAGGAAGTCCGGACCCAGGCTGCGAAAGCGTCCCTTGCTGGTCCTGATGCGTTGCTGCACCGGCGCCAGCAGTTCATCCCGCTTCTCCTTGAAGACCACCACGCCGTGCGCCATGACCAGCATGCTGACCTGCTCGTAGTCGACCTTGAAGCTGTCGCGGTCCTGTGCCATCAGCGCCTTGAGGACGATGAACAGGTAGTCGTCGTACTCCTCGAACTTGGGGCGCTGGTGAGTGCTGAGAATGTCTTCCAGCACCAGCCGGTGGATGTCGAAACGCGCGCCAATGGCTTCCACCACGTCGACCGCCGCCAGGCCTTCGACGATTACCCAGGTAGTCGAGTCACTGCCAAAGTAGGCCAGGGCTTCCCCAATCGAGGTGGGGCTGGCCTCCACCAGTTGCTGTGGTGAATAGTTCATCACGCTGATGACAGTCTGGCCGGCCAGCCTGTCGCCAACGTGCACCAGTGAGCCCGGCGGTAGACCGGCTTTCTGCGCTGCGGAATTGCGGGGATCCGGAGTCATTTTCACGCTCAGAAGTTATACCCCAGGGTCACGCCGTAGAGGCGCGGCTCGATGGGGAAGACATTGGTGAACAGGCCGGAGGAGGGGTCCGAGACATACATCCCGGCGATGGCCTCCTCGTCGGTTATGTTCTTGATATACGCCTGCACATACCAGCTGTCCTGGGCCGAGGCGAGGGTGAGCTGGGCATTCCACACGTCGAAGTCGTCCAGTTTGTCTATGGGGTCGCGGTTGAACTCGCGTCCCCACATCTCGTCTTGCCAGTAGTAGTCCACTCGCGCCGACAGGTTCAGGCTCTTCAGGGTCCAGTTGTACTGGGCCCCGAGATTCACGGTGGTGCTGGGCGAGTTGCGCAGCTCGTTGCCATCCAGGTCCACCTCCACCCCGGTGCCCACTGTATAGGGGGCCGGCAGCGGGGCGCCGTCTGCCAGGGTGGGGTTGGCGCAGCTGTTGAACTGTGACATCTGGGGCGCCGGCGCGCCGTTGTGGAAGACCACGCAGTTGGCCGCGTTCTGGTTGTCCTTGATGAGGGTGACCGCCGCGCTGCCCTGGGTGGGGTCGCGGGTGTCCACCGCGGAAAAGCCCTCTATGCTGGTCTGCAACAGCGCGATATTGGCGTTGAGCAGCCAGTTGCCGTCCGGGCTGAACAGGAATTCCGATTCCAGCCCGTAGATCTCGGCGTCGGTGTTCTCGTTGAAGGATGTGCGGTTGACGATGCGGGAAATCTGCAGGTCCGAGTAGTCGTAGTAGAAGGCCGCCAGGTTGGCCTGCAGGTGGTTGTCCAGGAACTGGTTCTTGGTGCCGATTTCCACCGCGTTGACGAACTCCGGTTTGAAGGTGGCTGAGGTGCCAGGAAATTCCCTGGGATCGAAGGCCGGGTTGAAGCCGCCCCCCTTGTAGCCCCTGGAAAGCGAGCCGTACACCAGGGTCGCATCGCTCCAGCTGACAGCCGGTGTCCAGTCCAGCACCACCCGCCCGGTCCACTCCCCCCACTCCTCGCTGTCGTTGTGGTCGGGGTTCAGGTCGGTGTAGTCCTCATCGGTACCGAAGGGCAGCAGGATGGGGTTGCCGTCCGGACCGAAATTCAGCAGGTAGCTGGCGCTGGTGGCGTCCTTGTTGTCCAGGGTATAGCGCAGGCCGGTGGTGAGTTTCAGGGTGGGGCTGAGCTCGTAATACACTTCCCCGAAAGCGGCCCAGGACTCCAGTTGATAGTCTTTCGTCTGGTTGTGGAAGCTGGGGCTGACCCAGCCCAGCCCGTCTTCGCCCACCAGGCCGCCCAGCGACAGCGGCACTGCGGGAAAAACCACCGCGAAGTAATCCAGGCCGTTGCCCAGCACCCAGTACTCGTTGTCGATTTTGGCGCGCAGGTAAAATACGCCGGCCATGAAGTTGAAGCGGCCGTCGTAGTCGGACGCCAGGTTGGCCTCGAAGGTGTACTGTTTGTTGGAGTCGGCGGAAATATCCCTGCCGTCCAGATAGGTAAGGCGGTCCGCTATATTGCCGCCCACGATGCCGGTATTGGTTTTCGAGGGAGCCGAGATCGGCAGGGTGTTGTCGGCGAAGTAGGTTTCCCAGGTGATTGGCGCAAGCACCGGCAGCAGGGGCGAGGGCACGAACTGGGTACTGCTGGAGTTCATGGAGTAATCCTGCAGGGACTTCAACTTGCTGTCGTCGTAGCTGCCGATCAGGGTGAGCCCGTGGCGCCTGAAGGCGTGATCCAGGCGCAGGATGGTGAGCGAGTCATGGGATTTGTAGCTCGGATCCGTATCGGCCACCACCTTGCGCAGCGAGCGCGGCACCCCGGCGGTATCGTTGGTCAGCGCGGGTTGCGGCCCCAGCGGACCCAACAGGTTGGGAATCACGCCGGTCAACTGGGCCAGGGGATTGACCGCATCGTAGGCCAGCTTGTCCGGCAGGCAGCCCAGCAGGGCAGAGGGGTCGTTGTGGCACAGTTGTTTGGGGCTGCGGGTGCGACTGCTGTCCTCCTTCATGTAGGAGCTCATCAGCTCAACGGTGGTATTTTCGCCGGGCCGCCATTGCAGCGAACCCCGCAATGCCCACTGGTCGCGGTCGTCGATGTCATTGCCGGTGGCGATGTTATCGGTGTAGCCGTCCCGTTGCAGGCTGAAGCCCGCCAGGCGCACCGCCAGCCCGTCGCCCAGGGGTACGTTGATCATACCCTTGGCCCGCAGGGTGTCGTGATTGCCGTACTGTCCCTCAATATTGCCCGCCAGGGCGTCCGGGTCGGCGCTATTGGTAATCATGTTGACCGTGCCGCCGGTGGCGTTGCGGCCGTACAGCGTGCCCTGGGGGCCGCGCAGGATGATCAGCTGCTGGATATCGAAATATTCGGTATCCCGCGGGGTGATCAGGGGCACGTCGTTGATGTGAAAAGCCACGCCGCCATCGCCTGTGGCCGCCACCAGGTCTGTGCCCACGCCGCGTATCTTGAAATTGCTGCCGGTGAAGTTGCCCTTGGAGTAGCTGACGTTGGGGGCGCTGAAGCGCAGGTCCGCCACGGTATCGATCTGCCTTGCGCGGATATCCTCGGCGGTGAACGCGGTGAGTGCGATAGGCACATCCTGCAGATTCTCCGCGCGTTTCTGGGCGGTGACGACAATTTCTTCCAGTTGCGCCGCGGCCGGGCCGGCCGCCAACAGGCAGCAGGAGGCGAGCAGGGCGATACCCACCTGGGTGCGTGCAGCTTGCTGCCTGGGGTGTGGCATTTCGACGTCCCTGTTATTGTTGGTATGGGGGCTATGTTAGGCTGCCCCGACGAGGGAGTGCAACAACATGAATCAGCGTCAACCCGCAGCGGATCGCACGGCACTGGTGCTGACGGGCGGTGGCGCCCGGGCCGCATACCAGGTGGGCGTATTGAAGGCGGCGGCGGAGCTGTTGCCGAAGCGGGCCCACAATCCCTTCTCCATCATCACCGGGACTTCCGCCGGCGCGATCAATGCGGTGGCCCTGGGCGCCTCGGCCAACAACTTTCGCCTGGCGGTGAAAAAGGTCGAGCGAATCTGGAGCAACCTGCACGTGGAGCAGATTTACCGGGCCGGTTACCTGGACCTGCTGGGCGGGGTGTTGCGGCTGTTTACCTCGCTGTTTCACCAGGGGGT
>CAVPIH010000014.1:0-97401 GCA_963704965.1 uncultured Gammaproteobacteria bacterium
GTTCGTCGACCTGCCACTAGATCTGGACCGGTTTGAACCGAATAACGACTTTGCCCACGCGGCCGATCTCGGCAGTGGCGATCAATCACTCGCACAATTGACGCTCCATAGCTCCCACGACGTGGACGTGTTTCGCTGGACAGCCGAAGCCGCCGGACCGCTGCGGATGGCGTTTTCTTCGGAGTCAGCCGGCGTTGGATGGCAAATATCGCTTTTCGATGAGCAATACACGTTGCTCGGACGTGCGCAGTATCCGGCCGGGCCGTCAATCATCTTAACCAACGCGGCAGGTGGAGCTTCGTACTATGTCGTCGTGCAGGGAGATGGACAGAATTCGATTGCCGACTATGAGCTGGCTATCGATGGGACTGCGATCCCGCACGCTCATGACGATCGAGCGGCGACTGGAAACGGACCAGCCTCGAATGGTCGATGTGCTGGCCAACGATTTGTTTCCTGACGGCATGGTGGATTCGGCAAGTGTTCGGCTCCTCTCGCCTCCGGCACACGGCCGTGCGGAGGTGAACCCTGAAACCGGCTCGATCAGCTATGCACCCGACGCAGGCTTTCTGGGTGTTGCGAGACTCCAGTATTGCGTAGCGGACATGTACGGGAACGAAAGCCCGCCCGCCACGGTAACCATTACGGTGCTGGATCTGGCAAACCACCCATGGCAGAACCCACAGGAACCGTTCGATACAACGGCGGACGGGATCATCAGCCCGATCGACGTGCTCGCGGTGATTGACCATTTGAATCGATTTGGGGCGGGGCCACTGCAGACCGATCTGGTGCAAGCCATCTTCCCACCGTTCTACTTGGATGTCTCGGGCGATGACTCCGTCAGTCCCATCGACGTGCTATGGGTCATCGAACATCTCAACCAGGGGACCGGCGGTGAAGGGGAAGCGAACCCGGCACGTTCGGTTGACGGGTGGCAGGCGTTGTCACAGAATTCTATGCCTAATCCGCAAGGGACCGGCGTCAGTCAGGTGCCCAAGTTGCAAGAAAGGCTCGCCCTAGCGGACCCCAGGAATTCCGACTGGCGCGACACTGGAAACGTTTTGGGGATTGGATGCCAAGCCGTAATCGCGCACTCGGACGTAGATTGGCGGTACCCTCCGCGGCACGACTGGCTGCTGGAAGAGCTGGAAGTAAGCTTGGTTGACTTGACAAGCGAGCTGAATGGGTAAGCGCACAGGGAACTTGTTCATGCGCTGCTCGTCGCCGCCTTTCAGCCTCCAGGTCGCCAAGTGAAATGATGAGGTGTCGTGGCGCCACAAACCGGTTGTGTGCCAACGTCCCACTACGCCTCAATCAGACTGACGTTGCATGGCGTTGTCGCCTTACGCGGGAAGACCATGACTTCGACGAGATGTCGACCCGTGTTCGCCGAGTTGTGAGGCAGGGTGACGCGGACAAAGCGCACCCTCCGCGGTTCGAACGGGCACGTGTAGCCTTCGTGCGTGGACGGCAGGGTATTGTCCCGTCGGTCGGCGACAATCTCCCATGTCTGCCCGTCCTGGGACGTCTGAACCGTGAAGCCATAGTAGCGCTCGTCACCGAAGTACGACACGACCACCACGCGACCGATCGATGTTGCGTTTCCAGGTCGACTTGCCACCAGGGGTCGCTATCGACCTGCACGTCGGTGGCCCAAAAGGCGCCGGTATCGCGGGTACGGCCGTCGTTGGCGAGCGTGGCCGGGTAGGGCGGCAAGGCAGAGGAACATTGCGTCGGTTTGCCGGTCGACAGACTCACCTGATCCGGCTCGACAGGCTGGCCCATCGCATCCCGGTACTTGCCCCAGATTTCCCGGCTGACAAGCACCGGATCTCCAGCAGGCTGGGTAGGGTAGGGTTCCGTTTCGCGCGTCCAGCTCACTTCCCAGGTCCGGATTTCCCGCTCAAATTCCGCCGCGTCGAAGGCCGTGCCTGCCTCGAGCGATTCCGCGAGCCTGTCCAGGAAAATCTCCCAGCGTTTCAGATGGAATCCGCGAATCAAGCCGGACCATTGGCGGTACGCGTACTCGTGGAGAATGCTGTCGCGCGGACCCCACAGCGTAATCAGGTTACGGGCGTTCCACTCCAGCAAATGACGTTCGTCGTCGGTCGTCCCCCACCGCTTGGCATCACTGAGCCAGGTGCCCAGCAGGAACTCACGCCGTGTGCCGAGCAAGCGATCGATATCGCGTTGGAGCTCCAAATACTGCTGGCCCGCTTGACGCAGCGCTCCACGGTCCTTGGCCGTATAGGCATCGACCACGTTCAGATACAAGGTTTGGGTTCTTGCACTTGCCGTTCCTGCATTTGCAACTGGTCCAGCGGCCGGTTTCCAGTTCGTACAGCGACATGGAGCCGCCCCACACGCAGCCGGTATCCAGGCCGATGGCAAAGGGATTATCGGTGTGGCCGGCGATGGAGGCCCAGTGGCCGAACAGGATACGGTCTTGGGCGGTTTTGCGATTGGGGTGGCTGAACCAGGCGGAGACCTTCTGCTTGCCGACATTGGGGCTGGGGCCCTTGCTCTCCAGGTCGAGAACGCCCTGGCTGGTGCAATAACGCATGCGGGTGAGGTAGTTGGTGATGACCCGCAAGCGTGTCATGCCGGTGAGGTCTTCCGACCAGACCAGCGGTTCATTGCCGTACATCTGCTTGAAAAATTCCAGGCAGGCGGGGCTCTGCAATACGGTTTCCACCTCGCGGGCACGCGCCAGGGCGTCCTGCACGCTCCACTGGGGCGGGATGCCCGCGTGGACCAGGGTGAACCCGTGCTGGTGATGAACCAGGGGGCGGTGCAGCAGCCAGGTCAGCAGGCTGTCCCGGTCGGGGGCCTTGAGGATTTTTTCCAGGGTGTCCGAGCGGTTGGGCGAGCGTACGCCGGCGGCCACCGCCAGCAGGTGCAGGTCGTGGTTGCCCAGTACCAGCACCAGGTTGTCGCGCATGGCGTGCAGGTAGCGCAGGGTCTTGAGGCAGCGCGGCCCGCGGTTGACGATATCCCCCACCGACCAGAGCATGTCCTTGTCCGGATTGAACTGTCACTCGCTTGAGAAGGCATTTGAGCGGCTGCAGGCAGCCCTGGATATCGCCGACGACGTAGGTGCTCACCGGGGGCCTAGTGCAGTGCCGTGGGGGTGTGCAGTGAGAAAGCCGGTATTGGCGCGTCGAAGCGATTGTCGTCGGGCAGCGGCCGACCGCCATTGTCACAGCGGGTCATGGTGTAACTGCCCTCCATGCAACCCACGGGCGTGGCCAGGGTGGCGCCACTGGTATAGCGAAAGGATTCGCCCGGCGCGATCACCGGTTGCTCCCCCACCACGCCCTCGCCTCGCACTTCCTGCACCGCGCCATCGGCATCGGTGATAATCCAGTGGCGCGACAGCAACTGCACGGTCTGCTCCGACCTGTTGCTGATAGTGATGGTGTAGGCAAATGCATACTGGTGCTGCTCGGGCCGGGAGTGTGCGCGCAGGTAGGTGCTGACGACCTGTATATCGATCTGGTTGGGCGCTGCTTCGGTGCGATTGGCTTTATCCATGGATGGCCGCGGTAATCTCGATAAATTGGGACAGTTCAAGTGATTCGGCCCGGGCACCCGGGTCTATTCCGAGAGTTTCCAGGCCGTCCGTATCTATAAGCCCTTTAAGGTTGTTGCGCAAGGTCTTGCGACGCTGGCCGAAGGCGCTCTGCACGACCTGGCGCAACAGGTCGGCGTCGCAGTCCGGTCGCGTGGCGGCGGGGCGGGGCGTCAGGCGCACGATTGCCGACTGTACCTTGGGGCGCGGGTTAAAGGCCTCGGGCGGTACCTCGAACAATTTCTCCACCTCGCAGTAATACTGGGCCATGATGCCCAGCCGGCCCCAGTGGCGGTTGCCCGGTACCGCCGCCAGCCGGTCCACCACCTCCAACTGCAGCATGAAATGCATGTCCCGGATAAGCGCTGCCTGCTCCAGCAGGCGAAAGATCAGCGGGGTGGATATGTTGTAGGGCAGGTTGCCCACGACCCGCAATGGCGCGCCGTCCTGCACCAGGGAGGCGAAATCGAACTTGAGGGCGTCGGCGCTGTGCAGCCTGAAGCGCGGGTTGACGCTGAAGGCAGCGAGCAGGCCGGGCACCAGGTCGCGATCCAGTTCGATCACGTCCAGCGCGCAGCCGCTGGCGGACAGGTACCCGGTCAGGGCGCCCTGTCCCGGCCCGATTTCCACCAGGTGGTCGCCGGGCTGCGGGTGGATCGCCGCGATGATGCCGTTGACTATCCCCTCGTCGCGAAGAAAGTTCTGGCCGAAGCGTTTGCGGGCGCGATGTGGCGATGTGTTCATGGGCCCATTGTACCGCGACCGACGGTCTTGCATACCGCGCAGTTGCCCGATTGATCAGAGGTGCCCCGGCAGCCAGCATTTTGCTAGAATGCCGCGCTTCGCAACACTTGATTCCATTGGCGGCGCCCACTGATGTCCTTTGTGCAATATCTTCGCCTGGCTGACACCATGGCACGCATGTCGCTGCGGGCGGAGGCCTCCCGTTATTTCCTGGGTTATATCTGGTGGATACTCGAGCCCATGCTGTGGGTGGCCGTTTTCTATGTCGTGTTCAAGGTGCTGCTGCAAACGGGGCGAGCGGATTTCCTGGTATTCCTCATGTGCGGCAAGCTGGCTTTCATCTGGTTTTCGAAATCGGTGAACCAGGCCGCCAACAGCATCGTCATGAATCGCGGGCTGGTGGGCCGCATCAATGTCACCAAGACCCTGTTCCCGCTGGCGGTGGTGCAGGAGGGCCTGTATCGCCAGGCGGCGGTGTTCCTGCTGCTGTTTTGCGTGCTGTTCGCCTGGGGCTATAGCCCTTCGCTGGCCTGGTTCTATGTGGTGCCGGTTATCGTGGTCAATTACCTGATGATCGTCGCCTGCGCCTATATAGGTGCCTGCCTGGTCTGCCTGGTGAGGGATTTCAGCATGATTATTTCCCTGGGCATGACCTTCCTGCTTTTTACCTCGGGGATTTTCTGGGACGTGCGGCATTTGCCAGACCCCGCCCTCACTGAACTGGTGCTGGCGGTCAACCCGCTGGCGTTCATCCTGGACGCCTATCGGCAGGTGTTGATGTTCCACACCGCGCCGGCCTGGATGCACCTGCTGTGGGTGGGCTGTGGCGCCGTGGCCCTGCTGCTGCTGATGGTGGTGGTCATGCGCAGGAACAGCCAGTACCTGGCCCTGAAGGCCCTGTCGTGATCGCTGCAGACGGCAGGCGGGTGATGCTGGAACTGGACCAGGTTTCCCTGAGTTACCAGTCGCGGCGCCAGTCTTTCGATCACGGGTCGCACCACGTCCTGAACAGGGTATCCCTGCAGGTCTATGAGGGCGAGACCCTGGGCATTATCGGCCGCAACGGGGTGGGCAAGACCACCATGCTGCGACTGATGGCGGGCATTCTCGCGCCCACCAGCGGCAGCGTGCGCCAGCATCCGGGCAAGAGCTCGGCGCTGCTGACCATCGGCCTGGGTTTTCGCCCCGACCTGTCCGGTCGCGACAACGCCATGCTGGCGGCGATGCTGCAGGGGGCCACGGCCCGCGAGGCCCGCAGTTACCTGGAGGAGATCAAGGCGTTTTCGGAGCTGGGGGACTCCTTTGAGGAGCGGGTAAAAACCTACTCCGCGGGCATGCTGGCGCGGCTGGGTTTTACCACGGCCCTGATGACCCATGTCGACGTCCTGCTGATCGACGAGGTATTGAGCGTGGGGGACACGCGGTTCCGGGAGAAAGCCCAAAAAGCGATGATCGAGCGCATCACCGGTGACCAGACTGTGGTGTTTGTATCGCACATGGAAGGGCAGGTGCGCGATATATGCAGCCGCGCCGTGTGCATCGATGCCGGCAGCATCGTGGCCGATGGCGAACCCGAGGCGGTGCTCAAGACCTATCGCGAGCTCTGTTAGCGGCGCTCATCCCCAGCGCCTGCTCCAGGGCGTGTACCAGGCTGCCCGGGTCCGCCTGGCCGCTGCCGGCGAGATCCAGGGCCGTACCGTGGTCCACCGAGGTGCGGATGATGGGCAATCCCAGGGTGATATTGACGGCGTTGCCGAAGCCGGCGAATTTCAGTACCGGCAGGCCCTGGTCGTGGTACATGGCGAACACCGCGTCGCACCGCTCCAGTACTTTGGGATTGAAGGCGGTGTCGGCGGGCAGCGGCCCCAGCAGTTCCATGCCCTGGCCGCGCAGTTCCTCCAGCGTGGGTATGATCGTGTCGATTTCCTCCCGCCCCAGGTGACCGCCCTCCCCGGCGTGGGGGTTGAGCCCCAGTACCGCGATACGGGGCCGGTGCAGGCCGAACTTGTCGCGCAGGTCCCGCTCCAGGATATGCAGGGTTTCCCGCAACAGCGCCGGGGTAATCGCCCCGGGCACCGCCGCCAGCGGCAGGTGGGTGGTCGCCAGGGCCACCCGCAGGTCAGCGGTGGCCAGCATCATCACCACGCGCGCGGTGCCGGTAGCCGCGGCGAGAAACTCGGTGTGGCCGGTGAAGGGTATGCCGGCGTCATTGATGACGGACTTTTGGACCGGCGCGGTGACCATGGCGCTGAACTCGCCGGCGAGACAGCCGTCCACCGCCCGTTGCAGGGTTTGCAGCACGTAGGGCGCATTGGCCACGTCGAGCACACCGGGGCGGCACTGCGCGGCCAGTGCCACCGGCAGCACCGCCAGTGAACCCGGCTGGTGCAGTCGGGGCGTGGCGGCGGGGTCGATCTCGCGCAGGGCAACAGACAGGCCCAGCTGGCTGGCGCGGGCGGTCAACAGGCCGGGATCGCCAATCGCCACCAATTCCGCGTCCCAGGCCATGGCGGCCGCGGCCAGCACGATGTCCGGACCGATGCCGGCCGGTTCCCCGACGGTAATGGCTATCCTGGGGACGGCGCTCACAGTGCCCGCTTACTTGATGTCCACGAAGGCTTCATCGCGAACCTGCTGCAGCCAGGCGTCCAGTTCTTCCTGGTACTTGCGCTTGTGCAGGAAATCCGCCGCCTTGTTGCGCAGCGCCTCGCTGGTCATATCCTGTTGCCGGCGATCCTCCACCAGCACGATGTGCCAGCCGAACTGGGTGCGCACCGGTTCCGAGATCTCGCCCACGGGGGTGTCGTTCATGGCCTGCTCGAACTCGGGCACCATCTGGCCCGGGCTGGTCCAGCCCAATTCGCCGCCCTCTGCAGCCGAGCCTATGTCCTCGGAAAATTCCCGGGCCAAATCGCCGAAATCCTCGTCCGCCAGCGCGCGGGCGCGCAGGCTGGCCACCAGGTCCCTGGCCTGCTCATCGGTGAGGATCTCCGAGGGCTTGACCAGGATGTGGCGCGCCTTGGTCTGGTTGACGATTTGCTCGCCGCCGCGCTTGTCCTGCATGTAGATCAGGTGAAAGCCGCTGGCGCTGCGGATGGGGTCGGAGGTGGCGCCCTTGGCCATGTTCGGCGCTACGTTGGCAAACAGCGAGGGTAAATCCTCCGCCTTGCGCCACCCCAGGTCGCCGCCGCTGAAGGTGTATTGCCCGGTGCTGGAGCGGATAACCTGCTCGAAGGGCTGTCCGGCGCGAATTTGCCTGAGCAGCTTTTCCACCTGTGCCTGGGCCGCGGCAACCTGCTCCGGGCTGGCCTCGGGGGATACCGGCAGCAGCGCGTGCAGCAGGTGATACTCGGCCTGGGTCAGCTTGCGGCCATCCTCGGTGGCGAGGAAGTTGTCCACTTCCTTGGGCGTGATCTGGATGCGCTGGTTGACGTTGCCCGCCTGTACCCGCTGGATGATCATCTCCCGGCGCACCTGTTCGCGCATGCCGGCGTAGGATTGCCCCTGCTGCTCCAGGGCCTCCCGGAACTGCTCCACCGACATGCCGTTCTGGGCGGCGATACCCTCGATGGCGGCATCCAGTTGCTGGTCGGAAATCCGCACCCCCACGCGCAGGCCCAGTTGCAGCTGGATGCTCTCCAGGATCAGCCGGTCCAGGGTCTCGCGGATGATCTCGTCCTCAGGGGGGAGGTCCATGCCCCGGGACTGCATGGTCTGGGTGAGGGCGCTCACCCGCTCGCGCAGCTCGCTGGCCAGGATGACGTCGTCGTCAACGATTGCCACCACCTGGTCCAGGGTTTCCATGGCCGCCTGTGCCGCGGGTATGAGCACGCCGACAAACAGGGTCGCCAGCAGTAATTTCCTAATATTCACGTTCTTTATAACCTCGAACCATGTCCTCAAGAATGTTGGAGATCCGGCTGCCGAAGCTGCCCATGCCCTTGAAGATGACTTGAAACTGGGTGGAGTTTTCTTTCTCCAGATCGGGATCGCTGAAATCGGGGAAGAAACCGGTGGAACTGTTGTCGTAGTAACGCAGGTTCAGCAGCCGGAACGACCAGCAGCAGTTATCATATTCGACGCCGACCATCTCTTCTATGCTGGTGTTGTCGAGGATACTGTAGTTGATCGCCCCGAAGATGCGCCAGTTCTTGTTGATCGGCAGGTAGGTGGAGGCGGTGATCTGTTCCGTTTCCGCCTGCAGGACGGTCGACTGCAGTGGCCGGTTGTAGGCATAACCCAGGTTGAAGATGGTGCCGTTGTCCAGGGTGTAGCCGGCCAGCACGTTGCCTGAGTTGGTGTTGCCGCTGTACGGGTCCCACACGATGTTTGACCACAGGCTGAAATGCCGGTCGGGCGCGAAGGTCAGGTCCGCGGCGATAGGGGAACCGGAATCATCCAGCGCCGGGGCTCCCGGCACCAGACGAACCTTGCGATCGCGGAAATAGTAAATCTGGCCGATGCTCATGCTCAGCAGTTTGTTGCCGTTGTCGTTGTCGATAAACTGGGAGCTGATGCCCACCGACAGGCGATTGGCGTCGTCCAGGCGGTCGTGCCCGGAAAAACGGGTCTCCCGAAACAACTGGTTGTAGGAGAAGGTCAGCTCGGCGCTATCGAAATCGGGCTGGTCGTCCTGGTTCTCATAGGCGGAGTAGATGTAGAACAGGCGGGGCTCCAGGGTCTGCAGCAGGTCGTTGCCGGCGAAATTCATATTGCGCTCGAAATACAGGCCACTGTCCAGGCTGGCCATGGCGGCACCCGTGGACGGGCTGTTGTCGGTATAAAATTCTGCCTGGCTCAACTCGTAGTTCAACTGGCGGTATTTCACGGTCGGCTTCAGAAAGCCGTAGGTCCAGTTCATGGGGTAGGCGGCGCCGCCCTCGCTGTATATCCGCTGGCCGGTGACCACATCCTCATCGGCATCGAAATTGGAGTACTGGGTCAACAGTATGGGCTGTATCTCGAAGGGCGCGCCGCTGCTGCGGTACTGGGCGGTAAACTGGGGCAGCTTCTTGTACACGTCATTGATGTCATCGGCCAGCGACTGGTACTGCTCCACCTCCAGGTTGAGCAGCCAGCTGTCGCCCAGGTAGTCCATGGAGGCCATCTGCAGCAGGCTGGTGCGGCGCTGGGCCGTGAGGCTGGAGGTTTCCAGGTCGCGCATGTAGTCGACGTCGCTCACCTTGGTGTAGTCGATCTTCGAGCGCCAGCGCTGGTCCAGCAGCCCATCCTGGCGCACCAGGGTCAGCCAGCGGTCGGCACTCTGGCCCTCGGGGATCTGGTCCTCGTAGCGCTCGTCGTTGCGCATGTAGGCGCCGCCGACGGTCCAGAAACCCAGGTACTTGTTGAGGTAGCGCGTTTTCAATTCGTGGTTGACGCCGCGCTCCTGGATATAGCGGGGCGAGTACAGCGCGTCGTAGTTGGGTGCGAGGTTGAAATACACCGGCACCGAGATATCCAGGCCTCCGGAGCTGTCATTGCCGAAGTCAGGCCACAGCAGGCCGGTGCGGCGCCTGTCATCCAGCGGGAATTGCAGCCAGGGGGTGTAAAACACCGGCAGACCCGCCACATCGACGGTGGCGCCGCGGGCCGTGCCCAACCCCTCCTCGATATCCAGTTCCAGTCTGTCCGCGTGGATGCTCCAGTCGTTCTCGCCCGGGGGGCAGTAACTGAAGTTGCCGTTGTGAATGTGGATCAGGCCATCGGCATCGCGTTCCAGCAGGTCGGCGGTGCCCTGCAGGTGATCCGGGTGGATGACGAATTTACTGTCCTCCAGGGTGGCCTCGCCGGTCTCGGAGAAAATCTGCGCGCGCTGCCCCTGCAGCAGCACGCCCGGCTCGCGCAGGGTGACGTCGCCGGTCAGCACCGCCTCGCCGGTTTCCCGGTCGATGACGGCCTCGTTGCCCTGGAAGCGGCGGTAGCCCTGGGTGACCCTGACGCCGCCGGTGAACCAGACCTTGTCGCCCTGCAGCTCGGTGCTGTTGGCCCAGGCCTCGATCTCGGCGTCGTCGGGGTCCTGTGACAGATCCTGGTCGGCCAGCGGGTCCATGTAGCGGCCCTCACACAGCAGGCAGTCGGTATCGCGCAATGCGGCCGGGACCGACTCCAGCGGCACCCAGTCCAGGGGATAGGTCGGCGGCGGGGTGGCCGCGGCGGGTGCATCCGCAACCGCTACCTGCTGGTCAGGCAGGGGTTGCGGCGCGGCATCAGGGGGTGGCGCGGCTTCAGCGGCGGGTGCCTCGGGCGCAGCTGCAGAGGCTGGAGACTCCGACACGGCTGCTGCCGGCGCTGCCGGGGCAGGCGCTGCGGCGGCCTCCTCGGAGGCCTGTTCGGGTGCCGGGGCTGCGGGGGTGTCGGCTGCCCCGGGCTGCGTGGACTGGCAGTCCCAGCCGTCACCGCTGGCATTGGCCTTGCAGACCTGGTAGTTGGTATTCTTCGCCTGCAACGGGGCAGGCATCGCGAAGCTCACCAGTAACACCACCGCGGGTACGAGAAAGCGCCCGCGTCGGGCGATGTGTCTGGCAAAGTCCGTTATCATTGATGGCTGGGCACGTTCGCGGATTAAACGCGGATTCTAAAGCATCGACTCGCCCTTGTCCGTAAAATGTCAGATTGGAGAGAGCTGTGAACGCGCGTCCGCCGCCAAACGAATTGTTGCCCTGGGCGCTGGGACAGCTGGCGCTGGATGCCGGCCACGCCGATGCCCACCCGCAAGCGGTGGCAGGGGATGCCAGCAACCGGCGTTATTTCCGCGCCGCTCTCGGCGGCCGCTCCCGCATCCTGGTCGAGGCCCCCCCCGGTACGGAAAAAAACGCCGAATTTCTCGCTGTGCGGGCACTCCTGGCGAGGGCCGGCGTGAGGGTTCCAGCCCTGTACGGGTCGGATTTGCAGCGCGGCTACCTGCTGCTCGAGGACCTGGGCGATCGCCTGCTGCTGCCGGAGTTGACCACCGGGTCGGTCGACGCCGCTTACCGGCGAGCCATGGATGTGCTGCTGAGCATGGCGGCGATAGAGACCGCCGGCCTGGATATTCCCCACTACGACGCCGCCCTGCTGCAGGAGGAGCTGGGCCGGTTCTCCGCCTGGTTTGCTGAGGCCCTGCTGGGGCACGCCCCGGATGAACAGGAGCGCGGTTTGCTGCGCCAGGTGGACTCGCTGCTGGTGACCAGCGCCCTGGAGCAGCCGCAGGTGCTGGTGCATCGGGATTTCCACAGTCGCAACCTGATGCCCCAGGCGGATGGCGCCCTGGCGGTGATCGATTTCCAGGACGCGGTAGCGGGGCCGGTCACCTACGACCTGGTGTCCCTGCTGCGCGACTGCTATGTGCGTTGGCCCGCGGTCCGGGTGCGCGGCTGGGCCCTGGACTACCGGGCTCGCCTGCAGGCGGCGGGCTTGCTGGGGGAGGTGGACGAGGAGCGCTTCCTGCGCTGGTTCGACCTGATGGGCCTGCAGCGCCATATCAAGGTGCTGGGTACCTTCGCCCGCCTGTACCTGCGCGATGGCAAGCCCGGCTACCTGGCTGACCTGCCCAGGGTGATCGATTACGTGCTGGAAATCGCCGACCAGTACGCACCTCGGGAGCCGGCCCTGGCCGGCTTCGGGCAGTGGTTCCGCGATCGCCTGGCGCCGCTGGTGGCGGCCCAGGACTGGGGTCGACCGTGAAGGCGATGATCCTGGCCGCCGGTGTCGGCGAGCGCATGCGCCCGCTCACCGATCACACCCCCAAGCCACTGCTGCAGGTGGCCGGTGTGCCGCTCATAGGCCACCATATCGAGCATCTCGCCGGGGCCGGTTTCAGCGAGCTGGTTATCAACGTCTCCCACCTGGCGCAGCAGATAGTCGACTACTGCGGCGATGGCAGCCGCTGGGGGGTTAGCATTCGCTACTCCCTCGAGGACACGCCGCTGGAGACCGCCGGGGGTATTCACCGCGCCCTGCCGCTGCTGGGGGAGGGGGCTTTCCTGGTGGTCAACGGGGATGTGTGGATCGATTATCCCTTTGCCCGCCTGCTGGGCTACTGCCCGGCGCCGCCCCTGACTGCACACCTGGTGATGGTGGGCAACCCGCCGCATCACCCTGCGGGCGATTTCCAGCTGGCGGAGGACGGCCTGTTGCAGCTGCGGTCGCCGCAGGCGGTGGGCTGTACCTACGCGGGCGTGGGTGTTTTCACCCCCGCGTTTTTCGCCGGCATGAGCGCGGGCAAGCTGGCGCTGCGGCCGCTGCTGGATGCCGCCATCCCGGCGGGCCGGGTCAGCGCCGAATTCCACCCGGGGCAGTGGCAGGATGTCGGTACCCCCCAGCGCCTGGCGGACCTGGACGCGGCCCTGCGCGAGGCCCGTGTGCCCTGAGCGTTTAGCCGGTAGAATAGCGCCCTCAATCCAGCCTGGAGCCGACCATGACCGACTTCCTCATCGCCCCGTCCATACTGTCCGCCGATTTCGCCCGCCTGGGCGAGGAGGTCGACGCGGTGCTGGCCGCCGGCGCGGATATCGTGCATTTCGATGTCATGGACAACCACTACGTGCCCAATCTCACCATAGGCCCCATGGTCTGCAGCGCCCTGCGCAAGCACGGGGTCACCGCGGATATCGACGTGCACCTCATGGTCAGCCCGGTGGACCAGCTGATCGGTGATTTCGCCGCCGCCGGCGCCAGTTACATCACCTTTCACCCGGATGCGTCCACCCACGTCGACCGCTCCCTGCAGATGATCCGCGACGCCGGCTGTAAATCGGGCCTGGTGTTCAACCCCCACCTGGGGCTGGACGCCCTGAAGTACGTGCTGGATAAAGTCGATATGGTGCTGCTGATGTCGGTCAATCCGGGCTTTGGCGGCCAGTCCTTCATTCCCGCCACCCTGGACAAGCTGCGCGAGGCCCGCGCCATGATCGACGCCTCCGGCCTGGATATCCGCCTGGAGATAGACGGCGGCGTCACCCCGAAGAATATCGCGGAGATTGCCGCCGCCGGCGCGGATACCTTCGTCGCCGGCTCGGCCATTTTCAACGCGCCGGACTACGGCGCCGTGATCGCGCAGATGCGCGCGGAACTGGCCTCGATCTGAAGCCTGGCCTGCGCTGGTGGTCCCCTGGCGGGCCGGGCGCTTTGCCAAGCCGTTGGTGCCATGTACAATAGCGCCTCCCCAAATCCTGGAGAATGCTGTGCACACAGCAACGCGTAACTGCATCGACCTGCTGTCGATGCGTGAGGTCACCTGCTGGCGATGGTAGCCAGGGCATTGCCGCGACCTTATTACGCAAACCGATTCTCCGAGGACAAGCTATGAATTCCCAAGACTTTGCCGCATTGGCGGCACAGGGTTACAACCGCATACCGGTCTCCACCGAGGTACTGGCGGACCTGGAAACCCCCCTCAGCAGTTACCGCAAACTGGCGGAAGGCCCGTACTCCTACTTTTTCGAGTCGGTGCAGGGCGGCGAGAAGTGGGGCCGTTATTCCATTATCGGCCTGCCCTGTCGCACGGTGCTCAAGGTGTTCGGTTACCGGGCCGAGGTGTGGGTGGACGGTGAGCTCACCGAATGCGAGGAGGTGGCGGACCCGCTGGCATTCGCCGAGCAGTTCCAGCAGCGCTATCACACTGCGCCGCGGGCGGACCTGCCGGTTTTTCACGGTGGGCTGGTGGGTTACTTCGGCTATGACAGCGTGCGCTATGTCGAGACACGGCTGGCAAACAGCGCGCCCCCCGACCGCCTGGGAACACCGGACATCCTGTTGATGGTGTCCGAGGAGGTGCTGGTATTCGACAACCTGGCCGGCACTATCCGCCTGATAGTCAATGCCGACCCGGCCGCGGAAGGTGCCCTGGAACAGGCGCAGCAGCGTTTGCGGGAACTGGTCGGCAGGCTGCCCCTGCCCATGACGCCGCTGCCGGAGGTGGTGCTGGGCGGCGCCGACAGCGCCGAGTTGGAACAGCGGGCCGAGTCCGATTTTACCGAGGCCCAGTACTACCAGGCCGTCGAACGGGTCAAGGAGTACGTACTGGCGGGGGATGTGATGCAGGTAGTGCCCTCCCAGCGCATGAGCATCCCCTTCACCGCACCTCCCCTGAACCTGTACCGCGCCCTGCGCAACCTCAATCCCTCCCCCTATATGTATTACCTGGACCTGGAAGATTTCCATATTGTGGGCTCCTCCCCCGAGATCCTGGCCAGGGTGGAACAGGGGGTGGTCACCGTGCGGCCCATTGCCGGTACCCGTCGCCGCGGCCACACCGAGCAGGAGGACAGGGAACTGGAGGCGGAGCTGCTGGCGGATCCCAAGGAAATCGCCGAGCACCTGATGCTCATCGACCTGGGCCGCAACGACGTGGGCCGTATCGCCGAGATCGGCTCGGTGGAGCTCTCCGACAAGATGGTCGTGGAGCGCTACTCCCACGTGATGCATATCGTGTCCAATGTCACCGGCAGGCTGCAGCCCGGCAAGTCCGCCATCGACGTACTGCGGGCCACCCTGCCGGCGGGCACCCTCAGCGGGGCTCCCAAGATCAGGGCCATGGAAATCATCGACGAACTGGAACCGGTGAAACGCGGCATCTACGGCGGCGCCGTGGGCTATATCTCCTGGGCCGGCGACATGGATACCGCCATTGCCATTCGCACCGCCGTCATCAAGGACGAGCGGCTGCATGTGCAGGCCGGCGGCGGTGTGGTCGCCGATTCGGTGCCGCGGCTGGAGTGGAAAGAAACCCACAACAAGGCGCGCGCCATGTTCCGCGCCGCCTCCATGGTGCTGGCGGGGGAGGGCTGAACATGCTGCTGATGATCGATAACTACGACTCCTTTACCTACAACGTGGTGCAGTACCTCGGGGAGTTGGGGGCCGAGGTGCAGGTGGTGCGCAACGACGAGATTACGGTCGCCGACATCGAGGCGCTGGCGCCGCAGCAGATCGTGATCTCGCCCGGACCCTGTACCCCCAACGAGGCCGGCATATCCATGGCGGTGATCAAGGCCTATGCGGGCGTGCTGCCCATCCTGGGCATCTGCCTGGGGCACCAGAGCATCGGCCAGGTCTTCGGGGGCCGGGTCGTGCGGGCCCGCAAGGTGATGCACGGCAAGACCTCGTCCATACACCACCGCGGCGAGGGCGTGTTTCGCGGCCTCAGTGAACCCTTCGAGGCCACCCGCTATCACTCCCTGGTGGTGGAGCGCGCCAGCCTGCCGGACTGCCTGGAAGTGACTGCCTGGACCTGCACCGAGACCGGCGAGATAGACGAGATCATGGGGCTGCGGCACCGGGAACTGCCTGTCGAGGGCGTGCAGTTCCACCCGGAGTCCATCCTCACCGCACACGGTCACGACCTGTTGCGCAACTTCCTGGAACAGTAGGGGACATATCTGATGAACATCCAGCAAGCGCTTAACCGGCTGGTGGTCGGCCAGGACCTGCAGCGCGACGAGATGGCCGCGGTCATGCACGAGGTGATGTCGGGCGAGGCCACCCCGGCCCAGATCGGCGGCCTGCTGGTGGCCCTGCGCATGAAGGGCGAGACCATCGAAGAGATCGCCGGCGCCGCCCAGGTCATGCGTGAACTGGCCACCCCGGTAGCAGTGGACGACCCGCACCTGGTGGACCTGGTGGGCACCGGTGGCGATGGCGCCAACCTCTTTAATGTCTCCACCGCCTCCACTTTCGTGGTGGCCGCGGCCGGGGCCAGGGTAGCCAAGCACGGCAATCGCTCGGTCTCCAGTTCCAGCGGCAGTTCGGATGTCCTGGAGGAACTGGGCGTGCCCCTGGACCTGAGCCCGGTGCAGGTCGCCCGCGCCATTACCGAGGTGGGCGTGGGCTTCATGTTCGCGCCGGCGCACCACAGCGCCATGCGGCACGCCATAGGGCCGCGGCGGGAGCTGGGTATGCGCACCGTGTTCAACATCCTCGGCCCGCTCACCAACCCGGCCGGGGTGAAGCGCCAGGTGATCGGGGTATTTTCGGCCGACCTGTGCGAGCCCATGGCGCGGGCGCTGCAGGTACTGGGCTCAGTGCATGCGATGATTGTCCATTCCGATGACGGCCTGGATGAAATCTCCATTGCCGCCGGGACCCGGGTAACGGAACTGCGCGATGGTAACATCAGCAGTTACCACATAACCCCGGAAGAGTTCGGCATGCAGCGGCAGAGCCTGGAGGGGCTGGCGGTGGATGGTGCCGCGGCGTCGGCGGCGTTGATAAAGGCGGCCCTGGGCGGGGCCGCGGACGCGGTGTCGGCGCGGGCGGCGGCGATTATCGCCCTGAACGCCGGCGCCACCATTTACACCAGCGGTATTGCCGCCACCCTGGCGGACGGCGTGGAGATGGCCGAGGATTTGCTCGCCAGCGGCCAGGCGGCCCAGAAACTCAGGGAATTTGTGGAGTTCACCCAGATGATGCGTGCCCAGGACGCCTGACGACATGGCCACGGTATCGACTATTTTGCACAAGATCCTGGCCCGCAAGCGCGAGGAAGTGGCCGCGCGCCGCCCCCGCAATTCCCTGGCCAGCCTGGAAGAGCGTATCGCCGAGCAAACCGCCGTGCGCGGCTTCGCGGCGGCGATTGCGGCGCGCGCCGCCGCGGGGCAGGCAGCGGTCATCGCCGAGGTGAAGAAGGCATCGCCCAGCAAGGGGGTGATCCGCGAGGATTTCCAGCCGGCGCAGATCGCCGCCAGCTACCAGCGCGGCGGCGCCGCCTGCCTGTCGGTGCTTACCGATGTGGATTTCTTCCAGGGGTCGGATGCCTACCTGCAGCAGGCCCGCGCGGCCTGTGAGCTGCCGGTGCTGCGCAAGGACTTTACGGTGGATCCCTACCAGGTCATCGAGGCCAGGGCGATCGGCGCCGATGCGGTGCTGCTGATCGTGGCCGCCCTGGAGCAGGAGCAGATGCGGGAGCTGGCCCATACCGCCGCGGAAGTCGGTGTGGACGTGCTGGTGGAAGTGCATGACAGGGCGGAGCTGGAACGGGCCCTGGAGCTGGAAACCCCGCTGATCGGCATCAACAACCGCGACCTGCACAGTTTCGAAACCAGGCTGGAAACCACCCTGGAACTGTTGCCTTACATACCTGCTGATCGCCAGGTGGTGACCGAAAGCGGTATCCATACCGCCGAGGATGTGGCGTTGATGCGCAACCACCAGGTCCACGGCTTCCTCGTGGGAGAGGCTTTCATGCGCGCGCAGGAACCCGGGGAAAAGCTGCGGGAGATGTTTTTCCAGTAGCCTGGAACAGCCCCGGTCCTAGCGGGTTCCGTAGACCACCATGGTCTTGCCGGAGACAGACACCAGCCCGTCCTGCTCCAGGGCTTTGAGTACCCGCCCGGCCATCTCCCGGGAACAGCCGACGATCTTGCCCAGTTCCTGGCGGGTAATCTTGATCTGCATGCCGTCCGGGTGCGTCATGGCATCCGGTTCCTTGCACAGGTCCAGCAGGGTGTGGGCGATGCGGCCGGACACGTCCACGAACGCCAGGTCGGTGAGCTTGCGGGTGGTCTGGCGCAGGCGATTGCTGATCTGGCGGGAGATGGCGTACAGAATATCGGGGAACTGGTTGCGGATCTGGTGGAACCGCTCGTAGGAGATTTCCGCCACCTCGCACTGGGTCTTGGCCACGACCATGGCGCTGCGCACCTGTATCTCGTCGTCGAACAGGCCCATCTCCCCCACGAAATCGCCGGGGTTGAGGTAGGAGACCACCATCATATGGCCCTCTTCCGCCTCGTCTTCCACCATCACCGAGACCGAGCCTTCCAGGATCAGGTAGAGCGAATTGCTCAGCTCTCCCTGTTTCAGTACTGTCGATTTGGCCTTGCAGTCCCTGCGCTGGCAATGCCGCAGGAAATTTTCCACGTTGGGAAGTGCCTTGAGAACCTGGGGTTTTACCACCGTGACGTCTCCCTCGTCTGCACCTGGCTAGCCCGCGAGTGTAAACCAGTCTACCCCCGTGCTCTACCCCTACCTACGTAAAAGCACTGACCTTATGGTATGCTCCGGCGCTGTTTTTCGCAGGAGTCGCGGTATATGAAAGCAACAGTCAAGTGGTCCGATGGCGCCATGTTCGTCGGTGAATCCGGGAGCGGGCACTCGGTGGTCATGGACGGTCCACCGGACCTGGGTGGGCGCAACCTGGGCCCCAGGCCCATGGAAATGCTGTTGCTGGGTACCGGCGGCTGCTCCAGCTTCGACGTGTTGAGCATGCTGAAAAAGTCCCGCCAGCAGGTGGTCGACTGCCGGGTCGAGTTGGAGGCCGAGCGCGCGGACGCCGTGCCGGCGGTGTTCACCCGCATCGCCATGCACTTCGTGGTGACGGGGGTCGGCCTGAAGGAGAGCCAGGTCAAGCGGGCGGTGGAGTTGTCAGCCGAGAAGTACTGCTCGGCCTCGATTATGCTGGGCGCGGCCGGGGTGGCAATAAGCCACAGCTATGAAATCGTCGAGTTCGATCCGGGAGCCCTGTAGGGTCGAATTCATTCGACCAAACCTCAAATCTTATAACTGCTGCCCGTCATGACCCTGGACACGGCAGTCATGGCGTCCTTCACCGGGCGCGGAAAGTCGGTGCCCCCCGCCGCCAGCGCGTTGTCGCCGTGACGCTGCTCGTCCTCCAGCATCTGCTGCAGTATCAGCCGCGATTTGCGGTCGTCTTCGGGCAGCGATTTGAGGTGATCCTGCAGGTGCTTGCAGACCCGCTCCTCGGTGGCGGCCACGAACCCCAGGCTCACCTTGTCGCCGATGGCCCCCGCCACCGCACCCAGTGCGAATGACAGGCCATACCAGGCCGGGTTGAGGACGCTGGGCTGGCTGTCCAGTTCCCGCAGGCGCTGCTCGCACCAGACCAGGTGGTCCACTTCCTCCTCGGCCGCCTGCTGCATTTCCTCGCGCACGATCGGTAGTTTGGCGGTGAGGGCCTGCCCCTGGTAGAGGGCCTGGGCGCAGACCTCCCCGGTGTGGTTGACGCGCATCAGCCCCGCCACGTGCCGGCGTTCGGAGTCGCTCAGTTCGGTGTCCGAGTGACCCTCGGCGGGGGAGGGCCGGGCGGCGGAGTGGCCGCGGCTGGTGACGGTGCGCAGCACCGTATCGGCCTCGGTAATTAGGCGGTCCAGTAGGGAGAGACGACGTTCGCGCATGCGGTGTTCCTGGAATACTCAGCCTGGCTGACTATAACGCGCTATAGCCCGCCAGCCAATGTCGTGGCGCAGGGTCATGCCCTCCCAGCTGATTTTCGCCACCGCCCGGTAGCAGTCGGCCTGGGCCGCCGCGATGTCGCTGCCCAGGGCCGTCACGCACAGAACCCGGCCGCCGCTGGTCACCACCTGCCCGTCGCTGTGCGCGGTGCCGGCGTGGAATACCTTGATATTGTCCGGCTGGGCCGCGTCCAGCCCGTGGATGGGGGTGCCCTTGCTGTAGTTGCCCGGGTAGCCGCCGGCCGCCAGCACCACGCCGAGGCGCAGCGCGGATCCCAGTCGGCGTCGGCCGTGTCCAGCGCGCCGTCCAGCGCGCCGTCGCACAGCTCGACCAGATCGGATTGCAGGCGCAGCATGATGGGCTGGGTCTCGGGGTCGCCGAAGCGGCAGTTGTACTCGATCACCTTGGGCGTCGCCGTCGGGGGCGATCATCAGGCCGGCGTAGAGGAAGCCGGTGTAGGCATTGCCCTCGGCGGCCATGCCGCGCACGGTCGGCAGGATCACCTCGTCGCATGATGCGTGCGTACACCGCGTCGTCGACCACCGGGGCCGGCGAGTAGGCGCCCATGCCGCCGGTGTTCGGGCCGCGTGTCGCCGTCGCCGACGCGCTTGTGGTCCTGGCTGGTGGCCATCGGCAGCACGTTGCTCGCCGTCGACCATGACGATGAAGCTGGCCTCCTCGCCGTCCAGGAATTCCTCGATCACCACGCGGCAGCCGGCCTCGCCGAAGGCGTTGCCGGCCAGCATGTCGCGCACGGCCGCTTCGGCCTCGGCCAGGGTCTGGCGACGATCACGCCCTTGCCGGCGGCCAGGCCGTCGGCCTTGACCACGATGGGCGCACCCTGTTCGCGCAGGTAGGCCAGGGCCGGCTCGACCTCGGTGAAGTCTGCGTAGGCGGCGGTGGGAATCTCGTGGCGGGCCAGGAAATCCTTGGTGAAGGCCTTGGAGCCCTCCAGCTGCGCCGCGCCCTGGCGTCGGGCCGAAGCAGCGCAGGCCGCGCTGCTGGAAGTAGTCGACCACGCCCGCCACCAGCGGCGCCTCGGGGCCGACGATGGTCAGGCCGACCTCGTTGCTCGCCGGCGAAATCCGCCAGTCCGGCGAAATCCATCGCGTCGATGCGCGACATTCTCCACCCCGGGCTCGCGTCGCGGTGCCGGCATTGCCGGGCGCCACGAAAACCGTCTCCACCCGCGGCGACTGGGCCGCTTTCCAGGCCAGCGCGTGCTCGCGCCCGCCGCTGCCGATGATCAGAACGTTCATGCATTCGATTTCCTGTCAGTGGCGCTGCGGAAGTGGCGCATGCCGGTGAACACCATGGCCATGCCGTGCTCGTCGGCGGCGGCGATCACTTCCTCGTCGCGCATCGAACCGCCGGGCTGGATGACCGCGGCGATCCCGGCCTGCGCCGGCGTTGTCGATGCCGTCGCGGAACGGGAAGAAGGCATCGGAGGCCATCACCGAGCCCTGCACCGGCAGGCCGGCGTGCTCGGCCTTGATGGCGGCGATGCGGGCGGAGTTGACCCGGCTCATCTGGCCGGCGCCGACGCCGACGGTCTGGCCCGTTGGCGACGTAGACGATGGCGTTGGACTTGACGAACTTGGCGACCTTCCAGGCGAACAGCAGGTCCCGCATTTGCTGCTCGCTGGGCTGCACGCTTGCTGACCACCTTGCAGGTCGGCCGCGCTGACCATGCCGAGGTCGCGGTCCTGCACCAGCAGGCCGCCGTTGACCCGCTTGTAATCCAGCGCGGGCGCCGGTCGGCGGACCACTCGCCGCACACCAGCAGGCGCACGTTCTTCTTGGCCGCCACCGCGGCCACGGCCTCGGCGCTGACGCCGGGCGCGATGATGACTTCGACGAACTGGCGCTCGACGATGGCCTGGGCGGTGGCGCCGTCCAGTTCGCGGTTGAAGGCGATGATGCCGCCGAAGGCCGATTCCGGGTCGGTGGCGAAGGCCAGCTCGTAGGCCTGCGACCGATGTCGGCCGCCACCGCCACACCGCAGGGGTTGGCGTGCTTGACGATGACGCAGGCGGGCTCGTCGAAGTTCTTGACGCACTCCAGCGCGGCATCGGTATCGGCGACGTTGTTGTAGGACAGCTCCTTGCCCTGCAGCTGCTTGGCGGTGGCGATGCCGGCCTCGGCGGGATGCGCTTCCACGATAGAACGCCGCCTGCTGGTGCGGGTTTTCGCCGTAGCGCATTTCCTGGGCTTTGTGGAACTGGGTGTTGAAGGTGCGCGGGAAGCTCGGTCGGAGCCGCCGGGCACCAGGCGTGCCGAAGTAGTTGGCGATGGCGCCGTCGTAGGCGGCGGTGTGCTCGATAGGCCTTGATCGCCAGGTCGAAGCGCGTGGCGCCGGTGGTCGCGCCATCGTGGGCGCGCAGCTCCTCGAGCACGGCGGCGTAATCCGCGGCGTTGACCACGATAGCTGACGAACGCGGTGGTTCTTGGCCGCCGCGCGCACCATGGTCGGGCCGCCGATATCGATATTCTCGATCGCGTCCTCCAGGGTGCAGTCGGGCTTGGCCACGGTCGCCTCGAAGGGATAGAGGTTGACCACCACCATGTCGATGGGCTGAATGCCGTGCTCCGCCATGACGGCGTCGTCCTGGCCGCGGCGGCCGAGAATGCCGCCGTGGATCTTCGGGTGCAGGGTCTTGACCCGGCCGTCCATCATTTCCGGAAAGCCGGTGTAGTCGGCCACTTCGGTGACCTGCAGGCCACGTCTCCTGCAGCAGCCGGTAGGTGCCGCCGGTGGACAGCAGCTCGACGCCCATGGCGTCCAGGGCGCTGGCAAATTCCACGATGCCGGTCTTGTCGGAGACGCTGATCAGCGCGCGTCGCACCTTGATGAGATTGAGGTCGCTCATAGCTCTGTCCTATCCCCGGTCCCGGGTGGCAATCAGGTTGTACTGTTTCAGTTTCTTGCGCAGGGTGCCGCGGTTGAGGCCCAGCATGATCGAGGCCTTGGTCTGGTTGTTGCGGGTGTAGGCCATGATTTCCTTGAGCAGGGGGGCTTCTATCTCGGCGAGTACCATCTGGTAGACGTCCGCCGAGAGCTGGCCGTCCAGCTCATCCAGGTAGTGACGCACCGCGATGGTTACCGATTCCCGCAGGCTCTGGGCGGGGGCGTTGGCGGGGTTGTCGTCGTTGGCGGCGACATCGCCGTTCAGTGGCGGGTGAAGGGGGTCAGCCCTGGTCATGCTGCTACCTCGTTGGAATATGAATTATCGGAAACACCCGTGGCCAGTTGCCGCAGGAAACGCAGTTGCCCGGCGGCGCAGTCCAGGCGGTTGAAGTCCCCGCGCAGTCCGCTGGCGTCGGACCGCTGCTGCAGGTACCAGCCCACGTGCTTGCGGGCGATGCGCACGCCCATGTACTCCCCGTAGAAATCGTGCAGGGCCTCCACATGCCGGCGCATGATGGCCAGCTGCCGGCCCGGTGACGGGTCTGGCGGCGCCACACCGGTGGCGAGGTACCGGGCCACCTGACCGCACAGCCAGGGTCGGCCCTGGGCCGCGCGGCCTATCATGACGCCGGCCGCGCCGGTTTGCTCCAGCACCGCCGCCGCCTTGTGCGGCGAGTCGATATCGCCGTTGGCGAACACCGGAACAGTGGTTGCGCTGACGATGGCGGCGATGGTGTCGTACTCCACCGCACCGCGGAAGGCGCAGGCGCGGCTGCGCCCGTGCACAGCCAGCGCGGCGATACCGGCATCCTCGGCGATACGGGCAATGCGCCACGCCGTTGCGGGCGTCGGGACTGGGGCCGGTGCGAATCTTCAGGGTCACCGGCACATCCACCGCGGCGACCACGGCCTCCAGTATGCGCCGCACCAGCGGTTCGTCCGCCAGCAGGGCAGAGCCAGCCGCCTTGCGGCACACTTTCTTGGCAGGGCAGCCCATATTGATGTCGATGATCTGGGCGCCGTTGGCCACATTGTAGGCCGCCGCCGCGGCCATGGCGGCCGGGTCGTTGCCGGCAATCTGCACCGAGCGCGGGGCGATTTCGCCGTCGTGGCGGCTGCGCAGGCGGGTCTTGCGCGAATCCCGCAGGCGGGGATTGCTGCTGATCATTTCCGCCACCACCAGGCCCGCCCCGAGCTCGGCGCAGAGCCGGCGGAAGGGGAGGTCCGTGACGCCGGCCATGGGAGCCAGTGCTACGCGATTGGGCAGTTTGTAGGGGCCGATCTGCAGCATTTGGGAGAGGTTGAAGCCAGGGTGTCGAAAAGAGGCGGTATGATACTCGGATGCCTCCACGCGGGGAAGAATGTGTGGATAAAAAACCACCAACCCATGAGCCAGATCACGACTTGCGCCCTCCGGGCGCAGGGGAATGAACGCCGGGGCTTCAGCCTGGCAGGCTGCCCCTGAGGCACACCCAGCCGTCCTTCTCGCCCGCCACCTGCAGGTTGATGCGGTCGGCATAGTGCTCGCAAAGAGCCGCTGCCTGGGTATCCAGCAGGCCCGACAACAGCAGGGTGCCACCCGGTTGCAGGAAGGCAGACAGGGTATCGGCCAGTTCCATCAGCGGCCCGGCCAGGATGTTGGCGATGACCAGCGAGGCGCGTCCGGACCAGGCGTGGTGGTCGACGGCGTCCGGTAACACCACCTCCATGCTGGCTGCCGCGATACCGTTGCGACCGGCGTTGTCACGGGTCGCCACCAGTGCCTGGGGATCGTTGTCCACGGCCAGCGCGAAGGCCGCGCCCAGGCGCAGGGCGGCTACCGCCAGGATGCCCGAACCGCAGCCGTAGTCCACGATATCGCAGCCCTCCAGGTCCATGCTGTCCAGCTGCGCCAGGCACAGGGCGGTGGTTGGATGGGTGCCGGTGCCAAACGCCAGGCCCGGGTCCAGCAGCAGGTTGATGGCCCCGGGGTCGGGGGGCTGCAGCCAGCTGGGGCACACCCACAGGCGCTTGCCGAAGGGCATGGGGCGATAGTGCTGCATCCACTCCCGCTCCCAATCCTTGTCCTCCAGGATCTCCACCCGCTGGTTGGCCCGGCGCAGCAACTGGGGGGAAAACCGGCCAGGACCTGGTCCATGTCGGCGTCGGCGGGGTACAGGCCGGTAAGCCTGACCTGGCCCCACAGCGGGGTCTCACCCACGCCGGGCTCCAGTACCGGCTGGTCAGCATTGTCCTCCATGGTCACCGCCACCGCGCCGGTGGCGAGCATCCGCTCTTCCAGGGACTCGATCTCCCCGGGCTGGGTGTCCAGCCGCAGTTGCAACCAGGTCATGACCGGGACAACCCGGCCTGCGACCGCGCGCGGTCGGTATGCTGGTTCTGCGGGTTCACTCTTCCAGCTTGCTTTCCAGGTAGTGAATGCTGACACCGCCTGCGGCGAAGGCGCGGTCGCGAACCAGGTCGCGGTGCAGCGGGGCGTTGGTGCGGATGCCCTCGACCACCAGTTCATCCAGGGCCTGGCGCATCCGCGCCAGGGCGACCTGCCTGCTCTCGCCGTAGCTGATGATCTTGCCGATCAGGGAGTCGTAGAAGGGCGGCACGGTATAGCCGTCATACAGGTGGGAGTCGACCCGGATACCCGGCCCGCCGGGGGGATGGAAGGTGGTGACCTTGCCCGGCGAGGGCAGGAAGGTCTTGGGGTCCTCGGCGTTGATCCGGCACTCGAAGGCGTGCCCCGTGAACCGGATGTCCTCCTGCTTGATGGACAGCGGCAGGCCGCTGGCGATGCGCAGCTGCTCCTTGACGATATCGATGCCGGTGATCATCTCCGTCACCGGGTGCTCCACCTGTACGCGGGTGTTCATCTCGATAAAGTAGAAGCCGCCGTCCTCATAGAGAAACTCGAAGGTGCCGGCGCCGCGGTAGCCGATTTCGATGCAGGCGTTGACGCAGGCTTCGGCCACCTGGGCGCGCAGGTCGTCCGGGATACCCGGAGCCGGCGCCTCTTCCAGCACCTTCTGGTGGCGGCGCTGCAGTGAACAGTCCCGGTCTCCCAGGTGAATGGCGTGGCCCTGGCCGTCGGCCAGCACCTGGATCTCCACGTGGCGGGGCTTTTGCAGGTATTTTTCCAGGTACACCACCTCCGAGCCGAAAGCGGCGCCCGCCTCGGTCTGGGTGATCTGTACCGAGCTGAGCAGTGCCGCCTCGTTGTGCACCACGCGCATGCCCTTGCCGCCGCCGCCCGCCGCCGCCTTGACGATGACGGGGTAGCCGATGCGGCGGGCCACTTCCAGGGTCCGCTCGCTGTCATCCGTCAGCGGGCCGTCGGAGCCCGGCACGGTGGGTACCCCGGCTCGCTTCATGGACTCGATGGCCGATACCTTGTCGCCCATCAGGCGAATGGTGTCCGCGGTGGGGCCGATGAAGATGTAACCGCTTTTCTCCACCTGCTCGGCGAAGTCCGCGTTTTCTGCCAGGAAGCCATAGCCGGGATGGATGGCCGTGGCATTGGTCACCTCGGCGGCGCTGATGATCGCAGGCACATTGAGGTAGCTGTCCTTGGAGGGGGCCGGGCCGATGCACACCGCTTCGTCCGCGAGGCGCACGTGCATGAGTTCGCGATCTGCCATGGAGTGCACCGCGATGGTGCGGATATCCAGCTCCTTGCAGGCGCGGAGAATCCGCAGTGCTATCTCACCGCGATTGGCGATGAGAACTTTGTCCAGGATGGGCATTTTTGTATCCTCTGGTGATCGCTGGGCGGGCCGCCGCGAGGGCGGTTAGACGATGGAGAACAGGGGCTGGTCGAATTCGACCGGCTCGCCGTTCTCGACCAGGATCGCCTCGATCGTGCCGGCCTTGTCGGCCTCGATCTGGTTCATCATCTTCATGGCCTCGACGATGCAGATGACATCGCCCACCTTGACTGTGCTGCCCACTTCCACGAAGGCATCGGAGGTGGGGGAGGGGGAGCGATAGAAGGTGCCCACCATGGGCGAGCGCACCACGTGGCCGCTGGTGGCCGGGGCCGCGGGCGCTTCCGCCACAGGGGCTGCTGCCGGGACCGGCGCGGGCGCCGCGGCAGGCGGCGGTGGCGCCGCGTACTGGGGGGCTGCGTAGGTGGCGGCTGCGGCGTTGGCCGCGGCCTGGGCGCCATTGCGGCTGATGCGCACTGACTCCTCGCCTTCCTTGATTTCTATTTCGTCGATATTGGACTCTTCGAGTAACTCGATCAGTTTTTTAACCTTGCGAATGTCCATAATTATTCAGTCTCTCGATTTGCGGTGGATTGTGATTATGTCTGCGTCTGTTCCAACTGCTGCAGGGCCGCCAGCAGGCCCAGCTCGTATCCCTGGGCTCCCAGCCCGCAGATCACGCCCCTGGCCAGGTCGGAAAAATAGGATTTGTGGCGAAAGGCTTCGCGGGCGTGAACGTTGGACAGGTGGATCTCTATAAAAGGTATGCCCACGCCGCTCAGGGCGTCCCGCAGGGCCACGCTGGTATGGGTGAACGCCGCCGGGTTGATCAGAATGAAGTTGACGCCCTCGCGGCCGGCTTCCTGCACCCGCTCCACCAGTTCGTACTCGGCGTTGCTCTGCATGTGCAGCAGGTGGTGTCCGCGCTCGCGGGCCAGCAGTTCCAGTTGGTGGTTGATGTCCGCCAGGGTGGTGTGGCCATAGATCTGCGGCTCGCGGGTGCCGAGCAGGTTAAGGTTGGGGCCGTGCAGTACTAATATGGTGGCCATGGCGCGTGACAGTTCACAGTAGAGTGTGTTGCAGAAGTGTGGATGATAATATCCGTGCTGTCCACGAAATTTGCTCTACGGCGTACTTTTACCGGCTTTTAGCGACTGTATTGCCGGAGTTAGGTGGTTTTTTTGTTCGGCCTGGCCGTCCGGGAACGCTGTCCGCCGGGCCGCCCGGTCGCCCCGGGCCCGCCGGGACGGGCACTGGCGGATCACTTGACGGCTAATTCGGGCCCCCGGTTGGAAACGGCGCGCAGCGCCTCCAGCACCGTGCCGCGGGTCAGGATCTGGGGCAGCAGCAGGGGCTCCGCCGTGGGATCGGCGGGGTACATGAGGTACAGGGGAATGCCCGTGCGCCGGTGCTGGCGCAGCAGGGCGGCGATGTCGGCATCGTAATTGGTCCAGTCCGCCACCATGTAGACCACGCCGTATTCTTCGAAGGCCGCGGTCATGTCCTCGGTCAGCAGCACGGCCGACTCGTTCGCCAGGCAGGTGATGCACCAGTCCGCCGTGACGTCGACGAACACCGGCGTGCCGGCGGCGCGCAGGTCGGCCACCGCTTGTTCCGACCAGGGCATCCTGCCGCCGCCGAGTTGGGCGACGCCGCTGCCGTTTTCATCCAGTGAGCGCCAGGAGCCCAGGCTGACCGCCGCGGCCACGCAGGCGACGGTCGCCAGCCTGCTCCATTTGCCGTAACGCCACAGCCACAGTCCCAGGGACAGGGCCAGGGCCCCGGCGAGGGCCGCGGTCATGGTATTGACCCCGGTCTGGCGACCGGCCACCCACAGCAGCCAGATCGCCGTGCCGTACAGGGGAAAGGCCAGCAATTGCTTGAGGGTTTCCATCCAGGCGCCCGGTTTGGGCAGCAGGCGCCGGGCGGCGCCGCTGTAGCCCAGCAGCAACAGCGGTGCCGCCATGCCTGCGCCCAGGGCCGCGAACACCAGCAGCGCCACCGCCGGCGGCTGGGTGATGGCGAAACCCAGGGCGGTGCCCATGAGAGGCGCGGTGCAGGGGCTGGCCACCACCACCGCCAGCACCCCGGTAAAGAAACTGCCGCTGATACCGCCGCGATTCGCCAGCTCGCTGCCGGTGTTCATGATGTTGCCGCCGAATTCCACCAGGCCTGACAGGGACAGGCCCATGGCGAGGAACAGGTAGGCCAGGGCGATCACAAAGCCCGGAGACTGCAACTGGAAGCCCCAGCCCACCGCCTGTCCGGCCTGTTGCAGGCTTATCAGCAGCGCCGCCACCAGCACGAAGCTGGTCACCACTCCCGCCGAATAGACCCAACTGTGCAGGTGGCGGTCGTGCTCGCTGCTGCGGGCGAAGCTCAGCACTTTCAAGGACAGAATGGGAAAAACGCAGGGCATCAGGTTGAGAATGGCGCCCCCGGCGAAGGCCAGCAGCAGCATGTAGGCGAGTGTCGCCATCCCGGTTTTCGCGTCGCTGCTTGCCGCCCCGCTCGCCGCAGGGCTGCCCGGCCCGGCACTGGGGCTGATGCTGCCAGTGGTGAAATCCACCGCAAAGTACTGGGTCTGGGGCGGGTAGCACAGGCCGGCATCGGCGCAGCCCTGGGAGCCGACCTTCAGGGTGGCCCGCTCCGGGATGCGCTCCGGCGTGAGCAGAATATCCGCCTGCTCATAGTAGACCTGCACCAGGCCGAAGTACTCGTCTTCCCGCTCCAGTGCAGGCGGGTAGTCGACGGACAGTGGAATGGACTCGCCCCGGGTCTCCAGGGTGAATTTGAAGCGATGTTGATAGAGATAGTAGTCGTCCGCTATCTGCCAGTAGGCGCGCAGGCTGCCGTTGTCACGCAGCTCGATTTCCAGCTGGTAGGCTTCCTCGACCGGCAGGAACTGCGGTTGTTGCGCAGCGGTCCCGAAAGGGTTGGCGCCGGCGGCTCCGGTGAGCTGGGCGTTGGCCGCGCTGGCTATTATCAACAGTAAGCTTGCGAGCAGGGCGCGCATGCAGAATCCTCGTAGTGTCCTGACCCGATGGTCCGGTGACCCATTGGCCCGGTGTCCGGGAGGCCTTCCCGGCGCGCGATTGTAACAGCCTCGCAGCCTGCGCCCAATCGACCATCAACAGCGCTGCCGACAGTGTTATAGTTATAGGACGTTACCGGCGCGGCCCAGGTTCCGCAAAAGAGGTGAGTTTTTGAACATTTTCAGGATTTTCCCGTTTGTATCATTATTGACCCTGGTTGCCGGCGCGGCGCTGGCGGGAAATCCCGCCGCAATTGCTGTGAGCCAGTCCTGGGTGCGGGCACTGCCGCCCACCCAGGCCAATACCGCCGCCTACCTGGTGATCGAAAACCAGGCGGGGGCCGCCGTGACCATTACCGGCGCCAGCAGTGACATCGCCGAGCGGGTTGAATTCCATACCACGCGCGAGGTGGATGGTTACCAGCGCATGGAGCAGCTGCAGCAGCTGGAGCTGGCGCCGGGGCAACGCCTGGAACTGGCCCCCGGCGGCACCCACCTGATGCTGCTGGGGCTGCAGCGTATGCCCGCGGTGGGAGAGCAGGTACAGCTCTGCCTGTATGCGGCGGGCGGGGAGGAAACCTGCTTCAGCGCCGAGGTTCGCCGGGATGGCGGGCAGTCTTCACATGAGCATCACCATCATTGACAGGATATCGACATGAATGACATCAACGCAGTAAAAGATGCCGCCGCGGACTGGCGGGACGGAATCACCGGCTTCCTGCCCGGCGGCCGGGTGCGGGCCCTGCTGGTGCTGGTACTGATCTACCTGATCATCGTGACAGTGCTCGGCATGTACTGGAGTATTGCGCCGGCGCCCTTCGATGTGCGCGCCAGGGCCGAAGCTTATGCGGCCGAGACCGGCGGCGAGGTGGTCACCGGTTCGGTTACCACGGCGGCCCTGATGGGGGTGGTGGATACCCTGCTCACCAAGCCCGGCGGTTACACCCACAATGATATTTTTCCGCCCGGGGTGTGGCTGGACAACATGCCCAACTGGGAATACGGGGTGCTGGTGCAGTCCCGGGACCTGGCGCGGGCCATGCGCGAGAACTTCAGCCGGTCCCAGTCCCAGTCCACCGAGGACGTGGACCTGGTGCAGGCCGAGCCGCGCCTGAACTTCGACTCCGACAGCTGGGCGCTGCCCGCGTCGGAGTCCGAGTATCGCGACGGCCTCAAGTACATACACCGGTATTTCGATCGCCTGTCGGACGAGCAATCCCCAGATGCCCAGTTCTTCGCCCGTGCCGACAACCTGCGCATCTGGCTGACCACGGTCAACACCCGCATGGGCAGCCTGTCACAGCGGCTCAGTGCCAGTGTGGGCAAGCGACGCATCAATACCGACCTGGCCGGGGAGGAGGTCGCCGTCCAGTCCACGGCCACGCCCTATGAAATGGATGTGACCACCCCCTGGCTGGAAATCGATGACGTCTTTTACGAGGCCCGCGGCTCGGCCTGGGCGCTGATCCAGTTCCTGAGGGCGGCGGAAGTGGACTTCGCCGAAGTGCTGCGCAAGAAAAATGCCCAGGTCAGCCTGCAGCAGATCATTCGCGAGCTGGAGGGCACCCAGGAGACGGTGTGGAGCCCCATGATTCTAAACGGCAGCGGTTTCGGCGTACTCGCCAACCACTCCCTGGTGATGGCCTCCTATATCAGCCGCGCCAACGCCGCGATTATCGACCTGCGCGACCTGCTGTCCCAGGGCTAGTCCTTGTTGTTGTAACGCAGGCGGGTGCCGGTATCCAGGGAGAGGCGGATTTCAGCCGCGCTGAGGGCCTCGGGAAAGTAGGTTCCCGAGAGCTTGGCATCCAGCAGGCTGGCCCCTTCCAGGTTGGTGTTGCGAAAGTCGATGCCGCTCAGGTCGGCGTTGCGAAAATAGGAATTGCTGAAATCCAGGCCGCGGGCGTTCATATTGCGCAGGTCGCGGCCGCGGTAATCGCCGCTGGCCAGTTCACTGGTATCCAGCTTGTCGCGCTGCTCGTTGAATCCCTTGATGTCCTCGTTGCGAAGCAGCTGGTATAAGGGATCTTGCTTGATGACGGGCTTGTCCATTGGTTTACCTTTAGGGCGAAACGGGGAAATTCGGGCTGTAGCTTAAGCCAGAGCGGCCCCCAAGCCCAGCCCCATTATCCATCTGCCGGTGCCCATGACAGCACAGAGCTTCAACGGTTTTCTCCTCACCCGCAACTGGCGCGATACGCCGGGCGGGGTAGAACTGGAATTCTGGTTCGCCAGCGCCCAGGGGCCGCTGTGCGCGCTGGTGCGGGGCGAACGCAGTGTGTTTTTCCTGCGCCAGGCCGAGCTGGCCCGGGCGCAAGCCCTGCTGGATGCGGTCCCCGGCATAGAGTGCAAGCCGGTGCCCCTGCGCAGTTTCGAGCTGCAGCCGGTGGTGGCGGTGTACTGCCGCGCCTACCGCGAGGCGCGGCGCCTGGCGGATGCCTTGCGCGAGCAGGGGCTGGAGCCGCTGGAGGCGGATATCAACCCCGCGGATCGCTACCTGATGGAGCGCTTCGTGGCGGGGTCGGCCCTGCTGCAGGGGGTGCCGCGGCAATCCGGGAGCTATCTCCTGCTGGAGAATCCCGCCATCCGGAGCGGCGCTTACCGGCCCGCCCTGAAGGTGGTCTCCTTCGATATAGAAACGGCCATGGAGGGGCTGCAGTTGTACTCGATTGCGGTCCACGGCGTCGACGGCGACAGCCACAGCCGCCGCGTGTTCATGGTGGGGGAGGGCGCACGGCAGGATTTCGTGGAGGCCCATGCCAGCCAGGAGGCGGTTCTGCAGGCCTTTACCGACTGGCTGGCGGCCTACGATCCCGATGTGCTGATCGGCTGGAACGTGGTGAATTTCGATACCTGGTACCTGCAGCGGCTGGCGGACAAGCTGGGACGCAGGCTGGTGCTGGGTCGGGACCGCCGTTCCGTGCACTGGCGGCAACTGGACGAGGACGGCGAGCGGCGCAGTGCCCAGTGCCCCGGCAGAGTTATACTCGATGGCATCGAGTTATTGCGGGCGGCCTTCTATCGCTTCGAGAGTTTCTCCCTGGAAAATGTCGCCCGGGAGCTGCTGGGAGAGGGCAAGCTGCTCACCGGCAGCGGCCGCGGCGAGCAGATAGGCGAATTGTTCCGCGATGACAAGACCGCCCTGGCGGACTACAACCTGAAGGACTGCGAACTGGTGTCGCAGATCTTCGCCGCCACCTCCATGCTGCATTTCGCGGTCGCGCGCACCGTCATGACTGGCCTCAACATCGACCGCATGGGTGGCTCGGTGGCCTCCTTCGACAATCTCTACCTCCCGCGCCTGCACCGCGCCGGCTATGTCGCCCCCAATGCCAGCCCCGACCACACCGGCAGCCCGGGGGGCTTCGTGCTCGACTCCATTCCCGGCCTGTACGACCACGTGCTGGTGCTGGATTTCAAGAGCCTGTACCCCAGTATCATCCGCACCTTCTTTATCGATCCGCTGGGGCTGGCGCTGGGGATGGGGGGCGAGCTGGCGGAGGCGGACACGGTGCCCGGGTTTTTGGGGGCCCGCTTTGCGCGCCAGGGGCATATCCTGCCGCAGCTGATCCAGCAGCTGTGGCAGCAGCGCGACGCCGCCAGGCGCGCCGGCGACGCCCCCCTGTCCCAGGCCATCAAGATCATCATGAACAGTTTCTATGGGGTGCTCGGCACCCCGGGTTGCCGTTTTTTCGATGCCCGCCTGGCCAGTTCCATCACCCGCCGCGGGCACGAGATCCTGACGCGCACCCGGGACCAGATCGAGCTGGCCGGTCACCGGGTGATTTACGGCGATACCGACTCGGTATTCGTGTGGATTCACGAGGCCGACAATGACGCCCGGGCAGTCGCGGCCGGACAGCAGCTGCAGGCGGACCTGAACAGCTGGTGGCGTGAGGTGGTGCGGGCTGAGTTCGGCCTGGAAAGCGTGCTGGAACTCGAATTCGAGACCCACTTCAAGCGCTTTCTCATGCCGACGATCCGCGGCTCCGACAAGGGCAGCAAGAAGCGCTACGCGGGGGTGGTTGCGGGCAAGGATGGCGACCGGCTGGTATTCAAGGGCCTGGAAAACGTGCGCACCGACTGGACCCGCCTGGCCCGGGAGTTTCAGGAGGAACTGTACCGCCGGGTATTCATGGAGGAACCCTTCGAGGACTATGTGCGCCAGCTGACCGCCGAGGTGCTGGCGGGGCGACGCGACCAACAACTGGTGTATCGCAAGCGCCTGCGGCGCAGGCTGGACGAATACCAGCGCAATGTGCCGCCCCATGTGCAGGCGGCGCGGCTGTGCGTGTCCCGCGGCTTGCCGTCCCCCGCCCGGGGCGGCTGGGTGGAGTACGTCATCACCACCGCCGGCGCGGAGCCCGTCGCCAGGCCGCTGGCGCCACTGGACTACCAGCACTATGTAGACCGCCAGCTGGAGCCGGTGGCCGACGGCATCCTGGGCATGGTGGGCACCTCGTTCCGCACCCTGGTCGACAAGCAGATAGACCTGTTTTCCTTGTAACGGGCGGGGTGGCGCTCGATAATCCAGTGCCCACCGCAAGGAAATCCCCATGTCCGCCACCTGCAGGGCTTTCGCCCGATTCATATTGTTTGGCAGCTGCGCACTAGCCCTGTCGGCCTGCAACATCAATTCCGAAATCACCAACAGCTACGTGGATCCCGAGTTCAGGAAGCTCGACCTGCACGGCGTGCTGGTCGTCGGGGTCGCCAGGCAGGCGGCAGCGCGCAAGGAATTTGAGGACATTTTTACCCGGGCCTTGCAGCGCCGCGGTGTCAACGCCGTGGCCGGTTACACGGTACTGCCGGAGTACAAACCCGGCGCCGAGGAAGTCATCGCCGCCGCCCGCAAAGCTGGGCTGGATACCATTCTGGTGACCCGCTATGTGGGCGAGAAAACCGCCGAGGTCTACCACCCCGGGGCTGTCTATTACGCTGTCACCCCGGCTTATGATCCGGGCTACTACGGCAATTTTGGCGGCTACTACGGGCGCGCCACCGAGGTGGCCTACCAGGCGCCGGTATGGACCGCGAACGTCAGCCACGCCATGATATCGGACCTTTATGTGGTCAAGACCCAGGATCGCCTGTGGCAGGCGGTGTCGGAAACCATCCAGTCCAGCGATAGCAGCCAGGTGATGGCTGACGCCATCGATGCCCTGATAGGTAACCTGAAAGAGAAGGGCCTGTTGAACTGAGGCCGCAGCCGGCGGCGATAGCATCAATCCCCGAAAAATTCCGCCCGCAGGGCCGGGTAATCGGCCGCCGCCAGACGCGGCCCGTAGTTGGCGACGATTTTACCGGCGGCCAGGCTGGCAAAGCGGCCCGCGGTGGGGAAATCCTCACCCCGGGTGATGGCGTACAGAAAGGCCCCGGCAAACATGTCGCCGGCGCCATTGCTGTCAACTGCGTGCACCTTGTGCGGCGGAATATCGGCCAGCTCTTCCCCGTCCCAGGTGAGTGCGCCGGCGGCGCCGCGGGTGATCACAAAGGTCCTGGCGACCTGTTTCAATTTCTCGATGGCCACGTCCAGGTTGTCGGTATCCCCCCAGCCCAGTGCCTCGGCCTCGTTGCAGAAGATGAGATCCAGGCCGTCACCGACGATCTGCGCCATGCCCTCGCGGAAAAATTCCACCATGCCCGGGTCGGAAAAGCTCAGGGATGTTTTTACGCCCGCGGCCTGGGCGATTTCCCGGGCTTTCACCGCAGCGGCGAGGCCGGTGGGCGAGGTGACCAGGTAACCCTCTATATAGAGGTATTCCGAAGCGGCGATAGCCTCGGGGTCCAGTTCTGCAACCGACAGGGTCTCGCTGATGCCGAGAAAGGTGTTCATGCTGCGCTCGGCATCGGCGGTGATCAGCACCAGGCACTTGCCGGTGGTGCCGTGATCGCGCGTGCCATCGAGGCAGTGGTCGACCCCGGCCGCAGCCAGGTCGGCCAGGTAAATATCGCCATCGGGGTCACTGGCCACCTTGCAGGACATAAAGGTAAGGCCACCGAACTGGGCGGTGGCGATCATGGAGTTGCCGGCACTGCCGCCACTGGCGTGGCTGGCCTTGACCAGGTGTCCCTCCAGGTGCGCCAGCAATTGTGCCTGGCGGGCCTCGTCGACCAGGGTCATCATGCCCTTGTCAACCTGCATTGCCGCCAGTTCCTCATCGGTAACCTTGATCTCGGTGTCCACCAGCGCCGCGCCGATGCCGTATGCCACGTATTTCTTCATGTTGTTCGCTGTCCTGATTGGCCAGCGGGCTATTATCCTGATCTACGGGCCGATTAAAACCGCTTAACGGTTTTAACGGGCTATCAGGCGGATGACGTTATGCCGTCGGCCACGTGGTGCGCCCAGGCCGCGATGGTTACCGAGGGTGGGCCGCCGACCGCAGCCGGCAGTGCCGCGCCATCGGCGACGAACAGTCCGGGGTTGCCATAGACCTCTCCCCGGTGGTCCACCACGCCGCTGTCGGCATCGGGGCCAACGCCCGCTCCGCCCCACTGGTGCACGGTAAACGGCTTGTTGAGGATTGCGACCCGCTCACCGCTCTGCTTCTGCAGCAGGCCAAAAGCCCTGCGTATGTCCCGGAACAAGGGTTCCTGTTGCTCGCTGTAGTCCACGTCCAGGCGCCCGCGCTCGAAGCGGGCGGAGGCAGTGCCACTGTCGGTGCCCATGCCGTAGATGAACACCCAGCGCTTGAGCCTGCGCTTGAGAAAAGCCGGCAGCGGCAGGGAGTCCACCCCGGGGAAGCCGCCCATCCCGAACTGCGGCGAATCGATGCCCTCCACCGCAAAGCCGCCCAGCGAGGGCGTCGAGCAGAAACTGGACCACAGGCCCTCGTTTCTTATCCAGGCGGCCATCAGGTCGGAGTTGGCGCCGAAGCGCCGCCCCAGGGACGGCATCGGCAGCAGGCCGGCGCCCGCCTGGCTGTTGGCAAACAGCAGCCGCAGTGTGTTGAAAGTGCCCGCGGCCAGCACCACGTGCCGGGCTTGCGCCTGTTCTATCCGGCCGGACGCCAGGTCAGTGAACGTGACGCTGTAACCGCCATCCGAGCCGGATCGAATGGACTCTATCCGGCTCACTTCGCACAGGTCGCGCACGCTGGCGCCGCGGCCCAGGACGGGTCCCAGGTAGATGAAATCGGTCGATGCCTTGGCGCCACCGCGTGAGCCCAGGAAACTGTCGCCGTTGTAGGCGCAGTAGCGGCGCTCGATACCCGCTTGGTCTGTTATCGCCCGGCCGGTTTCGGCGCTGGTTCGGGGTAGCAACAGGCCCATATCGGCCTGTTGCGCCGCTGGCTTGCAGGCTTCCTGCGCTGCGCCCGGCAGGTGGCTCCATACAGACTGGGGCAGGTGCAGGTCGGGGGTATACGCGGTCGCCCCCATATCCGCGAGGATCTTGGGGTAGTAGGACTCGATACCGGCGGGATCCAGTTGCGGGTGCCGGTCGTGCCAGTAAGTTGGGTCGCGGGGTTTTTCCAGCAGGCCGCCGTAAGCGGTGCTGGCGCCACCCACTGCTGAGACCGCCAGGGCCATGAGCCCTGGGAAGGAGAAAAATTCATACATGCCCGCCTTGTTCAGTTGCAGGCGCCGGCCGCCGAGTTGCGCGCCCCGCAGCAGGTGGGTAACGGCCTTCCAGCCATAGGGAAAGGGCGCGCGTCGCTCAACGCCCAGGGAGCGCACCGGTACCGAATCGCGCCAGGGGCCGCGCTCCAGCACCAGCACACGCTGGCCCGCCAGGGCCAGCCTGTTGGCGGTGACACTGCCGCCGAAGCCGCTGCCTATGACGATCGTGTCCAGCATGTCGCTGTCGCTCACCTCAGATTCCGCCGAGTCCGCGGATCAGCGGGCGCTTGATCACCGTGGGTCTTCGCAGCCAGTCGGTCGAGGGTGTGGCCATGTTTGTATCCTTTCAGGCAGACGTTGCCAGCTAATTATGTCACCCGCCGTTTCCCTATGACCCCCCCGTTTTGGGGGGGTGTCGGGGGGTAGCGGGGGTATAGTATAAGCAGATAAATTGTTAGTCGGCCCATCGCAGGAGAATACTTGATGCAAATAGACTTCTCGAACATCAGTGAAAACCTTGCCGGGACCTATGGCGATGCCGAATGCGTGGTCAATGTCGAGCGCGGGCGCCGCTATAGTTTCAGGGAGTTCCATCACCTGAGCAATCGCATCGTCAATATGATGATGCGGCGCCTGGAATTGCGCCGCGGCGATGTCTGGTACAACATCCTGCACAACGACAACCTATCCCTGCTGGGCTGGGTGACCGCATTCAAGGGTGAGGCGACGGCCTGTTATTCCAATGCCACCGACTCCCAGGAAACCCAGGAAACACAGCTCAGCCTGGTCAAGCCCAAAGTTGTCTTCGTCGAAGCCGAGCTGCTGCCAGGCCTCTACGAGTTGTTGCAAAAACACGGCGTAACCATCGTCAGCATGGACCCGCCTCCCCCGGAATACACTGATGTGCTGCACTTCTGGGACCTGCTGGACGGCGCCCGGGATACCAATCCCCACGTGGTCAGTGATCCGCGCAATGACTGCATGGTGTTGCGCTTCACCGGCGGCACCACAGGCGCACCCAAGGCGGTGATGTACAGCATCGACAACCTGTTGAGTGGCCGCGATCTGCATTACGCCACCGCGGATCCTCTGGTGGCGCGCGGCGAACGTATGCTGCACTTTGGCATGATCAGCCACGCCAGCGGCATGGCGTACTTCCCGATAGTATTCAAGGGCGGCTGCACCGTGACCATGAACGACCGCAAGCTGCTGACTTTCTGCCAGACCGTCGAACGGGAGAAGATCACCTGTTCGCTGATGGTGCCGTCCATGTTGTACCACATGCTGGATGCTCCGGAAGTCAAGGCGCACGACCTGTCCTCCCTGCAAACCATGTACTACGGTGCCTCTCCCATGAACCCCACCCGGCTGAAGCAGCTGAGTGAGCGCTTCGGGAACATTTTTGTGCAGCTGTACGGCAGTTCCGAGCACGCCGGTGCTGTTAGCTGCCTCAGCAAGGCGGAGCACCTTCCCGACGCCAACGGCAGGGAAACACACCTGTCCTCAGCCGGTCGCGTCGTTCCCGGGGTCGAAGTGGTGATCATGGGAAATAATGGCCAACCGGTGAATGTCGGTGAGGACGGCGAGATCTGGATGCGTTCGCGTACCATCTGTATGGGTTACCTGGACAACCCCGAGAAGACGGCGGAGGAATTCTGCGACGGCTTCTGGAAGTCCGGGGATGTGGGGCGCATCGATGCCGATGGCTACCTGCATGTGCTTGACCGCATCAAGGACACGATCGTGCACCAGGACTGTAATGTCTACCCCAACCAGGTCGAGGCTGCACTTATGGCCCATGAGATGGTCCTGATGGCGGCGGTGGTCGGGATTCCCGACCCCAGCTGTGGTGAGTGGGTGCACGCCGAGGTGGTGCTGCGCGGCGGCGAGGTCGAGTCAGAGGAACTGCGCGCCTTCGTTGCCAAACGGCTTGCCGATTATAACGTGCCTCGCACCATTAATTTCGCCAGCGAATTACCGCTCAGTCCGGTCGGCAAGGTGTTGCGCCGCGTTGTGCGCCAGACCTGCCGCGAGAACTTCGAGACCCATTAACTGCCAATAATACGAGGTGATACAGTGCCTGAAACCGAAACCGCCGCGGCGAAGTCGCGCCGCAAGTCAGCAACAGCTGCGGGCAAGACAGCTACCGGCACAACGACAGCCCGCAAGTCCGCCGTAACCAGGCCTGCCAACAAAAAGGCCGGGGAAAGCGCACCCAGGAAGAAGGGCGTGATACATGCGGTTCGCACCCGGGTTGGCAAAAAGAAAGCAAAAGCCACCAGCGGCTTCGGTGGCTACCGCAAGCGCACCATGACCGCCAGGGAGTTTGCCGTTAGCCTGCGTTCGCTGGCGCCGCAGGCATCGATGATCTACCAGATCTGGGGCAAGCAGGAACTGGACCCGGGTTTCCGCGAGGAACTCATGCTGGCCGTGGCGAAATTGAATGACTGCCGCTACTGCACCTGGGGTCACCACGAGTGGGCGTACCTGTCGGGGGTTTCTGAGGAGGAACTCGCCCAGATTGAAAACATGGATTCCGAGGGCTTCGACCGGGGCAAGTGGGTGGCCATTTCCTACGTGCGAGCCCTGGTGTCCGCTAATTTTGGCGAGGTCTCCCCGGAGTTGCGCACGGAGATGAGCGAGCACTACAGCCCCAAGGAGATCAAGGAAATCAAGTTGGTCGCGCAGGTGATGGATATCGCCAACCGGGGCGCCAACACCTGGGAGGCGATGTTGTCACGCATCAAGGGTAACCCGGCGAATGACAGTCACTTGCTCGATGAACTGTTGATGAGCGGCGTGTTCTGGTCGGCGGCGCCAGTGGTTGTAATGTTGCTGGCGCGCGAATCAAAACGTCCCTTCAAAGAGATGTGGCACGATATGGTTGAATACGTGACCCACTACGACGATCCCGAGAAAGACGCGGCTGCCTGATCGCTAATCACTTCCTCCCCCAGGACCGGCGGAGCCCCTTCAGCAGGTAGGCGCCGTCCGCCTCACTTGAGGTCGATGCCCTCAGGGCTCTTCAGCGGCCGCATGCACACTACTGCCAGCACGGCCAATATCACGGAGGCCGCTGCCATGACGGTCGTCATGACCAGGACCTCCGGGACGTCGGTGAATACCTCCCTGGCAATCATCATGGAGATGCTCCCATTGCGCGCAAAGCTCATGATTGCCAGGGCGCGACGGTCTTCTGTGGCCGGCCCACCCCCGATGTAGCCTATGGCGAAAGTCAGCGCGAACAGCAGCAAGCCTGCCAGCAGGGCATTGACAGGCAGAGTCGCTATCGCATCCAGGTTGACGTAGACCAATAGTACGAAGAGCAGCCACAGCAGCACCATCGATGCACGGTGGAAGATCGGGTTGAGTCTGGCAGCCAGTTGCTCGCGGCGCGAACTGATGTACAGGCCTGCCCCGATGGGCAGTGCCACCACCAGAATCAGCTTGAATACCAGGTCACCGATCGGGATATGTGCCCCAGGCATTACCAGGGACAGGATCACGGGCACCAGGCTTACGGTGAAAACCAGCATGACCACCAGCAAGCCGAAGGCAAAGGCCGTGTTACCTTTCACAATCTGTACGAATTTTGGTCCTCCCTCGGTACCCGCTGATAATGCGTAGAGCACTATCCCTATACGCAGGGCGTCTTGCATTGGGATCAGCCTGGTGATAGCTATCGCCACCAGCGGAATCAGGACAAAATTAACCACCGCGGACTTCGCCACCAGGCGCTTGTTGCGTAATGCCTGGGTGATCTGTCCAAACGTCAGGTCCAGCCCGAGGCTGAACATCGCCGTCACCAGGAAGATGGCGATGACCGGGCCGACGGCCTGGTTTAGAAGTTCATTTATCACTATTAGTTACCAGGAGTAGGTGGGAGGGTAGCGGTGTACCCGGGGCGCACCGCGTAAGTCTGCTCAGGCCCCGTAGGTCTTGCGCAGGTATTCGATGACTTTCTTTGACTCATGCATTTCTACGCCCGTATTGGGATCGAAGATGTAGGGCATGATGATGAAGCCCGTGCGCTCCAGGAACTTGCGCCGATTTTCTGTTCCCGGCATGTAGTTTTTCATCTTGTCATGGCGAATTTCCGGCGGGTAGTAGTCGGAATGACCGCCGGGTGTCTTGCCGCAATTGTGCAGCAGATATTTGATTTCCAGTTCGCACAGGACTTCGCGTGCCAGGCGCGCGTAGGGGCTGGCCTCGAAGGAGTAAAGTTCCAGGCGCTTCTGCGCCGGTTTGTTGGGCGCGGCGTACATGCCGCCGAACTTGGCGCGCGTCAGCGATGCCGCGGTCGAGGTGAGAATTTTCCGATCGGGAACCGGCTCACCCTCCAGCGCATATTCCTCATAGAGGTACTTCACGATGGCTTCCGAGTCGTAGAGCTTGACCCCGGTATTGGGGTCGTGCAGGAACGGAATTTTTTTCTCGCCCCCCAGTTTTTGCAGGCGCGCGACGTGGCGTTTTGCGTTTTTGGGAACGGGGTAGATCATTGCGTCCAGGTCTAGCTCGGTGAGCGCCTCGCGCACATGCCGGCAGTAGGGGCAATACTCGGCGTCAAACATCTCCAGGGTTTTCGCTGGTTTCTTGCGATTGCCTTTTACCATCAGGCCGCGATTGACACGCAACAGGGAGGTTCCGAGGGAAGCGACGGCCTTGGCGACAGTGATAGGGTCATGCATGGTGAGTTCCTCTAAGTATTAATGGCCATAGGTCTGGCGCAGGTAGCGCTGGATATCAGCGGACTCGTACATGGACGTCCCGGTATTGGGATCGACCAGGTACGGTATCATTACTTTGCCGCCCCGTTTGGCCAGCAGCTTGCGGTTTTTGGTTTCGGGGGTGTAGCCGCGGCTGTGGCGAAGCCCCGGGGGTAACCACTCCTCCAGCTTCCCCGGTGCTTTGCCGACATTGTGCAGCAGGAACGGCAATTCCAGTTCGCACAGGGTCTCTCGCACCAGGCGGGCGAAGGGGCTGGCTTCGAAGGAGTACAACTCCAGGGGCTTTGCGGGGGGCTGGCCCGGATTGGCGAACATGCCTTTGGTGCCTCGCAGCAGCGTGGCGTTCAGGGATGACTTGATTCCCAGCGGGGGGATCTTCGCGCCCTTCGGTCCGTATTCTTCGTACAGGTGCTTTACGATGGCTTCGGATTCGTGGAGCTTTGCGCCTGTGTTCGGATCCATCAGGAACGGGACCTGGGCCTTGCCGGCGGTGGCGATCAGCTGCTCCCGGAATCGATTGCCCTTTTTGGGAATCGGGTAGATCAGCGCATCAAGGTCCAGCGCTGTCAGCGCTTCGCGAACGTATCGGCAGTAGGGGCAGTATTCTGCCTCGTACAGCACCAGGGTCTTTTTCGGCAGTTTGCGGTGGCCGATGGCGATTAAACCGCGGGTGGGGCGCAACAGGGATGAACCCAGCGAAACGACGCCCTTTATAGTATTTGCCATTCCCGATATCTCCTGTGATCGTGTGGGCTGTTACTGCTTGCTCGCCGGTAGGCCAGCATGCCACCAGGCCAGCATACCGCCTTGCAACTGGCGAACATCTTTATAGCCTTCCTGCTTCAGCAGGCGCACCGCTGGAATGCTGCGGTGAGCCGAGAGACAGATAGCGACGATGGGCTCGTCGCGGTTGAAAGGCAGCTCCCCAATCCGGCTACCCAGTTCGGTAACAGGGATATTCAGGGCGCCGGCGATCCGGCTCTTTCTCCATTCGACAGCAGTGCGTACATCAAGAATGCGCGGTGGGGTGCTACTGCCCATAGCCGTCTGTAGTGCCTGCGCAGAGACTTCCGGCACTTTTCCAACAGGCAACCAGCGCGTCAGTTTCGACAGCTTCATTGACCCGATTTCCATAATAATCTGCTCCGGCACTCGTCCTGCCCCAGGTAGTGGGTGCATCGATGTCTGCTTTGCCGCCACCAGTTGATGACCTATAAGGAAACTATAACAACCGCCCCGCGGCCCCACCCCCCCCATGAGGTGGGGTACGACGTCCCCCTCCGGGGGGTGGGTGGGTCGAATTCCATCCGCGGACGTCGGTGCTCAGGATGCTATGATGCAGTGAATAATGGCTGTTAGACTTGGGCGTTATATGAAACAACATACCAGCGACCCCCGGTTGATTCTGAAAGCCACCGCCCCCAAGGCCTCCCGGTCCCTGCTGTACCGCGAGCGGCTCGGTCTCAACCGTGGCAACCAGAGCGAGCGATTCCTGATCGCCCTGCAGGCCGCTGTTGGTTATGGCAAGACCTCGCTGTTGTTGCAATGGCGACGGGAGGCGCTGGAGTCCGGAGCGATCGTCGCCTGGCTCACCCTGGACGAGCACGATGACGCCGCCAGCTTTGTGCGCGGCCTCGATGTTGCTCTCAGCATCGGCAGCGGTTCGGGCAGGTTTTTGCCGGACAGCGGCGGCACCGCGGTTCGCCACAACGGCGAGTTGGAGGCGCTGACGGTCTGGCTGGCGGAGGTGGCCAGTATGGCGGTCGACGTGGAGTTGATGCTCGATGATGCGCATACCCTTCCGGACGCCACTGCCAAAACCCTGCTGATGTACCTGTTGCTCAATGCGCCTGCCAATCTGCGGGTGATTATCGCCTATCGCAGGGCATTACCCTTGAACTTTGCCGAACTGATCGCCAGTGGGCGCATGCTGCACCTGCATGCGGAGGATTTATGCTTCACCCTGGAGGAGACCGCCCGGGTGCTGGAAGCCAGTCCCGCTCCGGGAATTGATAAGGACTCCTGCGTGCGCCTGTACGAACTGACCGAGGGCTGGCCGCTGGGGGTTCAGTTGGCCATGTCCAGCGTGATGAAGCGGGCCAACCTGCGCGAGGCCATTGCTGAATTTTCCTCCCGCAGCGGTGATCTGCAGCACTATTTCATGGAGGTGCTGATCAACCGGCTGGCGGTCGAGGAGGTTATGTTCCTGGTGGATATTTCCTGCCTCGACCGGGTTCAGCCCGAATTGTGCCAGTGGCTGACAGAGAACGAACACAGCGCTGCCTTGCTCGCCCACCTGCGTGACGCGACCCCGATTTTCCAGGACGTGGTCAGCGGCGACTGGGTGAGGATTCACCCCATCGCCCGAGAGTTCCTCAGCGAACGCTTTGAGCGCTTGCCGCAGGAGCATCGCCAGCCACTGCACGCCCGCGCTGCGCAGTGGCTGGCCGAGCACGAACTGTTCGAGGATGCGGCACGACACGCCCGCCTGGCGGGGGACGAGGCCTTCGCCTTCGACCTGATCGAGCGCTGCCTGTACGGCATCATGATCCAGGGCAGGGTGTCGCGGGTGCTGGAGTGGCTCGAACACCTGCCGGAGGCGGAGATCCAGCGCCGGCCGCGACTGCGCATCGCTACTGGCTGGGCCCTGGCCCAGGGCGAACGCCACGCCGAGGCGGCCGCGCTGGTCGCGCCGATTATGGAGGACCCGGCGGCGGAACCTGCCCGGCGCTGCGAGGCTGCGGAGATTTGTGCCACGGCGGCGTTTTTCGACGATGATTTCGATCGCCTGCAGGACTACATCTCACCCTGGCGAGACTCCCTGCAGGACCAGCCGACGCACCAGCAGATTGTTGGCACCAACTTGCTGGCCGCGCTCGAACTGTTCCACGGCAAGCCTGAGAACGCCAATCACCACCTTCAGCGCCTGCGGAAGTTTCCGCGCTCGGCTGAAACCAATTACGCCCAGGGCTGGTCCGGCTGGCTGTCGGGATTCACCTACCTGTGGGAGGGGCAGGTAGCATTGGCCGAGGATGTGCTGCGCCAGGCCCTGTCGCGGGCCGAGGCGGAGGCGGGTAGACGCAGCCCTATCGCGGTGATGTTGGCCGCCACCCTGGCCGCCGTGCTGTGGGAGCGCGAACTCCTTGAAGAAGCCGGCCTGTTACTGGCCGACCGGCTGGATGTGCTCGAGCATCATGCGCCCCCCGACGCCATCATTCACGGTTACCTGACCGCCGCGCGGCTGGCTGCCGCCGCCGGCGCGCAGAGCAAGGCCCACGACCTGATCGAGCAGCTGCGGGCGATCGGGGATTCGCGCGGCTTGCCACGGCTGTGCGTCGCCAGCCTGGGGGAGGAAATCCGGATGCTTGCGCTGCATCACCAGGACAAGGCCTGCCAGGCTCGACTGGCCGCATTGCAGCAACTGGAGCAGGAGCAGGCGTCCGCCTGGGGCATATTGCAGCCCCTGGTAACCGCCCAGATTGGTATCGCCCGTGTCTATGCCGCGATTGTCAGCTATCGCTGGGATGGGGTGTTGCCGGAGTTGGAGGCCGTGAATCCGCTGGTGATGCAGATGCGCCGGGTGCGCGATGCCATCCAGGTGCAACTGCTCAGGGCGCTCGCCGGCCAGCAACGCGGGGACGAGTGTGAAGAAATGATCGGCGAGGCACTGAGCCTGGCCGAAACCCTGGGCCTGGGGCGCGTGGTGGCGGATACCTATCCGACTTTCGAGGCGGCGGGAAAGACCAATGAAACCGGCCTGCCGAAAGTGCCTGCGTCCGCCGCCGGTGAGAGTCGGTCTGCCCGTGGCGTCGAGCGCTCCAGGGAGCAGCCGCGGGTACTGCCCAATGCACTGCTTACACCCAAGGAAACCGAGGTACTGCAGCTGCTGGCCGGTAATCTCTCCAATAAGAAAATTGCCCTGGCCCTGGGGGTGGGTGACCAGACGGTGAAGTGGCACCTGAAGAACATGTTCCACAAGCTGCAGGCGGGCACCCGCCAGCACCTGCTCGCCCGGGCACGTATGCTCGGGATCCTGGAGTGAGCTGAAAGCCTTCTGCTCAGGAGCAGGCACCCCCCGCCCTGATGCGGATGGCCCCCCTCTGTGGGGGGGGATTTTCTGCGATGAATTGCCCAGGATGACAGCATGTAGAAAATGGCTGGTATCCACCGCCAGGTAGAGCTTCGTCGTTTTCGCTTTCGTTATCGGCGCACCAGTGCCGGCAATAATAAGGAGCTCTCCAATGCAAACTTTACAACACCCCGCAGCGTGGTTACCCAGCGATCTGGCCGCCGCGGCCGATCGCTGGCAGTACACCTTTACCGACGAGGATATTGCAGAACTGACGCAGGCCTTACGCCAAATCCAGGCCAGCAAAAAAATCGTACCAAATTTTGGCAAAGACGATTTCCCGTTGCCGGGTTTGATGGCAAAGCTGGCACCCTATCAGCGCGAACTGGATCATGGGTTGGGCGTGCTGTACATACAGGGCTTTCCTGTTGAACGTTTCACCAAGGATGAGGCCAGTGCTATTTTCTGGGGCCTGGGCATGCATTTTGGCAAGCCCTGGGAACAGAATGAGCGGGGTCACCTGTTGGGCGATGTTATCAACGAGGGCAAATCGCTTGAAGATACCTCGGCGCGCGGCTACCAGACCACGGCCACTCTGGATATGCATACCGATGGTGCCGACCTGGTGGGGCTGCTGTGTTTAAAGCAGGCCCCTGTTGGCGGCGGTAGTCACATCGTCAGCGCGATGGCGGTATACAACCACCTGGCGGAGACGGCACCCGATGTATTACAGCACCTGCTGGATACCCAGTGGTGCGTGGATTGGCGTGATGAGCAGCCCCCGGGTGCCAAACCCTACCACCTTGCCAGCATTTTTGATCGCGGAGAAAACGGCGTGGTAACCTGCTTCTCCCTGGTGCCCTATATTTTCAGCGCCCAGCGGCACCGGGAAAAATTCCCGGAAATTCCCGCCCTCACGGCGTATGACGAGGAGGCGTTAAAAACCTACGCCGCCGCCACCCAGAATCCTGACCTGGTATTCCACTACCACCTCAACGCCGGGGACATGACTTTCCTGAATAACCATTTCCATCTGCATGGGCGTGGCCACTTCGAGGATGCAGAAGACATCAAGGAGCGCAGGCACCTGCGTCGCCTGTGGCTGGAGGCGGATTCATGGAACGGAATGCGCCCCAAGGCAATGCAGTCGGTATGGGAGACGGCGCGCAACTATTGGGTTAACAAGGATACGACCGTGCAGATGTGGGATTGATCCGCGGCGACTTGGGGTTGTGATAGGCTCCAGGCCAGATCCCGTGTAACCTTGGGCGCTGTGCACTTCGCAATCGCTTACCGCCGGCAACCGGGCACCACCACCGGCTGTGCTCACAGAGATGGTATCCCTATGCCCCAAGCACGCGCATGTTGCTATGTTTTGACCTTGCTCCTCGGTCTCGCCGTGGGGTGCGCCGACACCTCCACCGCGCCCTCCGCGCCGCCAGCCGTAAACCTGCCGCTGGCTCAGGACGATGTTCCCCCGATCGCGATCTTCCCCCAGCGGCGCGAGTACGAAGGCTACAGCCTTGTGATTCACGCACCACAGATTCGATCCTGGTCGAACTTCGAACGTTTCGAAGCCTGGCTTGCTGTCGAGATCACACCGCCAGATGGTGCGGCTTCCGTCTATGGTACCGCGGTGCTGAGCGGCGCTACCGAGATCGATATGTCCCGGCGCATCGTCGAGATGCAGGACAAGTCACTGGACCGGGTAATCTTCACCGGGCAAGCCTCCCCGGAGCTTGAAGAACTTATGCAGCGCGCCGTTCGCGATGAGACCCTGGAAGTCCCCCTGGACCTGTTCCTGGCGTACCTGTCAGACGATGTGCTGTCGGAGCCGCCGCCGCCCGGCTTTAACGTGAATCCGCCGCCGATAGTGGTGCGCACCACTCCCACCATCCTGCTGTTCGTAAACGGCGAGCCGGTACCTGCGGAGGTTGAGGGCACTACCCTGGAACTGCTGGTGAACGCCAACTGGCCGCTGTTCACCGGTGGCGACGCTTACTACCTGCTGCACGGGGATCAGTGGCTGACCGCCGCCAGCCTCAAGGGGAAGTGGGCCTTCGCACAGGCTTTGCCCGATGGATTCGACCGGCTGCCCGACACGGATGATTTCGCCGCGGTGCGAGCCGCGCTGCCACTGCGGGCGAGCCGGGGCCAGGCGCCAGAAGTGCTGTTAGTGAATGTGCCCACGGAATTGATCGTGATCAAGGGCCCGCCCGACGTGGTTGCCATCCAGGGCGCAGCGGGTTTGGGCTATGTCGCCAACACAGAAAGCCCGCTGTTTAAATTCGGCAATGACTGGTATTACCTCACGGCGGGGCGCTGGTTCAGGAGCGGTAGGCTGGAGCAGGGCAGCAGCTGGACCTGGGTGACCGACCTGCCCGCGGCTTTCAGCGATATTCCGCACAATAGCCCCATGGCTGCTGTACTGGCCTCGGTGCCGGGAACTGAAGAGGCGAAGATGGCTGCGCTGGAAGCCTCCCTGCCTGTCAGGAATCAGGTGAGCAGGGACGCCAGGCCCGATGTGGAAGTGACCTACGCCGGCGAGCCGGAGTTCGAGACCGTGGCAGGTACCCCGGTGGCGCGGGCCGTCAACAGCGGCTACGACATCCTGCAGTTCGAGGGCCGTTACTACCTGTGCTATGGCGGTGCCTGGTACGTGGCCGATGCGCCTGTCGGACCCTGGTCCGTGACGGATGCCGTGCCCGACGCGATCTACGCCATCCCCCCCGAGTCGCCTGCCTATGATGTCACCCAGGTCAAGGTCGCGTCCTCCACGCCCAGCTCGGTCTCCTATAGCTATCCGGCGTCCTACAGTTCCAGCGTCTATGTGGTTTACGGCGTGCCTTATTATGGCACCGGCTGGTATTACCCGCCCTACTACTATGGCGGTTACTGGTATCCCTACAGGGGCTCCTACGGCCATGGCTCCTGGTACAACCCCGCCACGGGCGGCTACGGTTCGCGCTCCAGCTGGTACGGCCCCTATGGCGGTTACTCCTACTCCCAGGGCTACAACCCCACCAGCGGTCGCTACGGCTGGGTGGAGTCTGCCTGGGATGGCAATGAGCACAGCAGTTATGGCGAGACCTATAACCCGCGCACCGGTGTCGGCACCGAGACCAGCCGTTATTACAACGAGGACGACAATCGCTCCAAAATGGAGCGCACCACTGAGCGCGGGGGCGAGTCGATCAAAACCGAGCGCAAGGTGAATTACAAGCAGGGCACCGCCCAGGTGGAGCGTGAGACCTCCGGTGGCGCCTCCAGCAGCACCCAGCGCCAGTACGACAGTGAAGCCGGTGCGCTGTCCAGCCAGGGCAGTATTACCGGCAAGGATGGCAGCGAGTATTCGATCTCCGGTGAGCAGACCCGTGAGGGCGGCTCCAGCACGATCACCGGTGACTCGGGATCGGTGGATATGAATACGCAGCGACAGGACGGCCGCAGTGTCACCAGTATCGAGGGTTCAGGTGGTGGCCAAGGCACGTCCGTGTCGGGCCAGGGTCCGGGCCGAACCACGGTGATCGAGAGCGGCGACGGCGATCTCTATGCCGGTCACGACGGCAATGTCTACAAAAAAACCGATGACGGCTGGCAGCATTACCAGGACGGTGGCTGGTCTCCCGCGGAGACCCCGGAGCGCCCGGAGGCCCAGAGATCGGAGCAGCTCAGCGCCGCCCGCGGCAGCTCGCGCCAGGGCGAGCCGGCCTATCGCTCGGAGCCGATCCGGGCAAGCCAGGGCCAGCCGCGCAGCGGCACCTTGCCGGCGAGGCCATCCAGCCTGCCCACCGGTGGCTACAATCGGGACATGTCCCAGCTAAGCAGGGACCATTCGGCCCGCCAGCGGGGGCAGCAGCAGTTCCAGCGAAGAAACTCTGCCATGGGCGGCGGTATGGGCGGTGCCAGGATGGGCAGGCGCAGGTAGCGTCTCAATCGCGGCGGCCGAACAAGGCCCTGTTCGCCCGGTCACCCCTGCTATGGCAGGTCTATCAGACTAACTGTACCGCCATGTAAACCAGGCAGGCGAGCGACGCGCCCCAGATCAGTGAGCGCACATAAATGACGCCGAACATGTAGCAGGGTATATAGATGACCCGCAACACCAGCCACGCAAGGGCCGCCTGGCTGAGGTCTATACCCTGGATGATCGCCAGCACGCACAGGACCAGGTAGGCGGGGAGACTCTCCTGCAAGTTGGCGCCGGCGCGCGCGACCCGTTGCTGCAGCAGGGACTGCTCCGGCGGGGTATCTCGGCTGGAAATCATGTATTTCGGATTTCCGAGACCGAGCCCGGCTGGTATCAGCCATAGCTGCGCCAGCAGCAACAGCAGCCCGTACATTATCATCATGGTCATGTTGTTCTCCTCGACTTACTCATTGTCATGTTAAGAGTCTGCGACTTCGACAAAAGTGGCTAAGCTGCCCGGATCGCTTTTACACCATCCCGGCGCATAGGCGGTATGTCCAGTTCAAACAGCGCTGAGCCGCCCATGCTGCCTACCCAGTCATGCACGGATTGCTGATCGCCAGGTGACATGGTGTTATACACGTCCATAAGTCGTTGCGCCATCCAGACGATATAGCCGCTGGCCTTGCGCGTGTGCAGGCCGCCGGCCATAGGGTAACTGATGGTTCCCAGAAATCGCTCGGAGTCGCCGGGCGGTGCTGCACGCAGGGCATCAATGCAGGCCTGTATCAGTGGCACCATTTCGTTAAATATGGAGTTCAATGAGGGCTGCAGGGTCTCGGGGACGGTGTCCTCCTCCCGAAACCTGCCGCCCGCGGCTGAGGCAGGCTCATTCATGCGCTGTAACCAGGCGGCCAGGTGCGGTCGCGGTTCCACCAGTTCACGCGCGGCCGCAGGCGGGCGCGCCATATGGGAGTAAAGTGTTCCCATCAGCCCGAAGTCACCGAGGCAGGGTCGTGCGCCAAATAAAAACGGGCTGGTGGCGAAATGATCATCGAGGGCATCGAGATGGTTTGTTCGCAGCCGGTTCAGCATGCCGGCCATGTCGTCACCAAAGCCGAGCATTTCCGACATGGCGCTCATTTTGGCGCCCATGTCCTTGCCCGCCAGCTGTTGCAGGAACCTGGGCCACCCCGGCAGCATGTCTTTTCCCACCTCCTCGATAAACACCGGCCGCCGCTCGGGGCGGCCCCAGGTGGTATGCCACCCCATGGGCAACAAAAACTCGTCGGCCCACAACTCGAAGAGGTAGGCGGCGAACCGCAAGACAGGTGTTGCTGGTAGCCCCGGTGGTTCAGGGAAACGTTCTTCCAGATTATCGAATATAACGCTGCTGTCCTGCCACCACTCACCCTCCGGAGTTAGCACCACCGGCATGACCGCAGCGCCGACTCGGCGCGGAAATACCACCAGGTACTGCCAGGGATTGGGTGTCAGTTCGGTAAACGGAACGCCCTTGTGCATCAGGTTGCTCCGTGTTTTCCCGGTGTAGTAGGAAATATCCGAGCCGTAGAGAATGTAGTTGTTGTCCTTCATATTGGATTCCGGTACTGAACGTTGCGGGTCGCTTCCCTCGCCACTATGCTCCTGATCTTCCAGCAGCTGAATTTCTAGCTCAAGAACAACAGGACCAGCCCGGCCAGGAAGACCGTCTCGCCCAGCATCAGGACGATGGGCCGGAACCCGACGCTGAGAATTTCCTTGAGGTGGGTCTTCATGCCCAGGGCGCTGATGGCGATAACAAGGCACCAGCGCGAGATGTCGTTGCCGGTAGCGACAATGCCTTGACTGAGCCAGCCGGTGCTGCTGATTCCGGCCAGAACAATAAAGCCGACGGCAAACCAGGGCAGCAGGGGCGGGCGCGCGTCGCCTTCCGGCACCCCGCGCGCGCGGGTGATCATGGTGGCGAAGATGATCACGGGCAATAGCATGGCGACGCGCATCAGCTTGACCACGGTGGCGACGTCGCCGGTCTCGGGCGACATGCTGTAGCCGGCACCCACGACCTGGGCGACATCGTGTATCGTGGCACCCAGGAACGCACCCGCCTGGACAGGATCGAGTCCGGCCAACTGGACGATCATCGGGTAGATAATCATGGCCAGCGTCGACAGCACGGAAACGCCGATCACGGTAAATAAAGTGGCCTGTTCCTTGCGCGGGGCGGCCGGTAAGGCGGCTGACAGGGCCAGCGCAGCCGATGCGCCGCAGATCGCCGTGGCCCCGCCGGTGAGTATGCCGAATATCGCCGGGAAGCCCAGCGCGCGCGCCGCTGCAATCGATACCAGGATGGTGGCGACGACGGATCCGACCACCAGCGCCACGGGCTCCCAGCCCAGCGCCGCGATCTGGTCGAAGGTGATACGAATGCCGAGCAGGGCGACGCCTACCCGCAGGACCTCGCGCGCAGTGAACTCGATACCCTGCTTGCACTCGCTGTCGTCCGAGAGAAAATTGACCGCCATGCCCAGCAGCAGCGCAAACAGCATCACCGGCGCCTCGTAGTGCCCCGCCAGGAAGCTGGCCGCGACGGCTACGATAACGCTGACCGTGAAGCCCGGGGCGAAGGATTGGAAAAGCACCCGCGCTCTTGCGATCCGGCCGGTCTGGTCGGTATTGGTCATAGGCTGTTGCCCGGTAGTTGAATGTAAGGCAGTTTAGACCTGATTTTTCGAGGAGTCCCCCCCCCGTACAGGGGGGTTCCAGGGGCGCCGACAAGGTCTAGAATCGTCCGCTCCATAAATTGAGGGTGCACGCATGCGTATCGAACAAATCACCTGCAATATAGGCGCCGAGCTGCTGGATGTCAGCCTGCGGGACGCGGCCCATGACGATGGCCTCTTTGACGAGGTCTACGCGGCGTTGCTCACGCATCGGGTGCTGTTCCTGCGCGACCAGGATATCTCTGGCGCCGATCACGTGGCCTTCGCCGCGCGCATGGGCGAACTCGAGGACCACCCGGTCCTGCCCACGCCGGATGCCACCCCCGGCCTGGTGCAAATCTACAAGACCCCGGACAAACCGGTCGGCCGTTACGAGAACACCTGGCACCACGACAATACCTGGCGTCCGGTACCCTCCAAGGCCTGTGTATTGCGCTGCGTGGAGTGCCCACCGGTGGGCGGTGACACCATGTGGGCCAATATGGTTGCCGCCTACGAACATCTGCCGGAGGACGTGAAGACCCGGATCGCTGACCTGTGGGCCAGTCACTCCTTCCTCGACACCATGAGCGCCATGATCCCGCAGGAAGAACACGCGGCCATCAGGGACAAGTGGCCAGCGGTGGAACACCCGGTAGTACAAACCCACCCCGAAACCGGTGAGAAGATACTGGTGCTGGGTGCCTGGGCAACCCACTTCGTCAACTACCACAAACCCGGTCGGGTGCGCTTCGGCCAGGACGCCACCCAGGCCAATGGCGAGCTGTTCCAGTACCTGATTAGCCAGGCCCATATCCCGGAGTTCCAGGTGCGCTGGCGCTGGCGCAAGAACAGCGTGGCCATCTGGGACAACCGCAGTACCCAGCATTACGCGGTAATGGACTACCCGCCCTGTCACCGCTACATGGAACGTGCATCCATCGCCGGCTGGGAGCCGGTCTACTGACCACGGGAAGGATCGCCATGCCTGAACATTACCCAGCGATCGATGATCCCCGGGGCTTTAGCCATCACCGTGTAAAAATCAACGGCATAGACCTGCACTATGTAGAGGCGGGTGAGGGCCCGCTGGTAATCCTGCTGCACGGCTTTCCCTACCTGTGGTACATGTGGCGACACCAGATCCGCGCACTTGCTACCGGGGGATACCGGGTGGTGGCACCGGATATCCGTGGTTTCGGCCAGAGTCACTGCCCCGCCGAACCCGAGTCCTGCGATATGCTGCACTGTGTCGGCGACCTGGTAGGCCTGATGCGGGACCTGGGTGAAACCTCCGCAGTGGTGATCGGCCACGACCTGGGCGCCTGGGTGGCCTACGCCGCGGCGCAGCTGCGGCCGGATCTGTTCCGGGCACTGGCCATGCTCAATACCCCGGTGACGCCCCGCGAAGCGCAGCGACCCAGCGATACCTGGGCAGCGCTGGCGAGCAGAACCGGCAAGCGTTTCTACCAGCAGTATTTCCAGCGGCGCGACGAGGCCGAGGCGGTGATGGATACCGATATCGGCAAGACCCTGCGTAGCATTTACTACTCCATTTCAGGCGATGCGGTTGGCGCGGAGCGCTGGCGCCTGTTCATTGCCAGCGACGAGACCTTTCTGGATACGGTAACCGACCCTGGAGAGCTTCCGTCGTGGCTACCCGGTGTGGCAATGGACTATTACGCCAGCGAGTACGCTCGCAAGGGCTTTGCCGCGCCGCTAAGCCACTACCGGGCGCGGGATCGCAACTGGGAGCAGGGCGCCTTCCTTGAAGGGCTCAAGGTTGGTCAGCCCAGCTTGTTTATCGGCGGGGCCGCTGATCCCGCGGCCGAACTGTTCATCCCCAACTACGACAAGCTGGAGAGCCACCTGCCGAATTTGCGCAAGAAGGTATTGCTGGAAGGGGTTGGTCACAGCGCGGCGGAAGAGCGGCCTGAAGCAGTCAACGAGTTGCTGCTGGCGTTCCTGGCGGAACTCTGATCCCCCCCACTCGTGGGGGGGGCGGCATTCGCACAAACTGGCTATTTTTGGCTCCGGTATAGTCGGGCCGCAATGGGCGGCCGGGCGGCAGTACCGCTTAGGGAGCTTTAGAAGTGAAAATTTATGCAAGTTTACTTTCCGGATTGGTGCTGGCGCTGAGCCAGGTGCCGGCGCAAGCCGGTGACGGCGACGCGGCAGTTTTCGGCACAGGGAGTGGGGGTGCGGACACCCATTTGTTGCTGGCCGACGGCGATGATCGCCAGGATCGACGCCAGGAGCGGGGCCGTTCCGACGAGCGCCAGGACAGGCGCGACTGTCGCCAGGACGAGGGTCGCGTAGGTAGCGACAAGCGCGACTGCAAGCAGGAAGAAGTGCGCGACGGTGTCCGGGGCAAGCAGGGCGAGCGCGTCGGGGGCGAGGACGACAAGAGTGAATCGGCCCCGCCGGCCGGTTGATGAGCCGCCTGCCCAGGCTGCGTCAGATGGCGTAGCCTGGAACGGGTAGGCCGCGGTGCGACGGTAGAACTGTACCAGCTTGCCAATGATGCGCTGCCGGCGTTCCCAGCAGCGCTCTTGAACGGGGCGAACCTCACATCAGGCGATCAGCCTTTCTATACCGTCCATCAGCATGGCGTGCAGCGCTTCCCGTTTCCGACGAGGGTATACCGCCCGCGAGCTGCCCATGGTTGACCAGCCTCCGAGTACCAGGGTAATAATCTGGAACGCGGTTGCGGCGCAGCGTTCCCCGTCCCAGTTGGGGTGTATTGCCGCAATGAGCTCGCGGTAATAACTGCTGAGGCTTCGGTACCAGTAATTGCGCAGCTTGCGGTAATCTGGGTTGCGCGTCCAGGCCGCCGCGATCTCGAAATACGCCACATCCTCAACCTTGAAAATCCGTTCGCTGTGCAGGGTGGCGATCCTGATCAGCTTCGAGCGCGGATCCTTGTCAGCGGTCTCGAGTTCCTCCCTGAACTGCAGCAGAAGGCGCTCGATATTGGCCACGAAGAAGGCATCCAGCAAATCGTCCTTCTTGGGGAAATAATGTCGAACCGCGCTCTGGGTGACGCCGGCGCGTTCCGCTACGGCTTTCTGGGAGGTGGCGTTCAACCCCTCGGAACTGACCAGTTCGTAGGTGGCGTCCAGAATGGCCTGCAGGGTCCGCCGGCCCTTGGGCGTGCGGGCGCGGTGGGCGATAGTGTCCTCACTCATCCGGGATAGTGTCCTGTCATTTCCATGCAATTACCCATCGGGCAGGGTTCGAGTATAACCCTTGCACGCTGTCAAAATCAGGCGCATGAAATGACGCCGACATAAACCACGTGATTGCGTTGTTTTGTAAATGGAAATCTCATACCCTGAGTCGCTATGGTCGCGCCCGGCGTTCGGCTGCGCGATGACTGGCGTTGTAGGCGCCATGCTGCTGACAGCCGAGGCGCGGCGCTCGCAGCCATGATCAGCCGTTGGCTGAAAGGTTCATTCGAGGGAGTAAAACCCGTTGCAAATGGGGTCCTTTTTGCTGGAGTTCATGAGGGGCAACCTCGTGTTCACCCTGTTTGTAATCCTGGGTTGCGGTTATCTGGTAGGCCGAATCAGGGTGGGCCCGATCTCGCTGGGACCGGTTGCGGGGGTTCTCGTGGTGTCGCTCTTTCTCGGGCAGTACGGCTTCAAAGTCAATGAAGGCGCCCAGTCTGTCGGGTTCGCCCTGTTTATCTTCGCCGTGGGTTACCAGGCTGGTCCGCGTTTCTTTGAAGTGCTCAGGACCCAGGGTTTGCGTTACCTGGCGCTGGCGTTGTTTGTGGTTGCCGTGGGGGGTGCCGTCGCAGTCGCCTGCGGCAAACTGATGGAGCTTCCCTTCGGTGGGACAGCGGGGCTGCTGGCGGGCGCAATGACTACGACACCGATGCTTGCCGCCGCTCAGGAGGCGGTGAGGTCTGGCTTGGCAGCGGTTCCCGACGGGGTGACCCAGGAAGGCGCACTGGCGACTATTGCGTCGAGCTATGCCATCACCTATGTCGTTGGCCTTCTGGGCATCATTGCGATGGTAAGGTTTTTGCCACGCCTGCTCGGTATAGACCTGGCGGCGGAGGCGGCGCAAATGGAAAACGCGGACAAGGTCGAGCAGGCTGGCCAGATGCAGGCGAGAGCCTACCGGGTATCACGCCCGGAGGCCTGCGAGACGTCTATTGGGCAGTTGCGGGAACGCTTGTGGGATTCACTGGCCGTATTGCGGCTGAAACGTGACGGGCAATGGGTTCCTCGCCCCGGGGATGACGAGCATCTTCGTCTCGGGGACGAGATTCATGCCTACGGAGAATCGAGCTTTTTCCGGCGCGGCATCGAGGGGCTTGGTGAAGAAATCCCGGTGTCGCCCGACATTGATTTGTCTTCTTCCTTTGCCTGCGTGGTGATCGCAAGACCCCACGCTATCGGCAAACAACTGGTGGAGCTCGATCTCGCTCGCAGCCACGGACTGGTGATTACTGAAGTGCGCCGTGACGGCATGCTGCTGCCCGTCAGCGGCAAGCTGCGTTTGCAACGCGGGGATGTGTTGGGCGTGGTCGGGCCGAAGTCCGCCCTGGGTGCCTTACAACAAACTCTCGGCCCGGCGGAGTCCGCCGCCAGTGAGACCGATATGGCGACCTTCGCCTTTGGTATCGCCGCGGGAGCGATAGTGGGGATGCTGGCGATCAACATCCAGGGTATACCGCTGGGCCTGGGTCTGGCGGGAGGCTTGCTGGCGTCCGGAGTGCTGGTTGGCTGGCTCAACTCGGCGCGCCCGACATTTGGCCGTTTTCCCGAGGCTGCGCGCTGGATTCTTATGGAATTCGGACTGATGCTTTTCATCGTGGGCGTAGGGCTGCAGGCCGGCGGTAGCATCGTTGACACCTTTATCGAAGCCGGGGCGGGACTGATAGTCGCCGCCTTGCTGGTTGTGCTGGCTCCCCTGCTACTTGGCTACGTGTTTGGTCGCAAGGTGCTGGGAATACCCCCGGTTCTTCTGTTCGGTGCGCTCACTGGCGCAATGACCAGCACCGCGGCCATGAGCCTGGTCAACAGCGAGGCCGACAGTGCGATACCCGCGCTGGGCTACACCGGAACCTATGCGTTCGCCAACGTGACCCTCACGGTGGCGGGTACTGTGCTCATGTTTTTTTAGGATCCAGCGTCGAAACTCCATACTCAAATCAACCTGCGAGGAGATACACCATGCGAGTCACTACAGGACAGAACATCAAACCAACCGGAAAACTGCTGGCACTGGCATTCGGGGTGCTGGCCACCTTCACCTTGAGTGCCACCAGCGCTGCCCAGGACCTGCCCAATGTCCGCATGATAGCTACCGGCGGCACCATTGCCGGCGCACAGGCCAGCGCAGGTGATTATGGTTACAAATCAGGCACCTACGACGTTGATACCCTGGTCAGTGCTGTGCCGAATCTCGACCAGCTGGCGCAGATAACGGGGGAACAGGTGGTCAATATCGGTAGCCAGGATATGAACGACGAGGTCTGGCTCAAGCTGGCAAAAAGCGTCGCCGCGGCCCAGGCCGACGAGGACGTGGATGCCATCGTTATCATGCACGGTACCGATACCCTGGAGGAGACCAGCTACTTCCTCAGCCTGGTGACCCAGGGCACCAAGCCGGTGGTGATGGTCGGCTCCATGCGCCCGGCCACCGCGATCAGTGCCGACGGCCCTGGCAATATCTACAACGGGGTGGCCGTGGCCATCAGTCCCGAGGCCAGCGGCAAGGGTACCCTGGTGAGCCTCAACGACGAGTTCCACTACGCGCGCAATGTGGTCAAGACCAATACCACCAGCTTGCAGACCTTTGAAAGCGTCAACCGCGGTCCCGCCGGCCTGGTGCATACCGGCACGGTGGAGTGGTTCGAGCCCATGAACAAGAAACTCGGGGCTGCGACGGGCTTGAGCGTCGAAGGCCTGGACACGTTGCCGCGAGTGGATGTCATCTACGCCCATGCCAATATGAGCGCAGACCTGATCGATGCGGCCATCAAGAACGGTGCGCAGGGCATTGTGGTGGCGGGTGTGGGTGATGGCAACATGACCACCCCGGCCCTGGATGCCCTGCAAAAGGCCGCCGCTGCCGGCGTGGTGGTGGTTCGCAGTACCCGCCTGCCCGAGGGGCTTGTACTGCGCAACAATGAGGTCAACGACGACGAGATGGGTTTTGTCGCCTCCGGCGAATTCAACCCGGCGAAGTCACGGGTACTGTTGCAACTCGCCCTGACCCAGACCAAAGATCCGGCGCGTATCCAGGAAATGTTCTACGAGTATTGATCGATAAGCCGCGCAGCAACCCGCTGGTGGTTGCTGCGCGGGCAAGCGGTTTTACTTGTACTGCTTCTTGTCCAGTCCGGTCAGTGCTGCCGGGCTGAGAATCTCCTCGATCTGCGCATCGCTCAGGATGTTCTTCTCGCGCACGATTTCCAGGATACCCTTGTTGGTACTATAGGCCTCCTTGGCCAGTTCCGTCGCTTTTTCATAGCCGATCACCGGGTTCAGTGCGGTAACAATGCCGACGGTTCGCTCAATATAGCCCTCCAGTATCTCCGCGTTGACCGTGATGCCGTCCACGCAGCGGGTGCGGAATGTCGCCATGGTATTGGCCAGCAGTCGCTGTGACTCCAGTACCGCGATGGCGACCAGGGGCTCATAGGCGTTGAGTTGCAGCTGGCCGTTCCTCGCCGCCAGGGTGACCGACAGGTCGTTGCCTATCACCCGGAAGGCCACCAGGTTAACCAGTTCGGGCATGACCGGGTTGACCTTGCCGGGCATGATGGATGAGCCGGGCTGTACCGGCGGCAGGTTTATTTCGGCCAGGCCTGCCCTCGGTCCGGATGACAGCAGGATCAGGTCGCTGGCAATCTTGGACAATTTGACTGCCAGGCTGCGCATGGCGCCGGACTCGGCCAGGAAGGCGGCCTGGTCCCAGGTGCCGGCGATCAGGTCGTCCGCCTTGTGAAAGGGCTTGCCGGTCAGCCTGGCGAGGTGGCCGGCGGTCTTTTCAGCGTAACCGGCCGGCGCGTTGAGGCCGGTACCGATCGCCGTGCCACCCATGTTAATCGAGAACAGCGCTTTTTCTGAAGCCCGGATAAACGCTATCTCATCCTCCAGGGCGCTGGCCAGGGCGTGAAATTCCTGACCCACCGTCATGGGTACTGCATCCTGCATCTCAGTGCGGCCCATCTTCAGCACGTCGATGAATTCATTGCCCTTTGCGCGCAGGGATGCCACCAGTAACTCGATTTGCGCGACCACCAGGTCATTGTTCGTAACCATGGCGACCTTGAGCGCGGTGGGATATGAATCGTTGGTGGACTGCGACATATTGAGATCGTCGTGCGGTTCCACGATGTCGTATTCGCCCAGTTGGCGCCCGGTCTCGAGCAGGGCGGCATTGGCCATGATCTCATTTGCAGCCATATTGGTGGAGGTACCCGCACCGCCCTGGTAGGGATCTACCTGGAACTGGTCATGGTACTTGCCAGTGAGGATTGCCTGACCGGCCTTGACGATGGCATCGCGGGTCGGCGTCTTCATTTTTCCGGCATCGGTATTGCCCATGGCCGCGGCCATCTTGACCTGGGCGAAGCCATTGATCAGTTCCGGGTAATCCGCAAGAGTGGCGCCGGATATCTGGAAATTTTCCATGGCACGGGCGGTTTGTACCCCGTACAGGGCGCTGGCGGGTATTTCCTTTTCCCCGAGCAGGTCGTGTTCCACGCGTACCTCGGTGGGGGCGGGTACGGCGACGGGCTGGGCCGTTACATTGATGCCGGCTACGGCCAGGGTAAGGGCCGATACAGCCAGTGCCAGTGTTTTCTTTTTCATACTTGTCTCCAGGTTGTGTTTAGGGTCAGGTCAGCAACAGTTTGCCAAGCAGCAGCCCGGCCAGGGTCGCGCTGATGGTGGTCACCAGTCCGGGTAGCATAAAACTGTGGTTGAGCAGGTACTTGCCGATACGGGTAGTGCCGGTCTGGTCGAATGAGACCGCCGCCAGCACGGTGCCGTAGGTCGGCAGGAAAAAGTTGCCGTTCACCGCGGGATACACCCCCACCAGGATATGCAGCGGCAGGCCCAGGGCGACTCCCACTGGTACCAGGATGACGATGGTCGCCGCCTGGCTGAACAGCAGGATGGACAGTGTGAACAGGCCCAGGGCGAACACCCAGGGGTAGCTGTTGATTACCGCGCTGATGCTGCCGACGATGGTCGCTTCGTTGTGGGTGAAAAAGGACGAGCCCAGCCAGGATACGCCGAGAATGGAAATGATCGCCACCAGGCCGCCACTCATCAGCTTGCCCCTGATCGCCTCCGCCGGGCTGGCCTTGAACGCGAGGGTGATGATGCCCCCGGCGGCGAGCATGACGATCATGATCAACTGGGCCATGTCGGCCTGGCCGCTCACGGCATCTGGCCCCGCGCCGAGTTCATAGACCGGGCGCAATCCGGGAAACAGGCCCAGTAGCACCACCACTGCCACGGCGGCGAGAAATACCAGGCACGAGCCCATCGCCCGTCGGCGCGCAACTCCGGCCAGGGGTTCCTGCTGTTGGGGTGGATCGACGATGCCAGCGGCGAGGCGCTGCTGGTATTCGGGGTCATCGTCCAGTTCCCTGCCCTTGAAGGCTGACGACAATGATGCCCACGACCACGCCGACCAGGGTGGCGGGGATCGTCACCATCATGATATCGATCAGGCTAGCGTTCAGTCCCGCCAGGCCGGCAATAAGCGCGACGGTGGCGGCGGAAACCGGCGAGGCGATCAGGCCGTGCTGGGCGGCGATAACACTCATTGACAGGGGGCGCTCCGGTCGGACCCCTGCCTTGCGTGAGACTTCGGCGATGACCGGCAGTATTGAATAGATGACGTGCTGGGTGCCGGCGGCGAAAATCAGGACATAGGTGACCAGCGGCGCGATAAAGGTGATCCGGGCGGGGTTGCGGTGCAGCAGTTTCTCGGCGGTTTCCACCATGAAGGTGAGCCCGCCGGCGGCCTCCATCATCGACAGCGCGGTGATCACCGCGAGAATCATGCCCAATACCACCGCGGGGGGGCTGCCGGGGGGCATGCCAAACCCCAGTACGAATACCAGCAAGCCGATGCCGGACAGGGTGCCCAGGGCGATGCCGCCGAGTCGCGCCCCGAATACCACGCACAGCAACAGAACCCCCAACTCGACGAACAACATCCTGATGCCTCCCTTTCTGTCCCTGTTTATAGCAGATGGGTTCTTGTCAGGTGTAGTGAGTAGGGGCCTCCAGCTGGTGCTTCGTTGATTGGTATCAAGGAAAACGTCCCCGAGGTGCTCGCGGTGATGGCCACGGCTGGTTTGTACGATGATTCCGGCCAGTGGTTATACCTCACCGGCCTGCCGGCCAAGAGCGGCGTCGGCGGCGGCATCATCGCCGTTTCTCCCGGGCGCTTTGGTATTGCGGTCATTTCGCCGCCGCTGGACCCTGCTGGAAACAGCGTACGCGCTCAATGCTGGTGCTGCCACGGACGCGGAAAGAATGTCCGCGCTGGAGGAACAACTGAACCAGCAAAAGGCCATCATGGAGCAACAGCAGCGCATGATCGAGGCCATGGATGCGGAGCTGAAGCGAATGAAAGCTCCCCAGACCGCTGCCCCGGAGCCTGAACAGGAAGAGCTTCCCACGGCCCGGGACTTCGGAACGGAACTGCCGGCCCCCCGCCGGAAGACTATGGGTCAGTGCCGGAAACCGCGGACGCAGCCAAACCATCCGATAAGCTCACCGCCGATGTCTACGGCTTCGTCATGGCAGACGCGATTTATGATTTCAAGCGGGTTGACCCGGACTGGGAGGACACCCTGCGGGTGACCACCATACCCACCCAGAGTGGTGCCTACGGCAATGACGGTGACTTCGTCTTCAGCGTGCGCCAGTCACGGCTCGGTATCCGGGGCGGCTACGGCGATGACGTCACTTACATCCTCGAGGGCGAGTTGTTTGGCGTCGGTTCGGACCTAGGGCAGATCGCCCAGATCAACTTGCTGCACTATCCCAGGAAGCACGTCATGCTGGGCACCGAGTTTATCTGGGGCCAGCGCGAGGATATCTCGGGCAACCTGGGCTCCGATTACCGTATCCAGTTCAGCCTGAAAGTGGATTTTGACACCGGCGACCTGGTGCGGCCGAAATAGGTCCAACATTACGGGGTTCAGGCCAGTGCCTGGAGACACCGCTAGACAGGCGGCACCACTAGACAGGTGTCCGCAGCCGTTTCTGTGTAGCCCGCCAGCGCGCCGGCGTGTCACCACTCCAGCGCCGGAATGCCTGGATGAAGGATCTCGAGTCAGCATAGAGTAGCGCCAGCGCGATTTCGCTGATCTCAAGGTCTGAGTCTTTGAGCATTTGTCGCGCCATTTCGAAGCGGCTTTCATCCAATAGCGCCTGGTAGCCCAGGCCATACACCTTGAGACGGCGGTTAAGTGTGCGGGAATGAATCGAGAGCAGCGCGGCTACTCGCTCAGCCTTTGCATCGCCACTAAGCAGGGACGCCCGGAGCAAGTTGCGAACCTGCTCGGGAAAATCGTCACGATGGCGGGATGCTAGCGTATCCACCTGCTTTTGCACCATCTTACGCACGTCTGCATGGACCTCAGGCAGAGGGTTAGCCAACCACGAGGAGTGAAAGACGATAGCGTTTTGCTCCGCGTTGAATTGCAGGTGCGCCTTGAAGCACTGCTGGTAGGGTTCGATGAACTGTGGCTTGCGGTGCATTGCCCAGACTTCCGTTGGCTTCCAGCCGGGGCCGCACAGTTCCCGCAGAATATTGAATAGCCCGGCAATGGCGCCATCGCCAACCTGCTTGTTGGTGCCAGCTCCACCATATTGTATCTGGTAGCCCAGGATAGCAGTACCGCCTTTTACCTCGAGACTCAGGGTGGCGCCGTGGGCATGGAGATGGAAATATCGCACCAGCTTGTCCAAGGCAGCCCCCACATCCGGCGAGTACTTAACCAGCAATCCCACCAGGCCCAGTGAATGCAGCCCGCCCTTCTGCCCGCTCAGAAGGCCGAAGTGCTCGCATCCGCTCATTGCGGCGCAATGTTCCAGCAGCCGGTTGCGCGCGGTGATAGGAGATCAGGTTATCTGGATCCTCGAAAAGGCCCTGGTCGAACCCGCCGGCTGACAATACCTTGGCGGGGTTCAGCCCAAGGTCGCGCAGAACAGTGGGCACGCCCATTGTCGAGCCGATACGAAGCATGGCCCTGGGCGTGCCTGGTCGCTTTCTGGCCGTCGCCATGTAGTTGTCCACGGTTGCTTGATCAGTATCAAAGAGTGTAGCCGAACTTGTCTGAAATTATCTATTTTGTGTCAAAAATTAAACCCTCGCGCAATGAGAAGATCCCTACAATTGAAGGGAATTGAAGACTTTGTCGGCCTCCGGGTCGGAGAGCGCCTACCAACAGCTAGAGCAGGAGTACAGACGATGAGTAAGACAGTGAAGAAATCAACCACCGTGCCTTTGGACTGGACGCAAGTGTGGTTCACGAACTGTCCGATGGTGTCCGCCAACAATGTGGACCAGGAGTTGGGCTGGTGTCGTGAAGAGTTCAAAAAGATTGGCGTCGACTATGCCTATTTTCGCTCCGCGCCAGAGAACAACTGGTACCCACACTACATACACAATCTCGACAACCTGATTCGTTTTGGCGGCCTGTACCCGCCGATCTCGGTGCACGCCGACGTTCGTCGCACCGTGCTGTTGGGGGCGACGTGGGTCTACGAGGGTGGGGTGATGCAGGTGCGAGCCCGCGACAAGATCTTTCGCGTTACGGATTTGAAGGGCAAGAAGATCGGTATTACCAAGAGTCTCAACACCATCAAAAATGACTGGTGGCGCATCCAGGAGCATATGGCTATCGAGAATATGCTGATGCTGCATGACATGACCATGGATGATATTGAGCTGGTCGAGTTCCCGTACCCGGATGACTGGTACGACAAGCCAGAGATGCTGACCCCGCCGATGAACAACCCCTCCGAGTTGTGGATGCGCCGCGACCATAAGCACGATTATGCCTTCCGGCCATTGGAGAAGGCCCTGCTCGATGGGACCGTTGATGCCATCTACAATCAGATGGGACAACTTGGGCAGCTCTCGGAAGCCACCGGCGAAATCAAGTCCATCTTCGACCTGTCCAAATTGCCCGACTGGACGCTACAGGTCGCCAACACGCCCGCCGTCATCACCTGCACCGACGTGATGGCCAAGGAGCACCCTGAGCTGGTCATTGCCTACATGAAAGCCATGATCAAGGTCGGCCGCTGGGCCAATGATCACAGGCACGCCGCAGCGGAGATTCTCAACCGGCAGACCTTCTACCTGGATGCAGAGCACACCTACGAGGGCATCAAGCATGTCGATATGGTGCCAAGCCTGTGTGCGCAGAATCTGGAAACCATCAAGATTGGCAAGGACTTCATGCTCAGTCACGACTACATAAAGAACGATTTTGATGTGGAAGAGTGGGCGGCTCCGGAGTTTCTGGAGCGGGCCGCTATTGAAGTACTTGAGGAGGAGTGGCAGAGAAGAAGCTGGAGCAAGCTTCCCAGGGGGGGCGCTATCGACGTGGACGGTACGCGGCTCGGCTAGACCGCGATGCAGCCGTTTCCGAGCGGGCGAGCGAGTCGGCCGCGGCTTGAACGCCATCGCGCAGGCGTATCCCCACTCCAGCGCCGGAACGCGCGGATGAAAGACCGCGCGTCGGCGTACAGGAGTATCAGTGCGATCTCATTGACCTCGAGACTGGAGTCCATCAGCATCTGCTGAGCCATTTCGAAGCGCATCTCATCCACCAGCCCCCGGTACTGAATTCCATACTCCGAGAGGTGTCGATTAAGCGTTCGCGGGTGCATTGAAAACAGTGCGGCCACTCGCTCCGCATTGATAGCCCCACTAAGCAGTGCCGCCCGCAGCACTGAGCGAACCTGCTCCGGGAAGTCGTCACCGTGCCGGGCCGCCAGTATATCGATCTGCTTTTGTACAATTCTGCGCAGCTCCGGATGCACCTCGGGGAGTCTGACTCCCAACCAGGAGGAGTCGAAGACGATTGCATTCTGGTCGGCGTTGAAGCGCAGGCGAACGCGGAAGAATTCGCGGAATGGCTCGGAGATCCGCCGGCTCACTGTGCATGAACCAGATTTCCGCGGGTTTCCAACTGGGCCGGCATAGCTCACGCATGCAGTTGAACATTATCGCGATGGCGGCATCGGCAGTCTGGTTGATCGCCGGGGCGTGGCTTTGATGAATCTGGAACCCTAGAATCGCCGTGTCACCATGAACCTGGAGGCTGACGGAGACCCCAAGGGCATGCAGATGGAAGTAGCTAGCCAGGTTATTGAGCGCCGCCCCGACATCAGGTGAATATCGCATCAGGAGGCCTACCAGTCCCAGGGAATAGAGGCCAGACTGCTGTCCCACCAGCAGGCCAAAATGTTCGCACTTTGCTTTGGCGGTGCAATGAGCGATGAGACGGCTGCGGGCCGCGAAGGAGATCAGGTTATCGGGGTCATCGAAGATACCCGGGTCGAATCCGCTCCCTGCCAGAACCTCATCCGGGTCCAGCCCGAGGCTGCTCAGCGCGGCGGGTATGCCCAGGCGGTACCGATGCGAATCATGGCTCCGCAGGTTTGAAAGCTGCTGTTCGGGTGGGCATTTTGGCTGTCCGCTTATCGCTTGATCCGGGTCAACAAGTCTATCCGACTCTGTCCAAAAATGTCCATTTATTGTCTGTAAATGAACCCTCGCTCCGGGGTAAGCTCACTACACTAGACCCGTTACAGTTATGTATGAAAACCCGTACGGGTCGTGCGACTCATGTGTGGTGGAAAGCTTATGGGGGGCAAGATCAACGGGTGCTACAGACATCATCAACCAGAGGAAAGTTAATGGCAACAGCAAAAGCTAAAGCACGACTAAAGCAAAAAAGGCTCCGGCAAAAAGAGCTGCAAAAACCAAAGCAAGTGACAAGCTCAGCCCTTCCACGGCTCGTGTCAAAGCTGACATCAAGCGCATCGACGAGCTGAAGGAACTGCTCCGGAGCACTCCGCAGGATCTCGACTTCGAGCGAGTCAGGATCATGCGCGAGATGTACGACGAATCCGCGGGCGATCATGCGCTCCTCCAACGCGCCAAATTCCTGGCCGCCGTCCTGGAGCGCAAGAAACTGTATATCGACGACAACCTCTTTGTCGGCGCCATGGCAGGCAAACTCAACGCGCTCTACACCTATCCCGAATGGCAGGTGGATTGGATGATCGAGGAGAAGACGGTCGAAAACTCGCCGACACCGGAAGACAAGGCGGCGAACCAGTGGGCGATCGACTACTGGGGCCCGCGTGGGATGAAACTCCGCACCGAAGCCATCTTTGAGAAGCGCTTTGGATACGACCCGAAACCCAGTTACGACGCCGGCCTCATCGCCGCGTTCCATGACTGGCCGGCCGGCGGTGGCAACCTGAACTACCCGCGGGTGTACCGCGAGGGCCTTGCCAGCATGATCAAGGAGGTGGAGGAGCGGCAGATGGCCCTCGAGATGCGTATGCCGAACCTCACCAAGTTCTACTTCTATGAGGCATCCCTCATCGTGATGCGGGCGGCGATCCGCTATGCCCATCGCTATGCCGAGTTGGCTCGTGAAATGGCGGCGAAGGAGAAGAACGAAGCCCGCAAAGCGGAGCTGATCTCCATCGCCGAAACCTGCGAGTGGGTTCCCGAGAATCCGGCCCGCAACCTGCGGGAAGCCATCCAGAGTCACTTCTTCTGTCACATCATTGCAGAACTTGAGCAGATCGGCTGCGGGTACTCCGAGGCCTATCTGGGTCAGAACCTCGAGCCTTTCTATCAGGCCGACAAGGCGGCCGGACTCATTACCTATGACGACGCGGTCTTCATGTTCAAGAACCTCACCATCAAGTTGAATGAGATCAACTACTACTATGGCGAGAGGATCGCCAAGGCGAACTCCGCCGACCTGGGACAGAGTATCACCCTTGCGGGATTATTCCGAGGACGGTGGCGATGCCACGGCGGAAATGGACTACGTGATTCTCGATTCCTCGCTTTATCTCGCACTGCCCCAGCCTCCGCTCACGTGTGCGCTCACTCCGCATACTCCGGGCAAGTTCATCGAGAAAGTGCTCGATGTGATCGGGACCGGCATTGGTCTCCCGCAGTTCGTCAACGCGGATGTGATGATGAAACGGGCCCTGCACCTCTGGGGCCACAACGACCGGGTGGGCGATCTGCCGCTTTCGAAAGCCCGACGCACCTGTATCGGGGCCTGCGTGGGAAGCTACATCCCGTATGAGACCGGTCACCCGGTGGAGGGGCAGCCCAACCTCGGCAAGATCATCGAGTTGACCATGAACGATGGCTTCGATCCGCGGACCCAAACGCAGGTCGGTCCCAAGACCGGCGATCCCGTCAAGTTCAAGGACTTCGAGGAACTGTACGCGGCCTTCGAGAAGCAGCTTCAATTCTGCGAAGACACGCTTCGCCATGCCGCCTGGATTTCGAACATCCTGCAGGCGGATTTCCTCCCCTGCACCTGGCGCTCGATCCTGACCGGAGGATGCATCGAGACCGGCACCGAGACCTGGGCCGGCGGAGCCAACTACTACACGGTCGCCCAGATCTCCGTCGGCAGCGTGGATGCCGCCAACTGCCTGATGGCCGTGAAGGACCTGGTGTTCGACAAGAAGAAGCTGACCATGGCCGAACTGAAGAAGGCCCTGGCGGCCAACTTCGAAGGCGAATACGAGAAGGTTCACAAGATGTGCTACCAGGACGCGCCGAAGCACGGCAACGACATCCCGGAGGTGAACGAGATGCTCCTCCGGGTGAACAACAGCATCCTGACGGCCTTCAACAACGTCGATGGCGGCGGCAACTACATCAGCAAGGACATCAAGACCTCGCTCGACCAATACACCAAGAGTGTCCACAACCTGATGGGCATGGTGACCGGCGCGTTGCCCAACGGCAAGAAGGCCGGCGTGGCCCTCACCGATGGCAGCCTTTCGGCGATGCCGGGCACCGATGTCAACGGACCGACCGCACTGGTGATGTCCGCGGCAAAGGGCAATGACCATGTGAAGTGGTGCGCCACGCACATGAACATGAAACTCCCGCCGGATCAGCTCAAGACGCGCAAGGGTCGGGACAACGTGATGAACCTGGTCAGGACCTTGTTCACCAACGAGGGCTATCACATCCAGTTCAACGTGCTGGATACCGAGATGCTGAGAGACGCCCAGAAGCATCCGGAGAACTACCGCGACCTCGTGGTCCGTGTGGCCGGCTTCAGCGCGTTCTTCACCAAGCTGCACAAGGGCGTGCAGGACGAGATCATCGAACGGACCCTGCAATCGTTCGATGGCGGCAGGGCTGAGTGACGAGCATTCCCCGGCAAACCGCTAGCGGTTTGCCGGGGAGCGAATTTCATCAATACGCAGACAGTGCACGCTGACAAAGCCGGGCAGAGGGATCCAAATTATGAGCAAGGGAAAAAGACGCATCGCGATCAATGGTGGGAGCCGGCTTCGTCCCCGGGATGAATGCCGTGATCAAGGGTGCGGCTCAGGCTGCAAACCAGCTGGGCTGGGAAGTGGTCGGTATTCGCGACGGCTTTGACGGCCTGCTGTACCCGGAGCGCTACCCCGACGGCGGGCTCATGCCGCTCACTGTCGGGGTGGCGGAAAGACTGGATCCCGCTGCCAGCAGCGTGTTCGGGCAGGCAGCCCGGGTCGATCCGTTCCATGTCCGCAGGATTAACGAAGACGACATGGTCGAGGAAGTGGACCTGTCCGATGAGTTGCTGGAGCGCTGCAGGCAAGAGAAAATCGACGGCTTGATTTCCGTGGTGGGCGACCAGGGCCTGAGCATTCTCTACAAGCTGAACGCCAAGGGACTCAACGTCGGTATGTATCCCGCTGGAAGTGGAGAACGACATCGCCACCACCCTGGTGTCCTTCGGTTTCAACACCGCGCTCAGCTTCACCATCGAAATGCTCGACAAGGCTCGCCAGGCGGCTCATTGCCGCTCGCAAGATCGCGGTGGTGGAGGTGCTGGGCGAGGACACGGGTTGGCTGGCGCTGCAGGCCGGTATCGCCGTCTGTGCCGATGCCATCCTGATTCCCGAAATTCCCGGCGATCTGCGTGAAGTAGCCGCAAGCCTGCGAAAAAAAATGTCCAACCGGCGGCCCTACGGCCTGGTGGTCGTGGCCCAGGGCGCAAAGATTGTCGACAAAGCGAAAGTAGCCGGCAACACAGTCTGCTGAGGATAAGTTGAAGGGCTCACTGTCACCGCTGGCGACAGGGGGCAACAGTCAGCATGTTATCCAGCGTTCGGGCGAGGCGGTGAAGCAGGTGTCGAACGGCCTGCAGTTACTGATTGCCGAGGAAGTATTCCCCATGGTGCTGGGTCCCTGGACCCGGGGCGGGGCGCCCACCGCGGTCGACCGTCAGCTGGGGCTGGTTTACGGCGCCAGCGCCATCCGCGCCCTGAGTGTCGACCAGGCGGGGACCATGGTGGCCTTTGTGCCGCCCGAGGTGAAGTTCGTACCGCTGGATGAAGCGATCAACAGGATCAGGACCGTGCTCCATGGATAACCAGTTCATACAAACTGCCGAGTCCATGGGTATCTGCCTGGGGAGGAAATCGTCATGAGTAACAAGACAGATTCATCCGCTCTGAACGGCATGGTCCTGAATATACAGCGCTACTGCAGTCAAGATGGCCCGGGTACCCGCACCACGGTTTTCCTCAAGGGGTGTTCCCTGCGCTGCAAATGGTGCGCGAATCCCGAGAGTATTGGCATCAAGCCGGAGCTCGCCTACGACCCGAGGTCCTGTACCGGCAAGGAGAAATGCGGCCAGTGCCTGAAGCCGCCCTTTCCGAAAGGGGCGTTCTACGTACTGGATGGAGACGATAAGCCCATCAGGGTGAACTGGGACCTGGCCAGTGGCTGCGCTGCCGAGGCGGCAGCTGTTTGTCCGACGGGTGCGCTGTACATGTTCGGCGAGGAAATGACCGTCGAAGAAGTCCTGGACGAGGTGGAAAAAGACAGCTCCTTTTATAACTCCAGCGGTGGTGGTATGACGCTGAGCGGCGGCGAGTGCCTGTTGCAGCCGGACTTCAGCGCGGCCTTGCTGGCTGGCGCACACGAACGCGGCATCAGTACCGCGATCGAAACGGCGGGCAACGTGCCCTGGCGCTTCTTGGAGCAGGTGCTGCCGCATGTCGATACCATGCTGCATGACCACAAGATGACGGATTCCGCGCGACACAAGAAGTGGGCCGGCGTGGGTAACGAACGGATTCTGGAAAATTTCAAGAAGGCCTACGAAACCTTTCCCGATATTGAATTTATTGCCCGCACCCCGTTGATACCGGGTATCAATGCCGACGAGGAGCATATCCGCTCGGTGCTGGAATTTATCCGTCCGCATAAGAACGTCATCGACTACGAGTTGCTGCCTTATCACCGTTACGGGCTCGGCAAATACGAGTTCCTGGGCTCGGTGTATGAATTGGACGACTTCGTGTCGCCGACGACAGAGGAACTCGAGAAGTTGCGAGCCATTATTGATGAGGCTTTCGGTCGAACTTCGGCAGGAGCTACTGGGCCCGGTAAGAAAAAAGAGCCGGCTAAAGCCAAATCGGCAAAAAAGGCCAAGGCAGCTAAAACGGCAAAGTCGGCAAAGCCTGCAAGTAAGTCCGGGTCGGCAACAAAGGCCAAGGCTGTAAAAAAGGCAGAGCGCGCGGCGAAGAAAAAGTAAATTCGAAACTTCCTGTCGCCCACTAACTGCAATAGCAATCGTTAATCAGGAAACAAACCATGCTGGAAACTGTCAATTTCTTCTTCAGTCGCGCGGCCGACCACCTGGGGCTGAACGAGCAACTGCGCACTATCCTGCTTACACCCAACCGTGTGGTGCGGGTGGAAATCGTCACCGAGGGTGACGATGGCCGCTTGCTGCACCACCTCGGCTACCGGGTACAGCACAGCCCGGTGCGCGGTCCCATGAAGGGCGGTTTGCGTTACCACCCCAGCATGGACGAAGACCACGCGGCCAGCCTTGCCAGCCTGATGACCTGGAAAACGGCGGTGGTCGATATTCCCTACGGCGGCGCCAAGGGCGGGTATCAACTGCGACCCGTCCAAGCTCAGCGAAGCGGAGCTGTACCGGATTACCACGACCTTTGTGGACCTGATCAAGGAAGTCATAGGCCCCACCATCGATATTCCCGCGCCAGACGTGAACACCAACGCCCAGATCATGGGCTGGATCATGGACGAGTATTCCAAGTACTACGGATTCAGCCCCGGCGTGGTGACGGGCAAGCCGGTCGACCTGTTCGGCTCCCTGGGGCGTGACGAGGCCACGGGTCGCGGGGTGATGTACGTCCTGGAGGAGTGTCTGGCCGAGGACCAGCGCAAACTTGCCGACGTGAGCGTCGCCATCCAGGGCTTTGGCAATGTGGGCAGCAACTCGGCCCGCCTGATCGCCGAGCAGGGCGGTAAAATTGTTGCGGTGTCTGATATCAGTGGCGGCATAGCCAACGATGAGGGGATTGACGTTCCCGCCCTGCTTGCCTGGGTGAAGGAGAAGGGTGTCGTGGAGGGCTTCCCGGGTGCCACCGCCATCGGGGGAGATGAAGTGTTGACCTGGAAAGCGGACGTGCTGATTCCCGCCGCGCTGGAGGAGGCTATCACCAGGGATAATGCCGATGCTGTACAGGCAAAAATCATCGTGGAGGCGGCCAACGGGCCGCTTACCGCGGAGGCGCATGACACCCTGGTGGGCAAGGGCGTGACGGTGATTCCGGACATCCTCGCCAATGCCGGTGGCGTGACCGTCAGCTATTTCGAGTGGAGCCAGAATATCCAGCAGTTTCGCTGGGAAGAGTCACGGGTAGTGGCAGAGCTGGACAAGGTGATGCGCCGGGCTTACCGCAGCGTGGCAGAAATCGCCAAACGGGATAAACTGGATTTGCGTACGGCGGCGTTCGTCATCGCCATCAAGCGGGTAGCCCGCGCCGCCGTTTCGAGGCGCTCGATTCGCCAGCACCTGCCGCCCAGCTTGCTGGATTAGCGGTACCGGCGTACCGGTACCACCAAGCGACCCCCGCCCCATGGGCCCGGGATCACAACCTGGATAATGATAGGCCAATATATGACTGACTTACACGATAGTTTGCCGGCCGGCAAGCAGACGGCGCTGAAGCTTTATCTAACCTCGCAAGAGGCCTACGAACGTTGGCAGGCGGACCCGAATGTGATCATTCTCGATGTTCGCACGCCCGAGGAGTACCTCTTTGTCGGCCACCCGCCGATGGCCTGGAAGGTTCCCATCATTGCCCAGAGCTACGAGTGGAACGTCGAAGCGGGCAAATTCCCCATGCAACTTTTGGAGGATTTTGTCGAGCGGGTGAGCCAGGTGGCGACGCCTGAACGCACTATCCTGGCCATGTGTCGCTCGGGCGGGCGCAGTGCCATGGCTGTCAACCTGCTGGCGCAGGCCGGTTTCAAAAACGTGTACAACATAGTGGACGGTATGGAAGGGGATGTGAACGGCGATTCCGAGAGCGTGGCCCAGAGCGAACATCCCGCCAGCGGTTGGAAGAATACGGGATGCCCCTGGACGAAAAGCCTGACCCCGGAACAAACCGTCCTGCCCTGAATTTCCAGGTGCCAGGCAGCGCTGGTTGACCAGGCTGTCAACGAGAGACAATTGGAGGAACGAATATGAAAGTGGTTATCGTTGGTGGTGTGGCCGGTGGTGCGTCCTGTGCAGCGCGCCTGAGAAGATTGGATGAGAACGCCGAAATCATCATGGTGGAAAAAGGGCCATACGTGTCCTACGCGAACTGTGGTCTGCCTTACTATGTGGGTGGAGTGATCGAGAAAGAGTCCAGCCTGCTGGTGGCGTCGGAGCAGATGTTCAAGGCTGTGTTCGGTATCGATGTGCGCACCCATTGCGAGGCGGTATCCATCTCGGCGGACGACAAGACGATTGACCTGCGCAATGTCGAAACCGGCGAAATTACCACGGAATCCTACGACAAGCTGGTGCTGTCCCCCGGGGCAGCATCCATCCATCCGCCCCTGCCGGGCATCGATCTGCCGGGGATATTCCAGGTACGCACCGTGCCCGACGTGCGGGCCATAAAGGAATGGATCGAGGGCGGCACCACTTTTCTCGCCGGCATGTCCAATTACTCAGGCATCCAGATGAAGAAGCCTGCCCGGCGGGCCGTTGTGGTGGGTGGCGGGTTCATCGGCCTGGAAATGGCGGAAAACCTTGTTCACCTGGGGTTTGAGGTCACTGTGCTGCAGTTGCTGCCACAGATACTGGGTCCCCTGGACCCGGAAGTGGCAGCGATGGTTGAGGAATACATCAGGGACAATGGCGTCCAGCTGGAGCTTGGTGACGGCGCCGCCGAATTCGAGCAACTGGAAAACGGCTCGATCAGCGTCAAGACCGGCTCCGGCAAGACCCACGCCGCGGACGTGGTGATTCTCGCCATCGGGGTGCGTCCGGAAACCGCGCTGGCAAAAACTGCCGGGCTGGAGATCGGCGAGCGCGGCGGTATCCGGGTGGACGACCAGATGCACACCAGTAACCCGGATATTTTTGCCGTGGGCGACGCCATCGAGGTGAAGGATTTTATTACCGATGAGTGGAGCCTGGTGGCGCTGGCAGGGCCGGCAAACCGGCAGGGCCGGATCGCGGCGGATGTGATTGCCGGTCGCGACTCCAGCTTCCGCGGCACCCAGGGCACGGCGATTATCGGCCTGTTCGGTGGCGCTGTCGCCTGGACGGGCGTGAGCGAGACAACCCTGGAAAGGCTTGGTGATACCGACTACGAGAGAGTGTATCTCTACCCCAACTCCCATGCCGGCTACTATCCCGGTGCCAAAATGATCGGTCTGAAAGTACTGTTCCGCAAGTCCGATGGCAAGGTGCTGGGCGCCCAGGCCCTGGGCGAGGATGGCCCCGGCGTGGACAAGCGTATCAGCGCCCTGGCCATGGCGATCCAGATGGGTGCGACGATCTACGACCTGGAAGAGGCCGAGCTGTGCTACGCGCCGCAATTCGGTAGCGCCAAGGATCCTGTGAATTTCGCCGGCATGGTCGCGGCGAATATTTTGGATGACGAGATGAAGGTCAGCCACTGGGATGAATTGGATGGCGCCTTCCTGCTGGATGTGCGCGAGCCGGTGGAGCTGGTGATAGAGAGTGTACCCGGCGCGGTCAATATTCCGATCAGTCAACTGCGCTCACGTATGGAAGAGCTGCCCAAGGATAAAGAGATTCACCTCATCTGCCGCTCCGCCCAGCGCGCCTATTACGCCCAGCGGATGCTCGCGCAACATGGGTTCAAGGTGCGCAACCTGTCCGGGGGCATCCTGTCCAGGGCCATGCATGTTTCGGAAGAGATGAAGTGAACAAGTTTCTTCAAGTCGTGACCTCGTTGTTCACGGTGTTTGGGGCGGGGCGAATATAGTCCGTGAGTGCTGTAATGGAGTTTCTTAAGGGCACGTTTACGCCCCTTGTGTTCGTTTTTACCGTGTCCAACCTCGCCGCCATGGGGCTGCAGGTAAGCCTGCCCGAAGTCATGGAAGCGCTGAAAAACAGGGTCGCCATTGTGCTTATCTTTGTCTGGGGCTGGATCCTCGGGCCGGCTCTCGGGTACCTGATAACCCTGCTGCTTCCACTTGAGGAGCCCTACAAGATTGTGATCCTGCTCGCCAGTCTTGCACCCTGTGCCCCGTTCCTGCAACAGATGGTGGGCAAAGCCAGCGGTGATATCAGTTTCGCCGGGGCCCTTATACCACTGGTTGCCGTCGGTACGGTGATCCTGATGCCAGTGATGGCTCCCTTTTTGATCAAGGGGCTGACGATCAATGCCATGGCGCTGGCCAAACCGCTGCTCTTGACCATACTCCTGCCCCTGCTGCTTGGCGCGGCCATGCGGCACTATTATGGGAACACGGCGACTCGCATCTACCCGGCTGTGAAAGTCCTGGCAAAACTCTCGACCTCACTCACGGTCCTGTGGTGCCTGATTCTATACGGGGAGGGCATGCTCGGTACGGCGGGAGAGCTTGCGCTCATGGCCATGACCCTGTTCATGGTCGGCATGGCCCTGGTTACCTACCTGGTAGGCTTCGGGATGCGGCAGAACCAGCGCAGTGTCATGGCGCTGGGGATGGGAACGCGCAATGTGGCCGCCGTGTTGGCAGCCGCGCTTGCCATCCCCAATGCGGATCCGCGTATCCTGGTAATGACTGTTATGTGGACTCTGTGGTCCGTCGTTCTCGCCGCCATAGGGTCACGGATCTTTGCCCGGCAAGCACGCAAAGTAGCTTAGCTGTGCCGATTATCGTCTGGTTTTTCCTGTCGATGATATCGGGGGGGCTGCTTGATGTGCGATCTCTACTATCGGTTTGTTATTAAGGGGTAAGTCCCGGAGAGTTTTATGAACGCCCTGTTAAAGGAATTGCGCCACAATCCAATACTCTGGCTGCTCGCGCTGGTACCGGTGGTGCTAGTGGCCCACAAGCTCAAACCCGATGCGCACACCATGCTATTCGTGTTGTCCGTACTGGCGATTATTCCCCTGGCGGCCATGATGAGCCACGCCACGGAATCGGTGGCGTCCAGGACCGGGGATGGTGTGGGCGGACTGCTCAACGCCACCTTTGGCAATATGACGGAGCTGATCATCGCCCTGACGGCCTTGAAGGCGGGGGAGTACATGTTGGTAAAGGCGAGTATCGCCGGCGCTATCGTCACCAATACCCTGTTCATGCTGGGTATGTCCTTTGTGCTTGGCGGTCTCAAGTTCCATGTGCAGGAGTACAACAAGGTCAATGCCCGCGTTCTGTCGAGTATGCTGTTTATAGCCACGATGGGCTTGCTGATGCCCTCGGCGATTGCCAAGGCCAACCCGGATACTGCGATGGCGATCGGCCAGTCCTTGAGCCTGGCCCTGGCGATATTGCTGATAGCGAGCTATGGCCTGAGCCTGGTGTTTTCACTGAAAACCCACAGCGTGGAGTTTGCCAGCGCGAAACATGAAGAAGAGGACGAAACGCCCTGGCCCATGGGCGTGGCCCTGGGTGCCCTGGGTGGCGTGACCGTGCTGGTAGCCCTGGTGAGTGAGGTGTTTGTCGAGTCCGTGCAGGTTGCGGCGGAAGACTTTGGCATGGGCCCGGCCTTTGTCGGCTTCATCGTGGTGGCCATGGTGGGTGCCGCCGCCGAGATGGTGGCGGCGTTTTCTGCCGCCCGCAAGAATCGCCTGGATCTCAGCGTGGGCATCGCCCTGGGCAGTGCCTCGCAGATAGCGCTGTTTGTCGCACCGGTGCTGGTGCTCGCCAGTTACTTTATCGGCCCCACTCCGATGGACCTGACATTCTGGCCCGGGGCGGTAGTGATGATACTTGTCGCCTCGCTGGTCGCGAATATTGTCACCAGTAACGGTCGTTCGGCCTGGTTCGTCGGTGTCCTGTTACTGATGCTCTACCTTATATACGCGATGACACTCTACCTGCTGCCGCCGGGTTCATCGTGACAACGGCCCGGATGAATCGCTGAAGCCTGTGGAAATGTTGCGCAAATATCTGCCGATACTGACCTGGGGTGCGCAGTATTCACGGCAAACCCTGGTCAATGACCTGGTGGTGGCGGGTATCGTCACCGTTATGCTGATACCCCAGTCGCTGGCCTACGCGATGTTGGCGGGTCTGCCGCCGGAAGTGGGGCTGTATGCCTCCATGCTGCCGCTGCTGATGTATGCGGTCTTCGGTACCTCCAGGGCCCTGGCCGTGGGCCCGGTGGCGGTGGCCAGCCTGATGACCGCGGCGGCGGTAGGGCAGTTCGCGGAGCAAGGCACACCGGAGTACCTGGGGGCGGCAGTGGCGCTGGCCATGGTGTCGGGCATACTGCTGGTTGGCATGGGGCTGTTGCGCCTGGGCTTTCTCGCCAATTTTCTCAGTCACCCGGTTATCTCGGGCTTCATTACGGCCTCGGGCATCCAGATCGCCGCCGGCCAGCTGGGGCCGGTGCTGGGTATCGATGTGCACGGCGAAACCTTGACGGCCGTGGTGGTTTCCCTGTTTCACAACATCGGTCAGTTCAATCCCCACACCGCGGTGATCGGCTTTGCGTCCCTGGGCTTCCTGTTCTGGGTGCGCCGCGGGCTCAAGCCTCTGCTGTTGCACACCGGTCTGGGCGAGCGTCCCGCTGATATCCTGGCGAAAGTGGGCCCGATAGTTGCCATTGCCCTGACCACCGCTGCAGTCTGGAGTTTTGGCCTGGAGCAGCAGGGTGTGCGGATTGTCGGCACTGTCCCCGAGGGGCTTCCGGCGATCGCGCTGCCCCCCCTGGACCTGTCTTTGTGGATGGCGATTCTCGTTCCGGCCCTGCTGATTTCCATCGTCGGCTACGTAGAGTCGATTTCGGTAGCCCTCACACTTGCCGCCAAGCGGCGCCAGCGGGTGGATCCCGACCAGGAGCTGATTGCCCTGGGTATGTCCAACGTGGGCTCCGCGGTCTCGGGCGGCTTCCCGGTTACCGGTGGCTTTTCCCGGTCGGTGGTGAACTTTGACGCCGGGGCCGAAACCCCGGCCGCAGGGGCGTTTACCGCGGTAGGCATCGCACTCGCCACCTTGTTCCTGACCCCGTTGCTCTACTTCCTGCCCAACGCGACCCTGGCTGCGACGATTATCGTCGCCGTGCTGTCGCTGGTTGACCTGGGGGCGGTCAAGCATACCTGGCAGTATTCCCGTGCGGATGGCGCTGCCATGCTCGCCACGATCATCGTCACCCTGGGCTGGGGCATCGAGCTGGGCCTGGTGGTGGGTGTCTCGCTGTCCCTGTTCCTGCACCTGTATCGCACTTCAAAGCCGCACGTGGCGATTGTGGGCCAGGTACCTGGTACCGAGCATTTCCGCAATGTGAGCCGCCATGACGTGGTGAGCGATCCGCAGATACTGTCCCTGCGGGTCGACGAGAGCCTCTACTTCCCCAATGCGCGCTTCCTGGAGGAGCGCGTCAACCAGGCGGTCGCCGACAACCCCGGCGTGCGTCACGTCATCATCGTCTGCCCCGCGGTCAATACTATCGATGCCTCGGCGCTGGAAAGTCTCGAGGCGATCAACCACCGGCTCAAGGATGGCGGTATTACCCTGCACCTGTCCGAGGTGAAGGGTCCGGTCATGGACAGCCTGAAGCGCTCCCATTTCCTGGAAGAACTGACCGGCCAGGTGCACCTGACCCAGTACCAGGCCCTTGCCAGCATCAATCCCGAGCTTGCGCTCCGTACAACGGCAGCGCCACAGGGCAATTCCATTACAGAAAACGCCTGAGCATGACATAATCGGCCCCTGTTACAGAGGATGCGATATGTGTAGATGGCTTGCCTATTACGGTTCCCCGCTGTCGGTTGAGGAGTTGCTGTTCAAGCCCGCCCATTCCCTGATTTACCAGAGCCTGCATTCACAGCTGGGCGCAACCACCACCAATGGTGATGGCTTCGGAATCGGTTGGTACACGCAAGCTGGCAAGCCCTTGTTGTTTCGCAGTACCGAGCCGGCCTGGAATGATCGCAACCTCAGGGAGTTGTCGCAGGAAATTGTGTCTCCCCTGGTCTTTGCCCATATTCGCGCATCGACCGGAACCGCCATCCAGCAAACCAACTGCCATCCCTTCCGGCATGGTAGCTGGCTGTGGATGCACAATGGCGCCATTGCCGGGTTTGCCACGCTGAAACGCGAACTGGCTTTCGCCGTGGATGCCTCCCTGTATCCCTGCATAGAGGGATCAACTGACTCGGAGCTGTTCTTTTACCTCGCCCTGACTTTCGGCCTGGAGCACGATCCACCTGCTGCCGTGGAGCGCGCGGTAGGCTTTATAGAAAAAGTGGCCAGGGCTCACGGCGTCCCGAATCCGCTGCAGATGACTGTGGCGACCACCGATGGCAACCGTATGTGGGTGTTTCGCTATTCGAGCGAGGGGAAGAGCCGGAGTTTGTTCTTTTCCTCGGCGGTCGAGTCCCTGCGGGCCCACTATCCCGATAACCCCGTATTCCAGCAACTGTCCCCTGAAAGTCGGCTCGTCGTATCGGAACCGCTGAGTGACCTGGGAGACACCTGGAACGAAGTGCCCGAAGCGAGTTACGGTATTATCCAGGAGGGGGCGGATGAGCTGCATGCGTTCGCGCCGAGAACGAATTGATACTGCGATATGGCAAACCCCTTAGTTTCTTGTGGCGCTGATTTCAGGTGTGGAAGATGGATGCAAATACCCCGTTAAAAGACCAACCCAACAGGTGGGTGCTGCTGGTGTTCCTGGCGGTGTCGCTGTACGCCTGCTTTCTGCTGGTAGAGCCCTTCCTGCAGCCCATTATCCTGGCTATCCTGATCGGTATGCTGACGATTCCACTTCACGAGCGGCTGCTTGCCAAGCTCAACGGGCGGCACAATATCGCGTCATTGCTAAGCGTACTGATACTGACGCTGGTGCTGCTGATACCGGCTACGCTGGTCCTGGCGGCCATTCTGAAGCAGGGCATCAGCTATTCCTTTATGGTCAAGGAATGGGCCACCACGGAGGAGAATGTTCACGACCTGTTTCAGCAGCCCTGGGTGCTGGAAGTAAAGGCCTGGCTGGACAGGGTACTGCCCGCCGATGCGCTGGACCCTGCGAAGATCAGGACCCAGGCCCTGGCTGCGGCGAGTGCCGCCGGCAAGCAGTTTGCGGGGGTTTCCACCGCCATGCTGGGCAGCGTAACGTCCTTTGTGGTCGACTTCGGCCTGGTGTTGTTCGTACTTTTCTTCGTGCTGCGCGATCACAACAAACTGTTCGAGTTCATCCGCCATGCCCTGCCGCTGTCACGCAGCCAGGAGGATGCCCTGTTGCAGGAGGTCGTGGAGGTGAGCAAGTCGGCTCTCCTTGGGTCATTCCTGACTGCCATTACCCAGGGCTTTGTGGGCGGCTTCGGCTTCTTTCTGGCGGGGATTCCCGCGCTTTTCTGGGGCTCGATGATGGCGGTCAGCTCACTTATACCGGTGGTCGGCACAGCCCTGGTCTGGGTGCCGGCAGCGATCTACCTGTTTGTTACCGGTGAAACCGGGTGGGGCATATTCATGGTGATCTGGGGAGTCGTGGTCATCGGGTCGGTCGATAACTTCCTGCGCCCCCTGTTTATGCAGGGCGCAAGTATGGGTACTGTGGTGGTGTTTTTCTCCCTGTTGGGCGGCCTGCATGTTTTCGGCCTGGCGGGGCTGGTATACGGCCCCATTATTTTCTCCATCGCCCTGGTGTTCTTCCGCCTGTACGAAAGTGAGTTCTCGGACTTTCTCGAGTCGCAGGATAGAAGCTAGGCTAATTGGCGGAGTCGGCCCAGCGATACTGCCAGACCAGGCCAAAGGTATCCGAGTCATTGCCGATATTGGTGATGACGCCCCTGTTGGCGAAGAGTTTCAGTGAATGCTGGGCGTTCAGTGGCCAGCCAAGGGTCACGCCGATACGGGAATTTTTCTGCAGGTCGTCACCCTTGATGTTGTCCGTGCTGGTGCGTCCGCCCCAGAAATAGTTGCTGTTGAGGGAAACCCAGCGCCCCTGGTCCAGGTTGTAGATAACATGCGCCTGTAACTGGTACAGGGGGTTTTGCTCCAGTTTGGTCCCGCCGAAGAAGTTGTCGTTGTCGGTGAACAGGCGGGCCCCGAAAGCGCCCTCGAAGCTGAAGCGACCCCAGTTATTGGATATGCCTATTTCGGGTATGAACGTCCAGCGGTTGGAACCGGTATTGATCAGGTTCTCGTTATTGTAATCACCCAGGGGCGCGTTGACACGCAGGCTAGCCCCTATCACCCGTTTGGAGGGGTTGCGGCGAAACTCCTGCATGTCCATGGCCGGCGCGCCGTAAAACAGGTAGCTCAGGCGTACCGTCGGGTCCATCGTGCCGCAGCGGTCGCCCGCGACATATCGGTCTTTGATGTAACCGGAACCGTCCATGCAGACCCTGCCCCAGGCCGCGTCGATCTTGCCGGCCTTGCCCCACAGGTCCAGGGAGCGTACGTAGGCCGCTATGGTGCTCTTCATGGTGATCTCGATGTCCCGCAGGGGTACCGACGGCGAGGGGTTGATTTCACCATCGGAATAGGAATAACCGACACCGACAAAATTCTGGCCCATGGGCAGGTTGGTATAGGTTCGCGGTTCCAGGTCCTGGGCATGTACATCCAGGGCCAGGGAACAGGATATCAGAAGCAGTAATCCCCAATGAATGCTGCGGGCACAGCTGCCGCAGCGCATTCCCCTAGCGACGACCGCCACCGCCACCTGCCGGTCGGGCAATATTGCGGTGGGGCTGTATCTGGGCCGGCGGCTCCCTGCCCGGTTTGCTCGCGCCTTCCTCGCCTCGCTCCTGGAGTTCCTGGCGTCGCTGCTGGGCCTGATCGCCGTTTACGGCGCCACCGGGGTAGTAGATGTAGTCATCATCATTTTCATGCTCGCGCTGAGTGTGCTGGACGCCATTGCCCCGGGTTTGCGTCGGTGTGGCGGGCGCGGTGGCCGGTCGGGAAGGTTTGGGGATGTCAGCTACCGGGTCGGCAGAGTTGGTTGGTGGTACTTCGATGGCATGGGAGCCTTCGCTCGGCCTGTCACTGAAGACCGTATTGCCGTCGGCGTCCCTGCTCTGGTAGACCTGGCCGCTGGCATTGCTGCTCAACGCCAGGACGAGGAAGAGTGCATAAATAGCGCTACTAACTTTCATGGTGAACACCGTGATGGAAAGGCCAATGTCTAAGTCTAGTTGCCGCAATACAGTAGTTGAAGCTTTGTTTCTTGTCCTGGGTCAATTGTCGACATGATAACTGCTTGCTTAAGCGGTTTTATATTGCGAAAATCGCCGGACGGTGTCCGTCGTGTACAATCAGCCGGTGTATTCTCATAATAAGAGGGCGTCAGACCCTGTATCTGCTAATGGGAAAACGCATTGACAGAGTTTTTTCGAAATTTCCCTCGAGGCACATCATCATGACACGCATTATTGCCCTGGCCCTGGTCGGCATACTGGCGACTGTATTGGCGGCCTGTTCTGGCGAGGATTCAGCCGGCCCCGCGGCACCGGAGGTCTACGTGGCCGAGGTGATACAGGAGGATGTCCCGATATACATGGAGATCGTGGGCCAGACCCGCGGCTCCCAGGATGTCGATATCCGCGCCCGTGTAGAGGGCTTTCTGGAGACGATCGATTTCTCCGAGGGTTCCTATGTACGCCAGGGCGACCTGCTTTACCAGATAGACCCGAAACCACTGGAGGCTGCGCTGGCGCAGGCCAGGGGTGTCCTGGCCACCAGCCAGGCGCGCCTCGACCAGGCCACGATTACGGTCAACCGGATGAAGCCCCTGGCGGAGCAGCAGGCGGTGAGCTTGCAGGAGCTGGATAACGCCCTGGCCAACCAGCATGCGGCCCGGGCGGAGGTGGATGCGGGCCAGGCAGCAGTCGACAAGGCAGAGCTGGATCTCGGTTATGCCACCATCAAATCGCCCATCGATGGCATCGTGGGTATTACCGAGGTCAAGGCGGGCAACCTGGTGGGCAGCGGCGAGAGTACCTTGCTCACCACAGTATCCAAGGTGGATCCTATCCTGTTTCGCGGTGGGATCAGCGAGGCGGACTACCTGAGAATGTCACGTAGTTTCGAGGAGCGACGGTCTTCCCGGGAAGATGCGGGGCCGGTTGCACATTTGTTGCTGGCGGACGGCACTGAATTTAACCATGCGGGCACATTCGAAGCCATCGAGCGCGCTGTCGATCCCACCACGGGTACCCTGTCGGTACAGATCACTTTTCCCAATCCCGAACGGCTGCTGCGCCCGGGGCAGTATGGCAGGGCGCGTTTTGCCTACAAAATTGAAAACAATGCCATGCTGGTATTACAGCGAGCTGTACAGGAACTGCAGGACCAGTTCAATGTGGCTGTGGTTGGCCCGGATAACAAGGTCAGCATTCGTAGCGTTAAAGTTGGGCCACGAGTTGGCGATCTATGGGTCATCACGGAGGGGCTCAAGCCCGGTGATCGGGTGGTCGTCGAGGGCTTGCAGCGGCTGCGTGACGGCATGAGCGTGAGCCCTGTTCCGGTGTCCATGTCGTCGCCAAAAGCTGGTGCCACCGGCGAAGTAGAGGACTAGGCTAATGGGGGACTTTTTCGTCCGTCGTCCCATCGTCGCCATGGTGATGTCCATCGTCATGGTGCTGCTCGGGCTGGTCGCCATGGCCAGCCTGCCCGTCGCTCAGTATCCAGAAATTGTTCCGCCGATGGTGCAGGTCACCACAACCTTCGTAGGTGCCAGCGCAACGGATGTGGAGGCGTCTGTTGCCACGCCGCTGGAACAGAAGATGAACGGCGTAGAGAACATGATTTATATGAAGTCGAGCAATGCCAACGACGGCACCTTGACGCTCAAAGTGTCCTTCGAAGTGGGCACCGACCTGGATACAGCCAACGTATTGACCCAAAACCGGGTGTCCGAGGCCATGGCCTCGCTGCCCCAGCCGGTCAAGAACTACGGCGTTTCGGTCAAGAAATCCCTTTCATTCCCGCTGCTGGTTCTCACCCTGAGCTCACCGAATGGGAGCTACGACAATAATTTTCTCTCTAACTATGCTTCGATCAATGTTATTGATAGCCTCGCACGCATTCCCGGGGTGGGGCAGGTTACACTCGCCGGCGGTAGCGACTACGCCATGCGGATCTGGCTGCGGCCCGACCGAATCGCCACGCTTGGCATCACCGTGCCCGACATCGTCAATGCCATCAATCAGCAGAACCAGCTAAGCCCCGCCGGTCAGATTGGTGGAGCGCCCGCGGCGCCAGGTACCGAGTACACCTACACAGTACGCACCCAGGGGCGCTTGTTGAATGAAGAGCAGTTCGGTGAAATTATCGTCCGCTCCAATCCCGACGGCAGCCAGGTCTTGCTCAAGGATCTCGCCAGGATCGAATTGGGCACCATGCTTTATAACTCTATCGGTCGACTGAACGGAGAGCCCACGGCCGTTCTCATGCTCTACCAGATTCCGGGAACCAATGCCCTGGATGTTGCGGCGCGGGTCAAGGAGACAATGAGCGAGCTTTCGACCCGATTCCCCGCGGGCCTGGAATACGGTGTTTCACTGGACACAACCCTGCCGGTCAGTGAGGGGATAAGCGAAATTGTCCAGACGCTGTTCGAGGCGATAGCCCTGGTAATTCTCGTAGTATTCATCTTCCTGCAGAACTGGCGTGCCACGCTCATCCCCCTGCTCACCGTGCCGGTTTGCCTGATCGGCGCGTTCATGTTTTTCCCGATACTGGATTTTTCGATCAATGTCTTGTCCTTGCTCGGCCTGGTGCTGGCGATCGGTATCGTGGTGGATGACGCCATCGTGGTCGTCGAGGCGGTAACCCACCATATTGAGCAGGGCATGGACCCCAAGGAAGCAACGCTGCTGGCCATGAAAGAGGTATCGGGGCCAGTGGTGGCGACGACGCTGATCCTGGTCGCAGTGTTTGTGCCCGTAGGCTTTATACCGGGCATTACCGGCAGTTTTTACCAGCAGTTCGCGATTACTATTGCGATCGCGGTACTGCTGTCTTCGTTCAATGCGCTGACACTTTCCCCGGCACTCTCGGCCCTGCTGCTGAAGCCGCCAACGGGGGAGCGTACGTTTTTGACGCCTTTCTATGAGCGTTTTAACCGGATGTTCGGCCGGGGTACCGATGCCTACCTCAGTTTTTCCAGCATCCTGGTGCGAAAAATGGCCCGCAGTCTGTTGTTCATCGTCATTCTCTCGGGAATAACGGTAGTGCTGGTCGGTCGCATACCTGCCGGCTTCGTCCCGGAAGAGGATCAGGGTTATGTCCTTGTCAATGCGATGCTCCCTGACGCCAGCTCGCTGGAACGTACAGACGCTGTGATGAAAAAGGTCGAATCGGTATTGGCAGGCAATGATGCGATTGAGAACTATATCACTATCACTGGTTATAGCCTGATTACCGGCGCTTACTCATCGAACATGGGCTTCTTCTTCGTGCAATTGAAACCCTGGGGAGAGCGTACGACGCCCGAGTCGCATGCCAGCGGAGTGGCCAGGGCGCTCAACCAGGAGTTTGCTCGAGAGGTACCGGAGGCAATGGTGGCCGCCTTCGGTCCGCCGGCTATACCTGGCTTGGGAACCGGTTCGGGTTTTACCATGCAGTTGCAGGATCTGTCTGGTGGCACACCCATGTATCTCGCTGAGCAGGCCCAGAAGTTTATTGCTGCCGCCAGTAAGCGCCCGGAGATCGGCCGCATTTCAACGGTATACCGCGCAAATGTTCCGCAGATTTTTGCAGATATAGATCGCAGCAAGGTATTAAAGACGGGCGTGGCCCTCGACGACGTGAATACCACCCTGGGGGCGCTGTTGGGCAGCTCCTATGTCAACGACTTCAACCGCTTCGGCCGGGTATACAAGGTATATGTCCAGGCCGAGCCCGAGTTTCGCCAGGACCCCAGCCAGCTTGGCCTGTTTTTCGTGCGTAGCGATGCCGGGGAGATGGTGCCACTCAATACCCTGGTGACCACCGAACCAACCAGCGGCCCGGAATTCACCACGCGCTTCAACCTGTTCCGCTCAGCGGAGATCGGCGGTGCACCGGCGCCTGGTTACAGTTCAGCCCAGGCGCTGGAAGCGCTGAAGGAAGTGGCGCAAGCAACGTTACCGGCTGATATGAGTTACCAGTGGGCCGATATGTCCTTCCAGGAAGAGACGTCCCCCAATCCTATGCCGTTTTTTGCGCTCGCCATTCTTTTGGTATTCCTGATCCTGGCTGCCCAGTATGAAAGCTGGAGCCTGCCATTCAGTGTATTGCTGGGTACGCCATTTGCCGTTTTTGGCGCCTTTTTTGGCCTCTGGCTCATGGGGCAGTTCTCCAGCAGCTATGTGAACAACGTGTTTGCCCAGATTGGCCTGATCATGCTTATTGGTCTCGCCGCCAAGAATGCGATTCTCATCGTGGAATTTGCCCGCATGCAGCAGGAGCAGGGTAAGGACGCCATACAGGCGGCTCTGGAGGCGGCGAAGTTGCGTTTTCGCCCAATCTTGATGACGTCATTTGCGTTTATCCTCGGTGTGATACCGCTTCTGACTGCCAGCGGCGCTGGTGCAGAAGCGCGCAAGGTAATGGGGATAACCGTGTTCTCGGGTATGTTTTTTGCCACGATCGTTGGGGTCTGTCTCGTTCCGGTGTTGTTCGTGGCGGTGGAGAAAGTTGTGGCAGCGCGAAGTGGTGCTGCAAAGTCGCCTGACCCTGCGCCTGTTTCAAGAACTACCGACGGCAACTGATATGGACGCTGGCATCCGATTTCTTCGTAAAGCAGCTCTCGCGGCCATCGGGCCGCTTCTGGTCAGTGGCTGTATGCTGGGCCCCGATTACCAGCGCCCGGAAGTCCCTGAACCCGCCGTATTTCGGGGAGAGGAGGGCCAGGCCCAGGCGGAGTCCATTGCCGACGCCAACTGGTCGACCGTCGCCTCCGACCCGGTGTTGCAGGAATTGATTCGCGATGCGATAGCAAACAACCTGGATCTGCGCACCGCCGCAGCGCGGGTTGCAGAGGCGCGTGCCCGGTATGGCGTCGTAAAGTCATATATCTATCCGCAGATAGGGGTCAGCGGCGGCTATACATCGCAACAGGATTCACTGCTGGCTGACCAGCCGCAGGGTCAACCCTCAAACAGCAGTTACGACAACTGGAATGCCGGGGTCGAAGTCGCCTGGGAGCTGGACCTGTTCGGGCGAATCCGGCGCCAGAGTGAAGCGGCGTTTGCTCTCTACCTGGCCACAGAGCAAGGACAGCGGGCAGTGCTGGTCTCGCTGATTGGCGATGTGTCCACCAACTACCTGTTGTTGCGGCAGCTGGACCTGGAGCTCGAGATTGCCCGGCAAACCGTGGTGGCCAATAAGGAAACGGTTCGCTTTTATGAGAACCGCCTGAAGGGTGGGTTGTCGAACCGCCTGGAACTGGACACCGCGGAAGCTAACCTGGCGCGCACCAGTACCCTGGTCCCCCAGTTTGAGCGCCAGATAGCCCTTATTGAAAATAGCCTGTCCCTGCTGCTCGGGCGGCCGCCCGGTCCCATAGCGCGCGGTGAACCGCTGAAATCACAGCATATACCCGCGTCCCTCCCGCTGGGCGTACCGGCCGCGCTGCTGGAGCGCCGTCCCGATGTGCAGGCGGCGGAGCAACTGCTGGTCGCGAGCAATGCCAATATCGGCGCGGCCAAGGCTCTGTTCTTTCCGCGGATTTCGCTGACCGGGCTCTACGGCAGTGTCAGCGCTGACTTTGCGGACCTGTTGGACAGTGATGGTGAGGTCTGGAGTGTAAGTCCCAGCCTGTTTGCGCCGATATTCCAGGGGGGGCGCATTTCCCGCAACTACGAAGCCAGCCAGGCTGCGTATGAGCAGGCATTTTTCCAGTACCAGAAAGCAGCCCTGAACGCATACCGCGAGGTGGCCAATGCGCTGGCGGGAGTGCGCACCCTGGGCGAGTCCCGAAGTATTCTACAGACGGGGGTGACGGCCCTGCAGGACGCGGCGACGCTCTCGCGCCTGCGCTATGAGGCAGGGCTTGCCAGCTACCTCGAAATCCTTAACGCCGACCAGGACCTGCTAGACCAGCGTATCCTGCTGGCGGAAACCCAGGGTGCGGAACTGCGTGCCTACGTGGACCTTTACCGGGCGCTTGGCGGCGGCTGGCAGTAATAGGCTCCCGGCCTGTCGAGCTGTAGCCCTGGTTTTACCGTTGCCCGGGAAGGGTGTTGGGGGCCGAGTTGATGCCGGTACCGGTTGCGGTGGGAAGCACCAGAGGCGTCGCCTGTATCCGGGAACTGTCACTGAACGGATATTTCTTCTCGCCCAGCACGCCCTGCGACCAGTTGATGGACTTGCCCGAGGGCAGTTCCACCGAGGCCTTGCCGGTCCGGTCGGTCTGGAAGTCCAGCAGCTCGCCACGATCATCGCGATAAACGCTGCTGCCGGTGCTGTTGGTCGACCCGTGGATGACAGCGCCCGGACTGCTGCACAGGGTCGTGCCCTGTGGATCGGTATAGCAGGTATTCTGGGCGGGCACTTGCGCCGCCCATCCCAGCAGTAGAATTTTAATTACCATTCTCATCTTCCGCTGCTCAGTAGAAGCGCAGCAGGGTAACGGCCAGCCAGGTCGATACCAGTACCGGCCAGAACATTAACTTCAGCACCAGGTTGTCGCGGTAGGTGAAGATTTTCCAGTTGGTGCCCCGCAGCAGCGCAGCCAGCGCAACCGCTTCCAGGGTGATGAAAACGTACATCGAAAAGTAGAACAGTTCGATATAGGCGATTTCCGGGGTTTCAATGCGGTTGCGTTCATTGACATGCGCCAGTACCAGTATGAACAGAAAGCCTGCCGAACTCTGGATGACGTTCATTGTGGTGAGGCCCGACCTTCCCTCCTCCTTGTTGGAGGAAATATAGAGCACGATAAACATGATCAGTGCGACGATCAGGATCGGGATGATATTGGCGATAAAGGGGCTGAGCCATATCCGCTTTGCCACCATGTTGAAGGTGAGGGCGGGGTGATTCTTGGCCAGCGTTTCATTGCCAAAGCTGGTCTTGTAGTCGATAGTCTCGAAGGTAAAGAAAGAGGAAATGGTTTCCGAGGAGGGCACGCTTATATCCGCGCTCAATCCCGGTTTCGCCGAAGGGTTCAGCACGTCATAGCTGGCCAGGTCCGGGACCAGCAAGATGTTCTTGCTGAAGTCCGGGTATAACATCACCAGGCGGATGTCATTTTGCTCGAATGGGAACTGCTGGTAACTGAAATCCTGCTCCACGGTGCCGCGGAACTTCCAGGTGACCAGAATATAGTCTTCGTATTGGATCTCGGAAACAATCTCGCGTGTCAGTCCGCGGGACTCTATCGCCGAAACGCCGGGAAAATAGAATGCCGGCGGACTATTATCATAGAGACTTTTCGGGTATTTCATCCAGAGCTTGCCGATAATACTCGCTTCAAAGGAATTCACTTCATAGGACTCTATGAATATGCCGGTGGGTACCTTGGTATAGTTGGCATTGGTCAGTTTGTAGAGATCCCGGTCATATTTTTCCAGGTATTTTTTCAGTATGGACTGGTTGACGATTCTTTCCTGGTCGTTGTCCAGCAGTGAGAAATCGGTTTTCAGGTTCAGGTACCAGACGACGATGATATTGCCGACGATAATCGTCGATACCGCCGCGACCATCCACCACAGCTTTGTCGGCGTGTAAGGGCCTGCCCCCAGGGCCAACAGCAGTATCGTCACCAGCAGCAGGCTGACTCCGATAGCGATGTGAATAATCTTCCGCCTGCCATCGTCGGAAGCGCCCAGCAAATCATCGACGGCAAAAACCAGTACGCTTTTCCAGCCGGTTGACTCCAGCTCCCGGAAGAAAAACCAGGAATACTTGTAGGTATAGGTACTGTTGTAAGCGACAACACCCTCCCGCTCATGCTGCAATTTGGCCAGTATCGCTTCATCCTTGCCGTCCCTCAGCTGAAAAACGCTGTCGAGCAGAAAGTCGGGGTTCGGGTGGGAGAGGATCGCGCCCTGGGCGTCATAGGTAAATCCGTAACCCGATTCGCCGATGCTGAGCGAGTCGACGATCTGGGTGAAGTCACTGAGAGTAATGGTGTAATCAACCATGCCGACCAATTCACCGCTGGCGCTTACCAGCGGCGCGCCGTAGTCGACCACCATGGTCTCGGCGGCTTCCGCATAATAGGGAGCCGACCATTTTGGCTGACCTGCAGCAACAATGTCTGTATACCATTCGGCAGTTGCCAGCTCCGGGTCGGTGTAGTCGTAGCTCTCCTCGACAAACTGGAATTCGTTGCGACTCTTGTTGAAAAACGGGGCATACCGGTCCCGGCCGGAAAAATAGCCAGGTTCGAACGCGACAGTAACGCCAAGTACCAGCGGAAAACGCTGGCTTTCCTCGCGGATGCTTTGCAGTAACTGTGCTTCGTTGTCGAGCTCGGCAATCTCTGCAGCATAGATCCCGGCTCTTGCGGCAATGGCAGTCAGCCGGGCGTCCAGTGCCTCGGCTACCCTGATGCCCGCCTGCTCGCCAAGCTGGATGCTCTTTCTCTCGCGCGCCTGCTCGTAGCGCATGAAATCTGCGATGAGGTATGCCGTTAACGCCAGTGCAGCAAGGAACAGTGCGCCATGCAGGAGCCGTGGGAGTTTCAAACTACGCGGATACCTTGCGGTTCGGGTGCCAGTACCACATTGCGGCGACGATAACGAAAAGCAAAGGTATGTCGGCCCACATGTGGGCATGCTCGTTCGGCACCGTGAATGCCTGGACAATCATCAGCAGGCCGTGCAGCAAGTTGGCGAGAATGCCCCAGTCGAACAGCGATGCCGCCGCCCTGGGGTCCTTCGCGCCGCGAATGAGCAGGATGGCCCAGGCGGCGTACAGCGCGAACAGCATGAACAGGTAAGGGTGTATGCCGTCCAGGTGTGATGGCGGGTGCTCCGGGCCCAGCAGGGGGAAGCCCTCTGGCAGTTCGCCCCAGAAAAAGCCAGGGGCATACATGATCATGGCAATCGGGAGCCCTATGAGTATGCCCCAGCCGGTCACCTTCATGACGAGGGCGGATGCGCGCATGTCCTGGTCCAGTTCCTTCATTTGCTGTTGCCTCCAGCTCGGGGTTGGTGTGTGTACGGGAACCTCTGCCAGCTTATGACTGCGCGAATTCAGGGCGAGCTCCCTTGTCGGCATCGATCATCAGCCAGATGTTTGTAGCCTATTAGGCCTCCCACCGCAATACACCCCCCTCCTCGGGGGGGCGGTGAAAAGGCCATCTTTTTTTCGGGCCTGCTGGTGTACACTCGCCCCCCATGATTCGCACCAGCCACTTCTTCCTGAAGCTTTTTCTCACCGGCCTCGTTGCCGTCGCCTTGCTGCTGGCCTATCTGGACGCCCGAATCACCTCCACCTTCACGGAAAAAATGTGGGAATTGCCCGCCAAGGTGTACGCCCGACCACTGGAATTGTTTGCCGGCGCCAGGCTGGACGCAGCGGGCCTGGCCTACGAGCTGGAGGTGCTGGGTTATCGCAAGGTGGCCAGCACCTCCAGCCCCGGGCAGGTAGCACGCAATCGCGACCGCTTTGAGATCTACACCCGCGGCTTTGACTTCCCGGGGGAGCGCGAGCCGGCGCGCAAAGTGCTGGTGGAGCTGGGCGGCTCGCGGGTGCAGAAGATAAGCGGTGGGGGCAAGCAGGTTGACCTCATGCGCCTGGACCCGGTGCAGATAGGGGGCATCTATCCCTCCCACGGCGAGGACCGGGTGCTGGTGCGGCTGGACGATGTCCCCCTCACCTTGCGGGATGGCCTGCTGGCGGTGGAGGATCACCGCTTTTACGAGCACGCGGGCATTTCCCTGGTAGGTATCGCCAGGGCGGCTTTCAGCAACCTGCGCTCTGGGCGGGTGGTGGCGGGCGGCAGCACCATCACCCAGCAGCTGGTCAAGAACTACTACCTGACCCCGGAACGCACCATTCTGCGCAAGGGCACTGAAGTGTTGATGGCCATGCTGCTGGAACTGCACTACAGCAAGGACCAGATTCTCGAAAGTTATATCAACGAGGTCTACCTGGGGCAGGAGGGGCCGCGGGCGGTCCACGGCTTCGCGCTGGCGTCCCGTCACTATTTCGATACGCCGATTCACCAGTTGCGACTGCACCAGCAGGCGCTGTTGATCGGCATGATCAAGGGGCCTTCGCTGTACAACCCCCTGCGCAACCCCCAGCGCGCCCTTGAGCGGCGCAACGTCGTGCTGGGGGAGATGGCGGAGCGGGGGGTTATCTCCGAGGAAGAGGCGGTAGTGGCCCGGGCCATGCCGCTGGACCTCAACAACAAGCACCGTATTCGCGATTCCTTCCCGGCCTACCTGGAGCTGGTGCGCCGCCAGTTGCGCGAGGAGTATCGGGAGGAGGACCTCACCACCCTGGGGCTCAGTATCTTCACGCCCTTCGATCCGCTGCTGCAGCGTCAGGTGGAAAACAGCACCACCACCGTGCTGGAGCAGCTCAATAAAGGCGGCGAACTGGAGAGCGCCACGGTGGTCACCCGCTTTGACTCCGGCGAGGTGGCCGCGCTGGTGGGTGGACGCAGCGTGCGCTACGCGGGGTTCAACCGCGCCCTGGATGCGCGGCGACCCGCCGGCTCCCTGCTCAAGCCCGCCGTGTACCTGGCGGCGCTGGAACAACCACGGCGCTATTCCCTGGTGACGCCGCTGTCCGACACGCCAGTCAAGGTAAAGGGTCCCGGCGGGCAGTTGTGGGAACCTCGCAATTTCGATCGCAAGGTACACGGCGAGGTGCTGCTGTACCGCGCCCTGGCCAACTCCTACAACCTGGCCACCGCCCGCCTGGGCATGGACCTGGGGCTGGGGAAGGTGGTCGACATGCTGCAGCGCCTGGGAATCGAGAGTCCCATCCCCGAAGTGCCCGCCCTGACCCTGGGCGCCGGCGAGTACTCGCCCATGGACATGGCCTCTATGTACCAGACCATCGCCGCCGGCGGCTTCCGTATGCCCCTGCGCAGTATTCGCGAGGTGGTGGACGCCCGGGGCGAGCCCCTCAAGCGCTACCCGCTGGAATACGATCGCACGGTGAGCCTGCAGGCCACCAACCTGCTGACCTACGCCCTGCGGGCGGTGGTGCGTGAGGGCACCGGCAAGGGGGTATATCGCTACCTGCCCGCAGGGCTTCGATGTCGCCGGTAAGACCGGCACTACCAACGATGGCCGCGACTCCTGGTTCGCCGGTTTTTCCGGTGACCTGCTGGCAGTGACCTGGATTGGCCGCGATGACAACGGCAGCACCGGGCTCACCGGCGGCAGCGGCGCTCTCAAGGTGTGGGCGCACTTCATGGCCCAGGCCAGCGAGCGACCCCTGGGTTACCGTATGCCCGACGGCATGGAGACGGTCTGGATTGACGACCAGAGCGGATTCCTGACCGGCAAGGGCTGTCCCAATTCACGGCTCATACCGTTTATCACCGGTTCTGAACCGCGCCAGAGCACCAACTGCGCGGCCCGGGAGACCGGCATAAAGGACTGGTTCCAGTCATTGTTCGGGGGTGACAACTGATGTTGCAGAAACTTGTCAACCGGGGTGGGGTACTCTGCCTGGTACTGTTTATAAGCGCCTGCTCTACCTATAGCATACCGGGGAGTGAGCCGGAGCCACCACCGCAGCCCACCGCCGCCCCGGCACCGCAGCCGGCTCCGCCACCCAAGCCGCCGCGCCCGCCACAGCCAGCCACCACCAGTGCCTGGAAGCCGCTGGTGCAAAAGGCGGAACAGGCGCGCGCCAAGGGCGATTACGAGCAGGCCCTGGCGCTGTTGGAGCGAGCCCAGCGCATAGACCCGGAGAGCGCCGAGATCTACCTGCAACTGGCCCAGACCCACAAGGCGCGGGGCGATGCCAGCCAGGCCCGGGCGACCGCGGAAAGAGGACTGCTGTTTTGCAGCGGCAAGGCTGAGTGCGATGCCCTGCGGGCCTATACCCGTTAAGGTCCTGCAATAGGTGTTATGATTGCGCCCGGGCAAAAGAGAGGGAAACCACGGATGTCTGTGTCGAAGCGACTGAGAATATGTCTGCTTGCGGGTATCGTACCGCTGGTCCTGGTGGCTTGCGGTGAGGATGGGCAGTCTACCCCGTCGCCCGTAAGCCGACCGGTCAAGTTGTTTGTGGTAGAGGGCGGTTCTGCGGATGGGGTGCGCACCTTTCCCGGCCGGGTGGATGCTGCCCAGCGAGCCGAACTGTCTTTCCGGGTACCGGGTCGCCTGAAAGAGATCCTGGTCAAGGAGGGCAGCGCCGTGCAGAAGGGCCAGGTGCTGGCGCGGCTCGATGCCTCTGACTACGAAATCATTCTGGAGGATCGCAAGGCGGCCTACGACAACGCCGCCCGCAACTTCGAGCGAGCCGAGGACCTGGTAGCCCAGGGCAACATCTCGCGAACCGATTTTGACAATATGGAAGCCCAGTATCGCTCGGCGTCAGCGGCCCTGTCGCAGGCGAAAAAGGACCTGGAATACACTGTGCTGCAGGCTCCGTTTTCCGGGCGCATCGCCCAGCGGGCCGTCGAGAACTTCGAGGAAGTGCAGGCAAAACAGACAGTGTTCTGGCTGCACAATATCGATCTGCTGGACGTGATTATCGATGTGCCCGAATCCGTGGTGCGCAGCGTCAGCCTCAACGTGCCTGACGACGTGTCGCTGGGTGACAGCCCGAAACTGAAGCCGGTGCAAGCCTGGGCTACATTCGAGGGGCGCCCGGAACAGAAATTTCCCCTGACGCCCCGCGAGATCGCCACCAAGGCGGACACCCAGACTCGCACCTACAAGGCCACCTTAACCATGGCAGCGCCGGACAACTTCACGGTTTTGCCGGGTATGAGCACCTCGGTAGAACTGGACCTCGGCTCTCTGCTGGGCCCCACTTCCGCCAAATGGGTGCCGGTGCGTGCCGTGCAGGCAGACAGCGGCCTGCAGCCCAGGGTGTGGGTGCTGGATCCTGCCAGCATGACGGTTGAGCCTCGTGAGGTGGCCATCGGCAGGATGTCCGGCGACATGATCGAGATCACCGCCGGCCTCGCCGGTGGGGAAGAAGTGGTCGCGGTGGGCGCGCCCTACCTGGCCGAGGGTATGCGGGTAAGCCGGATGGAAATGACCGAGCAGGCGCAGCCGCGCCCCGGCGATCCATCCTGATGCCGCGCCGGATAGTGGAACTGGACTGGCTGTGAATATCGGCGAATATTCGGTGCGCAACAAGGTGGTCTCCTGGCTGCTGGTGGTTATCCTGGTCGGCGGGGGCAGGCCGTTATTCTCTACTTCCGCCGAGAAACCGGCTCCCTGTCGGGAGCTGATTGCTTACTATAACGCATATTTGAAAACTTACCCTTCTAAGGTTTTAGGGTATGGTCGCTTGTTGTTTTTGCGGATAAATGAGGGGTCATTCATTTTCCGAGGGCGTTTTTTGCTGCCATAACAACATATTGTAGTGCTTATGACGATGTTGTTTTCGTAATTTTTCATTTTGAGGGCATGAAATGAACATTAAAGAGTTGGATAAATTAACAAACGAAGGCGTTGAGAATGTGCCTTCGCTTGAGCGGCGAACATTTCTCCGTGCCGGCCTTGCGATAACCGGCCTTTTTATGAGTGGAACCGTCCTGTCCCTGTCGACCGCACGGCGTGTCGAAGGTGCAGTAGGCTCCATGCCCGCAATCGAAAAATTTCCCTACAGCCCTCATTACAGCATGGTCATGCGCCAGAATCTCTGTGTGGATTGCGAGCTGTGCATGGATGCCTGCGTCCGCACCAACCATGTGCCTTCCTATGGGTACAGGACCACTATCCTTGAACAGTCAAGGCCGATCGGACCTACGGAGAAGGAAAGAATATTCATACCTGTGCTCTGTAATCAGTGCAACAGGCCGCCTTGCGTCAGGGTCTGCCCCACAGTCGCCACCTTCAAGGACAAGACCACCGGCATCATCGTCATGGAGAACAAGAAATGCATCGGCTGCAAGACCTGCATGGCAGCCTGTCCTTATAACGCCCGTTATTTCAATGAGGAAGTCAGGGCTGTGGACAAGTGCAATTTCTGTTACGACACCCGTCTCTCCAAAGGCATGAAAGATACCGCCTGTGTTGAGGCCTGTCCCGCCAAGGTCAGGGTCTTCGGGGATCTCAGCGACCCGAAAAGTGAAGTGTACAAGCTGGTGCATCAGCCTGAAACGACACTCTGGGTTCTGCGGCCTGAAACCGGCGCGTTGCCAAACGTTTTTTACATGAACGCCTAACTGACGGAAGGAGAGGATCATGAAATTCATAGCAAAATTTTTGCCAGCCCTCGGATTGCTGGTCGCGGCTGGGGTCTTGATCGGCGCCGATATTCAGGCGGAAGCTCCTCCCGGAAAAGAGGGCGCCGCAGCTCAACAGGTAGAAGCCAAACAGGCTGAATCATATGGAGATACGCTGATTGTCGCCAAGGAATCCGTAAAAACCATGTTCAGTCATAAGTCCCATGTGGTTACCGCCGGCCTGACCTGCGATAGCTGCCATCCGGACTTGTTCGAGCGCAAGCGCGGGGCTGCGAAGGCTACGGGTGAATACAACCACGCCTCCTTCGAAGCGGGTAATTACTGCGGTGCCTGCCATGACGGCAGTTCAGCTTTCAAAACGGCTGGTGCGGAAACCTGCAAGACCTGCCACGGCAGTGACATGAAGCAACCGGAGACCATTGTTTTTACTCTGCCTGTTAAGGCGGTCATTTTTGAACACAAGGGGCATGTAGATATGGGACTTGAATGCTCAAGTTGCCATGACTCAGCCTTTGAGATGCGCACCGGAGCAGCAGAGCAGCATCCTGAAAAATTCACCATGGAAGCGCTGTATGCCGGTAAATATTGCGGCGCTTGTCATAACGGCAATGACGCCTTTGCCTCGGATACACGCTGCACCACCTGCCATATTGGCGTTAAGGGATTCGATCGCATGTTCGCAGGCCCTACCCCGGGCAAGGGTGAGCACAAGAGTAAATAAGGTTTCAATTTGCAGTTCCTGGGGCAGGGTGTTCATCCCTGCCCCTCATTGTATCACTCCTTTCAATAAGGACTGATAGATATCCTGTACATCCTCCCTGTAAGCTTTCCTGATTGCTGCCATACTTCTCTGATATCGCACCTGCGCAGATCTTTCTGGTTTACTGAGCACCCGCTTGCCGCCTATACATTTCAAGCTTGCTCTCGTCTGTTTCCTTATCGATGAAAGTAGCTTGCCAGTGATCCCCTCTGCTGTATTTACCTGGTTTTTTTTGTTTTTTTTGTCTCGTTTTTAATTCGTTCATCCCTCAGGTTTGAAAGGATCGTGACCTGTGAATAGGTCTCGGAATCAAGTCAATAATTGGGCGTATTTAGCGCCATTCTTTTTTTTTCAATACGTAACTATATTAAAATATTACATAAAATACGGGGACAGTCCGCGATGGCTTTGGCGGGACTCTGCAGCCAATGGCCTGGAAAAAGCAAGTAGCATTTCGTCAAAGTTTTCTATTATTTTATATAATTTCAATATATTGAACGTTTCTTTTCTTCAGTCGCCGCCCTTGCCGATGAGGGATTGTTATT
>CAVPIH010000015.1:0-90786 GCA_963704965.1 uncultured Gammaproteobacteria bacterium
TCGTGCGCATCACCATCAGTCGCGTGATCTGGAACACCAAAGGTCAGATCTCCCGGGCAGAGATCCTCAAGGCGCCGGAGCTTTACGAGGCCTTTTTCGACAAGCTCTCCAAGGCGACTTTCCTGCAGGCGAACGATATATGAAGCACTTGTTCTGCGGCTTTCTGCTGGTCCTGCTGCCGGTGTTGGTCCCCGGGTGCAGCAACCAGCCCAATGACGAGATTATGCAGGGTGCCAGCGCGGTGCAGTTGCGCAGCTACCAGACACGCGTTTTTGATACCCCCGACAAGCTGGTGATGTTGCGCAGTGTCATCGCGACCCTGCAGGATCTCGGGTTCATTATCGATGAAGCCAACGCCGACCTGGGCGCCATCAGCGCTACCAGGGTCAGCGGCACCCAGGTCCGCATGACCGTGGTGGTTAGCCCCCGGGGTGACAGGCAGGTCTTGGTCAGGGCAAGTGCTTACCTGGATCTGAAACCCATCGAAGTCCCGGAGCCCTACCAGGACTTTTTCCAGGCCCTCGAAAAATCCGTGTTTCTGACGGCCCAGCAGGTGGATTAGATGCATACCCAACCAATCCGGCCATACCGTTTTGCAATCAGCCTGTTTTGCCTGCTGTGTGTCGCCTGCGACGGCGGCTCGGATAATTCCGGCTCGGCTCCGCAACCCCCGGCGCAGCCCACCGCGGAGAATGTGCTGGCGTTTCAGCAAGGTGTCATAGAGGGTTTGCCGGCGGCCCTGAATATTCTCGATCGCCAGGGCAGATCCGTGCAGGTATCCGAAGACACGGGGGGCAACTCGGTATCCTGGCTGGTTTCCCCGGATGGCATGAATGCGGCATACTGGTATCGCCTCGGCACGGAGCAGTTGGTACTGGTACTGGTCGAACTGGACTCCGCGACCGGGGCGCCGGTCCGGCTGGTAATCGATGGCTCCATACCCGCTGTCGAGGCTTGGCTGCAGTGGCTGCCTGATTCGCGGCGCGTGCTGTATTCAACCGGTGGCCGGGTCGAGGAGCCCGCTGCACTGTGGCTGGCGAGCCTGGATGCCGAGCAGCCGGTAAAATTGTTTGCCGCAGAACCGGGCGGTGCGACCCTCTCTTACACCGCATCGCGGGATGGCAGCCGGGTGGCGGTGGTGGCGAACTATGCCGAGACCGTGAACGGCAGCTATCACCTGCTATCGGCTTCCCTGTTCACCTTGGAACCCGGGGCTATCGCCGAACCCCGTCTCATCGACCGCGTGGCGATGGCTGAGACTTCCCTGCTTGCCGCGTGGTCCCCGACCGGGAACCAGTTGCTGTTCTATCCGGGACAACTTGATGTGTCACAGGTGGGTGCTGCCGGCCCCTTGCAGCTGGTGTGGGAGGATGGCAGCGTGCATACCCTGCGGGATGAGCTGACTCTCAAGGGCTCCAGGTGGGTTGACTCGAGCCGCATCCTGGTGCCGCTGGACAGCGGCTTCGAGGTGCTCGGCGCGGATGGCAACCTGTTGGCTTTACACAACAGCGCCTTCACCGGCAGCGGCGGCGAAACGGGGGCGGCGAGTATCATCGTATCCCCGGATCGCCGCCGGCTGGCCTTTCTTGACTGGACCAGCGAAACCGACCTCAGTGCATTCCTGCTCGACCTGGACACCGCCGAAGAGCGCCTGGTGGGCCCGGCCAGTTCGCTGCCCCAGGCGCATCACAATGTTGTCGCCCGCTACGATGAATCGCAACTGTACTGGTCGCGGGACAGCCGCTGGCTGGCATGGGACCGCCAGACGCTCTCGCCGTCGCAGGAATACGTCTATGCGCATTCGGTAGCGGCCGCCGAGACGCGGGAGGTGTCCCGCAGGGCGAAGTTTTCCGGCGAGGAGGGGTATCCCTGGCTGCCGGAAGGTAACGTGCTGGAATACCGCCTGCGCGTTACGGGTGGTGATTTGGCCCAATACGTTCTTGTCGCCGAGGACCTTGATGCCGGCCAGACCCTGTTTACCGAACCTTACCCCTTCCAGGCGATGACGCTGACCGATCCGCAATCAGGCCAGCCGGTAACCATCACGCCGTACCAGATGTGCAGGCGCATCTGGATATCCAATACGACGGTTGTGTGGAATAGCTGTGACGAAAACAGTTATTTGTCGCGGCTGGTTGACGGTAGCCTGGGCGAGACGGAACTCCTTACCCGCTCGGCGGTGCCCTTGTTGGTATCGAATAATCGCGAAATAGTTCTGCTGGGGCCGATCTATCCCGAGGCGCATTGGTTGCTGTATGACCACCCGGCGCAGCGCCTGATAGAATTGCAGGAAACCTCGGAGTCGATATCTTCATGGCGCTACACGTTTATGCTGTAGTGCCAGGGCCGGGAGGTCCCGGGCGAGCTCGCAACTGCTGAACCCTCTGTACAAATTGTGTAGACTGAGCGCATAACAACAAAGGAGGGGCTATAGCATGGCTGCAACAGGTGGCGCGCAGGCGCACTGGTCATCCCGTTTCGCTTTCCTCATGGCGTCGGTGGGCTTTGCCGTCGGCCTGGGCAATATCTGGCGCTTCCCCTATGTGACCGGCGAGAACGGCGGGGCGGCCTTCGTGCTGATTTACCTGGCCTGCGCCTTCGGCATCGGTGCGCCGGTTCTGATCGCCGAAATCCTCATCGGTAGACGCGGCCAGGGCAGCCCGCCCTCCGCGGTGGCCAGCGTCGCCGTCATGAGTGGTCGCTCCCGCCACTGGCGGTTCATCGGCGGTATGGGGTTGCTGGCGGCCTACACTATCGAGATCGTTTACGCCGTGGTGGTCGGCTGGGTGCTGTGGTATTTGTTCAAGGCCGTCACCACCGGGTTCATCGGGATGGACGGCGTCGCCGCGGCTGTGGAGTTCGAGGCGGTGCTGGCCGACAACCTGGGGATGCTGTTCTGGACCCTGGTGGGGCTGGCCATAACCGGACTGATTATCTACTCCGGGTTGAAGGACGGTATCGAGCGCGCGGTCAGCGTGATGATGCCGCTGATGTTCCTGCTGCTGGTGGGGCTCGCCGGCTACAATTATTTTGCCGGCGGCTTCGCCGAGGCCGTTACCTGGCTGTTCACACCCGACTTCAGCAAGATCGGCCCGACCGCAGTGCTGGCCGCGATAGGACAGGCCTTCTTTTCCATCAGCGTGGCGATGGGGGGCATGATGACCTATGGCTCCTACCTGCCCAGGTCCACTTCCATTGGTTCTTCAGTGCTGATCATCGTGCTGGCCGACACCTGCGTGGCCCTGTTGGCGGGGCTGGTGATCTTTCCCGCGGTTTTCCACCACGGCCTGGACCCGGCAGCCGGCGCCGGCCTCATCTTCCAGACCCTGCCGGTGGCCTTCGCCCAGATGCCCGGCGGTTACGCGTTCAGCGTCGTGTTCTTTGTGGTTCTGGCGGTGGCGGGTATCACCTCCATGGTCGGGCTGGTGGAAACCGTTAACCACTGGGTTGAAGAGCGCTTCGGGATGCCACGGCACAAGAGCGCCCTGCTGGTGGTCGGCTCCATCGCGGTACTCAGCGTGTTCAGTGCCCTGTCCTACAACCTGCTGGGTGACATGGCCCTGGGTGGCAGGAATCTCAACGACCTGATGGACTATTTCTCCAACCAGATACTGCTGCCCCTGGGTGGCCTGTTCATCGCCCTGTTCGCCGGTTGGGTTATCAGTAAGGAGGACAGCAGGGATGAGCTGACATCGCTCACTACTGCGGCCTATGGTCTCTGGCATTTCCTGGTGCGTTTTGTGGTACCGCCGGCCCTGCTGGTGATTTTTATCGCGGGGATACTCGGCTAGCTCAGCAACTGGAACAACAGCGGCACCAGTATAGCCGTCGCCAGCGCGTTCAGACCCATTGCCAGCCCGGAAAAGGCCCCGACCAGGTCGCTTATCTGGAACGCCCGGGCAGTACCTATGCCGTGTGCGGCAATGCCGATGGCCAGCCCGGTCGCGCGGGCATCGCGGATGCGCGCCAGGCGCAACAGGCCGCTGGCGGTCATGGCGCCGGTGATGCCGGTCAGGATCACCACCACCGCCGTCAGCGTCGGCAGTCCACCCAGTTGCTCGGCGATGCCCATCGCCACCGGTGTGGTGGCTGATTTGGGCGCGATGGTCAGCAGGGTTTGTCTTGAAGCCCCCAGCAGCCAGGCGATTCCCACGCTGCTGGCGGCGGCGGTCAGCGAGCCGGCGATGACGGTCACAATGATGGCCAACAGCGACTCCCGCACCCGGCGAATCTGCCGGTACAGGGGAATGGCCAGGGCGACCGTGGCGGGGCCCAGCAGGAAGTGAATGAACTGGGCGCCGTCGAAGTAAGTCTGGTAATCGGTATCGGTGATCGTCAGCAGGCCCACAATAGCCAGAACCGCGATCAGTACGGGGTTGACCAGCGGGTTGTTGCCGCTCTTGTCGTACAGCCAGATGCCGCCCTGGTAAGCCACCAGGGTGAGCGTGAGGGTGAGCAGCGGGCTGGCAGACAGGTATACCCAGATCGACTGCAGTTCGCCGTTCATTGCGCCGACCTGCGCGTCAGTAACTGCATTATCCAGGCGGTGACGATGATGGTGAGCATGGTGCCAAGGATCACCGCGCCGGCGATGGGCAACAGCTCGGCGCCGATCAGTTCAGCGTGCAACATCACGCCCACCCCGGCGGGCACGAACAGCAGCGACAGGTGGCTCAGCAGGGCATCGCCCATGCGATCCAGGCCCGCCGGTATGCTGCCCCGCACCAACAGCCCGACGAACAGCAGGGCCATGCCGATGACCGGGCCCGGCAGGGGCAGGCCAGTGGCGATGACCAGTACTTCCCCCAGCAACTGGCAGGACAGCAATATGATGAAAAACCCGAGCATTTGGCGTACTCCAATTATTCCAGGGGCGGTTGCAAGGACAGTGACGATGGCGCGGGGGCCGGCATAACTGACAACAGGCCGCGATTTTACAATACCGGTGAAAACAGCCGCGATATCCCCATGGCGAGCGGAAACCAGGCTGGCTTATTGTCGATTTCCTCCAGACTGACCTGCCGGCTGCGGCGGAAGTCTGTGTCGAGCATGGCCTCGACCTGCTTCGCAAACGCGGGGTCGTGGGTAATCAGGGTGATCTCGAAATTAAGGCGGAACGAGCGGTTGTCGAAGTTGGCGGTGCCCACCCCGGCGATGTGATCGTCCATGAGAAAGACCTTCTGGTGCATGAAACCGCCCTGGTAGCGGTAGACCTTGACGCCGGGAGTCAGCAACTCGCGGGTGTAGGACCAGTTGGCCATGGCCACCACCGGTCCGTCCGGTTCATCCGGAATCATCACCCGCACGTCCACGCCCCTCAGGGCGGCCAGTTGCAGGGCCGCGATGATGCTGTGATCGGGCACGAAGTAGGGGCTGGCGATCCAGATACGGCGGGTGGCGGCGACGATGGCCTGGTGGTACATGAGGCCGGCCTCCTCGTACTCGCTGGCCGGATCGGAGGGGAATACCAGCACCGTGCTGTCGCCTTTGGGCTCGGCGGTAATGTCGAAGTCGATATTCATGGGGGTGCGGGTCGCCCAGCGCCAGTCCGTGGCGAAGGCGAGCACCGCGCCCATTACCGCCGGCCCCTCCACCCGGGTATGGGTGTCGCGCCAGTGGCCCACCCGTCGTTTCCGGCCCAGGTACTCGTCGCCCACGTTGTGGCCGCCTATCCAGGCGTATTTGCCGTCCACGACCACGTTCTTGCGATGGTTGCGGAAATTGAGCTGGAAGCGATTGCGCCGCCCCTGCGTGGTGTTGAAGGGGGCAACCTTGATTCCGGTCATCTGTAGTTGTCGGTACAGGCGGGTCTTGGGAAACTTGCGACTGCCTATCTCGTCGTACAGCAGGAATACCTTCACCCCGGCCCTGGCCCGGTCCGCCAGCACCCGGCCGAGGCGCTTGCCCAGCTGGTCGTCGCGGATGATATAGAATTGGAACAGGATGTAGTCCCGGGCCGATTCCAGGCCCGCCACAATGCTGTCGAAGGTTTGCTGGCCGTCGATCAGCAACTCCACCTTGTTGCCGGTGGTCGCCGGCATGCGGGCCAGGTTGAACAGGCTGGCGTACAGCGGCGTGTCGCTGGATACGGGCACGATATGCTCGGCCACCATGGAACTGGTTTCGCGAATAAGCCGCAGTGACTCCTGTTCGATCTCATCGCGTTGTTCCAGGTAACCGTCGAACTTGTTGCGGCCGAACACCAGGTACAACGGTACGGTGATATAGGGCAGTGTCAGCAGTGATATGGTCCAGGCCACGGCGCCCTGGGCGGTGCGTGCCTTGATGATGGCTTCCAGGGCGGACACGATTGCCAGCACGTAAACCAGCACCAGTGCGACTGCGACGAGCTTGGTTAGCAGTGAGGGGTCCATAGGGTGGCAGTCTAACAGGGACCGCGGGCCCGCAATACACTCCCGGCGCCGGGCTTACCGACCCGGCTGTAGCCCAGCAGCCTTAGCCCGGCGCCAGTTTATTGCTGATTGCCATGCCCACCAGCATCGCCGCCACGAACATGAAGGTCTTGTCGTCCAGGTAGGTGAGGGCGGAAATGGCCGGCCCCGGGCAGTAGCCGTATACCCCCCAGCCAATACCGAAAATCGCGGCGCCGGCGAGCAGGCGGCCGGTGATCACACTGGTGCCCGGTAGCGAGAAGCGCGGGTTCAGCAGCGGCTTCTTCATTCTCAGCACAAAGCGAAAGGCGATCAGGGTCACCAGTACCGCTCCGCCCATGACGAAAGCAAGGTCCGGTATCCACTGCCCGGTCACATCCAGGAAGCCCAGTACTTTGGCAGTATCGGTCATGCCTGACATGGCCAGGCCAACGCCGAAGACCAGCCCGCAGATCAATCCAATGAGTGCTTTCATGGCAGGTACTCCCCCAGCAGGTGGCGAATCACGTAAACAGTGATGATGCCGGTGGCCATGAAGGTGAGGGTGGCGACCAGTGAGCGCGGCGACAGCCGGCCTATGCCACAGACACCGTGGCCGCTGGTGCAGCCGCTGCCCAGCCTGACACCGATACCAACCAGCAGGCCGCCCGCTACCGCCTGCCACCAGGGCAGGGGGCTGGGGGCGGGGTTGGGGACGCCCGCCAGGAAATGATAGGCCAGCGGACCGACCAGCAGGCCAACGATGAACAGCCAGCGCCAGGCGTTGTCCGGTTGGGCCGAAACCGCTCCCCAGACGATGCCGGCGATACCGGCAATGCGGCCCAGGAAATACAACAGCGCCACGGCGGACGCGCCGATCAGCAACCCGCCGATCAGGGGTGTGGTATATGCGAACATGAAATTACCTCCGGACCGGGATTATAACGCCGGCGCGCGGGACCGGGATAGTCGGGCAGCGCACGCCGGGTCTAGGAAGTGAAGTTCTCCGGCCCCCAGTAGGCCTTCATGTCGATGATCTTGCCCTCGTGGTTGAACTCGAAGACGTCGATGATATCGATGGTCACACCCGGCATGAGGGCCTGGAAGGGAAAGGCCACGCTGTTGCCGGCGCAGCGCGGCGTGCCGGTCAGTGCCAGCTTCGCGCCGCTGGCCAGGGCGCCCTCGTAGAATGCGCAGATCGCCTCCAGGCCATCGTGCACCGGTGTGCCCACCGGGTCTTCCACCCGGGCGTTGCTGGCAAATAGCTCCTTTATGATCTCGATGTCGCTGCTTGCAAAGGCCTCGATATACCGCTCTACGGCCCTGATTTTAGCTGCTGTTTCCATATGTACCCCGAGTATCTGTCAGTAACCGCAGAGCGTGGCGTAGCGGTCCTGGTGAAAGCCGGTATCCCCGAACACCTGCATGGTAACGCGGGCGCGCTTGAGGAAAAAGCCGATCTCCAGCTCATCCGTCACCCCTATGCCGCCATGCATCTGGACGGCTTCGTTGGTGACCAGTTTAACCAGTTCGTTGAGTTTTGCCTTGGCCAGGCTGGCCAGGATGGGCAACTGCTCCGGGGTTTCGTCCACGGCGCCCAGCGCCTGCAGGATGACGGAGCGGCACAGCTCCAGATCCGCCTGCATGCGCGCGGCCCGGTGCTGCAGGGCCTGGAAGCTGCCTATGGGCACGCCGAACTGTTGCCGCTCCTTGAGATAGGCCACGGTGCGCTCGAAGGCCTCCAGGGCACAACCCATCATCTCAGCCGCCAGCGCCACCCGACCGCGGTCCAGCACTGGCTCCAGAATCTCCCAGCCGAGGTCCAGGGTGCCGATCAGGCTGTCGCTGCCAACGCTGACATTGTCCAGGCGGATATTGGCGGCGTTGCGACTGTCGGCCATGATGGTGCGCGTGCAGTGTACGCCGGGCGTATCGCGATCCAGCAGGAACAGGGAGATGCCCGCGCCTGACTGTTCATCGCCGTTGCTGCGCGCGACGACGATCAGCTTGTCGGCGCTGTGGCCGTCCAGCACGAAGGTCTTGCAACCCTTGATCACAAAGCCATCCCCCGCGCGGGTCGCGCTGGTGGCGATATGGGTGGGGCGGTGGTGATGGGATTCCTCAAGAGCCAGGGCCAGGGTCAGCTCGCCATTGGCTATGGACGGTAGCAGCTCGCGCTTCTGGGTGTCGCTGCCGCCCAGCAGCAGTGCGGAAGCGCCCACCACCACCGAGGCAAACAGCGGGGAGGCCGCCAGGGTGCGGCCGCACTCTTCCATCACCACACCCAGGCCCGTAAACCCGAAAGCCAGTCCGCCGTATTCTTCCGGCAGGGTGATGCCGGCCCAGCCCAGCTCCGCCATCTGCTGCCACAACTGGCTGTCGTAGCCCAGCGGGTCGCGCTCATCGCGCAGCTTGCGCAGGGCCGTGACCGGGGCATTGCTGTTGAGGAAATCCCGGGCGGTATCCCGCAGCAGGCGCTGTTCTTCATTGAGTACCAGTGCCACGCTTACTTACTCCCGGCTTGCGGCAAGCCCAGCACGTTCTTGGCGATGACATTGAGCTGGATTTCCGAGCTGCCACCGGCGATGGTCATGGCCTTGGACATGGCCCACAGGCGCAGGGTGTCGCGCTCCTCGGGGGTGAACTCGTCGCCCTCCCAGCCCAGCCCGCGACTGCCCATGATGGCCAGCAACAGTTCGCTCTTGGTCTTTTCCGCCTCGGTGCCCAGGTACTTCATCACCAGCGGCGCAGCGCTGCGGACACCGGCGCGATTTTTCCTCAAAGCCGCGAAAGTGGGTGAGGGCGATGGCGTGCATCTGCATGTTGTACTCGATCAGGTCCATGCGCAGCCGGGCGTCGACTATCCTGCCGTCCCTGAACTCCAGGTACTTGCGGGCGGCTTCATTGGGGGGCACGATCTTGCGCGGCGAGTCGCTGCCCAGCTCGGCCATCAGCTTGCGCTCGTGCACCAGCAGCGCCTTGGCTACCGACCATCCCTTGTTGAGTTCGCCAACGAGATTTTCCTTGGGCACTTTGACATTGTCGAAAAAGGTCTGGCAGAACTCGGATTCGCCGCTTATCAGTTCGATGGGGGTGGTGCTGACGCCGGTGGTGTCCATATCGATGAGCAGGAAACTGATACCCTCCTGTTTTTTTACTTTCGGGTCGGTGCGCACCAGGCAGAATATCCAGTCGCACTTATCGGCGGAGGTCGTCCAGATCTTGCTGCCGTTGACCAGGAAGTGGTCCCCCATGTCCTCGGCCCGGCACTGCAGGCTGGCCAGGTCAGAGCCCGCCCCGGGTTCGGAATAGCCCTGTGCCCAGCGGGTTTCGGCATTGATGATGGCGCGAACGTGCTGTTGTTTTTGCGCCTCGTTGCCGTATTCCAGCAGTGCCGGGCCCAGCATCCACAGGCCGATGCTGTACAGCGGCGCGCGGGCGTTGATTCGCTTCATCTCGTCCTTGATGATCCTGGCCTGCTGGTCGCTCAGGCCGCCGCCGCCGTACTCGGTGGGCCAATCGGGTGCGATCCAACCCTGGTCGCGCATGCGCTCGTACCACAGGCGGGCATCCTCGCTGGGAAAGCTGCCGCGCCGCCCGCCCCAGTACTGCTCGGCGGCCGTGATCGGCTGGCGTTGCGACTCGGGGCAATTGGCCTGCAGCCACTGCCTGACCTCGCTGCGAAATTGGTCCTGGTCCTGCAAATTTCCTCTCCAGGTAGTTGCTGGGATGGCCGTATGATACGAGGGTGCGCCGGCCCGGATAAAGCCCGGCGCGGTATGCGCCCCACCCTGGCGGACATTGGCTCAATATATCAGCCTCGACGCCCTTAAAGCCCCGTTGCGGCGCGATTCTGGTTGAGTGGCGCCGATTTGTTGATACCTCGGCGAATCCCGCTCCCGCAGTTGACCGACACCCGGTGTCGGCGGCATGCTGGGCGCCTCAGGCTTGGGGAGTCGGTTATGCAGCGGTTCAAGAACAAGGTGGTATTGGTGACTGGCGCCGGCGGCGGTATCGGCAGGGCCAGCGCGCTACGCATCGCGCAGGAAGGGGGTAGCGTCTTCTGCATCGATGTGGATGGGGCCGCGGTGGAGGATACCGTGGCCAGGATACTCGACACTGGCGGCCAGGCCAGCGGGCGGGTCTGTAACATCAGTCGGGAGTACGACGTGCAGGTGGCCGTGGCGGCCTGTGTGGCGCAATACGGCAGCCTCTACGCGCTGGTCAATATGGCGGGCGTGCTGCGCTTTGACGATACCAGCGAGCTCGAGTTGCCACAGTGGCAGCAGGTCATAGACGTCAACCTGACCGGTACCATGCTGCTGTGCCGGGAGGTATTGCCGCACCTGGTCGCCAGCAAGGGCAGTATCGTCAACGCCGCCTCCACCGCGGCCCTGGCGGGCCTGCCCTGTGGCGCCGCCTATTCCGCCAGCAAGGGCGGTGTGCTGGCCATGAGCCGCAGCATAGCCATCGAGTACGCCAAGCGCGGGGTGCGTGTGAACTGTGTCTGTCCCGGTGAGATCAAGACCGGGATGACCGACGCGGTGCAGTTTCCCGCCAGCATGGATTTCGAACTGATCTCCAGGGTGGTGTCGCCCACGGGCGCCCGCGGACCGGAGGTGGTGGCCGGGGTGATTGCCATGCTGGCCTCCGAGGACGGCATCCATATTACCGGTGAGGCCATCCGTGTGGACGGCGGCACCCTGGCCTGACGGCCGCCAGGGGTAGTGGCCATGGACCAACAGCAGCCGATCACTTTTGTCATCAATGACAGGACCTACAGGCTGGACCCCGGTATGGGCGATGCCATAAGGGCCATGCCCGCGGAGGACCGGGGGCAGTTGCTCAGGCTGCTGGAAGCCGTGCGCGAGCAGGAGCGCCTGTCCCGGGCGGCCGTGGATGCCGCGGCGGCCAGTGTCCTGGCCGGTGGCGGCGCAGCCGGCGTCGGGGCCTCACCAAAGCCGGAGCGCCTTGGCAGCGGTGACGTGGACGCCCTGATGGCCCGCCTGGTCATGGAGGAGCAGCGCAACCGCAAGCCACCCCCCAGTCGGGGCAGCTTTTACAAGTGGTCAGCTGTCTGCGTCGCTAGCCTGCTGGTGCTGATGTTTATCCTGTGAACTACCCGGGCCGATTGCCCGTACATACAAGCCTCCGGGTAAGCCCTCAATGAAAGTGGAAAGGTGACAGGAATTATGGCAATGAACAGGCAGGTACTGGAACGCGAGTTCTTCCGTATGTTGAATCGCGTGGTGGAACCGGCGGTGCGCAAGGGAGTGGGCTCACCGCGCTTTTTGCCGGGAGGGCTTATCGTATTGGAAACCGTTGGTTTCAAGACCGGGGCAAAGCGTCGCACCCCGCTGGTGGCCACCCGGCTGGGGAAGTACGTTTTCGTCAGCACCTTCCGGGCGGATCGCTCTTTCTGGATAAGAAACCTGCGCAAACAGCCGCGGGTCAGCTATTTCCTGGGGGGCAGGGAGAGGTCGGCCAAGGCGTTCGTGGTGATGCCGGACAAGCGCTACCAACGGCCCAAATCCCTGCCCGAGCCAATTGGCAGGATCACGGATATCCTCGCAAATTTTACCGGCTCCGGCTGGGGTTTCGCGGTACTGATGCCCGTCGCAAAAGCGGAGTAACCCCGGCGAGCGTCGCAGCGGGGAGTGCTACTGCGATTCGATAACCGCCAGGTCGAACGTTTTGGTCTCCTTGCCGCGGCGGGTCTGGATGCTAACTGAGTCGCCCGGCTGCAGTTTTTCCATGGCGTCGAGAAAATCACTGTTGTTGCGGATGGTGGTGTCGCCCACCCGGGTGATGATGTCGCCCAGGATGATTTCGCCGCGCGGTCCGCGATAGGCGCCGGTCATACCCGCCCTGGCCGCCGGCAGGCCGGGATAGACATGCACCACGGGCACGCCCTCGATGCGGTAGCGGCGCAGCCAGGCATCGCTGGCCAGTTCCACGCCAATCATGGGCCGCAGAATGCGGCCGTAGCTGATCAATTGGGGTACCACCTCTTTTACCGTGTTGACGGGGATGGCGAAACCGATGCCCGCGCTGGCGCCGCTGGGACTGTAGATGGCGGTGTTCACACCCACCAGTTGCCCCAGGGAGTTGAGCAATGGCCCGCCGGAATTGCCCGGGTTGATGGCGGCGTCGGTCTGGATGACGCCGCGAATGCGGCGGTTTCCCGGGGCCGGGATCTCCCGTCCCAGGGCGCTGACGATGCCGGTGGTCAGGGTGGTATCCAGGCCGAAGGGGTTGCCTATGGCCAGCACCTTGCGGCCCACGGTCAGCTCCGATGAATCCCCCAGGGGCAGGGTGACCAGGTCGTCCGGCGGGTCCTCGATACGCAGTACCGCCAGGTCCTTTTCCGGGGCCAGCCCTATGACCTCGGCGTCGTATTCGCTGCGATCCTGCAGGGTGACGGTGAGCTTATGGGCGCCGGCAATCACGTGGAAGTTGGTGACGATCAGGCCGCTGTCGTCCCACACGAAACCGGTGCCGGCGCCACGGGGTATCTCCTCCACGTTGAGGCTGAAGAAACTGCGCCGCAGGGCGGTATTGGTGACGAAGACCACCGCGGGGCTGGCCTTGCTGAAGATCTCAGTGCTGTTCTTCTCGTCGTCAGTGGCGAAGCTGAGGTAGTCCGCTGCCGTGGCCGCGCAACTGCCCAGTATCCCGGCGCACAGCAGCAGCGCCCGCAGGCTGAGTGTAAGGAATCCTCGCATAGTGCCGACCATTCGAACCGCTGTCATATTCCCCGTTGGCGCAGGGCCTGCTGGAAGGCCCTGATGCGGGCGGCGTTGGCGCCCATGTCGCTGACGCCCACTCGCGACACCGAGCGCATGTCCACCATGCTGCCGTCGGCGTTGGTGCGCACCCTGATAATTACGTCGTCCCTGAAACCCATGATGGCGGTGGTGGCCACGGCCTCGATAATGCCGGCGTTGCGATCCTGCAGGTAGACATCCCAGCCCATATCCGCAGCCACCTGCAGTGCCGCGTCGAAAACCGCGTCGAAGGCCGCACTGCTCGCAAGGGCCTGCAGGTCAGGGTAACTCTCACGCTGCTGGCGCAGGGTGTCGTGATCGGTGTCCAGGCTGTTGGCATCGGGGCCGCGTTGCTGTTCAGCGGCGCTGAATACCAGGGTGTCGTCCGGGTCGGTGGTAATGTCGTGTATGGGTGGATAGTCGCCGCCACCCAGGATGGACAGGAACAGTAAGGTCCCGGGCAGCGTCAGCAGGGCGCGTCCCGCCACGGCCCTGCGCCAGCTGGCATAGCGGGGCAGCAGCAGCATCACCAGCGCCGCCACCAGCAGTATGGCGGCGGCCAGGCAACTCACTGCGTAAACCAGCAGGCCCTGCTGCCAGGCCCCGGAGCGCACCGTCAGTACCGCCAGTGGCAGCGCCACCAGGAAGGTCAGGGCCAGGTAGCCCAGCCAGCTGACCAGGGCGGGTTGGTGTGGTGATGCCTGTTGCGTTGCAGTGTTCATTGGCGGTACCTGTGGCTGCCTGGGTGATGACGGCAAAGAATACTATCTGCCTGCCCCGGTTGCGAGTGTCGCTGTACCCGCGATGTCTGGTTCAATTGGGCAGTCCCATGGGGCATTTACGCCGCCGCGGTTTGAGCTTGCCCGGGGCATTTGCTTAACTTGCGCGCGAACATTTTCGCGCGTGGCGTGCAGTGCCGTACGTGCCAATAAATCGATAACAGCAGGGACAGTCATGGGTAGAGTAGCAGGCAAGGTGGCAATCATTACGGGCGCGGCCAGCGGCATGGGCAAGGCCGACGCGATATTGCTGGCCCGGGAGGGCGCCAGCGTGGTGATCGCGGACCTGAATGAGAAAGACGGCCAGGCCGTGGCAGCCGCCATCGGCGACGCGGCGGTGTTCATGCGCCTGGACGTAACCGACGAGGACAACTGGAAAGCGGTTATTGCCGCGACCGTGGAGCGCTTTGGTCGCCTGGATGTCCTGGTCAACAACGCCGGCATGATCGCCCTGGGCACCATCGTCGATACTGATCTGGCCAGCTGGCGCAAGATCAACGCGGTCAACAGCGATGGCGTGTTCCTGGGCTGCAAGCACGCCATTCCGGTGATGGCCGAGTCCGGTGGTGGCTCCATCGTCAACATGTCCTCGGTGGCCGCCATACAGGGCCAGTCCTTCGTCGCCGCATATTCCGCCAGCAAGGGTGCGGTGCGCGCCCTCACCAAGAGCATCGCCATGTTCTGCAAGGAGCAGAAGAACGGTATTCGCTGCAATTCCATCCACCCGGACGGGGTCAAGACCCCCATGGTGGTGAAGGTGGCCATGGGCAAGGACGTGGCCACCCAGGAAGATATCGACGAGGTCGGCAAGTTCGGCAATATGTGCGAGCCCGAGGATATCGCCAACCTGGTGTTGTACCTGGCCTCGGATGAATCCGGCTTCGTGAACGGTTCCGAGATGCTGATCGACAACTGTTCCACCATTACCCCGCCCCTGGGAGTCTAAGGCTTACGACGCAGGAGCAAGCGCATGGAAAAACTGGTCTACTCCCTGTGGCCCTCTCCGGGCCAGGATGGCGACACCTTCCGTGACCTGCTGCTGGCGGAACTGCCCGCGGCGCTGGACCAGTTGCCGTCGGTGCACGGCGCGCGCCTGGCGGTGGCGGACAGCGCGGTGCAACCGGCCTCGGGGCGCCGCATGGAAAGCCATCCGCCGGTGCCCGCAGCCCTGCTGTCCCTGTGGGTGGACTACGCCGGTGAAGCCAGCTGGCAGCCGCTGGTAAATGGCCTTGCGGCGCGCAGCAGCGGCTACCTGGTGGCGGAAGCCGAGCCGCTGCAGAGTGGGCGCAGCCACCCGGCCGGGGTTGGTGAGCGGGTTTACGGCATGTGCCATGTGGTCTGGCTGCGCAAACCCGCGCAGCTGGACCGGCGCGAGTGGCTGGCCATCTGGAAGGGCAGTCACACCCGGGTAGCTATCGACACCCAGTCGACCTTCGGCTACCGCCAGAATGTGGTGGTGCAGGTGCTGGACCCCGATTGCCCGCCCTGCGATGCCGTCGTCGAGGAGCACTTTCCGCCGGAGGCCATGACCAGCGATCACGCGTTTTACGCTACCGGCGGTGACGAGTCCCTGTTGCAGCAGCACATGACCGCCATGATCGAGAGCTGCACCCGCTTTATCGATTTCGAGCACATCGACGTGGTGCCCATGAGCGAGTACCTGCTCAAGCCGTTTGCAGCGCCCTGATCCGGTCCTCCAGCGGCGGGTGGGAGCGGAACAGGGAGGAAATGCCCTCCTTGAGCTGTTCGCTGATGCCGAAGGCGGTCAACTCACCTGGCAGGTCCTGGGGCAGGCCCTGCTCCTGGCGCAGTCGCTGCAACGCCGCGATCATGTGGCCGTTGGTGGTGAGGCTGGCCCCCGCCGCATCGGCGCGGTACTCCCGCCAGCGCGAGAACCAGAACACGATCATGCTGGCCAGGAAGCCCAGTACCAGTTCCGCCACGATGGTCACCGCGTAATAACCCAGTCCGTAACCGCGCTCGGTCTTGAATACCACCCTGTCCACGGTGTGGCCGATGATGCGCGCCAAAAACATGACGAAGGTGTTTACCACGCCCTGGATCATGGTCAGGGTGACCATGTCGCCGTTGGCCACATGGCCGATTTCATGGGCCAGCACCGCGCGCACCTCCTCCGGGCTGAAAGCGCTGCAGCAGGCCGGCGCTCACGGCCACCAGCGCGGCGTTGCGATTCCAGCCGGTGGCGAAGGCATTGGCCGCCTGGGAGGGGAATATGCCCACTTCGGGCATACCTATGCGCGCCTCCCGGGCCAGTTCCTCCACGGTGGTGAGCAGCCATTGCTCATCGCGGTTGCGGGGCTGTTCGATGATGTAGGTGCCGGTGCCGCGCTTGGCCATCCACTTGGACAGGAACAGTGAGATCAGGGAGCCGCCAAAGCCGAACACCGCGCAGAATACCAGCAGCGAGCCCAGGTTCAGGTCGACGCCGTTGGCCGCGAGGATGCCCTGCAGGCCCAGCAGGTTGAAGACGATGCTGACCAGTACCAGTACAGCCAGGTTGGTCGCCAGGAACAGAAGAATTCTCATTGCGTGTCACTCACCATTGTTGCGGCAGCAGCCTCACCGCAAGTATGGTGGCGCGCCAACGTATTTCAAGGGCTCACTCAGGCTACGGTTTCTGCATCGCCCAGGGCCGCGGGCTCGACGCTGCCCTCCGCGTCGATACTATTGTCCTGCTCTGGGGTGGCCTCCATGGGCAGGGGAATCTGGCTGGCCTCGATAATCGGTTCGCCGCGTTCGCTCAATTCGGCGGCCAGGACCTCCCCGCGCAGGTCGATGTCTTTGGAACTGAGCTCGAACAGGGTGTTGACGGCCTCGTCCCGGTGGGGGGTGCGCAGCACCAGCCGGGCCTGTGAGCCGTCTACCCAGGCCTTGCTCTTGCCCCAGTAGTGCCCAAGTTGGTTGCGAATAACGAATACTTCGGTCATGGCCGGCGCGGTGTCCTCCAGTTGGCAGCGGGCAAGTGTAAGCATTTGCGCACAGGCGCGCCAGTGCGGCCGACAGCGGTGGTGATTCAGCCCAGGAGAAAATCCTTGGCCTGGTTTATCTTGGCCGCCAGGTAGTCGTTGCCGCCCCGGTCCGGGTGCAGTTTCTGCATCAACTTGCGGTGGGCGGTCACGATGTCCTCCCTGCTGGCGCCCTCTTCGAGGCCCAGGATCTGCAGGGCCTCCTCGCGGGTGAAGCCATCGCTGTCGCTGTGGTCGCCGCCTTGCTGGCCCTGGCCGAAGGGGCCGGCGCCGGGAAAGCGCTGCTGCAGGTAGCTGTCCAGCAGGCGTGCCGATTCCTCATCGTGGCTGTGGCAGTACGCCATCAGCTCCTCCAACTGCTCGCGGTTCATATCCGCCAGCCGCCAGCCCTTGAAGGCACCCTCCAGCACCTCGCCCTGCAGGTCGCCGGTATCGTGGGCCAGTTGCATGCGCAACAGGGCGGTCTCCACGGTGGAGGTCTGTCCCTGGCCGGCCGCCTGGCTGGTTGCCGCGCCCCCCAGGCGCGAGGCCAGCATGGGAAAAAAGCGCAGCAGAGTAGGCAGCAGGGCGCGCAGCGCCACCAGCAGGCCGGTGGCGGCAATGCCCAGCCAGTGCATCTGGCCGGTGATGGTGAGCACCACCACCACCGCGACGGCGATGGCCAGGCCCAGCTTGATGTATTCCGCGCGCCGCTTGTGGGGCGGCACCGAGCGGGCTCGCCGATACAGGATGTAGAGTGCGGCCGCTATGGCCAGCAGGAGCAGTAATCGGGGCAAGGGGCAAAGTCCTGTCCGGTCGTGTTCGTTGAACCCGAAGCCTACAGGGCCGACTCCGTCAGTGTAAACAGGCGGTGCTCAGGGTTTCAATTGTTGCAGCAGCAGCCTAGCACTGTCGCCCGCCGCTGTTTTCCAGGGCCGCGCGGCCGCCGGCGGCGTAGCGCGCCACGGCGCCCAGCAGGGCGGCAAGGGTGCGTGGCGCTGCTGGCTGTCGAAGCGGGCGTAGGCGCCGCCGCTGAGGCTCGCCATGCTGCGAAAACGGTTGTCTCCACCGCCGGGTGCAGCCCCTCCTGGAACAGGAACAGGGGCAGTTTCAGCAGGCCGCACTGGCCCGCCAGGTCGCACAGGCGTATCCGCGGCTCTCCTCCACCGCGTCGCCGATAAAGACCAGCGCCCGCACCGGCGTTTTGCGGTGTTCCGCCAGGGCGTGCCGCAGCAGGCGGGCGATCTGGGTGTGGCCGCCCTCGCAGCGCACCCCGGCCATCAACCGGGCCAGTTGCTGCGCTGTCGGTGAGCCAGGGGCTGGCGGAGAACTCCCGAAAACCGCGGTAGTAGACCAGTTGCACCGCCAGTGAGGCGATCTCACGCGGTGGCGCTGGAACATTTCCTGCTGGACCTGGCAGGCGCTGTCCCAGGTGGGCTGGCGGCTGGCGGTGGCGTCTATGGCGAACAGCAGTCGCGGCTGTTTGGCCACGAAAGCGGCGATGTTCCTGCTGTGCTGCAGGAAGCGGTCTATATCCTGGGAGGATGAGCGGCGGGCGGGTGGTTTGGCCATGGTGCTCAGCGGTGGCCCCATGGGCTCAGGCGCTCGCTGCGACGGTCCTGCCAGCGCCGATCTGCTGCAATTGGTCCAGGTAATGACGGCGCGCGGCCAGTTCGGCAATGGCTTCCTGAAGTTCTCTCGCGCTGACCTGTTCTCGGTCTCGGTGCTCACGAGCTGCCACAGTTTGCGGCTGCACAGCTCCCTGGGATTGAATTTTTCTGTGTTCATAGTATTACCACTTGTTTGCTTCTCCGACGGGTGGCGGCCGCTGCGCGGCGTGTTTTGGCGGTCCGGAGAAAGCGTACTTCCGGATTGTGACAATTGCGTGATAGCCCTCACTCGGGCCACGCTTTATACGGCCAGCTTACACCGTTGGTGCGGCGAAAGGAAAGGGCGCTCCCAGACGAAAGTTGGGGCCCTCGATGGCCGGTCCCTGCCCGGCCTGCCACGGAGCCAGTTCGAAGCGGGCGCTGTGGGCGATGGCCGGGGGCTCGCTAAAGTGGTGCGCGGCAGTCGCTCATGGTGACCAGTTCCACCTCGGCACCGGTGGCGGTGAAGCGCGCCAGGCCGTAGCCATTGGCGGTGGTATCCACGTAGCTGAGCCCGGGATTGGCCCGATTGGGGCCCAGCCAGCGGGCCAGCGTGGCGAGGCCGGTCTTGCTGTAGCGTCAGGGCGGCGAATACGCCGTCCAGCATGGTCATGTTCCACACCGGAATGACCTGGCCGTCCTGTTCGTCATAGACGATAGGCTGGAACTCGGGGTGATCGCGGCGGGCCACGAAGGCCAGTTCCTCGAACAGAGGCGAGGAGCTGATGCCGGCGACATTGAACTCGGCGATCACCGGTACCGCCCCGGCCTCCGCCGCGCTGGCGTCGCAGGCGATCGTGCCGGCGCCGTGCATATGGTGGTCGCCGGAGAGTGACACCACGCCGCTCACCTGGCGACGCGCCAGTTCGCGCATCAGGTAGGCGCTCTCGTGGGGGTACCCCGACCAGCTGTCGATATTGAAGATACTGTCCTGGTAACCGGCAAAGGGGATGGCTGACATATCCAGCCGCAGCGGCAGCAGGGGGAGCGCGTTGCCCCACACCTTCCAGCGCGCCGGGGAGGCTGACAGGGCGTCCAACAGCCAGTCCCGCTGCGCCGGGCCCAGCATGGAGCCCGGCTCGCGCTCCCTGGCGGGGTTGGGCGTGGTGCCGTCCCCGTAGGGCAGGGTGGCGGGCGGCTTGCCGTCCGCGTAGGCCCGGCCGGCGTCGGCGATGGCCACCAGTTCCACGGTGTTGAGGGGCAGGCCCAGTTCCCCGGCAAGTTCAGGTGGCAGGCAGGTAGGGCTGCGATAGCTGCGGCTGTCGGTTAACAGCAGGTCCAGGTTTTGGCCCCAGCGCAGCTGGCGGTAGATGCACAGGCTGTCCCGCGCTACACGGTTGTCATGGGCTGCGATGCCATTCAGTGCCCCGGGCCGGAAGCCGTGGGCCGGTTGGTCCGCCAGTTCATCCAGCACCGCGGGTATATATTCGAACCAGGCCCTGTTCGCATGTTGCTTGCGCGCGGCCTGCAGTTCCGGCGCCGCCTGGTAGGTGCTGTAGCTCTGGTAGTTGTCGTTGGCGAATTCGTGGTCGTCCCAGGTGCAGATAAAAGGCCAGCGCGCCCGCGCCGCCTGCAGGTGGGGGTCTGTCAGGTAGGTTTTGTAGAGGTGTCGGTAGTCCTCCAGGGACACCGCGAAGCGGTTGCTGTCGGTGACCTCGCCGTCCGGGAAGGGCGGCACCTGGCGCGACAGGGCCCCGCCACCGCTGCGCTGGTTCCAGCAGCGCTCGTAGATGAAATCTCCCAGGTGCAGCACGAATTGGATCTGGTCCTCCTCGGGGGCCGCGCTGTCGTCCGCCAGCATGCGCGCCCAGGAGGCGTAGAAGCCGTCCTCGAAATTCTGGCAGCTGACGAAGGCCAGCCTGACATCGCGCTCCGCGCCGGGCGGGGGCGCGGTGCGGGTGCGACCGGTGCGCGAGCGGGTGCCAGCTCCTCCCAGGAAGCGGTAGTAGTAGGTGCTGTCGGGTTCCAGTCCGTCGATATAGGCACGCACGGTATAATCGCTGTCTGGCCCGGTAGCCAGTTGTACCTGCAACAGCAGCTCCGAGAAGTCGCCGTCACGGCTCAGCTGCAGTACCAGCGGCACACTGTCGGTAGCGGCATATTGTTCCGGCTGCGCGCGGGTCCAGAGCATGACTGCGTCCGCTTGCGGATCCCCCGAAGCGACGCCCTGGGGAAAGCTGAGCCCGGGCGCGTTCGCGGCGGGCCCGGCGGCAAGCCTGCCGCCGGCGGTCAGGAAAAAGGTACTGCCGGATAGCAGCCCCAGCATGGCGCGGCGGGTAATGGGCATGTGACAGCTGTTTCCGTGAGAGCAGGGCTTACTGTATCCCAGGCGCGGCGGGGAGCAAAGCGGGCCGCGGCTGCCGGCTTCTCTTTCCGCCGCCCGGCGCTATACTGTGTGGCCATGAGCCTGTTCAATTCAAGTAGTAAGAAAGCCGCCCTGCCCACGGCCGCAACCGCCTTGCCCGGGCGCAGTGAAGCCATGCCGGTGCCCGCCCGTCACTTCGTCAACGGCAACCCCCTGCAGGGGCCTTTTCCTGCGCCTTTGCGCCAGGCGCTGTTCGGCATGGGCTGCTTCTGGGGCGTGGAGCGCAAGTTCTGGCAACTCGACGGGGTGTTCACCACCGCGGCGGGCTACGCCGCCGGCCTGACGCCCAACCCGACCTACCGGGAAGTGTGCACCGGCATGACCGGCCACAACGAGGTGGTGCTGGTGGTGTACGATCCCGGCAAGATCAGCTACGAGCAACTGCTGGCCGTATTCTGGGAGGGGCATGACCCCACCCAGGGCATGCGCCAGGGCAACGATCGCGGCACCCAGTACCGCTCCGGTATCTATGTCTACGATGATGATCAGCAACAGCTGGCGGAACGGTCCAGGGAGACGTTCCAGGAAGCCCTCAGCCGCGCCGGCTATGGCGCGATCACCACCGAGATCCTGCCGGCGCCGCCCTTCTATTACGCCGAGGATTACCACCAGCAGTACCTGGCGAAGAACCCCGGCGGTTACTGCGGGCTGGGGGGCACCGGGGTGAGTTGCCCGGTGGGGCTACTCAGCGAGGGCTGACTCGGCCCTCAGGAAAAATCCTCGTCGTCGTCGAAATCGAGTTCGTCCGGCTCGCCCTGCTCCATCTGTTCCATCAGGTTGATGGCGATGGCGATAAAGTCTGAGTCGGTGATGATGCCCACGAGTTTGCCCTTGCGCAGTACCGGCAGGCAGCCCAGCTTGTTTTTCTGCAGGTGCATGGCCGTGCCGCGCAGGCTGGCATTCTCGTCTACCGTTTGCACAGGGGTGGTCATAATCGCGGACAGGGCGACATATTTTTCTTCCCCCGCCTCCCCCTTGCGGTTCACCACCCGGGAGTCGCCGGCGGCGAGTATATCGCGCTGGGTAACCACGCCTATCAACGTGCCCTCGGCGCTCAACACGGGGATATGCCTGATGTGGTGTTCGGCCATCAACTTGCGGGCGCTGGCCAGGGTGTCGTCCGGGCCCAGGGTGTAGGGTTCCCGGGTCATTATTTCCGCTACGGTGAGCATTGCTGATACCTCTGTGGTGCTGTTGCCTGATACCTGTAACGTTAGCCTGCCGGCGGGTACACCGCCTTGACCCTCGTCAAAGAATGCCGATAGCGGGGCTGGCGCGCTAGAACAGGCGGCCCAGCAGTGCCGTCAGGGCAGTTTCAACCCGCAGGATTCGCGGCCCCAGGGACACCGCCCGGCAGCCGGCCGCCTGCAGCTTATCCACCTCGTAGGGAATGAACCCGCCCTCCGGCCCGATCACCAGCAGGGTGGGCTCCCGGCTGTCGCGGGGGCAGGCGGGGTAGGCGCCTGGCTGGGCCAGCAGGGCGGTATGGTCGCGGGCCAGGCCGGGAAGGGTGTCCTCGACGAAGGGGCGGAAGCGCGGGTGGCAAAGCACCTCGGGAACCCGGGTGTCACGGGCCTGTTCCAGGCCCTGTAACAGGTACTCGCGCACTGTCGGTGGCGCCAGCGCAGGGGTCTGCCAGTAACTCTTCTCTACCCGGTAGCTGTTGATCAGGTGCAACTCGGCCACCCCCAGTTCCGCCGCGGTGCGCAGGATGCGCCGCAGCATCTTGGGGCGGGGCAGGGCGAGCACCAGCCGCAGGGGGAGTTTGTCCGGCGCCGGCTGGTCCAGGGCAATGGACAGCATGGCGCGTTTGTCGTCCAGTTCCCGTATGACCCCGGTGCCGATCAGGCCGTCGATTTCCCCCACCCGCAACTCGTCTCCGATACTGGCGCCCAGTACCTGCCGCAGGTGTTGCAGGCGGCGGTCGGTAATGCGTATCTGCCCAGGCTCGCAGTAGTCCGCCGCGCTGATCAACAGCAGGTTCACCGGTGGCGGGCGCTCAACCGGCCCACAGGTCGTATTCATCGGCGGCCGTCACCTCGGCCTCGACGAAGTCGCCGGGGTTCAGGTCGGTATGGCCATCCAGGAACACCCTGCCATCGATCTCCGGCGCATCGGCGCTGGAGCGCCCCACCGCACCCTGCTCATCCACGGAGTCCACCAGGATCTCGATGGTGCGGCCGACCTTGGCCTGCAGCCGCGCCGCGCTGATCTCCTGCTGCAGCGCCATGAAGCGTTCCCAGCGCTCCTGCTTCAACTCCTCCGGCACATGGTCCGGCAGGTCGTTGGCGCTGGCCCCCTTTACCGGGGAGTACTGGAAACAGCCCACCCGGTCCAGTTGCGCTTCCTGGATGAAGTCCAGCAGCTGTTCGAAGTCCCGATCGGACTCCCCCGGGAAACCGACTATGAAGGTGCTGCGCAGGGTGATATCGGGGCAGATCTGCCGCCAGCGCTGGATGCGCTCCAGCGCCTTTTCCGCAGCCGCCGGCCTTTTCATGCGTTTGAGAATCTCCGGGCTGCCGTGTTGCAGGGGAACGTCCAGGTAGGGGAGGATTTTGCCCTCCGCCATCAGCGGCACCACCTTGTCCACGTGCGGGTAGGGGTAGACGTAGTGCAGCCTCACCCAGATGCCGAATTCCCCCAGCGCCTCGCACAGCTGCTGCATATGGGTTTTCAGCGGGCGCCCGTTCCAGAAGCCGGTGCGGAATTTGGTATCCACCCCGTAGGCGCTGGTGTCCTGGGAAATAACCAGCAGCTCGCGCACGCCGGCCTGCACCAGCCGTTCCGCTTCGTCCATGACCTCGCCGATGGGGCGGCTGACCAGGTCGCCGCGCATGGCCGGGATGATGCAGAAGCTGCAGCGGTGGTTGCAGCCCTCGGAGATTTTCAGGTAGGCGTAGTGGCGCGGGGTCAGCTTCACGCCCTGGGGGGGCACCAGGTCCTGGAAGGGGTCGTGTTGCGGGGTGTGGGGCACATACTGGTGCACCGCGTTCACCACTTCCTCGTAGGCCGCCGGGCCGGTAACGCTGAGCACCTTGGGGTGCAGTTCCCTGATGGCGCGGGCGTCATCGCCCTTGCCCATGCAGCCGGTTACGATCACCCGGCCGTTCTCACTGATGGCCTCACCGATGGCGTCCAGGGATTCCTGCTTGGCGCTGTCGATGAAGCCGCAGGTGTTGACCACCACGATCTGGGCGTCCTCGTAGCTGGGGACGATCTGGTAGCCGTCGATTTTCAGCTGGGTGAGGATGCGCTCGGAGTCGACCAGCGCCTTGGGGCAGCCCAGGGATACGAACCCGACGTTGGGGGAATTTTGCTTGGGCATAGTGAATACACCATCGTAGAAGGGGCGCGTGGCCAAAACGGGGGCGAGAGTATACACCAAAACGCCCCGCCTTCCTGTGGCGCGGTCCGGCGAGCGGCCACACGTTGCGGGCACTCCTGTATCGGCTATAGTGCACAGGGTTCGGGAGAAACTACGGCCCGAAACGCGATGTTTACGTAATCTGTCAAGGAAAAGGGTTTATTAATGGGACTGTTCGATTTTATGAAAGACGCCGGTGAGGATATTACCGCCCCGGTGGAGGTTTCACCGGAGCGCCTGGACGAACTGCGCACCAAGAGTATCGCCGCCAAGGTGGCGGAGCTGGACGTGGAGGGCGAACAGGTCTCCGTGCAGGTGAAGGGCGACAATGCGGTGCTTACCGGCACAGCTCCCAGCCAGGAAGCCCTGGAGAAGATCGTGCTGTGTGCCGGCAACCAGTTCGGTATCGCCACGGTGGACTGCCAGCTGCAGGTCGATGCGCCGGCGTCGGCCGCAGCGGCTGGTGCAGCCTCGGCCGCCGCCGGCGAAGCGACCTTCTACACGGTCAAGTCGGGGGATACCCTGGGCAAAATCGCCCAGCAGCAATACGGCTCAGCCAGCAAGTACACCGTCATTTTCGAGGCCAACCAGCCCATGCTGAAGGACCCGGACAAGATATATCCCGGTCAGAGCCTGCGCATACCCGCGCTGTAGCTCAACCGGCGCCCGCCGGCTCAGCGGGCGCCGAGATTTCCCCTGTCGCGGCAGGTCGATACCAGATCGGCGAGGACCAGGCGCGCTCCTGGATGGTTTTCGGCAAATCGGAGCGCGGCTCTACCCCCGCGCGAATCGCATCCCAGGTGGACCAGCGGCAGGTCGGGTTTTCCAGCACGCGCAGGTAGTAGAATGCCTCCTGCGCCGGATCGAAGTCGGGGTCATACCAGACGGTTTGCAACTCGCTGGCGCCGACCCCGGCGCTGATTGAACAATCCGCCAGGTTCACCGTGGCGCCGTTGTCGGGGCACAGGCCGGTGGCGGGATCCGCCACCAGGCCGTCACTGCAGGCCACGTCGAAGATGCGCTCGCGATGCTCGCCGTTTTCCAGGTATCCCTTGATCACCTGTACGCGCTGCAGCGGCGCCCCGTCGGGGTCCGCCAGCGCCCATGCCAGGAAGCCGGGCCGTCGACCGGCCTCGCCCTGCAGGTCGCCTCCCATGGCGACACCACCGGCGTAGGCAGTGCTCACGACTTCCCTGCCGGCCAGCATCTGCGGGGCAAAGTCATAGCCGGCAAAAAATCGCACTTTCATGCGCGGGCCGCTGGTGGCGAAGGTCTCCTTGCGGCGGAAGGCGGCGTAGATCGATTCGCGGGTGTTTTCCTCCGCCCAGACACCGGCCAGGCCCGAGGCGGACCAGTATTCGAAGGACGACATGGCGAAATAGTCCTTGCCGTCCACCTCCTTCACGGTATCAGGGGCCGTCCATTTCGCGATTGCCCCGGACAGGAACGAGGCGGGTACCGAGCCGCGCAATGTCGCGTGCCATCGAGCATGCCGACCTTTGAGAAATAGGTGCGCTCATCGGGTGCCGTGGCGCTGTTATGGGTGTCGCTGGCACCGATCAGTCCGAAGGTGTAAGGGTTGACCACGCCGCCGGCCGCCAGTTGCAGGCCGCGCAGGTAGGCGTCGCGCACATAGCCGCCCGCCGGCTCGCTGTACAGGGTGGTCGCCACCCGGTAGGGAGCGATCTCGAAGTTGGCCCACTCGTCATTGGTTGATAACAGCGGGTGGGTATCCGAGGTGCCCTTGATCTGGGTAATTTCCACCAGCGGTTCGTTGCGCAGGCGCTGTGTCGAGTAATCATCGTCCATGGGGTTGCCGGCCCAGTCGACCAGTTTGAACATCTGGCCGTTGGAGCCGTTGGAATTATGGGGAATGGCGAGGCTTTCAATACCCTCGGCGCGCAGTGCGTCCATCCAGTTCCACAGGCCCTCGGGATCCTGTGAGTTGAAGCGGGAGAAGGGTACGGCTGGCAGTTTGTCGGTATCCCTGAAGATGACATTGCGATGCAGGTTGCCCATGTCATCGGTAGAGGTAGTGTACTCATAGGCCGCGAACGTGGTGAAGCTTCCCGGGACATAGGCCTCGTCAGCCGAGCGGATGGTATCGAGCCAGGCCGACTTGGTGACCGCATCTGTCACCGCGGTATCAATGCTGCCATCCAGCATGCCGGCCACCGTGGCCGAGAGGAAGTCGCGAAATTTCGCGCGCGTTTGCCCAGGCTGAGCTCATTCATGTTGTACCAGGCATTGATGTCGTGCAGTGGTTCCGCGACCGGGTATTGGGAGAAACGGGTGCTGGTGTCTGCCGCCTCCCGCACCAGACCGAGAAACATGGCGTGGTCGGTGACCGCGTAAAAATCCAGAGGCTTTTGCAGCTGTATGCGGTAGCCGCTGGGGTGGTCAAGCGGATAGCCCTTGGCATAGCGATAGGCGTCGTCGGGCATGCTGGTGTTGCCGAAGACATAGGCGTCAAAGGAGTAGGCGGTATGCACGTGCAGATCACCGAAATAGGCGTTGCGGTCCGGGTTGGCCGGCGGCCGCAGGGTGAGCACCTCCTCGTTTGCCGGGAAAATCTCGCCGGAAGGCCGATCGCCGCTGCCGATGGACAGCTCCTGGGGTGGCTCGGAGCAGCCCCACAGGGCAAACAGGATGCAGCAGCCAAGGCAGATATGTGCTTTCATTATCGTGGAACCCGTTTAATGATCAGTGTAATCGCCTCGGAGCATAGTGCGCGGGCCAAGCCAGGTCCAGCGACCAACCGCTGACTCCCCCGCGGCGCCTGCACACTGCGGCGGGCCGGTGCCCGTGGCCTGCCGCCGATTGAGGAGAAGCGTCATATGGATACGATCAGGACAGAATTGCGGGACAGGATCACCATCGTGCGCCTGGCCCGACCGGAGGTGCGCAACGCGGTGGACGCGCGCACCGCGCAGGCCCTGGCGGATGCCTTTCGCGAGTTTGACGCCGATCCGGACAGTGATGTGGCGATCCTGCACGGTGAATATGGCAGTTTCTGCGCCGGCGCCGACCTCAAGGCGGTGGCCGCCGAGGCCGGTAGCAACCGTCTCTCGCCCCAGGGGGATGGCCCCATGGGACCCTCGCGCATGGTGCTGGGCAAGCCGGTGATAGCCGCCATCGCGGGCCACGCGGTGGCCGGCGGGCTGGAACTGGCCCTGTGGTGCGACCTGCGGGTGGTGGAGCGCAGTGCCGTGTTGGGGGTGTTCTGCCGGCGCTGGGGCGTGCCCCTGATCGACGGCGGTACGGTGCGCCTGCCGCGGCTTATCGGCCACAGCCGCGCCATGGACCTGATCCTCACCGGCCGCCCCGTGGACGCCCGGGAGGCCCTGGAAATGGGGCTGGCCAACCGGGTGGTGGAGGATGGCGAGGCGCTCAACGAGGCGCTGGCCCTGGCCCGCACCCTGAGCGCGTTTCCCCAGAACTGCCTGCGCTCGGACCGCCTCAGTGCCTACGAGCAGTGGGGGCAATCCCTGGAGAGCGCCCTCGCCAACGAGTTCCGCCGGGGCATGGAGGTTATCGACAGCCGTGAAACCGTGGAGGGCGCCAGCCGCTTTGCCGCCGGCCGTGGCCGCCACGGTGATTTCGGCGACATCTGAAGGCCCACGGGGCCGCATGAAGTCGCCCCGCGAGGCCGGAACTAGAATGCGCGTTGGCCCCGCGGACCGTGGCTGCCTACCCGCATCTCCTGGCGCAGCAGGGCGGCCAGTTTCAGGCTGTCCTCGCGGTTGAGGAATTCGCCGATGCTGACAGACTCACCGGTGCCCTGCAGGGACAGTTCGGGCCCCTCCCAGGGGTGGCGCTCGGGCACGATCGCCAGGTCGGTACCCTGGCGCGGGAAGGTCCAGCTCTGTACCGGGGCGTGGAAGCCCTTGGCCACGCTGACACTGTCTGCGCTCAGGGTAATGATGTGCCGGTATTGCAGCTTCCAGTTGACATAATACAGCGCCGAGCCCAGGGCGGTCAGTTCCAGTCCCGCCAGCGGCAGGATGGGCCAGGCGCCCAGCAGCGCAAAACCGGTGGCCAGGCCCAGGGAGGGAATCGCCACGGCCAGCAGGGCCAGCTGGTTGCCGCGCCAACTGGAGGAGCGATTGGGCTGGATAATTATCATCAGCCCCGATGGTGTGCGGGTAACGGTGACCACAATGACATCCCGTGGGTGGCTCCTGGCAAGTCTATTGAAATTTCCCCGTTTCGCCTACTATTTAGTCCGCGCCCCTTGCCTTCCAGAGTTATCTTCCAGGGAGTAGACCGATGGCCACAGCCATGACCATAGAACCCGCCGATTTGCTGGCGGGGCACCCGGTAGTCCTGTTCGATTGCCGTTTTTCCCTGGCCGACCCCGAGGCGGGGCGCCGGCAATACCTGCAGGGCCATGTTCCCGGCGCCCACTTCCTGGACCTGAATCGCGACCTGTCGGGCCCCGCCGGCCGGCACGGCGGGCGCCACCCCCTGCCGCCGCCCCGGGAGATGGCCGCGCGCCTGGCGGCTTACGGGGTTACCCGCGACACCGAGGTCGTGGCCTACGATGACGCGCGCCTGGCCGGATCGACCCGTCTGTGGTGGCTGATGCGCAGCCTGGGCTACCGGCCGCCGCGCCTGTTGAATGGTGGTTACCAGGCCTGGCTGGCCGCCGGCGGCCAGGCGGAGGTCGAAGTCCCCGAGCCAGCGGCGGGCGTGGCGCCGGTGGTGGCTGCCTATCGCGGCCACTGCGATATCGGGGGCCTGCGCCGGGCCCAGGCCGCCGGCGCCCTGGTGGTGGACTCCCGCGAGGAGCGGCGTTACCAGGGGCTGGAGGAGCCCATAGACCCGGTGGCTGGCCACATCCCCGGGGCGGTCAACCGGCCCTGGCAGGGTGTCACCCTGGAGGACGGCAGGCTGCGCGATGAGTCCGGCCTGCGCGAACATTGGGGTGACGCCCTCGACGCCGAACAGCTGGTCATCTACTGCGGCTCGGGCGTGACCGCCTGCGTCAACCTGTTCTCCCTGGCCGCCCTGGGCCGGGAGGACGCCACGCTGTACGCCGGCAGCTGGAGCGACTGGTGCAGCCACCTTTAGGCCGGTACCGCGCGTCTGTTAACACGCGTCTGCTACCGCGCGTCTGTTAACACGCGTCTGCTACCACGCGTCTGCTACCACGCGTCTGCTACCACGCGTCTGTTAACACGCGTCTGATTATTTGAACGGTTGCCATTGCTGGCGGGCACGGACAGGCAGTAACATGGCGGCAGTGGCTTTCCCCTACAATAATCAACGCACAGCCGGCTTCCGGCGTGGCTAACAAGGGCATACCTATGGCAGGCAGAATCTTCATCACAGCGCTTTCAATAGTTTCGCTCCTGGCCCTGTCCGCGTGCTCGGACGGTGGCGACAATCGCAAGTGCAAGGGCGAAGAGGTGCCCACTGAACGGCTGTTCCTGCAACAGTTGAGCGATACCAGTGTGGTGATCAAGTGGCGCGGCGCGGCCACCGCCGCCTGTATCGGGACCCTGCAGGACACCCTGAAAGTCTACGCGGATGCCACGGTGACCGAGGGCGATCACAAGCAGGTGACGTTCACCGGACTCCTGCCTGAAGTGACCTACTTCTATTCCATCGGTGCCGCCAGGCAGGCGCCCGCCGGCCAGTACTTCACCACTCACCCGCAGCCGGGTTCCTTGCCCGCCGATGGCAATACCCGCATCTGGCTTATCGGCGACTCCGGGACCGGCGGCGATGACGAGCGTGAGGACCACGAGGGCGAGGCCCTGGAAGTGCTGGCCGGTATGCAAGCCTACACCGCCAGGGACGGGGAGCCGGTAGATGTGTTCCTGATGCTGGGGGACAACGCCTACGATGTGGGCAGTGATTTCAACTTCCAGCAGGCCGTATTCGAGACCTATCCAGACCTGTTGAAGCGTCTCGCCCTGTGGCCGACCATAGGCAACCATGAAATGGGGCTGGGTTTCCTGAACGCTACCGTCGCCCTGCCCGGGTTCAGCCAGTCAACCGACCCGGACAGCTGGATAGAGGACACTGACGCGCAACCCCGCGGCATGCCCTACCTGGATATTTTTACGCTGCCTACCAATGGCGAGGCGGGCGGTGTCCCCAGTGGCACCGAGCAGTACTATTCGTTCGATTACGGCAGGGTGCACATCGTCAGCCTGGATTCCCAGCTCAGCGCCCGGGACCCGGACCAGCTCGCCGCCATGAAGTCCTGGCTTATCGAGGATCTCTCCAGCAACGATGCCGACTGGACCATCGTCATTTTCCATCATCCGCCCTATTCGAAGGGCGCCAACCACGATTCGGACGATACGGAAAAACTGGGCGGCTTCGACATGCCGCAGCAGTGGATGCGCGAGCAGTTCGTGCCGGTGTTTGACCAGTATGGCGTCGACGTGGTCTACAACGGCCACTCTCACTCCTACGAGCGCAGCTTCTACCTGACCAACCTGACCGGCAAGTCCGATACCTATTCCGCCGCCAACAACGCGGAACTGGTGGACGGCAATCCCAACAGGCCCGCCTCGGGTCGCGGCACCGAGGAGTACCGGCAATTGAGCCCCACCAGCGGCGGCGTGGATGACCGGGTCGTCTATACGGTCACCGGCAACGGTGGCAAGGCCGATTCCAGTTCCGGCCTCACAGAGGCGTCCCAGTGGCTGCGGCATCCGGCCATGATCGAGCAGCCGGCGGATACCGTGCAGCCCCGGCGCCGGGGCCTGGCCGTGATAGGCTCAGTGGTGGTGGATGCGGGGCCGGAGAGATTGCGGGCGCATTTCATTGACGCCCAGGGCGAGGTACTCGACAGTTTCACGATTACCCGCTGAACCCGGTCGCCGGCCGGCCGGCCGGGGGGTTGCTCCCGGCCTCGGTTGCGCTGTTGTCCCGACCCTCTGGTTGCGTCGCTGCCTGTGCCTGCTGGCGCCATTGCTGCTGGTACCGGCCAGTGCCGCACTCGGCCATCCGGGACAGCACGACCAGTTGCAGCAGGTCAACCGCCACCTGGAACAGGCGCCCAGCGACCAGGATCTGTATATCCAGCGCGGGATCATCTATTCCGAGGGCGGACAGTATGATGCGGCGCTGGCCGATCTGCTGCACGCGCAGACCCTGGGTGAGCCGGTGCTTGCGGCCTTCCAACTGGGGGTCCTGCATTACCGGACGGGCGACTTCGAGGTCGCGCGCAACTACCTGCAGCAGTATCTCCAGCGCTTCCCGAACTACCCACCTGCCTACGATTACCTGGCGCGCATCGCCCGCGACAGCGGTGACTACGACCTGGCGGTCGCCCATCTGCAGACTTACTTCCGCCTGCAGGAGCGCCCCAACCCCGGCCTCTACCTGGCCGCTGCGCGGATGCTGGAGGAGCGGCGCCGCTACCAGGAGGCGCTGGCTATCCTGGACCAGGGCCAGGCCACCCTCGGGGTGGTGCCCCAGTTGCAGCGCCAGGCGGTGGAGCTGGAGCGGGCCCGGGGACAACCGGAGCTGGCCCTGGCGCGCCTGCAGAGCCTGGGGCCGATGCTGGGCGAAAATCCCGCCTGGCGCCTGGATATGGCTGAATTGCAGCTGGAACTCGGGCACCGCGACCGGGCCGCCGCCATGATCCGGTCCGCGCGCGAGACGTTGGCGCAGCAGCGGCCCACACCGGCGCGTCTCGATCTGCAGCAGCGTGCCGAAGGCCTCGCGGCCGGCCTGGAAGGTTGATCCTGGCGGCGCGGCGGCGGTAACGACCTAGAAATCCGGGGGGCACTCTCCCGCCAGCCACTCCCCGCTGGTGGGGTGCTCGAAGGCCAGGGTGGTGGCGTGCAGCAGCAGCCGGTCGGACATGGCCAGGGCTTCCTCGTGGGCATACATATCGCATCCCAGGATGGGGTGGCCCAACTCCCGCATATGGATACGCAACTGGTGTGAGCGGCCGGTGACCGGCTTGAGCCGCACCCGGGTGCGGTCGGGGTGGCGCTGCAGCACCTCGAAGCGGGTGAGGGCGTCCCGGCCGCGCTGGTGGCAGATCATCTGGCGGGGACGATTGTCCCAGTCGCAGGCGATGGGCAGGTCGATCTCCCCGCGGTCGGGCTCGACCACGCCCCACACCACCGCGATGTAGGATTTTTCCACCTGTCGCAACTGGAACTGCCGGCTGATGTGGGCGTGGGCGACCTTGTTCAGTGGAATCGCGATGATGCCCGAGGTGTCCAGGTCCAGCCGGTGCACGATGCTGGCGGTTGGGAAGTCCTGTTGCAGGCGGGTGACCAGGCAATCCTTGTTGAGGGGGTGGCGGCCGGGGATGGTCAGCAGCAGGTGGGGTTTGCGCACCAGCAGCAGGTCGGCGTCCTGGTAGAGGATGCGAATGGGCTCGGCGCTGTGGGGCACCAGGTAGGGGGGCAGGGAATCCATGGGTGGGTATTGTATATGAGCCGGGCCCGGCTGCGCGCTAGTGGTTGCGGGGCGGTTGCGGCCCGCTCGGCGATGCCAGCACGGCCGATTTGGGTTACCCTCGCAGCGCCATGGATGACGATATCGAACAATTGCGCGCCCGCCTGCAGCAGATTCTTCCCGGTGGGGAGCTGGCGCCCTTGCGCCTGCCCCGAACCCCGGGCATTCGCCTGTTGCTGCTGCGGGAGGACTACCCCCAGAGCGAGCTCGATGCCGAGGCGGTGCAGCGGGTCATGGATAACCCGCTGTACTGGGTATTTTGCTGGGCCTCGGGCCAGGTGCTGGCCGCTTACCTGCTGACCCATCCGCAGCGTGTGGCGGGCAAGCGGGTGCTGGATTTCGGCTGCGGCTCGGGGGTGGTCGCCATCGCTGCCGCGCTGGCGGGCGCGCGGGAGGTCATAGCCTGCGATATCGACCCGCTGGCGCTGGCGGCGACCCGCGCCAATGCGGCCCTCAACGGCGTATCGCTGACGCTCGCGGACGATTTCCACGCGGTCGAGGGTCCGCTGGATCTCATCATCGTGGCGGATGTGCTGTACGACCGGGCCAATCTCGACTGGCTGGGTCGGTTTGTCGAGCGCGCCCCGGAGGTCCTGGTGGCCGACTCACGGGTCAAGGATTTCGATTTCCCGCCCTACCGGCAGATTGCGCGGCAGGCGAGCTGCACCCTGCCCGATCTCGACGAGTCGGCGGAGTTTCGTGATGTGCGCATCTATTGCTCCGCGCGGGACCTGCATCCAGGGTAGGGCGGATTTCAATCCGCCGTGTTTGCGCCCCCCAGATCCAGGGTAAATTTACCCAGACGCTGCTGGCTCTGGTAGTCCGCGTCATAGTGCCGGCGGGCAGCCCGCAGCAGCAGAATCGCAGTCAGCATGCCGGTCACCAGCAATACTTCCAGGGTCATGGGCAGCCCCAGTTGATTGGAGAGCAGGCCGCTGACAACACCGGCGAGCAGCGCGGCGATGGCCTGGAACATCGGCAGGAAGCTCTGGCAGGAGGCCCGGTAGGGCGGCGGGGACTGGTCCAGGCTGGCGGCTACCAGGGTGCCCCAGTTGGCCGCCGCGAAAAACTGGCCGAAACAGAAACTGGCAACCACCACGGCCAGGGGCGTGCCGGCCATGGAGCCGATAAAGGTCACGCTGTGAAAGGCCAGCGGCACTGCGAGATACAACAGGCAGACTGTTACCCGGGCCCCCGGATTGCCGCGAGAGATGCGATCGCTGTACCAGCCGCCGACCACGGCGCCGAAGCCGGCGACGATGGTGATAATGCCGACCATGGACGCGGCCTCGGCCATGCTGAGGCCGTACTGGCGGACGAACAGGGTCGGCCCCCAGATCGCGCAGGCCATGATATACATGGCGATCGGCAGTTGGGCGAGGTATATCAATTGCAGGGTGCGGTTGCCGGCGATATAGCGCAGCGTGTCGCCCAGACCCGGCTTGACGCTGCGGCTGCCGTCGGGCTCCACCTTGCGGGTCTTGTAATCCGGTGCGAACAGCATCAGCAGGGCCAGCACCACCCCCGGCAGGGCGAGCACCCCGAACACCGCGCGCCAGCCGAAATCCACCGCCAGGTGACCCGCCAGCATGATGCCCAGTCCGACGCCCAGCGGCTGGGCCATATTGAACAGGCCCACCATGGTGCCGCGCAGGCGCTGCGGGTACCAGGCGCTGATCAGGGCATAGCCCGCGGGGTTGTAGCCGGCTTCGCCGGCGCCCACCAGGACCCGGGCAAATACCAGCGCGCCGAAGGACTTGGCCATACCGGTACCCCAGGTGGCGGCACTCCATACCAGGGTCATCAGGGTGATCATGTATTTGCGGCTGTAGCGGTCTACCGCGAAACCGCAGGGTACGGCCAGCAGGGCCAGGCCCAGGAACAGGGAGCCCGACATCAGCCCGAGCTGGGCATCGTTGAGGGCGAATTCCTGCTGGATGGCGGGCAGCACCGCGCTGATGGCGAAGCGGTCGGCGTAGTCGATCAGGTAGATGATCCAGATGACGGCGAACCAGCTGTGGGTCTTGGCGGTTGGAATCACCTCATCCGCGCTGCGTACTGCAGTTTTTTTCCCGACCTGGGCGGGTCGCTCCGTCCCCGCCTTCAGTTCGCAGGAAGCTTCCATCTGCGCTCCTTCGGGCTTCAGCTGGCCAATAGTGTCGTGTCTGGAGTATAGGCTGTCAGGTAGTGCCCGTTGATTGCTTCGCTCATTGCGCCCCCCTGAAGCCGCTATTGGTCCCTGCCCGATAATTTTTGTACACTGGGCCACCCTTGTCACTGCTGAGTTTGCCCGCGCATGAACCCCAACTACCTTGATTTCGAACAACCGATCGCCGATCTCGAGGTCAAGATCGAGGAACTGCGCCTGGTGGGCTCGGACAACGAGATCAATATCGGCGAGGAAATCGAGACCCTGCGGGCCAAGAGCACCAAGCTCACCGAGAAAATCTACTCCAACCTCAGCACCCTGGCAGATCGTCAAGGTCGCGCGTCACCCGCTGCGCCCCTACACCATGGATTACCTGCCCCGGGTCTTCGAGGAGTTCGACGAATTGCACGGCGACCGTCACTTCGGCGACGACAAGGCCATCGTCGGCGGGGTCGCGCGGCTGGAGGGCCGGCCGGTGATGGTAATCGGCCAGGAGAAGGGGCGCGCGGTCAAGGACAAGGTGTTGCGCAATTTCGGCATGCCCAAGCCCGAGGGTTACCGCAAGGCCCTGCGCCTGATGGAAATCGCCGAGCGCTTCAAGATGCCGGTGATCACGCTGATCGATACCCCCGGGGCCTATCCCGGGCATCGATTCCGAGGAGCGCGGCATCAGCGAGGCGATTGCCCGCAATCTGGCGGTCATGTCGCGGCTGGCCACGCCCATCATCTGCGTGGTGATCGGCGAGGGCAGCTCGGGCGGCGCCCTGGGAATCGGCGTGGGCGACCACCTGGCGATGCTGCAGTACTCGACGTATTTCGTGATCTCGCCCGAAGGCTGCGCCAATATCATCTGGAAGAGTACCGAGAACGCCCCGGATGCGGCGGCGGCCATGGGGGTCACCTCCTCGGTGCTGCAGGAACTGGGCATCGTCGACGCCACCATTCCCGAGCCGCTGGGTGGCGCCCACCGCGATGTCAGCCTGATGGCCGAACGCATCAAGGCCCACCTGGTCGCCCAGCTGGACAAGCTGCAGCAGCTGCCCCTGGAGGACCTGCTCGCCAAGCGTTACCAGCGCCTGATGTCCTACGGCAACTGAGGCCGGGTCGAGCGGTCGGGTCGCAACCATGGCCGAGCCCGTCCTGACTGCCGCCGCGCTGGACGCCCAACTCTCTCAGCTGCTGGCTGCCCCCCGCTGGTACGTGGGGTTCAGCGGTGGCCTGGATTCCACGGTGTTGCTGCACCTGGTGCAGCGCTGGTGCCGGCAGCACCCGCAGGCGCCGGCCCTGAGCGCTATCCATATCAACCACGGTTTGCAGAGCGACGCGGATGACTGGCAGCGCCACTGCGAGTGGCTGTGCCGCATGCTCGATATTCCGCTGCTGTGCCACAGGGCGGAGATCGCCCGTGGCGCCGCGGGGCTGGAGGCGGCGGCCCGCGAGGCCCGTTACGAGGTGTTCGCGGAACAACTGGGGGACGGCGAGGTCCTGTTGCTGGCCCATCACCTGGACGACCAGGTGGAAACCTTCTTCCTGCGCCTGCTGCGGGGCTCCGGTATGCAGGGGCTGGCGGCCATGCCCGCCACCAGGACCCTGGGCGCCGGCTCCCTGGCGCGCCCGCTGCTGGAGTTGCCCCGGTCCCGCCTGGAGGCCTATGCCCTGGCCCAGGGGCTCACCTGGGTAGATGACCCCAGCAATACCGACACCGGCATGGATCGCAACTTCCTGCGCCAGGAAGTCCTGCCGCTCCTGGCCCGGCGCTGGCCCGGTTACCGCCAGACTGTCGCCCGCGCCAGCTCGCACCTGGCGGGCGCCGCCGCCTCCCTCGCCCAGCTGCTGCCGGCACCGGCTACCCTCCGCAGTACCATGGGAGACCCGGGCCTGCCCGTCGCGGCGCTGCGTTTTCCGCTGCCCGCGGCGGCGGCTCTCACCCTGCGCCACTGGCTGCTGGCCGGTGGCCTGCCGGCGCCCGACCAGGTGGTGCTGGAAGAGTTCCTGCGCCAGTTGCGGGAGGCCGGTACAACCGCCAGGCCGCAGCTGGCCTGTGGGGCCTTTACCCTGCAGCGCCACCGCGACGGCGTATATTTGCTGCCCGAATCGGGCCCGCCGCCTGCCGGCGAGTTGTCGCTGGAGCCGGGCGAGCTGCGGGAGGCGCCCGGCGCCGGCAGGGTAGGCCTGGAGCAGTTGGTCGGGGAGGGCCTGCTGCTGGCCCCGGGAGAGCGCCTGCGGGTCAGCTGGCGCGCTGGAGGCGAGCGCTGTCGGCCGCGGGGCCGGGCCCGCAGCACCAGCCTGAAGAAACTGCTGCAGGAGGCCGATGTGCCGCCCTGGTGGCGGGAACGGGTGCCCCTGTTTTACCTGGAGGACGAATTGTTGGCGGTGGGAGACCTGTGGCTGTGCGAATCCAGCCGCTGGTCGCAGGCCCCGCAGCCGGGCTATTCGCTCTGGCAACCCCTGTGGCAGCGCAATATCAGCGCGGCTTTCGATTGAGCTCCCCGGCGCTTTCTGGTAGCCTGACTTCCCATCTTTTCGCAGGACTCGCACCCGCCGAAGTCGCTCCTTTGCGGGGTAATGTGCGCGTTTTATTGTCTGGAATTACAGCGTAGATAAAAGGCTATTATGACGCGTTACGTCTTCGTCACAGGTGGTGTGGTGTCCTCTCTGGGCAAGGGAATTGCCGCCGCGTCGCTGGCTGCCGTGCTGGAAGCGCGGGGCCTGAAGGTTACCCTGCTCAAGCTCGATCCCTATATCAACGTCGACCCGGGCACCATGAGCCCCTTCCAGCACGGCGAGGTGTTCGTCACCGAGGACGGTGCCGAGACCGACCTGGACCTGGGTCACTACGAGCGCTTCACCCACACCACCATGAAGCGCACCAACAACTTCACCACCGGGCGGGTGTACAACACCGTGCTGCGCAAGGAGCGTCGCGGTGATTACCTGGGGGGCACCGTGCAGGTCATTCCCCATATTACCGATGAAATCAAGCGCCGGGTCATACTCGGCGCCGGCGATGCCGATGTCGCCGTGGTGGAAATAGGCGGTACGGTGGGGGATATCGAGGGCCTGCCCTTCCTCGAAGCGGCCCGCCAGTTGAAGGTTGAAATGGGTTCCAGCCGCGCCCTGTTGATGCACCTGACCCTGGTCCCCTATATCGCTACCGCCGGCGAGATCAAGACCAAGCCCACCCAGCACTCGGTCAAGGAATTGCGATCCATTGGCCTGCAACCCGATATCCTGCTGTGCCGCTGCGCCGTGGACATTGAGGAGAGCGCCCGCAAGAAAATATCCCTGTTTACCAACGTGGAGGAGCGGGCGGTCATCCCGCTGCTGGACGCCGACTCGATCTATCGCATTCCCGGCATGCTGCGCGACCACCACCTGGACGATTTCGTGGTGGAGCGCTTTGGCCTGGAGTGCAGGAAAGAGGCGGACCTGTCCGACTGGGAAGAGGTCATCGAGCGCGAGTTCAGCGAGACCAGCGGCCAGGTCCGGGTGGCCATGGTCGGCAAGTACGTCGACCTGCTGGATGCCTACAAGTCTCTCAACGAGGCCCTCAAGCACGCGGGCCTGCAAACCCTCACCGAGGTGAAGGTCGAGTACATCGATGCCGAGGATATCGAGCGCAAGGGCACCTCCCTGTTGCAGGGTATGGACGCCATCCTGGTGCCGGGAGGCTTTGGCGACCGGGGCGTAGAGGGCAAGATCACCGCGGTGCGCTATGCCCGCGAACACAATATTCCCTTCCTGGGGATCTGCCTGGGTATGCACGTGGCGCTGGTGGAGTACGCCCGCAACGTCTGCGGCCTGGAGGGCGCGGATTCCACCGAGATGAACCCGGCCACCCTGCATCCCATCGTGGCCCTGATCACCGAGTGGCAGAACATCGACGGCAGCACCGAGCAGCGCGACGAGAGTTCCGACAAGGGTGGCACCATGCGCCTGGGAGCCCAGCCCTGCCACCTCGAGGAAGGCAGCATGGTGCGGCGGATCTACGGCGAGGAAACCATTCACGAACGCCATCGTCACCGCTACGAAATCAACAATAATTACCTGGATCGGCTGCGCGCCGCCGGTATGCGCATAGTGGGCTGGTCAGCCGATCGTTCGCTGGTGGAGATGATCGAGCTGCCGGATCACCCCTGGTTCGTGGCCTGTCAGTTCCACCCGGAGTTCACTTCGCGTCCCCGGCGCGGCCACCCGCTGTTTACCAGCTATATCGAAGCCGCCATCGAGCACGCCAGGGGTGAAGCGAGCTAGGGCGCCACGATCGCGGGCGGCCAGCGCCTGGCCGCGATGCCGGATGCCATCAGGTAGAGGATTAGGGTACAGATATGACTGACCAGACTGTTTTCCTGGGTGATATGCGTTTCGACAATTCGGCCCCCTTCGTCCTGCTGGGCGGGGTCAACGTGCTGGAGAGCCGGGATTTCGCCCTGCGGGTGGCGGAGCACTACGTCGAGGTGTGTGGCCGGCTGGGTATTCCCTATGTGTTCAAGGCCTCCTTCGACAAGGCCAACCGCTCCTCCATCCACTCCTTTCGCGGCCCGGGCCTGGAGGAGGGGCTGGCCATACTGGCCGCCGTGAAATCCACCTTCGGCGTACCCCTGATAACCGACGTGCACACGCCCGAGCAGGCGGCCCCCGCCGCGGAGGTCTGTGACATTCTCCAGCTGCCGGCTTTCCTGGCCCGCCAGACCGACCTGGTGGAGGCCATGGCGGCTACCGGGGCGGTCATCAATATCAAGAAGCCCCAGTTCCTGAGTCCCTCGCAGATGGGCAATGTGGCGGAGAAATTCGCCGAGTGTGGCAACAACCGCATTCTGCTGTGTGAGCGCGGCAGTAATTTCGGTTACGACAACCTGGTGGTGGACATGCTGGGCTTCGGGGTGATGAAACGCAGCTGTGGCGATGCCCCGCTGATCTTCGATGTGACCCATGCCCTGCAGTGCCGGGACCCGGGTGGGGCCGCCTCTGGCGGCCGCCGTTCCCAGGTGGCGGAACTGGCGCGTGCGGGCATGGCCGTGGGCCTGGCGGGGCTGTTCCTGGAGGCCCACCCCGAACCCGACAAGGCCCTGTGCGACGGGCCCAGCGCCCTGCCACTGGCACAACTGGAACCTTTCCTGCAGCAGGTGAAGGCGGTGGACGACCTGGTCAAGTCCATGCCGCCCCTCGTTATCACCTGACGCTACCGATCAATCAATGGAGCATGCAATGAGCAGCAACATCAAGAATATACAGGCCTTCGAGGTCATGGATTCCCGCGGCAACCCCACGGTCATGGCGGAAGTCACCCTGGAGTCGGGGCATGTAGGTGCGGCCTGCGCGCCCTCTGGCGCGTCCACGGGCTCCCGCGAGGCCCTGGAGCTGCGCGACGGCGACGGCGCCCGCTATCTTGGCAAGGGCGTGCTGCAGGCGGTGGCCAATGTCAACGGCCCTATCCGCGATCTGCTGCTGGGCACTGATGGCGCCGCCCAGCGCGAGCTGGACGCGGCCATGATTGCCGCCGACGGTACCGACAACAAGGGTAAGCTGGGCGCCAACTCGATCCTGGCGGTATCCCTGGCGGCTGCCAAGGCCGCTGCCATGGCGCGCGGTATTCCGCTGTACCAGCATATCGCCGATATCAATGGCAGCAGCGGCTTCAGCATGCCGGTGCCGATGATGAACATACTCAATGGTGGCGAGCACGCCGACAACAATGTCGATATCCAGGAGTTCATGATCCAGCCGGTGGCGGCACCCAGCTTCGCCGAGGCGCTGCGCGCGGGATCGGAGATCTTCCACCACCTGAAAAAGGTACTGGCCGGGCGCGGTCTCAGCACCTCGGTGGGTGACGAGGGCGGCTTCGCCCCCGACCTGCCCTCCAACGAGGCGGCGCTGGAAGTCATCGCCGAGGCGGTGGGCAAGGCCGGCTACAAGCTGGGTACCGACGTCACCCTCGCCCTGGATTGTGCCGCCTCGGAATTTTACCGCGACGGTATGTATGACCTGGCCGGCGAGGGCAAGCAGTTTTCCAGCGAGGCTTTTACCGACTACCTGGCGGCCCTGGCCGCGGCCCACCCCATTATTTCCATCGAGGATGGCCTGGACGAATCCGACTGGGCCGGCTGGAAATTGCTCACCGACAAGATCGGCGACAAGATCCAGCTGGTGGGAGACGACCTGTTCGTGACCAATACCCGCATCCTGCAGGAGGGCATCAACAAGGGGGTCGCCAACTCCATTCTGATCAAGTTCAACCAGATCGGCAGCCTGTCCGAAACCCTGGACGCCATCGCCATGGCCAAGGCCGCGGGCTATACCGCCGTGATCTCGCACCGCTCGGGTGAAACCGAGGACACCACCATCGCCGACCTGGCGGTGGCAACCGCCGCCGGCCAGATCAAGACCGGTTCCCTGTGCCGCTCGGACCGGGTGGCCAAGTACAACCGCCTGTTGCGTATCGAAGCCGAACTGGGCGGCCGCGCCCCCTACCGCGGGCTGGCGGAATTCTCCCGCTAGGACGTCTGTTTTGCGCTGGCTGCTGTTCGCGCTGGTTGTCCTGCTGGGCCTGCTCCAGTACCGGCTGTGGTTTGCCGACGGCAGCCTGGCGGAGCGCCACCGGCTGCAGCAGCAGATAGAGGAGCAGGCGCGCATCAATCGGGAACTGGAGCAGCGTAACGCGGTGTTGGAGCGGGAAGTGCTGGAGCTGCAAAGCGGCACCCAGGGGGTGGAACAACGCGCCCGGGAACAGCTCGGCCTGATTCGCGAGGGCGAGGTGTTTTACCAGTTCGCCGACCCCGATGCCGTCAGGCCGGGCCTGGTCTTTCCCCCGGCTGCCGCCGGCGCGGGGCAGCCGTCTCCAACTCCCGCCGACCCTGCCGGAGACAGCCCGTGAGCCGGGCCGCGGGGCGCTGCTGGGGGGTGGTGCCGGCGGCGGGTATCGGCGCGCGTATGGGCGCCGACCTGCCCAAGCAATACCTGCCCCTGGCGGGTGCCAGCGTGCTGGAGCACAGCCTGCGGGCGCTGCTGGCCTGTTCCCGGCTGGCGGCTGTCATCGTGGCCCTGCATCCCGAGGATACCCGGGCGCAGTCGCTGCCGGTATTTGCCGATCCCCGCGTGCAGCGGGTCACCGGTGGTGCGCAGCGTAGCGATTCCGTGCACCTGGCGCTGGCGGCGCTGCTGCAGCAAGCCGACCCGCGGGACTGGGTGCTGGTGCACGATGCCGCCAGGCCCTGCCTGCGGGCCGCCGATGTGGAAGCGCTCATCGCCGCGGTCACCGCCAGCGACCGGGGCGCTATCCTGGCAGAACCCATAGTCGATACGGTCAAGCAGGCCGGTGACGACGGCCTGGTGCAGCGCACCCTGGACAGGCGCGGCCTGTGGCGCGCCCAGACGCCACAAATGTTCCGCCTGGGGGAGTTACACGATGCGCTGCAGGACGCCGCCCGGCGCGGGCTGGCCATCACCGACGAGGCCTCCGCCATGGAACTGGCGGGCCACCCTGTGCAACTGGTCAGCGGCCCGGCGCGCAACCTGAAAGTCACCCTGCCCGCGGACCTGGAACTGGCGCGCTGGTACCTCAGTAGTACGGAGCCCGCTTGAACGGCGAGCGGCAAGGGAGCGCGGCGCGATGCGAATAGGTCATGGCTATGATGTACACCGCTTTGGCGCCGGCAACGAGATCGTACTCGGCGGCGTGCGAATCGCCCACCATCACGGCCTGGAGGCTCACTCGGACGGTGATGTGCTCGTCCACGCCGTCTGTGACGCCCTGCTGGGGGCCATTGGCGAGGGCGATATCGGCCGGCACTTCCCGGACACGGATGCCGCCAATGCCAATATCGACAGCCGCCTGCTGCTGCGCCGGGTAATGGCGCTGGTGACCGGGGCCGGTTGGCGCCTGGGCAACCTGGATGCCACCCTGGTGGCGCAGGCGCCGCGCATGGCCGGCCATATCGCCGCCATGCGGGAGAATCTCGCGGCGGACCTCGACGCCCAGGAGAGCCAGGTGAACGTCAAGGCCACCACCACCGAGAAACTCGGTTTCACCGGGCGCGAGGAGGGCATCGCCGCGCACGCGGTGGTCTTGTTGCAAGCCGCCCGATGATACCCGCCTGGCCCCGCGCCGGGGGTGAGCCACCGGCTAGCGCCCTGATTCGCGCCCGGCCGGAGGACTTCGAGGTGACCGAGGAGCTGGGATTCGAGCTCGCCGGTGAGGGTGAACATGTTTTTTTGTACCTGCAGAAGCGCGAGCTGAACACCATGGAGTTGTTGCAGCGGGTGGCCGCCCTCAGCGGTGTGCCCGAGCGGGACATCGGGGTCAGCGGCCTCAAGGACCGCAACGCCGTCACCCGGCAGTGGTTCAGCGTGGGCCTGGCGGGGCGGGCGGAGCCCGACTGGCGGCAGCTGGAGGCGGGCGGCGACGTGCGCGTGCTGGAGTGCGGCAGGCACCTGCGCAAACTCAGGCGGGGCGTCCACAGGGCCAATCGTTTTCGCCTGGTACTGCGGGAGGTGGAGGGAGACCGCGCCGCCCTGGTCGAGCGGCTGCAGTGGGTGCGAGCTGCCGGCGTGCCCAATTATTTCGGCGAGCAGCGCTTCGGCAATGGCGGTGCGACCCTGGATCAGGCGCGGCGCTGGATCGCCTCGGGACGCCGCCGGGTGACCCGGGCCAGGCGCGGGCTGTATTTCTCGGCCCTGCGTGCCTGCCTGTTCAACGAGTTGCTCGCCCTGCGGGTGGCGGACGGCACCTGGAACAGCCTCGTCGACGGCGATGTCTGTTGCCTGCAGGGCAGTCGCAGCCTGTTTCGCTGTGAGCGCGCCGATGAGGAGCTGTGCCGGCGCGCCGCGGCGGGCGACCTGCACCCGGGGTTGCCCCTGTGGGGTACTGGCGGCAAGGAGGGCTATGCGGAGCATGCGCGCCGGCTGGGGCAGTTGCTGCAACATGAGTCGGCGGTCTGCGACTTTCTCGAGCAGGCCGGGCTGGAGCTGGCCTGGCGCCCGGCGCGCCTGCTCGCAGATGACTTTTGCTGGCAGTTTTGTGATGATGGCGCCCTGCAACTGGACTTCGCCCTGGGTGCCGGCGCCTACGCCACGGCGCTGCTGGCGGAGATTGTCCGGTACCGGGTGCAGGCCTGAGAACAGCAAAAATACAGGGGAAATGAAGGAGTGGTTAGGGCGGTGAACAGTGTCGAACTCAAGGGCATAGGCATGACATCACAGCGCACCCGGGAGCGCCTGATTCAGCGCCTGGTGGAGCAGGGGATAGCCAGCACCGAGGTGCTGGACGTCATCCGCAGCACGCCGCGGCACCTGTTCCTGGATGAGGCCATGGCCCATCGCGCCTACGAGGATGTGGCCCTTCCCATCGGTTTCCAGCAGACCCTGTCGCAGCCCTACATCGTGGCGCGGATGACGGAATTGCTGCTGGCGGCGGGCCCGCGCCAGCGGGTACTGGAAATAGGTACTGGTTCCGGCTACCAGACGGCGGTGCTGGCCCAACTGGTCGGTGAAGTCTACAGTGTGGAGCGCATCCGGCCGCTGCAGCAAAAGGCCAGGCAGCGCCTGCGCCAGCTCAAGCTGCGCAATGTGCATATGCACCACGCCGATGGCGGCATGGGCTGGGAAGAGCGCGGGCCATTCGACGGTATTCTCGCCACCGCGGCCCCGGAGCGCATCCCGGAAGACCTGCTGCAACAGCTGGCGCCGGAGGGCCGGCTGGTGATTCCCGTCGGCCACCGGACCCAGCACCTGCAGGTAGTGACCCGCACTCACGAGGGTTTCGAGACCGAGATCGTAGAGGCAGTACATTTCGTGCCCTTGCGTCCCGGCACAGTGAGGTAGCGGCAGTGACTTCACTCGGCGTCTACCTGCGCGGCCTGATGATGGGTGCCGCCGATATAGTGCCCGGTGTATCGGGCGGCACGGTCGCCTTTATCACCGGCATTTACGATACCCTGCTGGCCAGTATTCGCGCCTTTGACCTGGAGTTCGTCGCCCGCTTGTGGCGCCTGCAGTTCCGCAGCGCCTGGGAGCATGTCAACGGCCGTTTCCTGCTGGCCCTGCTGGCCGGGATAGCCACCAGTATCTTTTCCCTGGCGCGACTGATCTCCTGGCTGCTGGATAACTACCCGGTACCCCTGTGGGCATTTTTCTTCGGTCTGATACTGGCCTCCGCCGTGGTGCTGCTGCGCGAGGTCGAGGCCTGGAATGGGGCCAGGATGCTCTCGCTGCTGTTGGGTGTGGCCGCTGCCGGGGCGATTGCCCTGTCACCGCCGGCCAGTCTCCAGCTGGGTATGGTGGGTGTGTTCCTGGCGGGTTTCCTGGCCATCTGCGCCATGATACTGCCGGGCATCTCAGGCAGTTTCATCCTGGTGCTGCTGGGTATGTATGGCACCGTGCTGACCGCGGTAAAGTCCCTGGACCTGGTATTCATCCTGGTGTTTGCGCTGGGGGCCGGTACGGGCCTGCTGTGCTTTTCCCGGCTGTTGCACTGGCTGCTGCAGCGTTATCACCAGGCCACCATGGCCACCCTGACCGGCTTCCTGTTTGGTTCCCTGGCGGTAGTCTGGCCCTGGAAGCGGGTAATGGACTGGGTGGAGGGCAGCCACGGTCAACTGAAGCCGGCACAGCAACTGCCCGTACCACCCTGGGAGTTTGCCGCCATTACTGGCCAGGACCCCATGCTGGGGCTGTGCCTTGGCCTGGCGTTGCTGGGCATAGTGCTGGTCTGGTTGATCGATTACAGTTCGAGGCGAGGCTAGCCATGGGCCGCGTGCCCGGTCAGCCGAGGTTATTGTGTTAATACGGTTGCTATGCATTGTGTTCCTTGCCGGCCTGGTGGGCTGCGCCGCCGGCGGTCGCGCGCCGGTGGAAGACCGTCGTGGCAGTGGCAAATCCTCGACTGTGCAATATGTGGTGCAACGGGGCGATACGCTGTACTCCATCGCTTTTCGCTACGGCCTTGATTACCGCAAGGTCGCGGAGGTCAACAGCATAGCGGCGCCCTACACCATTTACCCGGGGCAGACGCTGTACCTGTGGAAGGTGAGTTCATCCCCGGCCTATGTCGCGCCGGCGCCGGCGACGCCCCCGCCCGCTTCCCTGCCCGCGCCAACCTCTGTACCCACCCCAGTGCCAACTCCAGTGCCCACGGCGCCGGCAGTACCCGGGGGCTCGCCCGTGGTTGTCAATGCCGTTCCCGAACTGGCCATACCGGAGCAGAGTGCGCCGGTGCCGGCTCCTGTGGTGGCGGGCGGGACCGCAGCGGCCGAAGGCGGTGGCGCAGTCGCGGCCCCGATCGCCGCGCCGGTGGCGGGCGCAGTGGCGGTCGCGACGCAGCCTGCGCCGGCGCCGGTAACGCAACCGGCGCCCCCTCCCACGACGGCGCCCGCAGCCCCCTCGCCGCCATCGCCGCCGCCGAACCCGCAGGGCAGGGTGAGCGCGTGGTTGTGGCCCGCCTCGGGCCCGGTGACGCGCGGCTACCAGTCCAATGTGCACAAGGGCATCGATATCGGCGGGGAGCGCGGCGACCCGGTGCAGGCGGTCGCGGACGGTGTGGTGGTATATGCCGGGACAGGTATCGTCGGTTTTGGCGAGTTACTGATCGTCAAACACAACGATATCTATATCAGTGCCTATGGCCACAACGATCGACTGCTGGTGGGTGAGAATGCGGTGGTGAGAGCGGGCCAGACCATCGCCGAGAAAGGCAGTTCCGGGACCGATACCGTGAAACTCCACTTCGAGATTCGCAAGGAGGGCAAGCCCGTGGATCCCCTGAAGCTGCTGCCCCGGCGGTGATTGGGGCCCTCCCAGTGCCTGAATCCTGACGCCCGTCACAGATTTGAAATTTCCTTTGGCGGTCTCTTGTAATCAATTATCTCCCTGGGGTAACCTGATCGGCCCGGCGAGGAAAAGATCCCGATTCTCGTTCTGGACATAACAATGAGGGTCACGGAAGTGGAAGTTACCCGCGCGAGAAGGACTTCAAAATCGGGCAAGGTCGACACCTCATCAGCCCGCCGCAATACCGCCATTTCACCAGAGCGGCACGGCAATACCCAGTCCGCTGGCCAACAGGAACAGGATTCGGATGGCGTTAATGAATTGACGCCGGAAGAGCTGGCTGAGCTCGAGAGCTTCGACCAGGCCCGGGCCCGCACCGCCGGCAGGGTGGAAACCTCGCTCGATGCCACCCAGCTGTACCTGAACGAAATCGGCTATTCGCCCCTGCTCACGGCCGATGAGGAAAAACACTATTCCCGCCTGGCCCGCAGTGGCGACCAGAGCGGCCGCCGCCGGATGATCGAGAGCAACCTGCGCCTGGTGGTGAAAATTTCCCGGCGCTACATCAACCGCGGCCTGACCCTGCTGGACCTGATCGAGGAGGGCAACCTGGGCCTGATCCGGGCGGTGGAGAAGTTCGACCCGGAGCGCGGCTTTCGATTTTCGACCTATGCGACCTGGTGGATTCGCCAGACCATAGAGCGGGCAATCATGAACCAGACCCGCACTATTCGCCTGCCTATCCACGTGGTCAAGGAGCTGAATGTCTACCTGCGCGCCGCGCGGGAGCTGACCCAGAAGCTGGACCACGAGCCCAGCGCAGAGGAAATCGCCGACCTGTTGGACAAGCCCGCTGCCGACGTCAAGCGCATGCTGGGTCTCAACGAGCGGGTGACCTCCATGGATACCCCGCTGGGGCCCGATTCGGATCGCTCGGTGGTGGATACCATTGCCGACACCCGCGAGAGCGACCCCTCCGAACTGTTGCAGGACAGCGATATCAAGGAGAGCATCGCCGACTGGCTCGAGGAGTTGACCGAAAAACAGCGTGAGGTTGTCTCCCGCCGTTTCGGCCTGCGCGGTTACGAGAGCAGTACCCTGGAAGAGGTGGGTCGGGAAATCGGCCTGACCAGGGAGCGCGTGCGCCAGATCCAGGTGGAAGCACTGCGGCGCCTGCGCACCATCATGGAGAGCAACGGCTTGAGCAGCGAATCGCTGTTCAAGTAAGCTCCCCCTTGCGCGCCGGCCCCGCCCGGTGCAACCAGCCCCTCACTTGTTCGCCGCCAGCCGAAACTCCCGCGGCGCCATCCCGAACCAGCGGTGACATGCCCGGCGGAAATTGGCCGCATCGTGGTAGCCCAGCAGCTCCGCCACTGAGTCCACGCTGAGCCTGGAATCCCGCAGGTGTTCCGCCGCCAGCTCCGCCAGCACCTGTTCCCGCAGCTGCCGGTAGCCACTGCCCTCCCGGGCCAGGCGGCGGGCCAGGGTGCGCTTGGAGACAAACAGCGCGCTGGCGATATCCTCCTCGTTGGCCGCTCCCGCTGGCCGGGACAGCAGCAGCCGTCTCACCTGGTCGGTACTGGAGAGGGATGCGGAGGGCACCTCCGCCAGCAGTTTATGGCACAGGTCCTGGGCCAGGCGGTAGGCATCCGGATCGTCGCCGCTGGCATTGGCCGTGTAGGCCAGCCCTGCCGGCAGTACCAGTTGCGAGTGGCTCCTGGAGAAATGGACGGGGGCGTGCAGGAACTCGCTGTAGCTGGACTGGTAATCCGGGGTCGGGAATGCGAACTCGAAGCGGGCGCCCGCCGGCGGTTTCCCCAGGACGGACTCCACCAGCGCCTGCAGCAACAGGGCGAAGCATTCCAGCAGCATGCGCCGCTCCACAGCCGGCGCGTCCAGCCTGATCTGCAGGGTACATTTCAGCCAGTCGCGCTTGAGGTCCAGGCCCAGACGGGCGAACCCTATTCGCAGCGGCAGGAAATCACGCAGGGCCTGCAGTGCGGTCAGCAGGTCAGGGCTGCTCAGGGCGAGGTAGCCTATGGGGCCGTGGGCGGACGGCTGCAGTTGGCGCCCCAGCTGCAGGCCCAGCAGGGGTGAGTCATTGATGGCCCGCGCGTTCTGGATGATGCGGATCTGCTGGTGGCCACTCAGCCGGGTCTGGTCGCCTGGTTGCAACACCCGCAGCGGCAGCCCGGTGCCGCGCAGCAGGGCGGGCAAGTCCCGTTCGTGCAGGCGTAGTTCCCGTGCGATGATACGGGAGTAGCTGCTGGTGATGAAAAACGCGTCGGTCTGGCCTGCCATGGGGTATTGTCTTTAAATGACTGCCTGATGTCAAAAAATGACCTCCTATTTGATGCACTGTGCTTTTACACTGACCTTTACCTGAATCAAGGAGTACCGCCTATGCCCAAAATCACGCTGATCGAGCACAACGGTGCCAGCCATACCATCGAAGCCGAGACCGGCAAGTCCCTGATGCAGAATGCCATCGACAACGCGGTGCCGGGCATCGATGCCGACTGCGGCGGCGCCTGTGCCTGCGGCACCTGCCACGTGTTCGTGGAAGCCGACTGGCTGGCAGCCACCGGCGAGGCGGATGCGATGGAGGAGGCCATGCTGGGCATGCGCCCCGATCGCACCGAGGTATCCCGCCTGAGTTGCCAGATCGAGGTGAGCGACCAACTCGACGGCATGGTGGTGCGGTTGCCTGAATTCCAGATGTGAACTAAACAAGGAAGGAGCGACGAGATGAACCAAATGCAGACCATTCCAGATGCCCTGAGTATCCCACTCGACGAGATCGACGTCAGCGACCCGCGGCTTCTGGAGCAGGATGCCTGGCGCCCGTTTTTCGCGCGCCTGCGCGCCGAGGATCCGGTGCACTTCCAGGCCAACAGCCCCTTTGGCCCATTCTGGTCGATAACGCGATTCAAGGACATTGTCGCGGTCGACAGTGACCCCGATGCGTTTTCCTCGGAACCGGCGATTGTCATCGATGACCTGACAGAGGATCTCCCGGTCGAAATGTTTATCGCCATGGACCCGCCGAAGCACGATGTGCAGCGCCGGGCCGCGCAGCCGGTGGTGGCGCCGCAGAACCTGGCGGCCATGGAGGGGCTGATCCGCAGCCGGGTGGTGGAGATCCTGGATAGCCTGCCGCTGGGTGAGACCTTTGACTGGGTGGAGCGGGTGTCGATCAACCTGACCACCCAGATGCTGGCCACCCTGTTCGATTTTCCCTTCGAGGAGCGTCGGAAACTGACCTACTGGTCCGACATCGCCTCCGGTACCCCGGAGATGACCGGCGGTGATGTCAGTGAAGAGGAGCGCGCTGGCGGCCATGGGGGAATGCCTGGCAACCTTCACCCGCATCTGGCACGAGCGCAAGGGCCAGGAGAGCGCATTTGACCTGATTTCCCTGCTGCAGCGCGATCCCAATACTGCGGACATGGTCGATCGCCCGATGGAATACCTGGGCAACCTGATGCTGCTGATCGTCGGCGGCAATGACACCACCCGCAACTCGATGAGCGGCGGCGTGCTGGCGCTCAACCAGAATCCGGCGCGAGTACGACAAGCTGCGCGACGACCCCGGGCTGATCCCAACCATGGTGTCGGAGATCATCCGCTGGCAGACGCCGCTGGCCCACATGCGCCGCACCGCGACCCGCGACCTGGAGTTTGGCGGCAAGCAGATTCGCAAGGGTGACAAGGTGGTGATGTGGTACATCTCGGGCAATCGCGACGAATCGGTCATCGATAACGCCGACGAGTTCATCATCGACCGCAAGAACGCCCGCCACCACATGTCCTTCGGCTTCGGCATTCACCGCTGCATGGGCAACCGGCTGGCGGAAATGCAGTTGCGTATCCTCTGGGAGGAGATCATGAAGCGCTTCCACATGGTGGAAGTGGTGGGCGAACCCGAGCGGGTGCGTTCCAACTTTGTGCGCGGCTACACCAGCCTGCCGGTGCGCCTGCATCCACTCTAGGGCGGTCAGCTCTGCTCCTGGCACAGGTCCAGCCAGCGGCGCAGGGCCGCGCCGTGAAACTTGCTGCGATGAGTAACCAGGTATAGCTCCCGGCTGAAATCGCGGCCGGGCACTTTCAGGGGCACCAGGCTGCCCCGGCGGAAGGCATCCACCAGGCTGATGCGAGACAGGCAGCCGACCCCCAGCCCGGCCTCCACGGCCCGCTTGATGGCCTCGGTGTGCTGCAACTCCATGGCGATATCCAGCTCCGGCAGCAGGCCGTGCATGGCCCGGTCGAAGGCCTGGCGGGTACCCGAACCCCGCTCCCGCACGATCCAGGGCAATTGCCGCAGTGCCGTGTCTCCCAGTCCCCGGCTGCGCGCCAGCGGGTGGTCGGGGGCTGCGAATACCACCAGTTCGTCCGCTCGCCAGTGGATGCTCTCCAGCTCGGGGTGATTGAGCTCACCCTCGACCAGCCCCATGTCCAGCTCGAAGCGCGCCACCTGCTCGGCGATGGTCGCGGTATTGGCCACGCTCAGGGCGATCTCCGCCCCCGGGTAGCGGCGGCGAAACTCGGCGATCATGGCCACCGCCAGGTAGTTGCCTATGGTCAGGGTGGCGCCCACCTGCAGCCGGCCCATGACCTCTTCCCCCGCCAGCGCCTGTTCGAAGGCCCTGGCCTGCTCCAGCAGGGTTTCGGCCCGGGGCCGCAGCTGGCGGCCCAGTTCGCTCAGCTGCAGCCGCTTGCCGACCCGGTCGAACAGGCGCACATCGAACTGTTCCTCCAGTTCCCGCAGCGAGCCGCTGGCAGCGGACTGGGACATGGCCAGCTCCGCCGCGGCCCTGGTCACGTTCTCGTGCCGGGCGGTGGCCAGGAACACCTCCAACTGGCGCAGACTGTAGCGCATGGTGACACACCTATATCGGAAAAAACGATTTATATTATCAAATAAAACCGTTTAGACGATATAAGCGGAACACCTAGACTGGCGGCATCCCAGGCAAACAGAAGGAATTTCCCCAATGGCTACCATCATGCGCGAACAGGTCACCGCGGTGCACCACTGGACAGATCGGCTGTTCAGCTTCAAGACCACGCGCAACCAGGGTTTTCGGTTCAAGAACGGCCACTTCACCATGATAGGCCTGGAGCAGGAGGGCAAGCCCCTGATGCGCGCCTACAGCCTGGCCAGCGCCAACTACGAGGACGAGCTGGAGTTTTTCAGCATCAAGGTGCCGGACGGCCCGCTGACCTCGAAACTGCAGTCCATCACCGTGGGTGACGAGGTGCTGGTCAACAGCAAGGCCACCGGCACCCTGGTGCAGGACAACCTGCTGCCCGGCAGGAACCTGTACCTGATTGCCACCGGCACCGGGCTCGCGCCCTTCCTCAGTATCATCAAGGATCCGGAGATCTACGAGCAGTACGAGCGTATCGTGCTGACGCACGGTTGTCGGCATGTGGAAGAGCTGGCCTACCGGGAGCTCATCACCGAGCACCTGCCTGCCCATGAGTACCTCGGTCAGGATGTGCGCGACAAGCTGATTTACTACCCCACGGTTACCCGTGAGCCGTTCCGCAACAACGGCCGCCTCACCGACCTGCTGCGCAGCGGCAAGTTGCAGGCGGATGTCGGCCTGGGGCCCATCGACGCGGCCGACGACCGCTTCATGATTTGTGGCAGCCCCACCATGCTCAAGGAAATCTGTGCCCTGCTGGACAGCCATGGCCTGCGCGAGGCCCGCCACGGCGAGGCCGCGGAGTATGTGATCGAGCGGGCCTTCGTCGAGAGCTGACAGCCACCGGGCCGGTTGCGCCCCTCAGTCCCGCTGTGGCGCGCCAGCCGCTGGCGGTTCCGGCTGCCAGGGCCAGCGGCCCTCGATTTCGAGATGCAGGGTCACACTGAGGAAGGTCCGGATCAGGATGATCAGACCGAGGATGGCCACGTTCTCGAAAGTATCCGCCACTACCACGGTGCGGATGATATCCCCGGCGATCAGGAACTCCAGCCCGAGAATGATGGAACGTCCCAGCTGGCGCCGGTAGGACTTGTAGGCCACCCCTTCAGGCAGGGTTCGATAGCTGCGCAAAAAAGCGCAGGAGGAAATGCAGGAGCCGGCCACGACGACCAGTACGCCCACCGCTTCGATGGCGTAGCCCGCGATAGAGATGACCTGGGTAAATTCCATGCTCGGTTGTGTCCCTGTTTTTTGTCGAGGATTCTAGCGCACAATCACTCGCCGCGCCGACCGGGTATCCGCAGGCGGACGCATTAACGCAATTCCGGCCGGCGGGCAAACCAGGGTTGCGCCTGTTCCAGCTGCGCCGCCAGTCGCAGCAGGCGGGCCTCTGCCCCGAAGGGCGCCATGAAATGTACGCCCACGGGCAGGGACTCCGCTGTCCAGTGCAGCGGCACGGACATGGCGGGCAGGCCGGTGAGATTGGCCAGTTGGGTAAAGGGCACCCTGGCGAGGCTGGCGGTGGCCAGCTTGTCCACCATGCCGCTGGCCTTGAGCAGGCGGCCCAGGCCGAAGGTGTTGACCGCCTTCACCAGCAACTGCTCGAACTGCCCCGGTTGGTCGGCGCCAATCAGCGGCGGCAGTACCGCCATGGTGGGGGTCAGGTACAGGTCGTAGCGTTCGAAAAACGCGCCCATGGCGCGGCCCAGAATGTTCCACTGCTGCTTGGCCAGGACAAACTCCTGGGCCGAGGTGGCCCGCCCCAGCAGGCCCAGCAGCCAGGTGAGGGGTTCTACATCTGCCGCCCTGGCCGGTCGGCCCAGTATCTCGCCCAGCTCCGCCAGTTCCGCCGCCACCTCGCCGAAGTACATGGTCAGGTAGGAGCGGGCAACGGCCTGGCCGTCGTAGTCCGGCCTGGCCTCCTCGACCTGATGGCCGAGTTGCTGCAGTAGCCCGGCGGTGTGTTCCACCGCCGCCACGCAGGCGGGGTCCACCGGTGACTGCAACGGGGAGCTGGTGCAGAAGGCGACGCGCAGCGCCTCGGGGGGGCGAGCGATCTCTTCCAGGTAGGGCCGCTCGGGGGGAGCGATGACATAGGGATCGCCCGGCGCGCCACCCTGAACCGCGTCCAGCATGGCGGCGCTGTCGCGCACACTGCGGCTGATGACATGCTCCTGGGCGGCGCCCTGCCACAGTTCCCCCAGGGGGGCGGTAGGGGTGCGCCCGCGAGAGGGCTTGAGGCCGAACAGGCCGCAGCTGGCAGCGGGTATGCGGATCGAGCCGCCGCCATCCCCGCCGCCCGCCATGGGCACGAATCCCGCCGCCACCGCTGCGGCCGAACCGCCGCTGGAACCACCGGGGCTGCGCCTGGTGTCCCAGGGATTGCGGGTGGGGCCGAAGGCTTCCGGTTCGGTGACCGCTACCAGGCCAAACTCCGGGGTATTGGTTTTGCCCAGGGTGAGCAGTCCGGCGGCGCGGTAGCGCTGCATCAGTTCGCTGTCGGCCTGCGCCATATGCAACTTGAGCGCTTTGCAGCCCTTGCTGTAGGGCGCGCCGGCGATGGTGGTCAGCAGGTCTTTGACCAGAAAGGGCACGCCGTGGAAGGGGGCGTCCGCGTGGGCGTGATCCAGCGCCGCCTGTCGCGCCGCTTCAAACAGCGGGTGGATGACGGCGTTCAGTCCCGGATTGAACCGTTCGATGCGGGTGATCGCTGTTGCCACCAGTTCGGCGGCCGTTACTTCTTTGGCGCGCACCAGCTGGGCCAGGCCCAGGGCATCATAATCTGTGTAGTCGTTCACTGTGTCCCCGTGTCGTCAGTACCGCGAATTTTCCAGCGCTGTGGCCAGCGGTCGATCAGGCCCCGGCCCGGGGCTCCCGCCACATCAGCCAGATCGGTGGCGCCGTTCTGGCGAAGCGTACTTCATTGATCACCCGGAAGCCGTGGCCCTGGTAGAACGCCAGGTTGTCGGCCTTGGAGTTTTCCAGGTAGGCCGGCACGTTCTCATCGTCACAGTGGCGCAGCACCCTGGAGATCAGTTGGCTGCCCACACCCTGTCCCCGGGCCTCCGGCACGGCACCGATCAGGAACAGGTAGTAGTGGGGGCGCTTGGGGTGAAACCGCGCTGTGGTGAAGCCGCTGCGGGCGAAGCGCACAAAACCGCCTGGCCCGCAAACCCGCAACATGCGCCAGAGGTTGCGCGGGTTGACCGGCCAGGCGAGTTCCTGGTCCGGCCCCAGCCAGGCGGCCGCGCCGCGCCCCTGTTCATCGATGTAGGTGAGGCCGTGGGGAATGAATGCCGGCAGCGTGACCTGGTAAAAGGTCGACAGGAAATCGGGGTGCTTCGACATCCAGTTCATGACCGGGTCGTCGTGGAACGCCCGCACGAAGATATCGATGGCCCGCGCCTGTTGGACGCTATCCAGAATCTCCATTCGCTGTCGCGTACAGGATCAGTAGATCTTGATATGCGACTGGATGGTGGGACACTCGGGTACCTCGATGGAGTACTTGTAGTCTCCCCTGGGTACGTCCTTGCCCTTGACCCGGCAGCGCAGTTGGCCCTTCTTGTTGCTCTTGAGGTTGCACTCACTGTCGCCCTTGGTCACGAAGGGGTTGGGACTGCCCTGGTCGAAGGCGATGGCGAAGGACTGTTTGTTATCCACTTTCCACATCACATGCTTTTCCTGGCGGGTGCAGACACAGCCGGTATCGGCGCTGCAATCGGCGCGACCCTTGGCGGCGTCGTTCTTGCAGTTGTCGTGGTCGCCCTTGAATACTGCCTTGACCTCGCACTGGCCGCCCTCGGGCTTGCTGACCTCGATGCGCACGGTCTGCTCCCTGGCCTCGGCCAGCAGCTGGGAAGAAAATACACTGCCGCACAGCAACAACAGTGTGCCGGCAAGTAACCTGGTCGTTTTTAAAAAATGCATGCTTGTTCTCTCCGTGAAAATATACAGCCGGGGTTGAGTGTAGTGGGGCGGTCAGGCTATCGCCAGCCCGACCGCGGGTACTATAGTAACGGGCAATGGCGCGGCGGGACAGCAACCCGCGCCACAACGGCGCCAGCCCGCATTGGCGCGGGCCGGAGTGGATAGGCTAGTATAAGGGCCTGGTAAGGCAAACAGGGTTGAACAGCCCTCAAAATCGCCGGGGAGGCGAATGTCAATGAAGGCAGCACCTGAAGACAGACTGGAAAGCCGCAACGGTAGCGGGGGGGTTCCTTTTCTCAAAATAGTGCTGGTTGTGGCGATCCTGGCGGTGGCGTGGGTGCTGTGGACCACGTTGCAGGAGTCCGAGCCTGTCGAAACGCCGGTCGAGACGGTGGAAGAGGTCGTCGTGCAGCCGGCGGAACTGCCCCCGGCCGAGGATATCCCGCGCCCCGCAGCCCCTGCCCCCGAGGACGCCGCCGAGGCGTCGGAGCCGGCGGAACCACCGCTGCCGCCGCTGGAGGAGAGCGACGCACTGATGCGCGAGCAACTGGCCGCGGCGGGCATCGGGCCGGAGCTGGACCAGATGGAAGCGGAGGAAAACCTCGTGCAGCTGGGAGCTGCCCTCGTCGATGGTTTCAGCCGCGGTGTGGTGCAGTACAAGCTATTGCCGGTCAAGCGTCCCACGCAGCCTTTTGGCGTGGAGCTCAAGGGACAGCAGCTGTACATGGACCCCGCCGGTTACACCCGCTATGACGAGTACGCCGAAGCCATCGCCACCCTGGATACCCAGGCCCTGGTAGGTAGTTTCCATCGTATGCGCCCCCTCTACGAGCAGGCCTATGCCCAACTCGGGATGGACCCGGAGACCTTCGATAACGCGGTGATCCGTATGCTGGATCAAGTCCTGCAAACGCCGGAAATCGATGAGCCCATAGAGCTCACGCGCAAGTCAGTCATGTACCAGTACGCCGACCCACAGCTGGAACAGCTCAGCACGGTGCAGAAGCAGCTGCTGCGCATGGGCCCCCAGAACCTGCGGCGCATCAAGGAACAGGCGGCGGCGCTGCGCGCCGGGCTCCTGAGCCAGCCGTAAAAAAGCCCCGCCGTGATATCACGGCAGGGCTTCTGGCGGTTCGCGTAGCGGGTGAGCGTCAGCGCTGCAGCAGCGCCAGCTTGTTGGGTTTGCCCGCCCATTCCTCGGCATCCGGCAGGGCCTCTTTCATTTCGGTGATACAGGGCCACACTTCCGCCAGCTCCGCGTTCAACTCCAGGAATACCTGCTGGTCTTCGGGCAGTTCGTCCTCGGAGAAAATGGCGTCCACCGGGCACTCCGGCTCACAAAGGGCGCAGTCGATGCACTCGTCGGGGTGGATCACCAGGAAATTGGGGCCTTCATAGAAACAGTCTACCGGGCAGACTTCTACACAGTCCGTGTGTTTACAGTTGATACAATCTTCGCCTACAACAAATGTCATGCCTGCAATGCCTCTTGAAAAATGCCTGGCCCCCGGAAGGGGCGTCAGTTTACCCGCTGGAGAGGTGAAATTGAAGGGGCTTTTCAGTCCAGTTGACCCTTGAGTTCATAGAGTTTTTCCAGCGCCTGGCGGGGCGTCAGCTCGTCCGGTTGCAGCTCCTCCAGGGCGCTGACCACCGGGTGCGGCGGCGCCGCACTGAACAGGTCCACCTGGGCCGGCGAGGCGCCGGGCCGGGCGGGCACTGTCGGCTCCCGCGCGCCCTGTTCCAGCTCCCGCAGCTTCTCCCGGGCCGCAGCCAGCACGGGGGCGGGAATGCCCGCCAGCCTGGCAACCTGCAGGCCGAAACTGCGGTTGGCCGGCCCCTCCTGGATATTGTGCAGGAACACCACGTGATCCTGGTGCTCGGTGGCATCCAGGTGCACGTTGGCCATGGTTGGACAGATCTGGGGCAGGCTGGTGAGTTCGAAGTAGTGGGTGGAAAACAGGGTGAAGGCCTGCACTTCCCGGGCCAGTTGCACCGCCGCCGCCCAGGCCAGGCTGAGGCCGTCGAAGGTGCTGGTGCCGCGACCCACCTCGTCCATCAGTACCAGCGAGCGGGGCGTGGCATTGTGCAGGATGTTGGCGGTTTCGGTCATCTCCACCATGAAGGTGGAGCGGCCCGAGGCCAGGTCATCGGAGGAGCCGATGCGGGTGAAAATTCGATCGATGGGCGCCAGCCGCGCCGCCGTGGCGGGCACGAAGCTGCCGATATGGGCCAGCAGGGCGATCACCGCGTTCTGGCGCATATAGGTCGACTTGCCGCCCATATTGGGCCCGGTGATCAGCAGCATGCGGCGCCGCTCGTTGAGGGCCGTGCTGTTGGCGATAAAAGGTTGTTCCAGAACCTGTTCCACCACCAGGTGGCGGCCCTCGGTCACCTCGAAGACCTGCTCCTGGCAGAACTCCGGCCGGCACAGGCGCAGGGTGTCGGCGCGCTCGGCCAGGTTGGCCAGCACGTCCAGTTCGCTCACCGCGGCGGCGGTATCCTGCAGCGGTCCCAGCCGCTCGTTGAGGCGCTCCAGCAGTTCCTCATAGAGGGCTTTCTCCCGACTCAGGGCGCGGCTCTTGCTGGACAGGGCCCGGTCCTCGAATTCCTTGAGCTCGGGGGTGATAAAGCGCTCGGCGTTTTTCAGGGTCTGGCGGCGCACGTAGGCCGCCGGCGCCTGGCCAGCCTGGGCGCGGCTGATTTCTATGTAATAGCCGTGCACCCGGTTGTAGCCCACCTTGAGGGTGGAAATGCCGGTGGCCTCGCGCTCGCGCTTTTCCATCTGCAGCAGGTAATCGCCGGCGTTGCTGCTCAACTGGCGCAGTTCATCCAGCTCGGCGTCGTAGCCTGCGGCGATGACCCCGCCGTCGCGGATGACCGCTGGCGGGTTGTCGATCAGGGCGCGATCCAGCAACTCGCACAGCCCGGGGTAGTCACCCACCTGTTGGCACAGTTCCCGCAGCAGCCCCGCCTCGCAGTTCGCCAGGGCGGCGCGCAGTTGCGGCAGGGCCGCCAGCGAGCTGTGCAGGCGGGTGAGGTCCCGGGGCCGGGCCGAGCGCAGAGCCACGCGGGTGAGGATGCGCTCCATGTCGCCGATGGGCTTGAGGGCCGCGCGCGCCGGTTCGTAGCCGTAATCGGCGCACAGCGCGCCGATGGCCCCGTGACGCGCTTCCAGCACCGGGATATCCGTCAACGGGCGGTGCAACCAGCGGCGCAGCAGGCGGCTGCCCATGGCGGTCACACAGCGGTCCAGCACGGACAACAGGGTGTTGCTGTCGCCGCCGGCCAGGTTGACGTCCAGCTCCAGGTTGCGGCGGGTGGCCGCGTCCAGGATGACGCTGGCGGCGCGGCTCTCGTGGCTCATACTGCGAATATGGGGCAGGTTGCCGCGCTGGGTGTCCTTGACGTACTGCAACAGGCAGCCGGCGGCGCCGATGGCCAGTGTCAACTCGTCGCAGCCGAAGCCCTTGAGATCATGGGTCTGGAACTGGGTGTTCAGGGCCCGGCGGGCCCCGTCCACATCGAACTCCCAGGCCGGCTGGACGCGGGCGCCGCGGCGGGCGGTGACCGCGGGGTGGGTAATCGTGTCCTGGTACAGGGTTTCGGCGGGATTCAGGCGCTGCAATTCGCCGCTGAGGGCCTCCCCGCCGCTGACCTCCAGGACCCGGAAGCGGCCGGTGCTGAGATCCAGGTAGGCGATGCCGTAAGCCTCTTTATGCTGGCAGATGGCCAGCAGGAGGTTGTCCACCCGCTCATCCAGCAGCGCCTCGTCCGACAGGGTGCCGGGGGTGACCACCCGCACCACCTGCCGCTCCACCGGGCCCTTGCTGGTGGCTGGATCGCCGATCTGCTCGGCAATGGCCACCGACACCCCGGCCTTCACCAGCCGCGCCAGGTAGCCTTCGGCGGCGTGGTAGGGCACGCCGCACATGGGAATGGGCTCGCCGGCGGATTTGCCGCGGGCGGTGAGGGTGATATCCAGCAGCTCCGCCGCCTTTTTGGCGTCGTCGTAGAACAGCTCGTAGAAATCCCCCATGCGGTAAAACAGCAGGTCGCGGGGGTGCTTTGCCTTGATGCGCAGGAATTGCTGCATCATTGGGGTGTGTTCGTAACTAGCTGATTTTAAAGTTTTATCGTTCAATTCGAGTGCAGGGTCCAAGAGCTTGCCAGGATTTTGGCCTGCTACTTTAGCTGTTTCCCCCGGCCTTATACACCTCTACATCATTTCCGAGCGCGGGCGGCGGCTGTCGAGGGCCCCGGGTTAGTCGCGAACGGCAGTACTGACGATCTCAAAGTCCTTGGCCAGGCGGGCCCGCTTGTGATTGACTGGCCGTTTAACCGGCGAGTGGACATATTGGAGGGGTAAATGCTGCATTCACCATCAGGCGCAGCCATGGCTGGCGCCCATGGGCCGTGGCGGAGTATGCGCGCAGTTTTGCTGGCGATGTCGGCAGTGCTGTTACCGGGCGCAGCTGCGATGGCCAGCGAAAAACCCGGCGAGCCTCAGGAAGTCAGTATTTTTTCGCCACCGCCGATAGCATACGAAGCCCCCTCGCCACTGATTACCAATATTCCCAACCGCGCCGCCCGGTCCCTGAACGGCAACTGGAACGTGGTCATCGACAAGCTGGGGTTGGGGGAGCGGGGCCTTTTCGGGGATGGCTACTACGCCAATGCCAAACCGGTCTCGGGAATGGAACTGATCGAGTACAGCTTCGACGAGCGCCAGCAGTTGCAGGTGCCGGGAGACTGGAACACGCAGCGCGAACGACTGTTTTTCTATGACGGCTCAGTGTGGTACCAACGTAGCTTCGAGGCGCAACCGCAACGCGGTGAGCGCTATTTCCTGCATTTTGGCGGTGCCAATTTTACCACCACGGTTTACCTGAACGGCACGGTACTGGGGCAGCACAAGGGCGGTTATACGCCCTTCAATTTCGAAGTGACAGAACTGCTTGAGGAGGGCGGCAACGACCTCATCGTCAGGGTCGACAACACTTTGGACAAGTCCAGCGTACCAACCATGCGCACTGACTGGTGGCAGTACGGCGGCCTTACCCGCGATGTGAGCCTGGTATCGGTACCGGATACCTTTGTCCGCCAGTTCCACGTGTGGCTGGCCGAACCCGGTGCTGGTGTTATTCGCGGCTGGGCGCAGGTGGACGGCGCGAAACCCGGTACAGAAGTCGTACTCACGATCGCGCAACTCAATGTGTCGGCCACGGCCACTACCGATGCCGCCGGGCGGGCGGAGTTCCAGTTGAGCGCCAGCCCGAGGATGTGGTCCCCGGAGGATCCGGTTTTATACGAGGTCAGTATCTCCGTCGAGGACGATACCAGTACCGACCGCGTGGGCTTTCGCTCTGTGCGCCGCGCAGGCGGACAGATTCTCCTCAATGGCAAACCGGTATTCCTGCGCGGCATCAGCATGCATGAGGAAACCCTGCTGGGTGCGGGCGTGGCCACGGACAGGGCCGACGCGGAGGCCTCTTTCGCGCTGGCCAAACAATTGGGCGCCAATTTCGTGCGCCTCGCCCACTATCCGCACAACGAGCACACCGTACGCCTGGCGGATGAACTGGGTCTGATGCTGTGGTCGGAAATCCCGGTTTACTGGGCAATCGACTGGCGCAACGAGGATACCCGCAAACTCGCCAACAACATGCTGTCGGAGATGGTGCAGCGCGACCTGAACCGCGCCGCCGTGGTGATCTGGTCACTGGGTAATGAGACCCCGGTCAGTGCGTCGCGGACGGCCTTTATGTCTGCCGAGGCCGCCACCGTGAAGGAAGTGGACCACAGTGGCAGGTTGCTGGCGGCGGCGCTTATTGGCAACCCGGAGGCTGAACTGCGCGAGGTGGCCGAAGACGTCATGATCGCACTGCTGAAGGACTCTGATGTCAGCCTTGCGGATAAGGCCCGGCTCGTGGCGTTCATCGGCAAGGAAGTGGTCAGCAGCATGCTGGTAGCTGACGAACCCGGGACAGATGCCGAAGTGGTAGAGGAGGAAACCGGAGGGGAGGAGGCCGACACCGGTGAAATCCTGGTGGAACTGGATGACCCCCTGGGGGAGATCGTCGATGTGGTGGGCTACAACGAGTACTTCGGCTGGTACTACTCCGCCGCTTTTGCGGCCAACCTGCCCGCCAGCGAAGCCGACATTCGCAGGGTAATGCTGAACGACATCATGCCGCGTTTACGTTTCAGCAATACATTTGGCAAACCCATGGTGATTTCCGAATTCGGCGCCGGGGCCAAGGCGGGTTTCCGCTCCCCCGAAGCGCTGCTGTGGTCGGAGGAGTACCAGGCCAGAGTGTACGAGGCGCAGCTGGATATGTTGCGGCACAGCCCGCTGGTCCAGGGCATGTCCCCCTGGGTGCTGAAGGATTTCCGGGCGGCGCTGCGGCCCCTCAATGGCATCCAGGATTTCTATAACCGCAAGGGCCTGGTGGATGAGCAGGGCAATCGCAAACTGGCCTTCGAGGTATTGCGCCAGTTCTACGCGTCCTTGCCCGGGGAATAAAGTTGGCATTCAGTTGGCAGTCCCGCCGGAGTGAAAAAGCCCCGCACGCTTACCGGTGGGCACTCGCTCAGCGCCAACCACGCCTGTTAGCCTCCATTTCGTCTAGTTTCGCCTTGAACGCGGTACGCAGGCGCTGCAGGACTTCGGGAGATCGATCTGCGATGTCGTAGGATTCCCGCGGATCCCTCTGCAGATCGAACAACCATTCCTTCTGTGGCATGGCTGGCGCGAAGGGCATCTCGTCGGTGGCGTAAAACACACCCGCAGGCGCCCGGTATTTGAACTGCTGGTCGCGCACGGCGTACAGGGTTTCACCATCGTAGTAGTACAAATAGTCGTGAGGAGAACTGGCCCCGGTGGTCAGCACCTTGAGCAGGCTGCGCCCATCCAGTATGCGATCGGGAGGTGCAGGGATCTGTAATATGTCGAGCATGGTGGGCACCAGGTCAGTGCCCATGGCCATGGCTGTCTCCACCCGGCCAGCGGGAAGGGCGGCGGGCCAGTGTGCGATAAAGGGCACCCGCATGCCGCCTTCAAACGTATTGCCCTTGCGACCCCGGTGATCGCCCGCGTCACCCAGGAACCAGGGCCCGTTGTCAGAACTGATAATGATCAGGGTGTTGTCCAGGTTGTGGGTGCGCCTCAGGGCGTCCACGATCTCACCGATGCTGTCATCTATCTCCTCCAGCACATCACCGTACAATCCGGCGTCGGACTTGCCGCTGCGCTCGGCGCGCACAGCCAGTGGGTCGTGTGGGAAATTGTGGGCGAAATACAGGAAGAAGTTTTCCTGCGCATGGTTATCGATAAAGTTTACGGCTTCGTCCGTGTAAAGTTCAGTGAGCTGGCGCTGATCGACCGGGGCTGCCACGGCGATTGAGGTGTCGCGGTAGAGCGCAAATGGCTCCATGTCGTTGCTGTAAAGCGAGCCAAAGAAACTGTCAAAGCCCATGTCATTGGGCAGGGAGGGATTGACATCCCCAAGGTGCCACTTGCCGATCATGCCGGTGGCATACCCCGCCGCACCGAACAGGTCCGCCAGGGTAATCTCCTCCGAAGGTAACCTGTTGTGAGCCTGGGGCTTGAGAATCCTGTCGAACACGACCCCCTTTGCAGTATCACTCGGAAAGACCACATAGGGCAGTCCGGCCCGGCTGGGCAGGCGCCCGGTGAGAAAACCGGCGCGCGAAGGGGTGCAGACCGGGGCCGGGGCGTAGAAATCCGTTAGCACCACGCCGTTCGCCGCCAGTTGATCGATATGTGGCGTATCGACCAGCCGGTTGTCTATGGCGCCGGCCCCTATATCGCCATAGCCCATGTCATCGAACAGGATGAAAATGACGTTCGGCCTTTTGCCGCGATTATTGTCCTGGTTGGCAATTCTTTCCAGGTAAGCAGATTTACTGGCGATTTTGTCGGCAGGATCGACCTGCTCGGACGTCATAATCCGATAGCTTGCAAACAGTGCTGCGAGCAGTAGCAACAGCAACAAGGTGCGTGCCAGTGCCCTCAGGCTGGTCAGCAGGAAGTGCAACAGTTTCATAGTTGTGTCAGCTCCCTGGACTCGGGCCGCTCCAGCCCGGTAACGGATTCAGGCGTTGTAGGCGACACTACCGCCTGCCGCTCAGCAGGGTTTGCAAAGCCATCCGGTACTGGCCGTTCATCAGCTGGATACACAGCTGCAGACCCCGCGGCGAAAACCTGCCTCCGGAAAACACCACCAGGTTTCTCAGGGGCATTTCCGCCACCATCGCCGCCATCATGCGTTCCGTTTTTTCATCGTTCCCGTCAGGCGCCATCTTCTTCATGGAGCGCAGGATGGCCTGGTGCAGCAATTTACCGAGCAGCGTGGATTGCACTTCGCCCAGGGTGGAGTTCGGGTGATAGGGGCGCGCGGGCGCAGCGGGGGCAAGCGGTCGTCCCAGCAGTGCGGCAAACGCAGGCCCGTCAAATGCGCGTTTGGCAGGCTCGAAATAGGGCGCCAGGGCCGGGTCGCGAGCCCCTGCCTGGTGCGTGGAGAGCACCTGGATTGCACGGTCCAGCCTGATGTCGGCGCAGGAGGCGCCGACCTCGATTCGGTATTCGCCTTGAAGTACTCGCCAGTCCTGGACATCGGTGCACCAGTGAGCGAAGGCGCGGGAGCCCAGTTCGAAAACCACCGTGCCGGTCTGCCCGGGTTCGAGCCAGACTTTGGCAAAGCTGCGCAATTCTCGCCGGGGGCGATAGACTGCCCCAGCCGGGGCGCCGATGTAGAGCTGCGCGATTTCGTAGCCGGCTACGGCGCCGGTATTTTCGATATCGCACTGCAGGCGAAGGCCATCCCACTCGCCAAGCTGTGCTGCGTCTACTGTCCAGTTGCCGGCTGCGCTAGCCAGGCGCAGCTTGTGGTAGGCGAAGGTGGTGTAGGACAAGCCGTGGCCAAAAGGGAAGGCCACCGGGGTCTCCGCGGTACTGAAATAGCGGTAACCGATCCACAGCCCTTCGCGATACTGCACCTGTCGCGGCTCTCCGGGAAACCAGTCCTGGGAGGGCGCGTCCTCCAGCCTGACTGGAAAGGTCTCCGCCAGCTTGCCGGATGGATTCGCCTCGCCGAATAATATCCGCGCCACGGCGGAACCACCCGCCTGGCCGCCCAGGTAGGTTTCCAGCAGGGCCGGTACCCTGTCGATAAAGGGCAGCTCGACCGGCGCACCATTTTGCAGAACCACCACCAGCCGGTCGGTAACCCGGGCAACGGCTTCTATGAGTTGCAGCTGGGCCGCGGGCAGCCGCATATGCGTGCGGTCGAAGCCCTCGGACTCGTAACTGTCGGGCAGGCCCGCAAACAGCACTACGGTGTCGGTGTCCCGGGCGATAGCGAGGGCCTCGTCGATCAGTCGCTGGTCGCAGGCATCGTCGTCGAGACTGTAACCAGCGGCGTAGCGGGGCGCCTGCTCGCTGCCGAGCAGGCGCTGGATTTCCTGCAGCGGAATATCGAGGCGGGTGGGATTGATTTGCGAGCTGCCACTGCCCTGGTAGCGGGGCGCGGCCGCCAGCGCGCCGATGACGGCGAGCTTGCCTCCCTTGGCAAGCGGCAGCAGCGCGCCGTCATTCTTCAGCAGCACGCAGGCTTCCTCAGCGGCACGCCGGGCCAGCAGGTGATGGGCGTCGCGATCGTAATCGCGGTCTGTTTCGAAAGCCGGCCTGGACTTGAGGATCAGTTCCACCACCCGGGTGGTCGCGGCATCCAGCTGCGCCCCGCTGAGTTCGCCGCTGTCCAGTGCCGCCAGCACGGCGGGTGTGTGAATACCGCCATTGCCCGGCATTTCCAGCTCCAGGCCGGCGGCGATACCCTTGACCCGGTCATTGCAGGCCCCCCAGTCGGTGACCACCAGGCCGGTATGTCCCCACTCTTCTTTAAGGATGCGGGTGAGCAGCAGGTGGTTTTCGGCCAGGTAGGAGCCGTTGAGCTTGTTGTAGGAGCACATCACGGTCCAGGGCTGCGCTTCGGTGACGGTAATCTCGAATCCCGGCAGGTAGATTTCCCGCAGGGTGCGCTCGTCGACAATGGCATCGACCACCATGCGGTGGCTTTCCTGGTTGTTGGCGGCGTAGTGCTTGAGGCTGGTGCCGACCCCCTGGCTTTGTACGCCGCGGACCCAGGCGGCACCCATCTGCCCGGAGAGGTAGGGGTCTTCGGAAAAATATTCGAAATTGCGCCCGCACAGGGGGCTGCGTTTGATATTGACCCCCGGGCCCAACAGCACGCTGACCTTTTCGGACACACAGGCCTCTCCCAGGGCCACCCCGATCTGCTGCAGCAGATCCCGATTCCAGGTGCTCGCCAGGCCCACGGCCGGCGGGAAGCAGACGGCGGGCGTGCTGTCGTTCAGGCCAATATGGTCCGAATCGCCCTGCTGCTTGCGCAGGCCATGGGGGCCGTCGGTCACCCACAGGGACGGTAGTCCGAGCCGTTCGACACCGTGCAACTCCCAGAAGGTTTTGCCGGTACACAGCGTGGCTTTTTCGGCATTGCTCAGCTGCTGCACCAACTCGCTGGCAGTCAGCAGGAATGGCCTGTTGTTCGGATCGGGCATGGTCGAAGTCATCGTAATGGCTGCCAGTTCAAGTGGGTTTTGCAGGCTTCAGGCCGTCCATCAGCACGGTGATCAGATTGGGAAGCAGGCGTTCCGCAGCCGCCGGGGATAGATCCACCAGAGCCGAGCCGCGCAGCAGGACATGCTGCTGCAGGGCCTTCAGCGAATACACCACCATGGGCAGTAAGTCTTCCGGGCTGATATCCGCACGAATGGAGCCGTCCTCTAGTCCTGCGGTCACAAGGTCGCCGATCCTGGGCAGCCCGGAGGCGGGCAGCGCGCCGCCCGCCCGGGACCGGAAATCCACAGGTATCCGATTGCCCGAAAAATAGCTGTCAAACTCTGCCATGAAGGTAAGGTCTTCCCGCAGGTCCCCGTCCAGGAACGCCTTATTCAGAAACTGCTGCAGCCGCTCCCGGCCGCTCAGCCCGGCGGTCGCTTGCGTATCCCTGAGAATCCTGTCCAGGCGCGGCTCGATCCTGGCGTACACCATGCCCAGCACCGCATAACCGAGATCGCCCTTGTCGTGGAAATAGCGGTACAAGCTGTTGCGGCTGATGCCGATGGCTACCGCCACGTCCTTCATCTGGGTGTCGAAGAACCCCTTTTCGATGAACATGGCCTCCGCGGCGACAAGTATCTTCCGCCGGGTCTCCTCTGTCTGGTAAACCATTCGCTGTGACATAGGTTATGTTACGCGTGTTATATTTTCTTCGGCAGGCTACACCGCGCTGCGACCGATGGCAACACCTATCTTTTGGGGTCGTGCTAGTTTCCAGTGGCCAGGGAAGCCGATATGCGCCCGGGGAATGATGTCCGGACCGCTGATAAGCTATGCTGGTAATCTGAAGATCGATTGGGTTCAACTGGAGTGTTACATGATCCCCGCTGACGAGACCTTTAACGGCACCTGGCCGTACCAGCCCCACTATTGCAAGGCGGCCGGCTTCCGGCAGCACTATGTGGACGAGGGCCCGCGCGATGGCGAGCTCATTATCTGCCTGCACGGCGAACCCACCTGGGGTTACCTGTACCGCAACTTCATCCCCGCGCTGGCGCAGCACTACCGCGTGATCGTGCCCGACCACATGGGTTTCGGCAAAAGCGAGACACCCCAGGATCGCGTGTATACCTTGCAAACCCACGTGGAAAACCTGGCGGCGCTGATCGATGACCTGGAGCTGCAGGACATCACCTTCGTGTGCCAGGACTGGGGAGGGCCCATCACCGGTGCGTATACCATCCGTAATCCCCAGCGCGTCAAGCGCGTGGTGCTGATGAATACCCTGTTCGGTTACGGTGGGGTCACAGTCAATGAAGAGCGATCACCCTGGTTCCAGTGGATCGCAAAACACTATGATGCCGGCACCCTGGAAGGCATCCTGGGTGAGCTGGGCTCCACGGTGTTATCGGTTATGAAAATCGTCGGCTTCGAAAACTCCGCCGCGGTCGACCAGACCTGGATAGACGCCTACTCCGCGCCCTTCCCGGACCGGGCTTCCTGTATCGGCGCCACCGAGTTCCCGCTGGATGTGCATCTGGGTCGTTTTCGCGATTACATTATCGAGGGACTGGCCACCGGCAATCTCGAGCAACTCAAAGCCAAGCCGGCCATGCTGGCCTACGGTATGAAGGACCGGGCGATCCGTCCCGAGAACGCCATCGCCGATTTCCGGGCCCTCTACCCGGCAGCACCGATTAACACCTTCGAGGATGCCAGTCATTTCTGCCAGGAGGATATCCCGCATATCCTGGTACCCCTGATCCACCAGTTTATCCAGATGCATCCCTGAGCGGCGCGGCCGTGGTGGGCGTCTTCCGCGGGGCGGGAGGGTGCCCGTCTGGTCAGCGCTAGACCAGCCCCCTGACCGGAACCAGGGCACCGTGCACGGCGCCGGCCTCAGGCGATGCCAGGAAACAGATCACGTTCGCCAGTTGCTCCGGCGACACCCACTGGGAGAAGTCGGCGTCGGGCATGCCCTCCCGATTCGGGGGGGTATCGATAATGCTGGGTAACACGGCGTTCACGTTGATGCCCTGGTGGCGCAGTTCCTCGGACAGGCTCTCGGTCAGTTTCATGACCGAGGACTTGGCGCAGCAGTAGGCGCTCATGGCCGCCTGTCCCGACAGCGCGCCCAGGGCGCCGATATTGACGATGGCGCCGCCGCCCCGGCCCAGCAGCTTCGGTACGGCCGCCATGGTCGCGTTGCGCAGGGTGTCCACGTTGAGCCTGAACATCTTGTCCCACTGTTCGCTGTCGCTGTCATAGGCGGTGTCACCCATGGCGAAACCGCCGGCGATGTTGATCAGCACATCGATTTCACCCAGGGCTGCGAAACAATCCAGGGTCGCCTGCCGGTTCAGCAGGTCTAGTTGCCGGTATGAATCGGTATGCTCCAGGGAGCTCGCTGCCACGATATCCAGGCCGATGACCTGTGCGCCCAGCTGCTGTGCTTTTTTCGCCGTGGCCTGTCCCAGGGTGCCGGCGGCGCCGGTGATGACCACGCGTTGCTTGCTTAACATTGCTCTCTCCATCGTTTGCGCGCCACTCCCGGTGAGCCGGCGCCTGACTCCCGCCCTGGCCCTGGCTCAGCGGCCCCGCCACTGGGGCCGGCGTTTTTCCGCAAACGCCCGCGGGCCTTCCCGGGCGTCCTCGCTGTGATAGCAGTATTCCGATGCGTGCCTGGCCGCCTGCAGGGCGGCAGAGCGCCCCATCTCGGTGGACAGCATGACGGTCTCGCGCGCCGCCTGCACCGACAGCGGCGCCCCGTCCAGTATTTCCCTGGCCAGCTCCAGGGCGCAGTCCAGCAGCTGCGCGGGTTCAGCCAGCCTGTTCACCAGGCCGATCTCATAGGCGCGCTGGGCGCTGATCGGTTTGCCGGTGAGCAGTATCTCCATCATGATGCGTTGGGGAATCATATGTATCAGCGGGGCCGCCCAGGGTGAGCTGCGGCCCACCTTGACCTCGGTCACCGCGAATTTCGCCCCGGTGCTGGCGACGCACAGGTCGCAGGCCTGGGCGATCATCCAGCCGCCCGCGAACGCCACCCCGTTCACCGCGGCGATGGTCGGCTTGCTGAGCTCGACGGTGTCGCCGGGCACGGGAAACATGTCCCTCGGAGGAACGGCCAGTTGCCTTTCCACCATCTCCTTGAGATCACCGCCGGCGCAAAAGGCCTTGTCGCCCGCGCCGGTGAGAATGGCGACCCGTAGGGCCGGGTCGCGCTCGAACCTGTCCCAGGCCGCGAACAGACCCTCGCGGATATCCCGGCCCAGGGCATTGCGCTGCTCGGGGCGGTTCAGGGTAATGATCGCGATACCGTCCCCGCGGTCCTCGAAAAGTACGGCCTCATTCATCTGTGCGCTCTCCCTTGTCCGTCATTGATCCAGCCGCCCAACCGGCACTGCCGCAGCCCGGTTCATGCAATCCCGGCAGTGGCAAAGCGCATACTATATCCTGCCGCCGCATATTTGGAGATAATCGGCGCCCAGCAAAAAGGATTTCTCGCTATGCCCAGTTATACCCTGGTAATTTCCTGCCCCGACAAGGTCGGCATCGTCGCGGCCGTGTCCTGCTTCGTGGCCGAGCGCGGCGGATCGCTGCTGGAATCAAACCACCACACCGATGTGGCCCAGGGCTGGTTTTTCATGCGCAATGTGATCAGCGCCAGCTCGCTGCAACTGGGCCCCGCGCAGTTTCGCGAGGAGTTCGCGCCGCTGGCGGCGAAGCACGATATGCAGTGGAGCCTGCGCGACAACAGCGAGCCGCAGCTCGTGGCGATCCTCGCCAGTCACGCCTCCCACTGCCTGGCGGACATCCTGCACCGCTGGAAGAGCGGTGACCTGGCCTGTGAAATACCCTGTGTGATTTCCAACCACGAAAACCTGCGCAGCATGGTGGAGTGGCACGGCATTCCCTTCCACTACGTGCCGGTGCCCAAGGAAAACAAGGAGGAGGCCTTCGCGCGGATCATGGATATCCTGCAGCGCCACCGTGCCGAGACCATCGTGCTGGCGCGCTATATGCAGATCATTCCACCGCAGATGTGCCGGGAGTACGCCGGCAGGCTGATCAATATCCATCACAGTTTCCTGCCCTCGTTCATCGGTGCCAATCCCTACATGCGGGCCTACGAACGCGGGGTCAAGCTGATAGGCGCCACCTGCCACTACGTGACCGAGGACCTGGACGAGGGGCCCATTATCGAGCAGGACGTGATTCGGGTGAACCACAGCTGTGACAAGGATGACATGGTGCGCCTGGGCCGCGATGTGGAGCAGGCGGTGCTGTCCCGGGGCCTGCGGTACCATCTCGAGGACAGGGTCATCGTGCACGGCAACAAGACCATCGTCTTCTCCTCCTGAACAGGGCGACTGTTAAGCCGGGGCGCTTCGCGCTATGCTTCCCCCAGTCAATGTAATCATCGTCAATTTTCTGACCCACCTTCCCAAAGGAGACCGCCCATGACCGTACTGGTCGAATGCAAACACCAGGAAAAATACACCCTGATCCAGATGGACGATGGCAAGGCCAACGCGCTGGGCTTCGAAATGCTGGCGCAGCTGGGCAAGGCGCTGGACCAGGCCGAGGAGGCCGGCAAGGTGGTGATCATCTGCGGTCGTCCGGGCAAATTCTCGGCGGGCTTTGACCTCACCGTGATGGGGGGCGGTGGCGAGGATATGCTGAAGCTGCTCAAGAGCGGTGCCGATATCTCGCGCCGACTGCTGGATTTTCCCACCCCGGTGCTGCTGGCGGTAACCGGTCACGCCCTCGCCATGGGGGCGTTGTTGCTGCTGTCGGCGGACTATCGCATCGGCGTGCACGGTACCTACAAGATCGGCCTCAACGAGGTCGCCATCGGCATGACCCTGCCGTATTTCGGGGTTGAACTGGCTCGCGCGCGGCTCACCAGCTCCCACCTCAGTCGGGCTGTCAACCTGGCGCAGATCTACGACGCCGGCGGTGCTGTGCAGGCCGGGTACCTTGACGAGGCAGTGAGCGAGGAAGACCTGTTGCCGCGCGCTATCGCCCTGGCTGAGCAGTTGTCCGCGCTGGATATGGAGGCGCACAAAAACACCAAGGCACGCACCCGCGAACAGTTGACGGCCGCCCTGGATACGGCCTTTGAGCGCGAGCTGGCTAGCAAATGACAACAGTCCGGGGGGCGGTACGCCTGGGCTGCTGCGCCGCGCTCGCACTGCTGGTTGGCTGTGACGGCAACAGCAGCAACGCCAAAGCCGTCGTGGCGCCGGAACCGGTTACGCTCTCGCAGCAGACCGTGGACCTGCCCAGCGCCGCGCAGCCGGCCTACACCCCGGGCAGCCCCGGTGTGGTGGTGGACAACCCGCGCCTGCTGACGCAGTTCGGCGGCGCCGATGTGGACCTGAATCACGGGCGCTATACCCGCTACTTTCTCTCTGACCGCGGCGAGCGGCAGCCGGACGCTATTTTAGTGCTGGTGCCGGGCTTCGAGGGCGGCGCTTCCAACTTCCTGGTGCTGGCGGACAAGCTGCTGCGCCGCGCTCGCGAGCAGAATTCGCTGACCCTGGAGGTGTGGGCGGTGGACCGCCGTTCCAACCAGCTGGAAGACACCGTGGGCCTGGACCTGGCGGAAGACCTGGAGGACCCGGATACCGGACTGAATTTCCTGTTTGGCGATGAACTGGGGCTGGAACTGAGCCAGCCGCTGGTAGACGGGCCCAACCGGCGTGCGGTGTTCTACGACAATCGCGCCGATACCGCTTTCATGGCCCAATGGACCCCGCTGGTGCACTCCCAGGACATCGACGCGATCGTGGAAAAGGCTCACGACACTGCCCTGAATGCCAATGTCTTCCTGGGGGGGCACTCCGCCGGCACCGGCTACACGGCGCGCTACGCCGCAACGGACTTCAACCTGGCCGGCGGCGAGCCGCAGCCCGGCTTTGCCAAACTGCGTGGCCTGGTGCTGTTGGAAGGTGGCGGAGGTGGCAACCTGGATACGCCCACTGACGAGGAGACCCTGGACCTGATCGAGGCCCGGTTCGACGGCGGCCTGTACGGCGCGGTGCGCGATGGTGCCCCGCGCTGCATCGACGGTGCCACCGCCTGTGCCGAGGAGACCGAGGCAGTTGATTGCGCCGCCTTTACCAACACCCAGTGCGTGGCCAGCACGTCGGCTTATTCCGATGCGGGCGGCCTGGTGTCGCCGCAATTGCTGGCGGTGTCCGAAGTGAACGCCCTGGATGCCGAACTCAATGGCGACGGCGTATTGTCCATCCTGCAGCAGGACCAGAACGGTGAACCCGGCAACAGCGCGATCAACAAGGTCCCCCAGCTGGCCGGTCTCAAACTGCTGCTGGGTAGCGAGCCGGCTTCCTCCCTCAGCCTGCTGGGCCAGTTCCTGGACGATGATGGCGTGATCGCGAGCCTCGCCAGTTTTGTGGCGACCTCGCTGGGCTTTCCCGGTCCCGAGGTGGACGGTATCCAGACCTGGTTGACCGGGGATGACGACATTCCCGCCGAGGCGTTTGCCGACAATGGCCCGCCGCCCGCGGCACTGGAAGATATCCGGCGCTGGGGCGTGGAAGCGGAACCCTCCGACCTGGCGGGCAGCATGTTGCCCATGTTCTACCGCGGCCAGACCAATTTCTCGGACTGGTACTACCCCTCATCCGGCCTGGGTGTGGTGGCGGAGCTGGGTCTGGATACCACCCAGCTGTCGGCGCCGCCACCGCTGGGCCGCGGGCGCAGTGATATCGCCAATCGCACCCAGGCGGGGCTGGTGAACATCCCGGTGATCGCCTTCGGCGGCAGCAACGGACTCACGCCCACCCCCGCTTCCTGGCGCCGATTCGCGGCGGCAATCGGCCCCTGCACGGCGCCCAGCTGCGACGGCGTCACGCCCCGCCTGGTGGATGCGGACAATCCGAGCCCGGCCTTTCCCACCTATGGGGAGGTGTCTGGCGGTTTCGAAGTCTATATGTCCGAGGGCTACGCCCATATGGACGTGCTGTCCGCGGAGGATGACGAGACCAATAACGTGATTGCGCCGCTGCTGGCCTTTGTGGCCAGGAATCTACAGTAGGGGATGAACGGGGCCCGGCCGGTCGGCCGGGCCCGCGCGCGAATAAGCTAGATCCGCTCGATGATGATCGCCGGGGCCATGCCGCCGGCGGCGCACATGGTGACCAGCCCGAACTGCTTGTCGCGGCGCTCCAGTTCGTCCAGCATGGTGCCGATCAGTACCGAGCCGGTGGCGCCGATGGGGTGCCCCAGGGCCATGGCCCCGCCGTTGACGTTGACCTTGTCGCGATCCAGGCCCAGGTCGCGAATAAACTTCTCCGCCACCACCGCGAACGCCTCGTTGATCTCGAACAGGTCGATGTCCGACAGCTGCAGGCCGGCGTTTTTCAGCACCTTGCGCGCCGCCGGTACCGGGGCGTTGAGCATCAGGGTGGGCGAATCCCCCACGTTGGCCATGGCCACGAAACGGGCCCGGGGCTTGAGGCCGTGGGCCCTGGCGTACTCCGGCGAGGCCAGCAGTACCGCCGCGGCGCCGTCAACCACCCCGGATGAATTGCCGGCGTGATGCACGTGGTTGATGACCAGGTCCGGGAAGGCCCGGTGTATTTCCGACGCATAGGTGATGCCGCTGTCGTTCAGCGGGTAGTTGGCCAGCGCCTCGAAAGCGGGCTTCAGCTCTCCCAGGCTCTCCAGGGTCGTCTGCGGGCGGGGAAATTCCTCGTGATCCAGGGCCAGGCTGCCGTCGAGATTGTAGACCGGCACCAGGCTCTTGTCGAAATGCCCGTTTTTGATGGCGTGGTCGGCGCGCTGCTGGGATACCACCGCCAACTCGTCCAGGTCCCGCCGGTCAATGCCCTCCAGAGTGGCGATGGCGTCCGCGCAGACCCCCTGGTGGGGCTGGGGATAGCGCTCCCGCAGGTGCAGGTTGTCGCTGTCGATGAAGGGTGACTGGTTGGGGTCCTGGCCGAAGGTGGACATCATCTCGCAGCCGCCGCCGATCACCAGGTCTTCCAGGCCGGCCAGCACATTGGCCGCCGCCAGGTTGACCGAGGTGATGCCGGAGCCGCAGAAGCGGTCCAGGGTCACGCCGGAGGCGAGGGTGTCGTAGCCGGCGTCCAGGGCCGCCATGCGGGCCAGGTCGCCGCCCTGTATACCGCGCTGGGAGCTGGTGCCGAAGATGATGTCATCGACGTCCGCGGTGTTGAGCTTGTTGCGCTCGGCGATGGCCTTGAGCACGGTGGCTCCCAGGTGCTGGGGGTGCAGGTGCGCCAGGGCGCCCTTGCCGCGCTTGCCTATGCCGCGGGGGGTGCGGCAGGCGTCGATGATCCAGGCTTCTTGTGACATGTGGTCTCCTTACTTGCCTTTCCAGTTGGGGGCGCGCTTCTCGGCGAAGGCAGTGGCGCCCTCGATGGCGTCTTCGCTGGTAAAAATGGGCTGGATGATCTTCATTTGCTCGTCGTACATAACGCTGCTATCCCAGTCCTGGGCGCTGGCCACGACGCGCTTGCTGGCCGCGACAGCCATGGGGCCGTTGGCGGCGATCTTCGCGGCCAGTGCCTTGGCAGCCTCCAGGGCCGTGCCTGCGGGCACCACCTGGTTGATCAGGCCCAGGTCGTAGGCGCGCTGGGAGGTGATAAAATCGCCGGTCAGGGCCAGTTCCATGGCGATGCGAGAGGGGATTTGCTTGGGCAGCTTGACCAGGCCACCGGCTGCTGCCGCGAGGCCCCGCTTGACCTCGGGAATACCGAACATGGCATTGTCCGCCGCCACGATCAGATCGCAGCTGATGGCGACTTCGAAGCCACCCGCCAGGGCGTAACCCTCTACCGCAGCGATAACCGGTTTGCTGACCATGTATTCGGTCAGGCCTGCAAAGCCGCGGCCCTCGACCACGGGTAGTTCCCCGGTGACGAATGCCTTCAGGTCCATACCCGAGCAGAACGTGCCCCCTGCGCCGGTAATGATGGCCACGCGCAGTTCGTCGTTGCCCTCCAGTTCATCGATGGCCGCCGCCACGCCCTGGGCCAGCGCCCGGTTGGCCGCGTTTTTCGCCTTGGGGCGGTTGAGGGTGATAGCACTGCAACCCGGAACACGTTGGGATACTTTCCAAGGTCTCTTGTTCCCGCTCCCGCTCCTTGGGCGATCAACGTTCCTGACGGCCATTCATCCACGAATCGGGGCTCGAGGGCTTTCAGTATCGCCAGGCCTGTCGGGGTCGATAGCTCGATGTTTTCCGCCGTGATGGCCTCCGGAACCGGAGCCACGGGCATCCCGACGGCCAGGCGAGCCGAGGCCGGCGGGGGCACCGGGTAGGTGCCGTGCTGAATCTCGATGGTTCCGCGGCCGAGCTTCACCGGCGACGCCAGGATTTGGTCCGGTGCCACCGAGGCGACACAAACCCCCGCCATGGCCACGTCGACCACCGAATCCACCGCTCCCACCTCGTGGAAAGCCACCTTCTCCACGGGAACGCCGTGGGAGTCGGCCTCTGCCTCCGCAAGAAGGCGAAACACACGAAGGGCGAATTCCACGGCGGCCGGGTCCAGCTCTGATTCCTCCAACTGACGGATCAGAGCGGAATAGTGGTAGTGGTGGTGGTGGTCGTGATGGTGCCCCCCTCCGACGTGGTGGTGGTCGTGGGTGCTTTCCCCTCCAGGAGGGATCACCCGCACACTCTTGAATCGGGCCTGAGCCCTCTGGATGTCGGTGATTTCCACCTTCACATCCGGGGCTTTCAGGAGGCCCGGCACCGCCCTGATGGCTTCGGGGTCCACCAACCCGGCATCCAGGAATGCGGCCGTGAACATGTCTCCGGCGATGCCGGCGAAGCTTTCCAAATAGAGGGTTCGGCTGGTCATGAGGCCGGTTCCTTTTTCGAGGCCGCAGCCACGGCCTTGGCAACGCGGGCAGCTGCGATTCCGGCGGAAAACCCATTGTCGATGTTGGATACGGTGACGCCTGGTGCGCATGAGTTAAGCATGGCAAGGAGAGCCGCCAGGCCCTGGAAACTCGCTCCGTAACCCACCGAAGTGGGGACGGCAAAGACGGGTGATCCCACCAAGCCACCTACCACACTGGGAAGAGCCCCTTCCATTCCCGCCACCACCACCACGGCTGAAGCCTCCCGGAGTTGTTGCACCTTGGAGAGAATCCGGTGGAGCCCTGCAACGCCCACGTCATAGATGCGATGTACCGGAACCGCCATGGCCACGCATACTTCCACCGCTTCCTCCGCTACCGGAAGATCCGCCGTTCCCCCGGAAACCACGGCCACGAAGGGAGACCCGCCCCCCGGTCCTCGTTCCGCGGGTGGATGCACAATAAAGGTGCGTCCTCTAGCGTTGATGCGGCCATCGGGGAAACGCTCCGTAAGGGCTCCCAGCTTCTCCGGATCCAGTCGGGTGAGGAGCACCGGAACGCCCGGGGCCGACAAACGCTGGGCAATCTCCAGAATCTCCTCCACCGTCTTCCCCTCGCCATAAACCACTTCGGCCAGCCCCTGTCTGAGATGCCTGTGGTGGTCCAGGGTGGCGAAGGGCAGTTCGTCCTGCCGGAGAGGCCCGTCCTTCAGTTTCCTCAGGGCCTCTTCCAGTGGAACGCTGCCTTCGGAAACGCCTTCCAAAAGCGCTCTTAGGTCATCGGGTGTCATGTAACGCCACCTCCTGTACGGTAGCCTCCCAGGTCGAGAGTCACCCATCGATATCCTCGCCGAATCCCCTCGGCTTGGAGTTCCTCCCGACAGCTCAGGACCTGGGTCATTTCCTCCGGTGCCACCTCCACCCGAAGGAAGAAAGAGTCTTGATCATCCTTACAAACCCTGACGCGAAGAGTCTTCGCCCCGGTGCGCCGGAGGATGCCCTCCAGATCCTCGATGTCCCGAAGGCGTTTCGGCGTGATTTCGATTCCGGTCATGATTCTGGAGCTAAGGCAGGGACTGGCCGGCTTTCCCGACAGGGGTAGGCCGGCTTCCCTCATGAGATGGCTGATTTCCGCTTTGGTGAGGTCTGCATCTGAGAGGGGCGTCAGGGCTCCGGCTTCCAGCGCTGCCCGGTGCCCGGGACGATCATCCCCGTGGTCCGAAGCGTTGTATCCATAAAGGACCCACCGGAGCCCGGCATCGGCAGACACTTTGTCGGTGATCCTGAACAGCTCCGTCTTGCAGTGGTAACATCGGTCACGATCGTTCAGGGAGTACTCCGGGTTTTCCATCTCCCGACTTTCCTCCCAAACGTGCTGTACGCCCAGGAGCCGGGAGAAGGACGCTGCGTCGTCCTTGTCCCGACTCGGGGGTACTTGGACTGGTGGTGGTCAGCGCCACGACCCTACCCCCGGACTCCCTGCAAACCTCCGTCGCTGCCCAGAGAAGGAACCCGCTATCCATCCCCCCTGAAAAGGCGACCACTACACCGTCGGGTACATATGTGGAGAGCAGTCCTTTCAACGCAGCGAGTTTGGCAGCCGCCACGGACCCGTCCACGTTTCCGGCGGAAACGGAAGAGGGGTCGAGGATGGGGAGGCTTCGGGCCATGATCGTGTCGTGCCTGCCGGTCAGGGAAAAGTCCTTGGAAACTACCGCAAACCAGTGCCGGTGGGGAAGCTCGGGGCTTCGAGCCTTTGTCTGCGAAGACGAAGCGCTGCTATGTTCGATCCTATGGGATCTTCAACCACCATCCTCCTGGCATCGGCCCTTTCCATAGGGGTCCTTCACACCGTCCTGGGCCCAGACCACTACCTGCCCTTCGTGGCCATGGCCCGGGTCGGAGCCTGGTCCCGCCGGAAGGCCCTGATCGTCACCGCCCTCTGCGGATTGGGTCACGTAGCCGGTTCGGTGGTGTTGGGGATGGTAGGGATTGTTTTCGGGCTCTCCCTCTCGCGTCTGGAGGCATTCGAGGCATCCCGGGGGTCCTGGGCGGCTTGGGGCCTTATTCTCTTCGGACTCCTCTATGCGACATGGGGCGTGAGGAAGGCTCTCCGAGCGGAACGGCATGCCCACCTTCACGCCCATAAGAACGGGACGGTCCACCTTCACGAGCACGCTCATGGGGCCGAGCACCTGCACCCCCACCCCACGGAGGCGGGGGCCACCATGACACCCTGGGTTTTGTTCGTGATCTTCCTCCTGGGCCCCTGTGAGGCTCTCATTCCCCTCCTCATGTTTCCCGCCGCCACCGAGAGTTGGACGACCCTCTTCCTGGTCACGGGGACCTTCGGGTTCGCCACCGTGGCAACAATGTTGGTGGTAGTTTTCGCCAGCCTTGAAGGGATCAACCGGGTTTCCATTCCTCGGGCCCAACGGTGGAGTCACGCACTTGCCGGCGTGACCATTCTTCTTTGCGGGATCGCCATCGAGTTCATCGGGCTTTGAGCCCGGTCGGGCCGATGGGCCTGATGCAACCCAACCCCCCGTCGACACAATCCAACACAATGACTCGTAAAGACGGGTGACGCTGCAGATCCCCTGATCGATTCAAACCAAGGAAGAGCTTCGTGGAGCATAGGGACCGGCTAATGAAGCCTCTGCGCAAGTGGGGTGCGGCCTCGCGGAGGCTCATCAGCGTCCGTCCCAAGGGCAGGCAGATTCGCCAAGCCCTTTTTCTTTCCATCGTGCTACCCCTCCTCCTGATGGGTGGCGAGGCCTTGGTGCGTGCTCGCCTGGATCCACTCAGCTCCGACCACGCGGCGATCAGAGTCTATGCCCGGCCCTTTTCCCTCTCCTGGGGAGACCGTCCCGATCGGGATCGTGCTCAGGACCAGCTCCAACGCCTGGGGTATGAAAGAACCAGCGGGCAGGAGGTGGGAATCGGGGAGTATTTCCTGGGGTCCCGCGGTTGGGTCATTGGCCTTCATCCCTTTCGAGGGGCGGGAGAGCCGATTCCTCCCGGGTTTGCCGTGGTTCGACTGGACCGTTCCGGTAGGATTTCCCGGATCGAGAACGAGGAGGGGGCCAGGGTCTCTCATCTCTCCCTGGAGCCCGAACTCATCGGCAGGATCGCTGGCGACTCTTCGGAGGACCGGCTCCCCATCCGTTTGGAAGAGATTCCCGAGGAATTGATCGACGCAGTCCTGGCCGTGGAGGACCAGAGGTTCTTCGAACACAGCGGCATGGACTACCGGCGAATCGCTGCCGCGTTCGTGGCGAATTTCAAAGCCGGCAGGGTGGTACAGGGTGGGAGCACCCTCACACAACAGCTGGCCAAAAACCTCTTTCTGAATCCAAAGCGTTCCGTTGTTCGGAAGGTCCGGGAGGCCATGATGGCCACCGTGCTGGAGGCCCGGTACACCAAGCCCGAGATCCTCCAGGCCTACCTGAATCATATCTATCTGGGGCAGGACGGTGCCGTGGCCATCCACGGTGTCGGAAGGGCCGCACAGCATTTCTTCGGGAAGGACGTGGCCACGCTGGATCTGGATGAGTCGGCTTTGTTGGTGGCCCTCATCCGGGCTCCGAGCCTCTACTCTCCCCTGAGGAATCCCGAGACGGCCCTCACCCGCCGCAATCTGGTTCTCCGCCTGATGCGGGACGGAGGAGCCATCACCGACGGCGAGTATCAGGATGCGCTGGAAGCTCCCCTTTCGGTAAGGCGGTCGTCACCCCCGCTACGCAGCGCCCAGTACTTCGTCGATCATGTCGAGAGGGAGTTGGAGGGCCGGCTGGCGGAAGGCACGGGTGGGTTCCCCGGTTCCGTGGTGACGACTCTCGATGCGAACCTTCAGCGGGCCGCAGAGAGTGCCGTCAAAGAGGGCCTGCATCGGTTGGAGAGGGACTTCGACTGGCTGAGGGAAGGGGAAGCCGGGGAACCCATCCAGGCGGCTCTCGTGGCGCTCGATCCTCGGACCGGGGAGATCCTGGCCATGGTCGGGGGCCGCGACTACGCCCGATCCCAGTTCAACCGCGCGGTGAACGGGAGGCGGCAGCCAGGGAGTGCCTTCAAGCCTGTGGTGGCCTTGGCGGCCCTTGCCCGTCCTGAGGGAGCACCCGATGGGGGACCTGAGACCGGCGTTGCCGGATTCGCCTCCAGGGAACTCGATCCCGAGCTCCGTCTGGGAGGCCAGCCACCGTTTACGCTGGCTTCGGTCCTAGAGGACGAGCCCTTCCAGATCGAGACACCGGTGGGAATGTGGAAGCCGGCCAACTACGACAGAAGCTATAGTGGGCCCGTGACTCTGAGGGATGCCCTCGAGAGGTCCCTGAATGTTCCGTTCGCCCGCCTCGGAGTTGCCATTGGGCCGGACCGGATCGTTTCTACGGCCCAGCGGTTGGGCATTGAAAGCCCGATGAACCCCTATCCCAGTATCGCTCTTGGCGCATCGGAGGTCTCGCCCTTGGAGCTGACTCGAGCCTTCGGCGTGATGGCGGCGGGGGGGTTTCTCCCCGGGCTGAAAAGCGTGTTCTCCGACCCCACCGTGGGGGAGCAGGTCTATGAGCCCGCCGAGACGTACCTGGTGACGTCCGCGTTGCGTGGAGCTGTCGAACGGGGCACAGGCCGGGGGATCAGGGACCGTGGCTTCTACGGAGACGTGGCGGCAAAATCTGGGACCACCAACGACTATCGGGATGGGTGGTTCGTGGGTTATACCCCTGACATCGTCGTGGGAGTGTGGGTGGGGTTCGATCACGGGAAGCGCCTCGAGCTTCCGGGAGCCAGCGTGGCCCTCCCGATCTTCTCGGACTTTTTGCGGGAAGGCTTGGGCCCCTCTGGAGAATTGGGCCCCTGGGGCGGCGCAGGATTCTCCTATCCGTCCGGTTTGGAGATGGTGGACGTGGATCCCGTCACCGGCCTGAGGGGGGGATGGGGGTGCAGGGGTGAGCCGGAGCTCTTCCTCGAGGGGACGGCCCCCCGGGAGAGCTGTGCAGGGTTCCGGTGGGGGGATGACGTTCAGCTGGATGGTCGAACCCTCCGCCTGCTCCTGGAACGGGGAGGAGACGAAGTATCCCGAGCTCTCCGCCGTCTCCTGAGAGGCGAAGGGCGGGAGCACTGAACCTGCCAGCACTCCCGCCCGATGGGTTCGAGCTGATTCGAGCTACCCCGGGGTCACCCTCCCCCGAAGGATAGTCCGAAGGTCCCGGCCACACCGTCCCCCACATCGCCGGTCTGGTAGAGGGCACCGAACCCCAGATGAACCGGGCCAAGGATCAGTCCCAGTCCCCCTCCAAGCTGAAATCCGTCGGTGATGACCGCGACTCCGGCCCGCAGCGGAACCATGGGGCTGGGTAGGTATTCCATCCCGAACCCCAGGTGTGATTTGGGTCCGGTTTCCAGGCCGTCTCCGACCCTCTGCCGAAGCTCGGCCGTGACCGTCAGGTTCTCCATGGCTTCGTAGGCACCACCGACGGCAAATACGGGTTTAAAGGTCAACTCACTCACCTTGTCCTGGAGAGCTGACGGGGCTTCGGAGGCGGGGCGCTCGTCGAAGTCCGACTCGTTCGTGTCCTCGTCGAATACCGCTGATCCAGGCCTGTAAACCAACTCGTTCAGGTCCCACTCGAAGGTGTTGAAAACGTTCTCGATCACACCTGCGGCCGCCCAGGGCCCCCGCTGCCACGCTACCCCGATGTCCAGACCAGTTCCCGATCCGCGGCTGAAGTCCTTCCAGTTGTCGTTGGGGTGAATGACGGGGAAGTCTACGTCGACCCCAAGGGGGTCACTCTGGACCAGGGTCCCGGCATCCTCTGCGAAGGCGAGGGCGTGGCCCCAGGATTGTTTCAGGGTGGCTCCGATACTGAGGCCTTGTTCCACGCCAGGTACCCACCGACGGGACAGGGGAAATCCTGCCGAGATTCCAAGCGTCGTGACCGCGTAGCCACTCATGCCCGATCCCTGAAGGTCGAAATCTCCTGGGACACCGGTTCGGCCGGCGTTACCGAAGAGCAGCAACTCAGCGGCGTCGTCGTTCAGATTGGTCTGACCCGAGGCAATGGTGGAGAGCTGTAGACCGAAATTGTTATAGCTGAAGCTGAAGGCGGTGACCTCCACCGCCCCTTTTCCGGTTTGGCCACCGGCCGTAGCGATCTGCTGGAGCCAGTCCTCCTTGACACTGGAGGGGACGAGCTGGCCTTCGTAATCGAAGATGTCGGAGAATGAGAGGGGGTCCAGCGACTGGCTCACCGTCACAGGAAAGAGGGCGAGGGTAAAACCCTCCGTCCCTGGCAATCCCAGGCCGGCCGGGTTGAGGCCCACGGCGGCGAAGCCTTTCGCCAGAGCCATATAGTTGTTGGCGGTCCCAAGTGTCGCCGGGCTGGCCCCTGGGAGCTGGCCCGTAGCGGGTTGAGTCCAGAGGAGGAGGCAAACGAGGGCGCCTGATACCAATCCGAGTTTCGGGTTTCTCATGGTTTTTGGCTCCCTCATCCGATCAGGAGCACCAAGTCCAGCTTGGTGTCGATGGTCATGGTTTGGGCCGGGGCCACGGTGACGATCCCAGCACTCTGGCTGACCGTTCCCTGTCCGGTCATTACGACGTTGGGTTCGCCCAGGAAGGCCTGGAGTTCGGTCGGGCTGAATTCAACCTCCACGATGGAAATGGGTGCTGCGGGAACCGATGCGATGAGTACCACCGGGGCGTCCATCGTGGGCCCGATGATTGTGAGGCTGAACACCGCTCCCACCGACCACGGATTTACGATCTCCATTTGGAAGGAGCCGGAGGTGATCTTCTCCACCATGTCTTTGCTGATATCAGCGACGTCGAGCTCCGTAACGCCGAGGCCAAAAACCTCGCCGGCAACGGCGATCTGGGCAGACTCGGCTTCCAGAACCTCGGGTGTGGCTGTGACCTGGACCTCATTGCCGAGACCGATCCGGACCCAGTTGCCCGGTTCCGGACCCCCTGCAGGGGAGTTGACCTCGACGGTCACGAAGATCGAAGAAGTCACTGGCCCGGAATATTCCAACTCTCTACTGATGGTGCTTCCCGGACCGAAGGAGGTCGTTTGTCCATCGATAAGTACCTCATCCAGGACTGGACCACCGACGGCACCATCTCGGAGGGCTAGTCGTACAGTTCCCCGGTTACCCCCCGGCGGTCTGAGGGGGTCGAACTCAAAACCGTTTCTCGCCACCACCACCACACGCCCCTCCTGAACCTGAGCGGACTCAACGTCCTGGGGGAGAGAAACGCTCTCATGGAAGGTTCCCTGGAAGGCTGGCTTTGGAACGGTAAGGCCATCCAAACCGGCACAGCCGTTACACAGGGTCCCCAGCGTTTCCTGGAAAAGGATCGGATCCACCTGAACGGTGAAGGCCGACGAGTCTTCGTTCAAACCCACAAAATCAGGTAAGAATTCACTCACCTCGATGGATGTACCGGTGATAGGGATGATCCATTCCTGTTCCAGTTTGGGAGCATCCGTCGGGATGTCGCATGCCGACAAAACCCCCACGGCCCAAAGGAAAAGGATCCTCCCTGCCAATCTGTTCAGCGACGTCATCGCGTGTGTCCTTGGATAGATGAGGCGCAACGTGTCCCCTATGAACGCTAGCCAATCTGCCTCTTCCTGGTCAACGAGGCCGTGGAGGGAGGTTGTTTCTTGTGGTGTTTCCGGGAGAGGTTAGGATCCTCGCACCAGGGGGCGGGTGAGACACGTAGGGCCTCCCTCCCCTGGGTGACTGATCTCGGCTCCCCGATACGTATGAACCTCTGCTCCAGCACCTTCTAGCCGGCGATGGGTCTCCGGGTTCCCTTCCACCATCACACACACCCGGGGGGCCACCGCCAAAACGTTGCAGCCCATGGTTCCGAATTCCTCCTGCGGCACCTCCACCAGGCGGATTCCCCGTCTCAGAAGGAGTTCCCGGAAGGGGACTGGGAGGAGGGGGGAATAGACGAGGGCCAGGTCCCGGTCAATGGGGCTGATGACCGACATGAGATGAAATACGTCAGCCGGTCCACGCCAATGTGGAAGGGGCACCACGACGACCTCCTCCGCCATTCCGGCCAGGAGGCCTTTCAGCTGGTTTATGCCTTCGTCATTCGTCCGATACCCACGGCCCACGGCGGCGATGTTTTGGTCCAGCCAGATGAAATCCCCGCCCTCCAAACGACCCTCACCTCGGATCTCCCCCAGGATCGGGATTCCTTGTGACCGGAAGAACTCTTCTTGGGCTTTGGGTTCTCCGGCCCGGGCCTCCTTACCCATGTTGCAGAGGATGATTCCGTTGTTGGTGACAATGGAGGCGTCCCGGACGTAGACGGAGTCCATGGTGGTGTCGGTATGGGCGGGAAGGAACATCACTTCCGACCCAAGACCCTCGAGGAGCCCCGCCAGGGCATCGTGCTCCTCATTCGCCCGGACTGAATCGGGCTTCTTACCATAACCAAGGTGCTTCCATTGGGACTCGAGAGTCTCATTCGGCGGGAAGGCCTCCCGAGGGTGCTTTAGAAGGACCCGCTGGAGGGTTTCGGTCTCCGAGTGACCTCTGTGGGTTCTCAGGCCGTCCGGGCCATCCCGGTTTGGATCGGATCCAAGGCTCATGAGTTCTCCTTCAACGGTATCCTCTTTGCTTTCCTGGTTTGCCACCAGTAGATGGGGAGGCCCGAGAGCAGGAGAATCAACCCCCAAAACACCGCCCTTCTCCCTATGCCTGATATGGCCCAGATCGAATACGAGAGGGCCAGCAGGGCGACTGCGGATGCTCCCATGAGCTTCTCCCCTACGAACTGCTCCCGCTCCTTCACGAAGATGATCAGCTCTGCCAGTGCGGAAAATACGTAGGGGATCAGGGTGCTGAGAGTGGCCAGAAGGATGATGAAGGTGAATTGATCCACCAAGTTGGATGTGAAATTCAGGGCAATGAGGCCGGTGGCCAGGATGCTCGAGATGATCAGACCGGGTGCCGGCGTTCCTCGCTTGGATAGTCGCCTGAAGATGGGAGGGAAGAGGCCGTCCATCGCTGCCGCTCTGGGCATCTGACCCTGCAGGAGGACCCATCCATTCAGGGCTCCGAAGGCAGAAATCACCGCACCTGCTGCGATGAGGGAGCCGGCCCAAGACCCCCAAATCGCACCTCCGGCATCGGCAAACGGCGCCGTGGAGTTGGCCAACTCGGAAGCCGGCAAAATACCCATGACTCCGACCGTGGCCAGGATATAGATGAGCGCTGCCACCAGGGTTCCGAGGATCGTCGCCCTGGGGATGGTCCGGGCCGGATCCCGTACCGAGTCGGCCGGAATGGTGGCCGATTCCAATCCGAGAAAAGCCCATAGCGTAAGGGCAGCGGTGGCCGTCAGGGCATTGAAGGGTGTCTCACCCGTGGGGTTGAACGGCTGGAAATGCCCAGGATCCAGGTAGAGAAGCCCCAGGGTTCCGATAGCGATGAGGGGGAGGAGCTTCAACACCGTGGTTACGAGTTGTAGAACCCCGGCCTCCCGCACCCCCAGGGCGTTGACACCGGTCAGGAACCAGATCGCCCCGAGGGCCGTGGCGGCGCCCAGCCCCGGGCTCTGGGCCAGGGGCGGAAAGAAGGTGGCCATATACCCCACAAAGGCGACGGAGATGGCGGCGTTGCCCGACCAGATGCTAACCCAGTACCCCCAAGCCACCAGGAAGCCGGCCATGTCCCCGAGTCCACGCCGGGTGTAGGCGTAGGGTCCTCCCACGGCAGGCATCATACGCCCAAGGCGGGCCAGGAGGAGGGCGACCATGATGGCTCCGGCCGCGGTGAAGAGCCACCCGAAGATGCTGATGCCGCCAAAGGGCGCCAGCGATGCTGGGAGGAGGAAGACTCCCGATCCCACCATGTTCCCTACCACCAGGGCAATGGCGATCCAGAGACCGACCTTTTTTCCAGCTTCGATGGGTGTGGGTTCGATCATCCGCTGTCCGTTCTTGGTTCAGCGCCGGAGGTCGGTCCGCTAGCAGGAGGGTTCGTTTCCGTGCCGTGGGAGAGAAGGATCCGCCACCCGTTTTCCGTCTCGACGTATAGGTCGCAGAAATGGATGTAGTGCTGCCACACCTCTCCCTGATAGGTGCCCCTTACGAATCCGTTCCCGGTGACGATCCCAACATTCCCTCGGATATCGAGTTGTAGGTCCTCTGTAGAGGATTCGTCCATGGAGACGCCTCCGGGCCCCCATGCGTCCAGGACCGCCTGCCGGTCTTCCAACTCCCCGCGAATGCTGAACCCTCTGTAGTCCGGGGCCATGAGTTGATCCAGCGTCTCCGTATCATTCGAGAGAAGGGCATTCTGAAAAGTATGAAAGGCTCTGAGTAGTCCATCTCTCTTTAGCATGCCAACCTCCTCCTTTTCCTCTTCCTGTTTTTCTCGATCTGGCGCCAACACTCCCCCAGCAACCAGGTGAAGTCAAGGAAAGGGGAGGGCATTACCCCCACACCCACCAGGGTGCTGAAGCCCAATCCCCGTAGACCAGAATGTCGAAGAGAACATGGGCGACGAGGGGTGGGAAAACGCTTGAGCTCACCTGTCTGGTCCAGCCGAAGAGGGACCCTCCGAGAAAGGTGAAGAGAGCGAGGGCTAGGAAGTTTGTGGTCCACCCGTCCGTCGGGAAAACAAAGAGGGAGCTCTTGTAGGCCGTGTGGGCCAGGCTGGCCAGCACCACCGCTGCAGGCCACCCGAGCCGGTTGAGGCGCCCCTGAACGAATCCCCTGAAGAGGAGCTCTTCCGCCGCACCGATGGCTGCGGCCGAGAGGACGAATGGCTGAAGCGCCGTAAGAAGCAGCGGTTGTTGGAAGAAGAACCGGAAGAGGAGGGCCAGGCCTGTCCCGAGGACAAGGCCGACGCCACTCCACAGCAACGCGGTGCGGGTAATTCGCCCGGTCCCGAAGAGTTCCGCCGGAGAAGCTCCCTGCCGGAAGGAGAGGCCGATGGCCAGAGTGGTGAAAACCAGGCCAGCCAGAGCCACCAGGAAGGTCGGGAAGGACGTGTGGGCGGCCAGGGCGAAGACCACCATGCCTGCCGTGGCCATGGCAGCCATGAGGACCGGTCTCACAGCAACCGCGGCGATGGCGGCTGGCAGAGCCGGTTCCGGATCCGGCGCCGGCGAGAGCGGGTCAGCTTCGTTGAGGGGCCCCGTCGGCCCTTCAACCATGATGGGGAGCTGTGTTTTTGGATTTCCGACGGTACCCCACCAAGAACCAGACCAGGCCGACCATGGGAATCAAAAGAAGAATGAAGCCTGAGCCGAGGCAGAACGGGGCCGCCACCCCTATCACGGTCCCGGGGAGTTCTGTCTTGAGTCGGGGAAAAACCTCGTCGTCAAATCCCCCATAGTCGCCGTCTTCCGGCGACACGCCCAGGTACTCCAGGTGGTCCATCTCAAAGAGAGGATCGGGGGGGGCAGAGCTACCCAGAATCAGGCCGTCGAGTTTCTTGAGCCCGGTCAAGGGTGTCAGGTCGGAGACATCCTCCGATGCAAATAGCTCGAGAACGGAAAGGTCGGGATGAGTGATGACAACGTGCTCCATCTCATCCTGGGTGGTACCCCAGGGGAGGGCCAACCACCTGAGCTTCTTCAGTTGGTCGATCCCGGAGAGGTCATTCACGTCACAGTCGCGGATAGCCAGGAACGTCAGATCGGGGAACCGGGAGATGCCGGTGATATCCACAGGATCCGATCCCGAGCAGTTGAGAATAAACAACTCTTCCAGATTGGGTTGGATCCCCAGGGATGCCAGGCCCATGGAATCGGGATCGGTCAGGTAGATGGAGCGGAGGTTGGGTAAGGAATCAGGGAGCGGGCCGGTCTTCTCCGGGTCAAAACTATCGATTGAGACCTCTTCCAGAATCGGGAGCGTCCTCAGAAACCCCATATCGGAGACGTCATCTCCCGAGAAAGAGAGCTTCCGCAGCCTTGATTCCCCGGAGAGGGCACTCGCCAGTGCGGCCGAGATGGGTTCGTCAAAGTGGGAAAACACCTCCGGGTCAAAGAGATCCAGCATCGTTCTTATCAGCTTGTCCCCACCGTCCGTGGCCAGCTGGATGGTTCGATTGTGCGTGGCCAACTCTTCGAGAAGAGTGAGGTGCGGGGGAGGAACGGAATCTTCGATAGCGAGAATCCTCAAGGATGCTTGTTCTTCTGCCGTAGCCCCTTCGAGCCAGGCCCAGCTGTCCGAATCGTCCAAAACCAAACAAACGGGGAGATCATCCAGATAAACCGCCTCATTCTCCACTCTGAAGGTCAGCGTGTCTCCGTCCGTTGGGAGTATAGGAATCCAGAAACCGTCGTTTTCAAAATCGACAGCGAGTTCGTCACCCGGTCGGAGAGGGATTTGGGTCGCACCGTCTTCCTGAGTTGGCCCGAAGATTACCCCCCATAGGTCGAGGCTGAAAACACCACCATCCCCCTCCTCAAACCGCACCTCCACCACCCGAAAAAGTGCTTCTTGTTCACACCCGTTTAGCACCGGGAGGGCGAGAAGAAGAGCAACCGTGCAGGAGAAGGCCCTCCGGCGGGAACCAGCCTTTGTTCCAGTCATTACCATGTCTCCCGCGGGGCGTCGGAGCCGATCCGCCGACCGTAGGCCTGGACGTGCTTGCCGAACGCCAACCAGCCTGTGGAAAAAAGAATGGATAATCGGGTTAATAGTACAATTCTACCTGCCCTCCGGACAGTTCGTTCCGGGAGGCCAAACGGCCACTCTTCTCCGCGGCGATTATCCTGCCCTGCCAGAGGCATGGATGGCTCCGGGCTCCGGAAGCTGACTTCGAAGGAATCCCTTTTCATATAGAAACTCGGCATTCAGGATCGCTCCCCCTGCCGCGCCCCGTACCGTGTTGTGGACCAATGCCACGAATCGCAGACCCAGGACCGGACAGGGCCGGAGCCGGCCGATGCTGACTGCCATTCCCGATCCGGCTCCGGAGTGGAGTCGGGGCTGAGGGAAGGACGGGTCGCGGGAATACCTGACGGGGCGTTCCGGCGCCGAGGGTAGGGCCATCTCCAGCAACGGACTCACAAAACCTTCCAACGCATCCGCCGCCCCTTCCACGGAACACCGAACCTCTGTTTCCACCGAGACGGAGAGAAGATGTCCGTCGATCACCGGGACGCGATTGGTCTGAGCGCTGATGGTCAGCTCGGCAGGAGTCACGTCGGTTCCTTTCCTTCTCCCCAGAATCTTCAAGGGCTCCGTTTCCAGCTTCTCCTCTTCATTTGGGATGTTGGGGATCACGTTTCCCAGGATGTCGAGCGATGGGACCCCCGGGTACCCGGCCCCGGAAAGGGCCTGGAGCGTAGTGACAGAAACGCGACGGATCCCGAAGGCATCCACCAGGGGCTTCAGCGCCAGGACCAGCCCTGATGTGGAACAGTTGGGGTTTGCCACCATGAACCCTTCTCCCGGCGGTCGTCCCCGCAGAACCTCGACGTGATCCGGGTTCACCTCCGGGACCAGGAGTGGCACCCCCGGCTCCATTCGATGGCTACTGGCATTGGAAATCACCGGCACACCGGCTGCAACGAAGGTGGATTCGATCTCACTCGCCACCGTGGACGACAGCGCAGAGAAGACCAGATCACACGGTAGCTCCGGGGAAGGCGCCTCCATCACCAAACCTCCCGCCCAACGGGGAAGGGGGGTGGTCTCCAGCCACCGCACCCTTTCACCATACGGTATTCCCTGGGACCCGGGTGATCCGGCCAGATACGTGACTCGGAACCAGGGATGGCCCGAGAGGAGGCTCACGAATTTCTGCCCCACCGAGCCGGTGGCTCCCAAAACTCCCACCCTCAGGGGCTTGTTCATGCCACCCTCCTGGGCCCGTACCGCTCCCGGATTGCGGACAACAGGTCGGCCACGACCCCCGATGCGGTGACCTCCCTTCCGGCTCCCGGTCCAGCGATGGTCAGGGGCACATCGGGATACCGGTCGGAGAACAGGACGACTCGGTTTTCTGTGGGCCGAAGGCCTGACAAGGGGTGGCTCTCCGGCAGCGCCGTCACCCCTACCCGGGCGACTCCCCCTTCGAACCGGGCGGTGTAGGCCAAGCACCGCCCTTCGGCCTTTTGGATTCTCTCCGCCCATATTCCATCGAAATCTTCCAGGCCGACCAAGAAGTCCTCGGGGTTCTCCACCTGGGCCAGCTCTCCAGGTACCAGAGACTCTACGGGGATGGCATCGGGTTCCATGTCGAAACCCGCCTCCCTGAGGAGGATGAGGAGCTTCCTTGCCACGTCGGCGCCGCTGAGGTCCTCCCGGGGATGGGGCTCGGTGAACCCCTGGTCCCGGGCTTCCCGGACAGCGCGGGAGAAGGGGGCTCCCTGGGAGAGCCTCCTGAATACGAAGGAGAGGGTCCCGGAAAGGACCGCCGTGATGCTCCTGATCCGGTCGCCGCTTTGCCGGAGCCCCCGCACGGTCTTCAGAATGGGAAGGGCGGCACCCACCGTCGTTTCGTAGCGGAAGGGCAGCTCACCCGCTTTCGCGGCAGCCCGAATGGAATTGTACTCGGAGAGACCTCCCGCTCCAGGCCAGCTTGTTCGGGGTGACGACGGGTATCCCGGCATTAAGAATACGCACGTATTGGTTCGAAACCTCCCTGCTCGCCGTGCAGTCGACAAACACGGGATTCCCCGGCGGGCTTTTGGTGAGGCGGGATGTTACCTCCTCCCAGTTCGTGGGGGAGCCCTGAACCAAAGCTCCGGACACTTCGGTGACCGACAACCCCGTCGGACTCCAGAGCTGGGCACCGGTCGAGAAAGCACCCGTCACCCGTACCTCGACCTTCTCATGTTCGAGGGCAGAGGAGATCTCCTGGAGC
>CAVPIH010000016.1:0-142508 GCA_963704965.1 uncultured Gammaproteobacteria bacterium
ATGTCGGCGCGCATTTCGACGAGTACGTATTGCTACTTCCTGCAGAACATGCTGGAGCGCCATGGAGAATCCGTGGAGGGCCGGACCGCGGTGATATCCGGCGCCGGCAACGTCGCCATACACGCCGCGGAAAAGCTCGTGGAGCTGGGCGCGAAAGTGGTCACCCTGTCCGATTCGGGGGGCTTCATACATGATCCCGAGGGGCTTCACTGGACGCAGATTGCCTGGGTCAAAGAGCTCAAGAGCGCGGCGGCGGGGCCGTATCTCCGAGTATGTCAGCGAGTTCGGGAGCGCCGAATTTCACGAGGGCAAGCACCCTGGGGGGTGCCGTGCGATCTCGCGCTGCCCTGCGCCACCCAGAACGAACTGCTGCCGACGATGCGCAGGCGGCTGGTCGGAACGGGCTGGTATCGCCTGGCGAGGGCGCCAACATGCCCACCGATCTGGAGGGCGAGCATGTGCTGGAAGGACGCGGATCCTCTTTGCACCCGGCAAGGCGGCCAATGCGGGCGGCGTCGCGGTGTCGGGTCTCGAAATGAGCCAGAATTCGGCGCGCCGGGCGTTGAAGGAGCAAGATCTGCAGGCGCTGCTGGTCGACTTCATGAAAGATATCCACGCGCGATGCGTCGACGTATGGGGTTCGCCGGCAGTGATCGCATCGATTACGTGCGCGGCGCCAACATCGCGGGTTTCAAGAAGGTGGCCGACGCCATGCTCGCCTTCGGCGTGGTGTAGGGCCCAGGGCCCCGCACTACCACTTGTCCAGGTGTAGTTCGATCAGCTCGATAAGAGTGCCATCGGGGTCCACGCAGACGGCGATGTCGGCTTTTCCGTCCAGGGTTGCTTGCGGTGCTGACAGGAACGCCACCCCCTGCTCAAGTAGCGTGGCATAGTCCTGCGCGAGGCTTTGCGAGCCCATGCAGAAGCGCACCAGGCCCAGGTCGGCATTGCCCAGCGGGCTGCGCTGCTCCATATCCGACCATTCCGTCAGGTCCAGTTTCGGAAAGCCGTCGTCCAGCTGCATGATGCAGGCGCGGCCCCTGGTCGTCGCGGGGATGTCCAGGGCGACGGCCGCGCTCTCCGGCACCGGGCCCGAAACGGCAGAGGCCTGCAGGCCCAGGTAGGGAACCCCGGGCAGCAGCAGACTGAACCCCAGTTTCTGGTAAAACGCGATGGAAGCATCCAGGTTGCGAACATTGATATTGATGTGGCCCCATGAAAGGGAGGGTGATGGGCTGGCCATGGAGAAGTCCTCGGTTCAGGCGGCAACTAGCATGATGCCAGCTTTTCAGGCCATCGGCACTGGGGTGCTCGCAATGTCACCGCCGGTGTCCCGGTCGGAAGACGCCGGGTCACGGATTTCCACCATCACTTCGTTGCGTCGCAGGAAGGGCAGTGTCCAGGGGGGGTTGTACTGGTTCAGGGACAGCCCACCGACTACCTCTATATCCCGCCGTTCCAGTTCGGCCAGCAGTTGTGCAGTCTTGTGTTCGACACGGGAGGAGGTCGCCCAGCCCGAGAAGCGGATGACTGCTACGGTCTTCCCGGGTATTTCCCTGAGAGTTACATCCGCTGCGTTGGGCCTGGGCAAATCCTCCATCGAGTAAGCGCTGGGCATCGTGAACGCCATGATCGGGCGCGGGGCATCCAGGGTTTCCTGCACCGGTGCCGTCATCGCGATCTCCATGCCCTGGTCGTTGCCGCCAAAGATATAGCCGGCCAGGCGGCGAAAGCCGGACGTGGTGGCAGCATCGCTGTCCAGGGTGGTCTGGGCCTGGATGGTTGGCTCATAGTGCCGTATTTCGACAGCGCCGAACTGGTCCAGCAGGTCGAAGCCGGGCTCCTCGATGTCAGCGGCCATGAGCGCACCACTGCACATCGCCAGTAACAGGGTTGCTATTGCTTTGCGCATCGAACCAGGCCCTCATGTCAGTGATCGTTGCAGCCGCTCTGTTGAGTGGGGGATATTCCCTTGGGAATACGTGGGTTTAGCCAAAACGGTTCACTGTTGGGTTTTGTGCCGGCAAAGCGCCGACACTGTTGCACCTTCGGCAAATGCTGCTTAAATTGGCGGTAGGCCACGCTATCTCCCGGCGCCTGCATAATTGCAATAATTCGCCACTTGTCAGCCCTAACCCAAGGATACAAAAAAATATGAGCACCGATACCCTGCCAGACCTGATTGCCCTCTGGGCTGAACAAAACCCGGACACAACCTGGCTGCGCGACCTGCACGAGCACGGCTCCGAGGATTACAGCTGGCGCCAGGCCCATGAGCAGATTTCCGCCATCGGCGCCATGCTGGAGCAGCGCTTCGGGCAGGGTGAAAAAATGGTAGTGTTGTCCCGCAACCGCGCCCACTGGGTGCTGGCCGACCTGGCGATCATCGCCTCCGGAAATGTGACCGTGAGCATGTTCACCACCCTGCCGGCCGCCACAGCGGAGTATATTTTCCAGCTTACCGAGGCCCGGGTGATATTTGTCGGCGAGACCAGCAACTGGGAGCAACTGGTCCCGGTGCTCCCCAGGGACATCCTCGTGGTGACCCTGCCCGGGGTGGATCTGGATTACCCGCATGAGAAATGGGAGGACCTGTTGGCGCAGTATGCCGGCCAGGCCCCTGCCTACCAGTGCCAGCCTGATGACATGATCTCGCTGGTGTTCACCTCGGGCACCACTGGTATGCCCAAGGGCGTGATCCAGACGCACGACAGCAACCTCATTCCCATCCGGCGCTTCACCAATACTTTCGGCATATCGAAAAACCCGCGCTACTTTTCCTACCTGCCCCTGTCGCATATCGCGGAGCGGCAGATAGTCGAGTTCTCGTCCATCGTGCTGGGCGGCGAGATTTACTTCAACGAATCGCTGGATACCCTGCCGCGCGACCTGCAGCGCACCCGCCCGCACGTCTTTTTTGGGCCGCCCCGTATCTGGGAACAACTGCAGCAGGCCGTCATTGGCAAGTTTGGCGGCAAGGACGCCCTGGCCGCCGCACAGGCGCAGGACAAGGAGGGGATAGGCAAGCTTGTGCTGGAGGGGCTGGGGCTGAACGAGGTGGAGTACTGCCTCACCGCGGCCGCCCCGACCCCGCCGGCCCTGATTCACTGGTGGGAGGACCTGGGCCTGACCCTGATGGAGGGTTTCGGGCAGACCGAGGCCATGGGCCTGATTCTCTCCAGCCACGAGCAGCGGCGCGTGGGCTCCATCGGCAAGCCTATAGGCGAAGTGGAGTACAAGATCACCGAGGAGGGTGAGCTCGCGATCAGGGCCGATGGCTGCACGCCGGGCTACTACAAGCAGGAGGACAAGACCGCCGAGTTGATCCGTGACGGCTGGCTGCACACGGGTGACAAGGTGCGCGTGGACGAGGATGGCTTCATCTACATCACCGGGCGGGTCAAGGACTACTTTAAAACCATACAGGGAAAGTTTGTGGCGCCGCCGCCCATAGAGGGCGCGTTCGCGAAAAATCCCCACGCTGAACAGCAGTGCCTGCTGGGGCGAGGCTTTTCCAAAACCGTCATGGTGGTGGTGCTCACCGAGGAGGCGCGCGGGGCCGCCGCGGATGAGGTCGAGGCTTCCGTGCTGGCCACAATTCGCGAGATCAACGAGGAGATCGAGAAGCACGCCCGCATAGGTGCCGTGATCCTCACCCGGGAACCCTGGAGCATCGAGAACGAGGTGCTCACGCCGACCCTGAAGATGCGCCGCGAGAAGGTGGAGGAGCGCTTTGCGGAACTCGCGGAAGAGTTGGCGCGGCGCTCCGCGGAGGAGCGGGAGCTGTTGCTGCACTGGCACTGATGGCTGCCAGTGCAGGCTGCGGGGCTCCTTATTTGGGCGGCATGCGAATGCCGCCGTCCAGGCGGATGACTTCCGCGTTCAGGTAGGGGTTGGTTATACACTCCATGACCGCGAACGCCAGTTCCTCGCCGCTGCCCAGGCGCTTGGGAAACAGTACGGACTGGCCCAGGTGCGCCTTGAAGGCTTCGGCGTGCTCACCCTCACCGTAGATAGGCGTGTCGATCAGCCCGGGAGCAATGGTGTTTACCCGTATGCCGACGGCGCTCAGGTCGCGGGCCACGGGCAGCGTCATGCCGACAATGCCGCCCTTGGAAGCGGAGTAGGAGGCCTGGCCGATCTGGCCGTCAAAGGCCGCCGCTGAGGCCATGTTGACGATGGCGCCGCGGCTGCCGTCCGCGTCCATGGGCTCGGTTTGCGCCATGGCCGCCGCGGCGCGGCTGAGCACATTGAAGGTGCCGATCAGGTTGACCTTGATCACGAAGCTGAACTTGTCCAGGTCCAGCGGCACGTTGTTGCGATCGATGGTGCGCCCGGGAGCGCCCAGGCCCGCCGAGTTGACGCAGGCGCGCAGGGGGCCCAGCGCACAGGCCGCGGCCACGGCCGCGTCGGCGTCCTCGGGTTTGGTGACGTCGCACTTGACGAAAACACCGCCGATCTCCGCGGCGATCTCCTTGCCCTTCTCCTCGTTGAGATCGGCGATCACGACTTTGGAGCCGGCCTCCGCCAGCTGGCGTGCACAGGCCGCGCCAATGCCCGAGGCACCCCCGGTGACGATTGACGAGCTTCCCTTAAGATTCATGCGTGGCATAAGTGGTCTCCTCCTGCCCTGGATTTGTAAAACTGGCGTGGCATGGTGGGTGACTGCTTGCGGGGTGTCAAGACCGGGGCTGCCGGCCCGGCGGGCTCACACCCCCGGTACGATCATCACCTGGACATCGGCGGCGGCTTCACGAATCTTCCTGGCCAGCTGGTACTCGGGTGAGTCATACCAGGCCTGGGCCGCCTGCAGGTCATCGAACTCCGTGATGATCAGGTATTGCGACACCGGTCCCTCCAGCGTATGTAACTCGCCGGGGCGAACCCTGACCCGCCCGCCGTACTCGGCCACGGTGGGGTGCGCCTGCTTGCGGTACTCGAGAATCCTGGCTTCGTCGTGGACCTGCAGGTAGTTGAAAATGACGTAGGCGCTCATAACTGGTTGAGGGCGCTTTTGTCGAATCCGGCGATCTGCTTGTAGCGCCGGGCGATCGCCTCGAGTTCAGCGTACTCGATGACATCCGCGATGTCCTCGAAGCCATCCGGGGCGCGCTCCTCGGCCATTTGCATCACTTGCTCCGGGCCGTTCTGGCGGTTGGCCATTACTATGGCCGAGGCCTTGGGGCGGCGCTCGGCATCATAGGCGGCAAAGGCCGCCTCGGGGCTGGCGTGTTCGAGCAGCATGCGGGTGATGCAGGCGGCATCCAGAATGCCCTGGGAGGCGCCGTTGGAACCGATGGGGTACATCGGGTGGGCGGCGTCGCCCAGCAGCGCCACCCGGCCGAACACCCAGGAATCCACCGGGTCGCGGTCGACCATCGGAAACTCGTAGATCGCGGAGGCGTTGCGAATCATGTGGGGGATGTCCAGCCAGTCGAATTGCCAGGATTCGAATTGCGGCAGGAAGTCCGCCAGTACGCCGGGTCGGTTCCAGTCCTCCCTGGAAGCCAGCGCTTTTGGCTCGTAACGCAGCTCGGCGATCCAGTTGGTGTAGGACCTGCCCCTGCGGTAGTGCTCGGCGCTGATCGGGTAGCACACGAATTTCTGGTCCTGGTGTCCCGCCATGAACATGGAGCGACCGGTCAGGAAGGGCTCCGACTCGGTAACCCCGCGCCACAGGATGGCGCCGTTCCAGACCGGCATGCCCTCGTCTGGGTAATGCATGGCGCGCACCCGGGAGTGGATGCCGTCGGCGGCGATCACGCAGTCGGCCTGGCGCGGCGGCAGGGTGGATCCGCTTTTGCGGTCGATAAAGTTCAGCGTCAAGGAGCCGTCTGCGGCGGTGTCGTAGCCCTGCAGGTGGTGGCCCAGGCGCAGGGCATCCGCTCCCAGGCGCTCCACTACCGCGCGTTGTAACAGCCCCTGCAACTGGCCCCGGTGCACGGAGAATTGCGGCCAGCGGTAACCGGCCTCGAGGCCGCGTGGCTCCCGCCAGATCAACTGGCCCAGCTTGTTGAAGTAGCAAAGTTCCGCCGTTTCCACGGCTACCTTGCGCAGTTCGGGCAGCAGGCCGAGGGCGTCCAGTTCGCGCACGGCGTGCGGCAGCAGGTTGATTCCCACGCCCAGTTCGCGCAGCTCGGGAACGCTCTCGTATATCCTGCAGGGAATGCTCGCCTGGTGCAGCGCGAGTGCGGTTGTCAGGCCACCGATGCCACCGCCTATGATGGAAACTTCCAAGGCAACTGTCCTCCCTTGATCTGGCCGGTGCGGGCCGGTCGAGTTTATTATGAGGGACGACCTTAGCATCTGCGCCAGGCCTCACCCATTCCCCCGTGGGGTTATTTGGCCCGGGCTTGCCGGCGTACTACACTGGCGCCTCGTCACCTGGAACAATAATGAACCAAGATCCCCAGGCAATCATCGACAACTCTCCCATGGGACGACTGCAGTACATCGTCATCGCCCTGTGTATTGTTTTGCTCGCCCTGGACGGCTTCGACGTGCTCGCGATCAGCTTCGCGGCCCCGGGGATCTCCGAGGAATGGGGCATCAGTCGCGCAACCCTGGGCATAGTGCTGTCCATGGAGCTGGCTGGCATGGCGCTGGGCTCGGTAGCTATTGGCGGGCTGGCCGATCGCCACGGCCGCCGCCCGACCATCCTTGCCTGCCTGGTGGTCATGTCGGCGGGCATGCTGCTGGCGGCGCTGGCCGACAGTATCCTGTCCCTGTCCCTGATCCGGTTTGCCACCGGCCTGGGCATAGGCGGCATGCTGGCCTCGGTCAACGCCGTGGCCGCGGAGTATGCCAATGCCCGCCGGCGCAGCGCCTGTGTCTCGCTGATGGCGGCGGGTTACCCCCTGGGAGTGATCGTGGGTGGCGCGATCGCCTCGGTGCTGCTGGCGCGCTTTGACTGGCGCGCGGTGTTCGAGTTCGGGGCCCTGGTCACCGCGCTGCTGATTCCCGTCGCCTGGTTCCTGTTGCCCGAATCCGTATCCTTTCTGTTGCACCGCCAGCCACCGCGGGCGCTGCAGCGGGTGAACGCCACCCTGGGGCGCATGGGGCACGAACAGATCACCGCCCTGTCCCGGCCCGGTGCCGGGCCCACGCGGGCCGGCTGGGGTGAGTTGTTTTCCCCGGGCCTGCTGCGGGTGACGCTGTTGCTGACCCTGGCCTATCTCGCCCACATCATGACCTTTTACTTCATACTCAAATGGATTCCGAAGATCGTGGTCGACATGGGCTTCACCGCGGCCTACGCCGGCAGTGTGCTGGTGTGGGCCAACGTGGGCGGTCTGGCCGGCTCCATCGTCCTGAGCGGGCTCACCCAGCGCTTCAATGTGCGCGTGCTGGTGATCGCGGCGATGCTGGGTTCGGTGGTCATGATCAATATCTTCGGCCGCGGCCAGGCCGATATCGGCGAGCTGGCCCTGGTGGCGGCCTGCGCCGGTTTTTTCACCAACTCCGCCGTGGTGGGACTGTACGCGATTTTCGCCCAGGCCTTTCCCACCAGGGTGCGGGCCGGGGGCACCGGCTTCGTGATCGGGGTCGGCCGGGGCGGCGCGGTGCTGGGCCCCATTATCGCCGGCTTCCTGTTTGAAAGCGGGCAGGGGCTGGCCACGGTGGCCTTCGTGATGGCGCTGGGCTCGGCGGTGGCGGCGCTGATGCTGGTGCTGCTGGGTGAGCGCCAGGCGTGAAGCCCGCTGCGGGTAGGCGCGCCATCGCCGGGCGGATCTGTTTGCAATGCATCCTGTCGTAGTACACTGCCCGCCGGCGCGCTACCGCGCCCGCTGCCGCTGGCAGGCAATTGCACTCGAGGACACACTGCATGTCGGAATTCAGAAACGTAACAGCCGTCAAGGAAGCCAATATCTACTTTGACGGCAAGGTCATCAGCCGCACGCTGATTTTTGCCGATGGCAGCAAAAAGACCCTCGGCATCATGTTCCCGGGAGAGTACGAATTCGGCACGGCGGACAAGGAGATCATGGAAATTCTCTCGGGCCAGCTGGAGGTGCGCGTGGCCGGGGACGAGAGCTGGAAAACGATTACTGGCGGCGAACAGTTCGAGGTGCCGGCGAACTCGAAATTCAACCTGAAAGTGCAAAGCCTCACCGACTATTGCTGTTCCTATATCAAGTGAGCCGGCCCGGGTTTACCGGCATTGCGCCCGGCCGGGAAAGCAGTGAGCCCATCACTTGTTAAGTTATAGACATGCCTTTCACGCCGGCAATTTCGCCGACCTTATCAAGCACGTCGTGCTGGTCGAGATACTGGAGCACCTGGTCCGAAAAGCAGCGCCATTCGAGTACATCGACACGCATTCCGGTGCCGGTCTTTACGACCTGCGCTCGGCCGCTGCGCTGAAACTGCGGGAATATACTGGTGGCATAGGCAGGCTGCGGCCGCAGGACTACCCCGAGATAGCCCGCTACTTCGAGGTGATCCAGGCCTTCAACCCCGCGGACGAACTGGCCTTCTACCCCGGCTCACCGGCGATCGCCGGGTATTTCCTGCGCCCCCAGGACCGGGCCTGGCTGTTTGAGCTGCACCCCCAGGACTACGAGTTGCTGCGCGCCAACCTGTCCGCTAACCGGCGGATAAGAGTCCAGTGTCAGGACGGCTTCGAGGGCCTGAAGGCATTGCTGCCGCCGACCAGTCGCCGTGGCCTGGTACTGATAGACCCTTCCTACGAGGTCAAGTCCGATTACGACCTGGTGGTGGATCGCCTGCTGGCTGCCTACCGGAAATTCAGTCACGGCATCTACGCCCTCTGGTACCCGGTTGTGGAGCGGCGCAGGATTGACGAGCTGGAAACCCGTATCGCCGCCAGCGGTATCCGCAACGTGCAGCGCTTCGAGTTGGGTGTTGCCCCGGATTCGGCCGCCAGGGGTATGACGGCGGCGGGCATGTTGGTGGTCAATCCCCCCTGGAAGCTGTTTGAAAAAATGGCGGGCCTGCTGCCAAGGCTCGCGCCAGCGCTGGCGCAGGAGGGCGGCGGCTTGTTCAAGTGTGAGGTGCTCGCCGGAGAGTAGCGGTCGGCCGGATGGCGCCAGGGACGACGCCGAGGAATGCATGGTGGCAAAAAAAGCCCGGCTAGAGCGCGCCGACCTCGAAGGCCCTGGAGCTGCCGCTGAACCGCCTGCCAGAGGGGTCGATGCCGCGGTGCGTCAGCCGGTAGCTGCCCGGGCCGGTAGCGGCGGGGATATCCCAGCTCAGGCGCGCGACTGTCACCCCGCGGTCCTCGCGCCAGCGCACCCGGGTAGCCCAGTCGCCGTCATCGGCGATCACCTGCCATCCCGTTGCGGTTTCCCGCTCAACGATCAGGTGCTTTACCAGCTCGGGGAAGTGAGCGGTGGGGTTGGCCGACCGGAACTCCACGACCACTGACTGGCCCGGTTGATAGCGGTCCCTGGGAGCCACCATGACCTCTCCGGCACGGGGCTCTATGGTCGGTCTGTCTGAGTCTCCCGCCGGCAGGGGCCTGCCTGCTGACTTGCCGCGCCAGTCGTCGTAGCTGATATCAGCGACCAGCGGCGCGCCTGATTGCAGGGCGCTGGCGACCTGGCTGGCAAGCTGCTGGTAGGCGGGTAGCGTCCAGCGCCCGTGCAGGGTGTGGCCCGCTTCGTACTGCTGCAGCATGTATTCTTCCGGCGTGGTGACATAGCCGCTGTAGCCATTGGTGTAGCCCGCCAGGACAATATACTGCGCCCAGTCGCCCAGTTCGGTCATGACCGTGTCACGCAGTCGCCTGCCCGCCATCGTGGTCACTTCTACCGGCACCGCCAGGATTACCAGCTGCCCGATACGGGCCAGGGTGATGGAGTGGATTTGCGACTGCAGGGGCGGATCGCCGCTGCCGGTTTCAAACAGGATCGGCTTCGGCTCCTGGCAGGTTTTTACCGCCTGTGTCCATTTGGGCGCGCCCGTGACCAGGCGAATCAGCCAGTCCCGCCACAGTTGTTGTTCGGTCATCCCCTCCCGGAACAGGAAATGCCCGCCGCCGTCTTCGGTCGAGCCACCGGCGAACGAGTAGCCGTAGGCGGAGGGGCAGGTGTGTTGCAGGCCGCTACCGGTAAAGCGATCCTCGACGGCGTAATTGCTCAGGTCGATATAAATCTGCCGGGTCTCGATGGGGCCGGCCAATCTCTCCTGCGCACTGGCGAACAGCTCCAGCGCCACGTCCACCTGGCGTTGCCCCATGATGCGGGTGGTTGCCACATCGGTTTCACCGGGGCCGGTATTGTCGAGGTTGGTATTGGGGGTGACGTCGCCGGGGTCGGCTTGGGCGAAGGCTGCAACAAAGTCATCCGCGGAGTCGTAGCGGGTGCCGCGCTCATGCTCCACCTGCAATGAGGCAAAACCCTTGTGATCGCCGGAGACCAGATGGTTGTAGAAGTTCATCGCGGTGGGGTGCAGTGCGTACCAGTTGAGCATGCCAATCTCACCGGAGTCATCGACGAATTTCAGCAGGGTCATTCGGGTGTTGGTATTGTCGCGATAGCGGGCCCGCTCCTGCTCCGGGTTTTCCAGGTACGCGACCAGTGAGCGGTTGGCGCCCGCATTGGCGACGCGGCCGCTGTTGACCAGGATCTCGCCGGGCTGGAGGTCCTGGTGGGCCTTCACAATGGAGTCGGTAATACCCGTGGCGATGGCGTCAAAGTGATCCGGGTAGAGGCCGCCATCCAGGCCGGTCGCGGTTCTCGACTGCCAGTAGCCTCCCGGTCCCGAGTGGGTGTGGGTGGCGCTGATCATGATATTGGCCAGCGTGTACTGCTGTCCGAAGCGCTGCTGGAGTCGTTCCAGCACTTCCAGGGTCATATGGTGATCGATGCTGCCCAGGTCGACACTGGCAAACACCAGCCGCTGGTTTGGATCATCGGCCTGGGCGATGACAAAGGCGCGTGAACGCAGGCGGATATGCAGTCCCTCGCCGATCTGGTCAGGGCGCCCGAACCCCCACAGGGGTACACCGACCAGTGGCCCGGTGATATCGCTGATACCACGACCGATCAGGTAAGGCTGAGTAGCCAGTGTCGGCGTGGCTAGCGCGAACAGGCAGGTGCCGCCCAGCAACAGCAACAACGGCAGGGCAGCAAAGCAGCCGCGTAAGCCGCTCATTGCAGTGAACCGTCCTGTGCATTCTCCAACTGGGTGAGAATGAAGGCGTACTGCTGTGCCTTTTCATATAGCGATGCGTAGCGTCCCGACTTGCCCTGGTGGCCGGCGCCCATGTTGATGTTCATGATCAGTTCGTTGTTGTCGGTTTTCATGGCACGCATTTTCGCGGTCCACTTGACCGGTTCCCAGTAGGTGACCCGCGGGTCATTGAGCCCCCCGGTAACCAGCATGGCCGGGTAGTCCCGCGCCGCGATATTGTCGTAGGGACTGTAGGAGCGGATCAGGTCGAAGGCCGCGGCGGACTCGACAGGATTGCCCCACTCTTCCCACTCCGGTGGGGTCAGCGGCAGGGATGCATCCAGCATGGTGTTTAACACGTCCACGAAGGGTACCTGCAACACGGCGGCGCGGTACAGCTCAGGGGCCTGGATGACCGCTGCGCCGACCAGTTCGCCACCGGCGCTGCCGCCGATGATGGCGATGTTGCCTTCCCGGCCGTAACCCCGCGCCGCGAGAAAGCGCGTGCCGTCGACGAAGTCATTGAAAGTATTCGTGCGCTGGTCCAGCTTGCCGTCCAGGTACCACTGGCGACCCATCTCATCCCCACCCCGCACGTGCACCAGCGCGTACACGACACCGCGCTCCAGCAAGCTGAGCCGGGCCGTGGAGAAGTAGGGCTCCGTACCGTACCCGTAGGCGCCATAGCCTTCGATCACCAGCGGCGCACTGCCATCCAGGTCGACATCCTGGCGATGCACCACCGACACCGGCACCAGGGCGCCGTCGCGGGCCGGCGCCCACAGGCGGGTGGTCGCGTACGCCGACTTGTCATAGCCGCTGGGAATGTGCTGCTGGCGGCGCAAGGTCAGCGTGCGACTGTCAGGGGCGTAATCGTAGACCGAATACGGGGTGATCATCGATTCGTAGCCGATACGCACGGTATCGGCGCGGATCTCGGGATTGCGTTCCAGGCTGGCGGCATACACGGGTTCGGGGAGCGCGACATGGTGCTCCTCTCCGGAATGCTCGCGGATGCGAACCCGGTTTAGCCCGTCGGAAACCTCCTGTACGGCGAGGAAGTTTTCGAAGATGGCGAACTCCTTGTAGTAGACCTCGTCCGACGGCGGCAGCAGGGTCTGCCAATGGCGCTCGTCGGTGACGGATTCGCCGGTTGTGGCGATCCGGAAGTTGATGTGCTGGTCGTTGGTGAGCACATAGAAACGGCCGTTACCGTGGTCCACTGAGTAGTAGTGATCGTGACGGCGCGGCGTGAACAGCTGTGGGCTGGCCACCGCGGCGTCCGTGGGGAAGTAGTGCACTTCCGAGGTGGTGCGGTTGTCCAGCTCGATCAGCGCGTACTCCCTCGATGTGCTTTCACGCAGGGTGAGAAAGAAACTGCGATCGGGGTTGTAGAATACCTGCCGGTCTTCGTCGGCGGGGGTGCCGATGCGGTGCGACTTGACGCGTTGGGTGTACCAGCCGTCGGGTTCCAGCTCACCATAGTATACGGTCTGGCTATCCGCGGCCCAGGCGAAATCACCGCTGGCGGCGTTGTCTATCCCGTCGTCGAAGCGCTGGCCGGTTTCCAGGTCGTCGAACACCAGGCGATAGCGCTCGGAGCCGTTGATGTCCGCGCTCCAGGCCAGGTAGCGCCCGCCGGGGCTGACCGCGAAGGTGCCGCGGGTGAAGAACTCCAGCCCCTGCGCCTCGGTCGCCTCGTCGAGGATGACCGCGTAGTCGCCGCCGGCCACCGGCCGCCGCTCCCACAGGCGGTACTCCGAGCCGGGCGCAAAACGCCAGCGGTAGTCGTAGTCGCCCTCGCGCCAGGGTACCTCGGCGACATCGTCCTCCATGCGCCCTTTCATCTCGGTGAACAGGGTGTCCACCAGGGCCTGCCGCGGCGCCATCTGCTGGGCGTACCACTGGTTCTCTAGCTCGATATAGGCGAGGATATCCGCGTCGTCGACCACCGGGTAGGAGCTGTCTTTCAGCCACAGGTAATCGTCGTGCAGCATCTTCCCGTGATAACTGCGCGCCGAGGGGCGTGGCTCCGCCACCGGCGCGGCGCCCAGGGTGGCGGTATCGGGTGTGCTCTGGCAGGCGCCGAGCAGCAAAAGGAGCAGCGCCGCGAGCGAGATGGCTTTCATCGGTTGTCCAGGGAGTTGCAGCAGGGTGCAATCATGCGGCAAGCAGGTCGCCCAACTCAAGGGAATGATCACGGTCACCCGGTGCGGGCGGATCTGTGTCGGAAGCCGCGAAATCAGCTTCTGCGCAGTGTTTGCCGGTCAGGTGGTGGGAATACGCGAAGTCGACGACAATATCTGGCTGTCCGGTAGGCCGTATCCCAGTTTCCTGGGTTATGATCTAGACTATTTCGATGAGGAGGAGGCCCGGGTGGAGCCGACCACCAATCCTTTTTTACCGGAACTGTAAACTATGTGTCCGGCGGCCGGCGCCCCGGTATAAGATGTAAACCATGTCTCCGGTGTACACCCGGACTCAAATGGCCCGCCCGAGAGGATTCGAACCTCTGACCTCTGCCTCCGGAGGGCAGCGCTCTATCCAGCTGAGCTACGGGCGGTAAGTTGTGGTTTAGCGTGCCACTCCACGGCTCGGCTTTCCAGGTCTCCCGGAGAGGGATGACGCGCTGCAAGCGCAATCTTGCGGGCTGGCTTGCCGAGGGTGGCAAATAGTACTGATTCTGTCGCCCCGCGTCCATCTTCAATCCGGAGCAGTATGTCGTTTTGCAATTTGAATTGACCTCAATTCAATTGCGGTCTACTTTGATGTGAACCCACAAGGGAGCACCCATGCCGGCAACTACCAACAAGCGCGACCCGGTCGCCACGCGCCAGCGCATCCTGGCCTGCGCCGGCCAGCTGCTGGCGGAGGGCGAGGGCGCACTGGAAATGGCCTGGGTGGCGAAAGCCGCCGGGGTGTCAGCGGGTCTCGCCTACCACCACTTCGGCTCCAAGGAGGGCCTGCTGGTGGCGGTGGTCAATGACTTTTACGACCGCGTCGAGGCGGCGTCGCTGATGGCGCGCCTCGACGAGGCGACTGACTGGGAGGCGCGCGAGCGGGAGCGGGTGCGCCTGTATATCGACTTTCTGCTCAGCGACCCTCTGGGTGTCGTGGTACTCAGCCGCCTGGCGCATGCCCCCGGCGTGGCAGCGGTGGAGGCGGAGCGCTGGGACAGGCTGGTATCAGTTGGGGCGCGCAATATCGCCGATGGGCAGCAGCGCCAGGTAGTGGGCTCCCCGCAAGATCCGGAGTTACTGGCGGCGATGGTGCTGGGCGCCGCCCGCGCCGCCGTCGCCCGCCTGTTGCCGCGCAAGCGGCAGATCAACGCCGCCAAGCTCGCCCGCGATATCTGGCAATTCCAGCGCCGGGGCCTTGGACTGGAGGACGCATCATGAGCAAACACGGCAGCGGGCGGGACGACCCGCGTTTTACCCAGGTAGACGACGCCCAGGCCTACCTGGGGACAGACCTGGCCCGCACCTACGGCTTTACGTATTCTGAAGAGGCCGCGGCGGTGGACCAGGACATGCTGGATGAGCAGCACGCGGCGCTGATGCGCGACGGCTACATCATCCTCGAAGACCTGGTGCCGCGGGAGACCCTGGACGCCCTGCGGGTCGCCGCCCGGCCCTGGCTGGACAAGATGGGGCGCAATTCCTTCGAGGGCGAGCGCACCCAGCGTATTTACGGCCTGCCGGCCAAGCTGCGCGAAGCGGATCCCTTTATCGAGCACCCCCTGGTGCTGGCCCACCTGAACCGCCTGTTGCAGCCGAACTACCTGCTGTCCCAGGCCCAGGTGATCAATATCATGAGCGATTCGCCGGCGCAGCCGCTGCACATGGACGATGGCTTTTACCCCTGGCCGCGGCCGCGGCCGGCGCTGAGTGTCGCGACGGTATTCGCCATCGACGATTTTACCGGGGACAACGGCGCCACCGTGGCCGTACCGGGCAGCCACCTGTGGGGTGAAGACCGGGTCGCGGGGCCGGGGGATGAGACCGTCCAGGCGATCATGCCGGCCGGCTCCTGTATCCTGTTCCTGGGCAACCTGTGGCACGGCGGGGGCGAGAACCGCAGCGGGGCCGACCGGCTTGCGATCACGGCGCAATACTGCGAACCCTGGCTCCGAACCCAGGAGAACTACTTCCTGTCGGTGCCGCCGGAGACCGTTGCCCGGCTGTCGGAGAACATCCGCCGCATGCTGGGTTACTCCATTCACCCGCCCTTTATGGGCATGGTGAACGGCATGCACCCCAAGCGGCTGCTACCCGGCGAAGACTGAGGCCGCGACGGGGGTCTCCAGCGACCCCGCGGTGTGGCAAACTGGCGTCCCACTGAGGCTGGCGCGGGGCGCGACAATTCATGGAAGGTCTGGAAACCTGGCAACTGGTTGTCATCGGCCTGCTGTTTGTCTGGGGTGGTTTTGTGCGCTCCGGCCTGGGCTTTGGCGGGGCGGTGCTGACCCTGCCGTTCCTGCTGATGGTCTACAACGCGCCGCTGGTGTTCCTGCCCATCATCGCCATCCACCTGCTGTTCTTCTCCTTCATCACGGTTTTGCAGTCGCGCCTGAAATCCGCCCACTCGGGCCCGGGAGCGGGGCGGGACACGGTCAACTGGCGATTTCTGCGCTACGCCCTGCTGCTGATGATTGTCCCCAAGTTGATCGGCGTGGCCGGGGTCATCACCCTGCCGGCCACCATCGTCAGCAGCTTCATTTTCGTGGTGGTGTCGGTGTACGGCTTGAGCTACCTCCTCGACAAGCCCTTCAGGAGCAACAACAGGTGGCTGGATGCGTTTTTCATGATGCTGGGTGGCTACGTCAGCGGCACCTCCCTGATTGCGGCGCCCCTGGTGGTGCCGGTGGCCGCCGGCCGGGTAGCCAACTACCAGTTGCGCGACACCCTGTTCGTGCTCTGGTTCGTGCTGGTCGCCCTCAAGCTGGCGGCCTTCATGTGGACCGGGGTAGACCTGCAGTGGCGCCACCAGCTGTGGCTGTTGCCCTGTGCGACGGTGGGGCATCTGCTGGGTCTGCGCTTTCACGAATACACCCTGCAGGCGGATACCCGGGTGTTTTTCAGGGTGCTGGGGGCAGGCCTGTTGGCGGTCAGCTTGGCGGGCCTGGCGCGCCTGCTGTGAGAGCCGGGGGCAGGCGCTTGGGTGCGCGGTGTTGCTGCGCCCTCCATTTCATGGGGTCAGACTCCTTGCAGTGACAATCAAGGAGTCTGACCCCATGAAAGACACGCCCTCAGGGACAGTGCCGAGGCAACCGATTCAGGGTGGGGGGAAACTGGCCAGAATCCGGTCGGCCGCGGCGTTGTATTTGTCCTGGTCCTGCGCCATTTCACCCTTGAGGCGGGATTGAATAACGCCGCGCCACACGGATTTTTTCAGCTTCGGGTCGATCATGTCGACGATGAAAGTACCTTCCGTGTAGTTCCTGACTGAGACTTCCGTCTGGGTGCAGCCCCAGCAGTTGTACATGCTGTAACGGTTGTAGCCGCCGTAGCGACTGTAACCCACGCCCATGCTGGGAGTCTCGTAGGTGCGCACGTCGGTCTTGTCCTGGGTCACCAGGTGCCAGCTGACCAGCAGGTTCGCTTCGTCGCCATCCTCGTCCCAGGTGAAGCCCTTCTTCTCCAGGGCGTTTTGCAGCGCCAGGTCGATGCGGTCGCGCTCCATATCGCTCAGGGGGATGGGGTTGTTGCCGGATACCGCACCCGATTCATGGTAGAAGCCCAGGGTCTTGACCGCGCTGAAGTCGTAGTCCGGTTTGTAATCCACCGTGGGCTTGGGCGGGCTGCTGGCGCAGGCGGCCAGCAGGGCGGCGGCGCCGAACAGCGGCAGGAGGACCCGCAAGGGCTTGGGCAGGGTCAAGGTCATGTTTCTCTCCACAATGTGGTGTGGTGGCATTGTAGCCCGTCCAGGGGGGATCACGCCAACTACCGGCCGCCCGGGGCGCCGGGGTTGCAGGGCTCCTGGATGGCCAGCAGGGTTTGCACATGGCGGCGCGGCGCTTCCGCCAGCGCCGCGAACTGCGCATCGCGCCGCCCCCGCCAGGCCTGGTAGGCGGCTGGCAGGGCCGGGTCCAGCATCTGCTCCAGCTCGGTGACGGGCGGCAACAACTCGTGGTAACGCCGGTTGAGGGCCGCCGCCCGGGGCTGTATCGCACCGATGAAAAACCGCCTCACCACGTTGTCCAGGATGTCGGCCGCCGGGGGCCGCCGCCCGGGGCCACACAGAGGTCCGCCCGCCATGCGCGCCACCAGAATCTGGTCCGCCGCCGCCAGGGCGCTGGCCTGGGCCGCCAGCGCCCGCAGCAGGGTGCCGCCGTCGCCGCCGGCGACCTTCCCCAGCAACAGCTCGACGCCCTGGTTGTCCGCTGTGAAGTCGCCCTGCAGCCAGCGCCTGACATGGCTGTTCAACTCCTCCAGGGTCGTGATCAGCGCGCTGCCGGTGACGGCGGGATAATCCGCCGATGGCGCCTGGGTCCGCCAGAAGGCGCGGTATTCGCTGCTGCCCAGGGTGGCGTTGAAGATCTGTGCGGGCAATTGCTCGCGCTTGAGCTCCCAGGCCTCCTCCAGGGTCGCCGCCAGCGCCTCTTCCCCCGTCCGGCGCTGGTAGGCAATGCACTCGGGCGCCAGCAGCAGGAATTCCAGGTCCAGCAACAGCCGTTGGGAGGGACGCGCCATGCGCCCCAGGCTGCTGTTGCGCTTGCCGATGGTGATTTGCACCGCGCAGCCGCTGAGGGCCAGGAAGTCCAGGGCGCCGATGTTGCCCGGCGCCAGGTCCAGGCGCAGGTCCCGCGCGGGGGGCAGGGCAGCGATAGTAGTGTGGCCCGGTGCTACCGGCGTCACCGCCAGCGTGCGCGCCAGGCGGGTCAGGTACTGCCGGTAGTCTTCCTGGGGGCCGCCGGCGCCGCAGCCGCCCAACGACAGGGTGGCAACGACCAGCAGCGCCAGGGCAGCGGCGCCGGCGACCGCCCGGGGGCTCCGGCTGGTAGCGGGACCGCTAAAGGCCCAGCTCCGCTTTGGCGCGTCCGTACCAGGCCAGCAGGTTGGTGCAGTCCTCCGGCACCGGCACTTTGACCCAGCCCATGAAGTCCAGCGCGACCAGCAGTTCGATATCCGCGAAGGTGAAGTTCTCCCCGGCCAGCCAGGGGCGGGTGGCCAGCTCGGCGTCCAGCTGCGGCAGCACATGCTCCAGCTGCAGCCTGCCGCGTTCCACCAGTTCCGGGATCTGGGGTACGTTCAGCGGGCCCGGCAGGGCCCGGTCTGTGAAAGCCTTCGAGCGGTTGCGCAGCATCCCGGCGACCGCGGAGGTCATGGTCATGAGCAGGCGGTGCACCCAGCTGATCACCTGCGCCTTTTCCAATGGGGTCGCGCCCAGCAGGGGGCGCTCCGGGTGCAGGGCCTCGAGGTAGGTACAGATGCCGATGACCTCCGTGAGCAGGGTGCCGTCATCCAGTTGCAGGGCGGGTACTGTGCACTGGGGGTTGATCCTGCGGTACTCGTCGTTCAGCTGTTCCGCAGTGCCCAGGTCTACCTGCTGGCTGTCCAGCTCGATGCCCTTGTACTGCATGAACAGGGCCAGGCGGCGGGGATTGGGTGCGGGGTCATAGGTATACAGTTTCATCTGGGCGGTCCCTGTGCAGGCAAAGGAGGTCAAAATCGAAGCGAAATGGTAGGTCCTATCGGGCCCCGGTGCCAGCGCGAGGCGACAATTGGCCGTATTTTGCCCAGTTGCGACGGGCTGCCGAGTTTCCGCAGGGGCCATTACTGGCTATAATGCGCGCCTGTTCAATTGAGGACGACAGTGAGATGACCCGAATTGCTTTGAGTGTATTGGCCCTGTGCCTGGCGGCAGCCGCCGCCGCGGTGGACCTGACGGACGCGCAGCGCGCGGAAATCGAGGAACGGATAGCCCCGGTTGGCCAGAGTTGCCTGGTTGGCGACAGCGCCTGTGCCAGCGCCGGCGCAGCGGTGGCCGCCAGCGGTCCCCGCTCCGGCGAGGAAGTCTACAACGCCGCTTGCATGGCCTGTCACAGCACCGGCGCCGCCGGCGCCCCGCGGCTGGGCAACGCCGAAGACTGGGCCCCGCGGCTGGAGAAGGGCATCGCCGCCCTGCACGACAGCGGTATCAATGGTGTTCCCGGCACCGGCATGATGGCCAAGGGCGGCTGCATGAATTGCAGCGACGAGGAAGTGGTCGCATCGGTCGATTACATGGTCGAAAGCGTCCAGTAGGCCCTGTTCCCCCAAGAAAAAGGCCGCGATGTGCAAACATCGCGGCCTTTTTTTTAAACCCGCGCCGCCCTCAGTGCGCGGGAACCAGTTGCAGGTGATCGCCCCTGACCGCCGCGGGTTCCGCGGCGATGGGAGCCAGCTGGCCGGCCAGCCAGGCGGGGTACTGGTCGGTGTAGTGCGGGCTCAGGGGGTGGCCGGACTGGCCGCCGGGCAGGACTGAACTCACCCGCGGCGCCGGCCTCATCTCCGCGACGGCGCGCACGGTGGCGCCGGCAGTTACCGCGAAGGGCCTGGCATAGCTGTAACGGGCCCTGCCCACGGTGGCGGTGCTGCCGCCCCAGGGCTGGTCGGGCTCGTTGAACAACCAGCCCAGGGCGGTTGCCGCCCTGCCCAGCTCGTGCCGCAGTTCCACCCGCAACAGTTGGTCCAGGCGCCAGTTCCGCTGGGACCCCAGCTGTCGGGTGAGCAGGGCCACTGCCTCGTTCAGGGCGGCGCTCAGTTGCGCCGGCTTGTCGCCGCGCCACCAGGGTGATTGGTCCTGGTGAAGCAACAGGTGGTCCAGGGCGTTATTGAGCAGGTAAGCGCGCCGCAGCAGGCGTGGGTACAGCTCGCCGGTGGGTTCCTCGAATACCTGCCGCGCCAGGGCCAGGTACCATTGCTGGAACAGCAGCGCGGCGGCGCTGTCGGGACTGGCCAGGGGCGCTGTTATCCACTGCTGCAGCAGCGGCAGCGCGGCCCTGGCCGCCGGGTCCAGGGCCGCGCGGTCCAACTCCGCCAGCAGGGTCGGCAGCAGCAGCTGCGCCTGGCCGTCGGTCCAGTCCATCTGCAGCGCCCGCATGTCCTCCGGGCTGATTTTCTTCTTGCCCGCCAACACCTGCTGGATGCGGGCGATGCGGTAGGGGGGTGCATTGTCGGCGGATACCAGCGGGCCGTTGCCGGCGGTATTGACCCTGGCGTTGGCGGCTGCCAGGAAGCCGCTGGCCGGGTTAGACGCTTGGGGCATTTCCGCCGCTGGCACCATACCCTGCCAGCGGGCCGCCGGGTCGCTGCCGTCCTGGGGCAGCAGCCCGTCACCGGCGCCGCGCCGCGGTATGGCGCCGGCGGTGCGAAAACCGATGGTGCCGTGCGCGTCGGCATAGGTGGCGTTCAGGGTGGGCGCGGGGAAGGCATCCAGGGCGGCGGTGAACTCTTCCCAGTTGCCCGCCAGGTTGAAGGCCAGCATGCTGTCCAGGCTGGGGCGCTTCAGGTAGTGCACGGTCCAGGCCAGGCTGAGGGGGGGTTGCTCGCTCACCAGGGGGCCGTTGCGGGTGTGGGTGATGACCAGGGTTTCCGGCTCGCCGCCCTTGACCGGGATGGAGACCTCCTCGGTGCGGGCGCGGTACCACTGGTCGCTGTCGCGAAACAGCAGCGGGTCGTCGGGCGAACGGGTTTCGAGAAACAGGTCCTGGGTGTCGCCGGTATTGGTGAAACCCCAGGCGATCTTGTCGTTGAAGCCATTGATCACCCCCGGCAGCCCCGCCACTGACCAGCCGCGCAACTGCCGGCCCTCCCCGAAAAACAGGTGCACCTCGTAAAACAGGTCCGGCAGGCCCAGCTCATCGTGGGAATCAAAGGCATACAGGGCCGCGCCGCTGGCGCTCCTGCCCGGCGCCACCACCCAGCCGTTGCTGCCGAACCCCAGCCTCGGCAGCCGCGGGTTGCTGGCCGGGTCGGTGAGGGCCAGGCGGTCCATGGCCCGGGTCAGGGCTTCCCGGGGCGCCGGCAGCACGAAGGGGTAGTTGCCCCGGGCGCCGGGTTGGTCCAGGAACAGGGCGAAGCGTTCGGCGTCCAGGCGGTTCGCCAGGGCCAGGCGCAATAACTCGTTGTGCATGTTGTTGGCCGACTGGAAGGCCATCAGCGCCCCCAGGGCGAATACATCGCGGCGCCCCCAGTGGGGCCGCCCGGCCCCCAGTAACAGGAATTCCGGCGGCAGCAGCGGGTAGGCCTGTATGGCCGGATTCACACCGGCGAGATAGCGGTCGATGAGCGCGAGTGTCCGGGCGCCGGCATTGGCCTCCAGTCTTGCCGCCAGCTGGGGCACCCCCGCGCGCCACAGTTCCCGGTCGGTGGGCAGCAGGTCGGCGCCGAGCAGTTCGGCCATGCGGCCCCGGCCGGCGCAGCGCAACAGCTCCATCTGCCACAGGCGGTTGCTGGCGTGCAACCAGCCCTGGGCCTGCAGCGCGTCGCCCAGGCTGGCGGCCTGTACATAGGGGCGTTGCCAGTTGTCAAAGTGGATGCTCACCGACGATTCAAGTCCGGCCAGGACAAGCTGGCCGGTGGTTTGCGGCAGGGACAGGCGCAATGCCACCCAGCCTCCCACCAGGGCGGCCAGGAGCAGGCCGGCCAACAGCCAGCCCAGGGTAGCGGCGAGGCTGCGGCCCCGCTGCTGCCGAAAGGCGCTCACCAGGGCAGCTTGTCCAGGTCGACGTTGCCACCGCTGAACACGATGGCCACGCGCTTGCCGGCAAAGCGCTGGGGGTGGCTGAGTACCACCGCCAGGCCCACCGCGGCGGAGGGCTCGATCACCAGCTTCATGCGGGTCCAGACCAGCCGGGTGGCATGGATGATGGCGGCGTCATCGGCGCTGAGAATATCGTCGACGTGGGCGCGGATCAGCGCGAAGTTGAGCTGGCCCAGGGCGGTGCGCAGGCCGTCGGCGACCGTGTCGGGCGCGGGTTGCGGTTGCCACTGGCCGCTGTGGAAACTGCGCAGGGCGTCATCCGCCCCCGTTGGCTCGGCGCCGATGACTTGCGTGTTCGGCAGCAGCGCCTTACTGGCGACGGCACAGCCGGCCAGCAGGCCGCCACCGCCCACCGGGGTGAGCAGGCAGTCCGGGGCCGGGTCCAGTTGCTCGGCGAGTTCCAGGGCGGTGGTGCCCTGGCCGGCGATCACGTCGGGGTGATCGTAGGGCGGAATGAAGCTGGCGCCGGTGCGGGCGCACAGGGCTTCCAGGGTGCTCTCCCGTGCCGCCTGGGTGGACTCGCAAAACGTAATATCGCCCCCGTAGGCGCGCACCGCGGCCACCTTGGTGGCGGGCGCGTTGTCCGGCATCACGATGTAGGCGGGCACCCCGAAATGGCTGGCCGCCAGCGCCAGCGCGGCGGCGTGGTTGCCGGAGGAGTGGGTGGCGACGCCGCGCGCCCGTTGCGCCTCATCCAGGCACAGCACCGCGTTGTGGGCACCCCGGGCCTTGAAGGCGCCGACTTTTTGCAGGTTCTCGCACTTGAACTGGATGTCGCAGCCGGCCTCGGCGTTGATCAGCCGGCTGGAGATCACCGGCGTGCGGTGCACGTAGGGGGCGATGCGCAGGGCGGCGGCCTGTATAGCGGCCAGGGTCACGCTGTTCACGAGTCTCGGTTCCTTACCTGATCTGCGCTGGTCGTGGCGATGACTTTTCATTAAACGACCCGGGCTACAACGATTCAACATGAATGTATACTCTCGGCCAAAGAGAGCAAGACTCTCCAGCAGGGCACAGCAACCAGGAGAGATGAGCATGTCCGCAGTTATCTACCCCACCACCAACCTGATGGCCACCGAACAACTGGTCATAGATCGGGGCGAGGGCGTCTATGTCTACGACCGGCAGGGCAAGCAATACCTGGAAGGCATGGCGGGGCTGTGGTGTACCGGCCTGGGCTACGGCAACCGCGAGCTGATCGATTGCATCAGCGAGCAGTTGGGCCGGCTGTCGTTCACCCATATGTTCGGCGGCAAGACCCACCAGCCGGGCATGGACCTGGCGGATAAGCTGGCGTCTATGGTACCGGTGAAGGATGCCAGGGTGTTTTTCGGCAACTCGGGCTCCGATGCCAACGACACCCACATCAAGCTGCTGCGCTACTACGCCAACGTCACCGGCAGGCCGGAAAAGCACAAGATCATCACCCGCGAGCGGGCCTATCACGGGGTGACCGTGGCAGCGGGCGCACTGACCAGCCTGCCCGCCAACCTGGCCCACTTCGACGCCCCGCTGGAGGCCCTGGGAATATTGCGCACCGACCACCCGCACTACTATCGCGGCGCCCTGGAGGGCGAGAGCGAGGCCGACTTCGTGGCGCGTATCACTGATAACCTGGAGCAGTTGATCCTGGCCGAAGGCCCGGACACCATCGCCGCCTTTATCGCCGAGCCCGTCACCGGCGCCAGCGGGGTGATCGTGCCGCCGGCGGGCTATTACGAGAGGGTGCAGGCCATCCTGGACAAGTACGACATCCTGTTCTGGGCCGACGAGGTGATTACCGGCTTTGGCCGCACCGGCAAGCTGTTCGGTTGCGAGACGGTGAACATCCGCGAGCCGGACCAGATGACCTTCGCCAAGCAGCTGTCCTCGGCCTACTACCCGATCAGCGCCGCCGTGATCCGCGGCGATCTGTACGAGGCGATGCGCGAGCCCAGTGCGCAGGTAGGTATCTTCGGCCACGGCTATACCTACTCCGGCCACCCGGTAGCCTGTGCCGCGGCGCTGAAAACCCTGGAGATATACGAGCGCGACGGGCTTTACGCCCACGCGGCGGAAATGGGTGCATACCTGCAACAGCGGCTGGCGCCCCTGCGCGATCACGAGCGGGTGGGCGAGGTGCGCGGCGTCGGCCTGATCGCCGCGGTAGAGTTGGTGGAGGACAAGGCCAGCCGGGCACCCGCCACGGAGATGGCGAAGCGGGTGACCCAGCTGTGCCAGGATGACGGCCTGATCGTGCGCAACGTGGCCGGCTGTGCACTCGCAGTCTGTCCGCCGCTGATTATCACCCGCGCCCAGGTGGATGAGATCGTCGACAAGCTCACCCGGGCCATAGGCGCAGCGCTTGCCTAGCGCCGGGCGAACAGGTCTTCAATGTCATCTGTCCGCCATATGACGCGGCTACACTGGATCTTTTTCATTGGGGGGAACAAATCATGAGGAAACCACCTGCCTATACCCGCCGTGCCATCGTCAAGGGCATGACCGTGGGCTCACTGCTGCCGCTGCTGGGTGCCAACCTGGTGGGCTGTTCCGACAACTCCAGCAACGCGGTGAGCCAGGTGGACAGCGTGCCGGCCAGTTTCGGGCACGGGGTCGCCTCCGGCGATCCCCTCGAAGACCGGGTCATCCTGTGGACCCGGGTCACGCCGGAGCGCGCCGGCAAGGTGCTGGTGGACTGGGAAATCGCCACTGATGCCGGGTTTGCCAATGTCGTCAACAGCGGCAGCGGTGTCACCGACGCGACGGTGGATTACACCCTCAAGGTGGACGCCGAGGGCCTGGACCCCGGCACAACCTACTATTATCGGTTCACCAGCGGCGACAACACATCGCCGTTGGGACGCACCCGCACCCTGCCGGTTGGCGCCCTGGCCAGCGCCAGTTTCGCGGTGGTCTCCTGCTCCAACTATCCTGCCGGCTATTTCCATGTCTACCGGGAGGTGGCGGGCCAGGAGCTGGACGCGGTGCTGCACCTGGGTGACTACATCTATGAATACGCCAGCGACGGCTACGCCAGCGATCAGGCGCAGGCGCTTGGTCGCACCTCCGTACCCGCGACGGAGTTGCTGGCGCTGGACGATTACCGCGCCCGCTATGGCCAGTACCGCGGCGACCCGGACCTGCAGGACTGTCACGCCGCGCACCCCTTTATCGTCATCTGGGATGACCACGAGGTGGCCAACGACACCTGGCGCGAGGGCGCGGAAAACCACGACCCGACCACCGAGGGTTCCTTCAGCGAGCGCCGGGCCGCCGCCATCCAGGCCTGGTATGAGTGGTTGCCGGTGCGGCCGCCGGCCAGCGAACTGGAAATCATCTATCGCAGCTTTCGCTACGGCGACCTCATCGACCTGTTGATGCTGGACACCCGCAATATAGGCCGCGACCGGCAGGTGGATTACGCCGGGTTCGTCAATGGCGAGGCCATAGATACCGCCACGACTGTCGCCGCGGTCAACGACAGCACCCGCACCCTGCTCGGCGAGGCGCAACTGGCGTGGTTGAAGGACGGGCTCACCAACAGCACCACGCGCTGGCAGGCGCTGGGACAGCAGGTGCTGATGGGGCGCCAGCCCCTGCCGGAGCCCATCGTACGCGCGCTGTCGCCGGGACTGGCGGGCGATGACGCCCTGGCGCAGGCCACCGCCGCCGTACTCGCCGCCGTGACCGCCAAGAACAAGCCGCCGCAGGAGCGCACTGCCGAGGAGCAGGCCCTGCTGGATTCGGCCATCCCCCTGAACCCCGATGCCTGGGACGGCTATGGTTTCGAGCGCGACCTCCTGCTGGAGCACGCGGCCCAGCTGCAGTCGCGCCTGGTGGTGCTGGCGGGTGATACCCACAATGGCTGGGCCTCGCAGTTGACGACCGCCGGCGGTGCGCCGGTCGGGGTGGAGTTCGCCTGCCCCAGCGTGACCTCTCCCGGTGCCGAGGGCACCATCGGCACTAGCGCGGCGGGCCTGTTCGCACCCTTCGCCGTCACCCTCATGGATGACCTGCGCTACGCCAACCTGCTTGATCGCGGCTATGTGTTGCTGCGTTTTGATACCGATCAGGTGAGCAGTGAGTGGCGCTATGTCACCGCCATCGACACGCCCGACTACGTGCTGAATGAGGAGGCGGGCAGGCGCCTGGTGGTGAGCCGGGACGACCTGCTGCTGGGCTGAGTCACCCGGGGGCGCGGCGCCAGCCGTGCTCAGTAGCGGATCAGGCGATAGGCGATCAATAGCAGCGCCGCGTTCACCAGGGCGATGGCACTGACCACCCAGAATGGCCCGCCCTGGCTGATAATGGGGGAGACGATAAAGGGCCCCAGGCCGCCACCGATGATGGTGGTGCAGCCATTGTAGACCCCCATGGCAGGGGCCACTTTTTCCAGCGGCACGATGCGCTGCAGCATGGCGAACTCGCAGGCGTTGAAGGCCGAGATCAGGAACACCCCCAGGGAAAAACACACCAGCACCACCGCGAGGCTGTCGGACTGCAGGGCCAGGTAGATCATGACCCCGGCACCGGCGAATCCGAGCGCCGCCAGCGGCGAGCGGATATTGTATTTGTCCCCCAGCCAGGCCCACAGGCCGATACCCAGCAGGGAGAAGGCGTAGGGCACCGCCACCAGGTAGGTAATATCCTCGAAGGGTATGCCGCGGTTGTTGGTGAAGTAGGTCGGCAGCCAGCCGGAAAATCCCAGTGCCACCACGTTGTTGATGATGCCGATCAGCGCCAGCAGCAGGAAGCGCGGCATGGCGAACAGCTCCGCCCAGGACAGCGAGGTGGGCTCCAGGACGGCCTCCCGGTCCCGTCCCGCCGCGATGTGCGCCAGCTCCGCCGGGCCGATGTCCGGATGGGACTCGGGTGTGTCGTGTACCAGCCACGCCACCAGCGGCAGGCTCAGCAGCAGGCCGAACAGGGCCACCAGCACGAAGCCCATGCGCCAGCCGAAACCGGTCATCAGCGGCACCAGCATGATGGGCGACAGCAGTACCGCAAAAAACAGGCCGGAAACAAAGATGCTGTTGGCCCGCGCCCGCTCCTCCAGGGGGAACCAGGTCTTGGTGAGCTGGCTCATCATCGGTACGTGCACACCCTCGCTGACCCCCAGCAATACCCGGGTGGCCATCAGCAGCATCAGCCACTGGCTGACCCAGGCCCCCAGCGCCGTGAACAGCGACCACAGCACCACGATGATGAGAATGCTGCGGCGCGGCCCCAGTTTTACCGCGAGAGGGGTCAGGAAGATGTTGGCCAGCCCGTAGCCTGCGTAGAACAGGCCCATCAGCAGGGAGCCGTAGTCCCGGGTCTGGGTCTCGGTCCAGGCGAACTCCACCGCCATCAGCGGTACCGCGAAGGTGATGTTCAGCCGGTCCAGGTAGCCGACGAAGAAGGTGACCATCAGCACCAGCGCCAGTTGCCAGCGCCGGTGCCCCGCCATGGAGAAAATCATTCAGCGACCCCTGGCCCCGAGGGGCGCTAGTGCAGGTCGGGGTTGTAGAGGCGGTTGATGAATTCCCCCAGCAGCATTTCCCGGCTGTCGGCGGGCAGCTGGTTGAGCATCAGGTTGATGTCCTCCATCTTGTCCGGCAATGTGCTGCCGTCGCCCCCCAGCAGGTCGCCCAGCTGGTCCATCACCTCGGGTCCGGAATTGACGATGAAGTCGCGCAGCTCGGCGGGCATGACGAAGGGTTCCACACCCTGCTGGGCGGCGCGCACCTGGGCGGCGACCTCGCGCAGGTCCGCGACAAATTCGTCGATGTTGTGGGCATTGTGCGGCCCCACCGACAGGTGCATGTTCTCGCTGCTGTTGGCGAAGCCGAACTGGGGCTGGATGAACCAGCCGCGCTTCTTCATCTCGTCCGCCAGCGGGAAAATATTGAAGTCGGTGGCGCGCAGGGCCAGCATGTTGATCTGGGCCTTGCCCATCATCTCCAGGCCCTCGATGTCCTGCACCGCGGCGACGATTTTCCGGGAGGCCTCCTGGGCGGACTGCACCAGTTGCAGGTAGCCGTCCCGGCCTATGTAGTTGAGGATGGCCCAGCAGGCGGCGATGGGGCCGCCGCCCTTGGTGGACACCACGCCGGGGTTGATTACCGCGTAGCCGGTCCAGTTGGCGTAGGAGAAGATCTGGTAGCGGCGGAAGTCGCGGTCCTTGTAGAGGATGCAGGAGGCGCCCTTGGCGGCGTAGCCCCACTTGTGGAAATCCATGGACAACTGGGTGACGCCGGGTACCGACATATCGAATTCGGGGATGTCGTAACCCAGTTCTTTTGCGAAAGGCAGGTACATGCCCCCCACACAGCAGTCCACGTGAAAGCGCAGCTGGTGGCGCAGGGCGACCTGGCCCAGCTCGGTGATCGGGTCGATGGCGCCGTGGGCGTAGGAGGGGGCCGAGCCCACCATGAGGATGGTGTTGGGGGTGATGGCCGCCTCCATCAGTTCCGGCACGGCGCAGAAGTCGTCGTCCACGTCCACCGTCACCGCGGTCAGGTCGAAGTACTGGCAGGCCTTGTGGAAGGCCGGGTGGGCGGTCTTGGGCAACACTACTTCCGGCCGGCTGATGTCCGGGCGCTGGTCCCGGTAATAGTCCCGGGTGGTTTTCAGGGACAGCAGGATGCTCTCGGTGCCGCCGGAGGTGAAAGTGCCGGTGGCCTCGTCGCCGCCGTTCACCAGGTCCACCGCCATGCCGATGACGTCTTTCTCCAGTTCCAGGCAGCTGGGAAAAGAGGTGGGGTCCAGGCCGTTCTCCATCAGGTACAGGCTGAAGGCGTCTTTCAGCAGCTGCTGGGCCTCGTCGCCGGCATCGTAGATATAGGCGAATACACGGCCGTCTTCCCAGCGCACGTCGTTGGATTTGCGAGCCTGCAAGCTGGCAAGGATGTCATCGCGGGTCTGGCCCTGCTGGGGAAATTTCATGGCGTTGTCTCGTCAAGCGTGATCGTGGGGCGGCCTGCCGGCGCGGGCCCAGTGTAACCCATTGTCAGTGCCCGCGGCCCGGTCTGGGTCGGCAGCGGCGCTCAGGCGAACAGGTTCTTGAGCCCCGCCAGGGTCTCCTGCCCGCGCTCCTCGTTGGCCTCGATGGTATCGGCTCCGCCGCCCTGCCACTGCAGGTCGTCCTGGGGCAGTTCGGCGATAAAGCGGCTGGCCTCGCAGTTGATGGTCTCGCCGAACTGGCGCCGTTTCAGGGCCATGGTCATGGTCAGTGACTGCTGGGCCCGGGTGATACCCACATAGGCGAGGCGCCGCTCCTCGGCGATGTTGTCCTCCTCCACGCTCACCCGGTGCGGCAGCAGGTTTTCCTCCACGCCGATGATGTAGACGTGGGGAAACTCCAGTCCCTTGGAGGCGTGCAGGGTCATCAGCTGCACGCTGTCCGGCCCGGCCTCCTCCTCGTCCTGCTGTTCCAGCAGGTCGCGCAGTACCAGGCGCGCGATGGCCTCGTCCAGGGGCACCTGCTCGTCGGCCATCACCCGCTGCAGGGAGTCGACCAGGAAGTGCACGTTGCCCATGCGGCGCTCGGCCACGTCTTCGCTGGAACTGAGCTGCAGCAGCCAGTCCTCGTAGTCCATATCGCGGATCATCTGGCGGATGCCGGCCACCCCGGGCTCGCCGCGGCAGTGGCGGCGCACCCCGCTCATCCAGTCGCGAAACTCCCGCAGCCGCCGCAGGCCGGCCTCGGGAATGTGCTCGCTGCCGATGCGCCCGCAGGCCTGGCTCAGGCTGCAGTGCCGGGCGTTGGAAAAGTTGCCCAGTGCCTCCAGGGTGGAGGCCCCCAGCTTGCGCCGCGGCACGTTGGCGATGCGCAGGAAGGCGTTGTCGTCGTTCTCGTTCAGGATCAGCCGCAGGTAGGCCATGATGTCCTTGACCTCGTTGCGGGCGAAGAAGGAGGTGCCGCCGCTGAGGTGATAGGGTACCTGCTGCTGTTGCAGGGCCAGTTCGATCAGGCGCGACTGGTGATTGCCGCGGTACAGGATGGCGTAGTCGCCGAAGCGGCCGCGTTTGCGCAGCTTGTGGTCCAGGATCTCGGCCACCACCTGGTCCGCCTCGTGCTGCTCGTCGCTGCAGCGGATGACCCGCAGCGGGTCGCCGTAGCCCAGCTCGCTCCACAGCTGTTTCTCGAAGACGTGGCTGTTGTTGGCGATCAGGGTATTGGCGGCCTTGAGGATGCGCGCGGTGGAGCGGTAGTTCTGCTCCAGCATGATGACCTTGAGGCGGGGAAAATCCTGCTGCAGCTGGGCGAGGTTTTCCGGTTTCGCGCCGCGCCAGGCGTAGATGGACTGGTCGTCATCGCCCACCACGGTCAGCCGCCCCTGCAGGCCCACCAGTTGCTTGACCAGCAGGTACTGGCTGCTGTTGGTGTCCTGGTACTCGTCCACCAGCAGGTAGTGCATCTGGTTCTGCCATTTTTCCAGGATCTCCGGCGAGCGCTCGAACAGGATGGTGGGCAGCAGGATCAGGTCGTCGAAGTCCAGGGCGTTGTAGGCCCGCAGGGCGCGGTTGTAGCGCAGGTAGGCCTGGGCGCAGAGCAGGTCCGCCGGGCTGCTGGCAAGGGCCTGGGCCTGCTCCGGCAGCACCCGGTCGTTTTTCCAGTTGGAGATACGCTGGGCGATGGTCCCCGCCTGGTCGCCCTCGGCGCCGTGTTCCTGGATCAGCAGGTCGCGGATCAGGTTGCGGGTATCCTCGCCGTCAAATATCGAGAACCCGGCTTTCAGGCCCAGCTCGCGGCGTTCGCTGCGGATGATCTTCAGGCCCAGTTGGTGGAAGGTGCTGACCGTGAGGCCCTCTGCCGCGCCGCCGCCCAGCAACTTGCCAACCCGCTCCCGCATTTCGCGGGCGGCCTTGTTGGTGAAGGTCACCGCGGCGATGCGGTTGGCGCGAATGCCGCAGGATTCCACCAGGTAGGCGATCTTGCGGGTGATCACGCTGGTCTTGCCGCTGCCCGCCCCGGCCAGCACCAGCAGGGGCCCATCGATGTAGCGCACCGCTTCGCGCTGGCGGGGGTTGAGCTGGCTCACTTGGACAGTATCGTCATGAGGGAGTACTAACGGCGTATCACCTTGGCCACGCTGCTGCCGGTGGCGGTCAGCTGGCCCTGGTCGTTGTACACCCGGCCCTCCATGAAGGCGAGTTTATAGCCCATTTTTATCACCAGCCCCTCCACGCGCAGGGAGCCCGCGCGGGTTGGCTCCAGGTAGTTGGTCTTGATTTCCAGGGAGGAAATATTGACCACGTCCTCGCTGCTGCTGAAGGCCGCGTGGGTCATGGCCGCGTCCAGCATGGCGGTTACAAAGCCCCCCTGGACCACGTCCACCGAGTGGCAGAAGTCGCGACTGATATCGAACTGCATGGTGCAGCTGGCAGTCTCGCTGTCTGCGGCCAGGAATTTGGCGCCCAGCATGTGCAGGAACCCGGGGGCGTGGCCGCTGAAGCGTTGCAGGAGTTGTTGTTCATCCATGAGGTAGCTCTGTCGTCAAATCGGGGAGGGGCATTTTCCCTGTTTAGGGACGGGAGGGCAAAAGAAAAACCGCCCGCCGGCGGTCTCCCGGTGCCTGTCAGGTCGCCGGGGACGCCCCGTTCCGGCGCCGCAGCCACTTCTCCGCCTCCACCGCCGCCACGATCAGCAGTGGCAGGCCCAGGCACAGGGTGAGTTCCGCCGCCGATAGGGGCGCGGTGTGGAATACCGCATTGAGGGCCGGCAGGTAGATGATGGCCAGCTGCAGCAGGATGGTCAGCAGCACTGCGCCCAGCAGGGCCGGGTTCTGCAGCAGGCCGGCGCTAAACAGGGATTCGCGGTCGTTGCGAATCACCATCACGTTGGCCAACTGGCTGAAAGTGAGCACCGTGAACACCATGGTCTGCCAGTGGGCCAGTTCCCGCTGCAGGGCCCAGGCCTGCACCCCCAGGGACAGGGCGCCGATCAGCAGGCCCAGCACCAGTATGTGCTGCCACATGCCGCCCGCGAACAGGCTTTCCTGCGGCGGCCGCGGGGGACGCTGCATGATCCGGTCCTCCCTGGGCTGCGCCGTCAGCGCCAGTCCGGGCAGGCCGTCGGTCACCAGGTTGATCCACAGGATATGAATGGGCAGCAGTGGCAGTGGCATGCCCAGCAGTGGCGCCAGCGCCAGGGTCCAGATCTCGCCGGAATTGCTGGTCATGGTGTATTTGACGAATTTGCGGATATTGTCAAAAATCCGCCGTCCCTCGCGCACCGCCCCGACGATGGTGGTGAAGTTGTCGTCCAGCAGTATCATCGCCGCCGCCTGCCTGGCCACGTCGGTGCCCTTGCATCCCATGGCCACGCCGATATTGGCCTGGCGCAGCGCCGGCGCATCGTTGACCCCGTCCCCGGTCATGGCGACAAACTGGCCCCGGGCCTGCAACGCCTGCACCAGCCGGATCTTCTGAGCCGGCGAGACCCGGGCATAGACCCGGTTGCTGGTGATCTGCTCCGCCAGCGCGGTCTCGTCGATGGCCTCCAGCTGTTCGCCGGTCACCACCTGTTCATCCGCCCCGGCGATGTCCAGCCTGCGGGCTATCGCCAGGGCGGTGCCGGGATGGTCGCCGGTGATCATCACCGTGGTGATGCCCGCGCTGGCGCACTCCCGCACGGCCTCCCGGGCCCCCTCCCGCGGGGGGTCGATCAGGGCCACCAGGCCCAGCAGGGTCAGCCCCTGCTCCAGTTCTGACAGCTGCGCCCGGGGCAGGGACTGCAGTTGCCGGCAGGCCAGGCCCAGTACCCGGTAGCCCTGGCCGCTGAGTTTCTCCACCGCGGCGCGCCAGTGAGCGGCGTCCAGCGGTACCGGGCCGTCCGCGCCCAGGACCTGGTCACAGGCCTCGATCAGGAGTTCCGCCGCCCCCTTGGTGAACACCAGCAGCTGGTCCCCGTCCTGGTGGGCGGTGGTCATCAGCTTGCGTTCCGAGGTGAAGGTGATTTCCGCGACCCTGGGCAGTCGCATTGCCAGCTCGGACTTGTCGAAACCGGCGCTGGCGGCCAGTTCGAACAGCGCGATTTCCGTGGGGTCGCCGGCGGCGGCGCCGTCACTGCCCACCTGCACATCGTTACTCAGGGCCAGGCACTGGCCCAGCAACTGTCCCAGCCCGGAGTCGGCGCTGGCCGGCTCTGTGAGTTGCAGGGCCCCGCCGACGGTAAGTACTTGCTCCGCGTGCATCCGGTTCTCGGTAAGGGTGCCGGTCTTGTCGCAGCAGATATAGGAGACCGATCCCAGGGTTTCCACCGCGGGCAGGCTGCGCACCAGGGCTTGTTGCCTGCTCATGCGGTGTGCGCCCATGGCCAGGGAAATACTGACGACTGCCGGCAAGGCCTCCGGTATGGCGGCAACGGCCAGGCTGACCGCGGTCAGCAGCATCAACAACCAGGGTTCGCCCCGCGCCAGGCCGCCCAGGAAAATGAGCAGGCAGATACCCAGGATGAGCACCGCCAGCCGTCTGCTGAACGCGGCCAGGCGTTGCTGCAGCGGCGACTCGGGCAGGTCGATGCCGCCCAGCAGTTCGGCGATAGCGCCGATCTCGGTCTCCGGGCCAGTGGCGACCACCACGCCCTGGCCGCGGCCGCGGGTGACGGTGGTGCCGCGGTAGCCCATGTTGCGGCGATCGCCCACCGCCAGCCCAGCTGACTCCAGGGCGGCGGTATTTTTCTCCGCGGGGCTGGATTCACCCGTAAGCAGGGACTCGTCGACCTGTAGCTGCTCGGCCTGCAACAGGCGCAGGTCGGCGGGGACGATGGCGCCGGCCTCCAGCATGGCAATATCGCCGGGTACCAGCTCGCTGGCGGGCACGGTCCGGTAGCGGCCGTCCCGCAGTACCCTGGCGCCGGGCGCCGCCAGTTGGCGCAGGGCGGCAATGGCGGTTTCGGCGCGATACTGCTGGACCACCCCTATGATCGCGTTCAGGCCGACGATCACCAGGATGGCGATGGCATCCGCGGGTTCGCCGATCAGGGCCGCGATCAGGGCCGCGGCCAGCAGGATCTGGATCATCAGGTCGCGGAACTGGGCCAGCAGCAGGGCGGCGAGACCCGAGCGGCCGGCCTGGGCCAGGGCGTTGGGTCCGTATTGCGTGAGACGGCTCGCGGCGGTCTGTGCAGACAGCCCCTGTTGGTGGTCGGTCCCCAGTTCGGACAGGGCTGCCTCGCCGCTCAGGGTATGCCAGTGTTGCCTGGGGGTGCTCATGGTGCGGCGCTTATCATGTCCCTATGATCGTTGGGGGAAATTATACGCCAGGGTCCATGGCGAGCGGCAGGGCATAACGACAAAGGCCAGCATGAATGCTGGCCTTTGCTGAAAACTCGCGGGCTGCTTGCGCAGGGCCCGCGACTCTATGAGGGTTAGCGAACGCCGGAGCGCGACATGCCCTTGGGCGTAAAGAACTTGTCGCTTGAGACGCCCGTGCCCGGCTTGAACTTGCCCGGAATAGGCTTGCCGTTGATGTTGTAGATGTTCTGCAACAGGTCGTAGGCGCCATAGGACGAGACGAAGTCGTTGTTGTTGCCGGTCTGCACCGCGGGGTAGTCGTACTGCAGGCGCCACAGGTTGCCGCGGCCGTCGTACATGTCGCCGGCTACCGCAACCCAGCTGTCCTCATCCAGGTAGAAGGTGCGGCGGCTGTACAGGTGCCGCTGGCCGGGCTTCAGGGTGGAGTCCACTACCCATACGCGGCGCTTCTCCCAGCGGAAGAACTCGGGCTTGAAGAACTTCTCCCCGAGGGCGTCTTCCACGTTGGTTTCAAACACGAACTGGTTGTTGTTGGCAGGAATAAGCATTTCCTTCTTGCCCACCAGTTTCCAGTTGAAGCGCTCTGGTGAACCGTTGTAAATGAAGGAGTCGTCATAGGTGGTGGTGCCGGCGACGCCCGGGTTGGGCGTGTCAAAGGATACCGCCGGTGCCAGGCGGACGCGGCGTTGGCCCACCAGGTACTGCCAGGCCTTGCGTCCCTTGCCCTCGGTGTAGTCGGCGCCCGGCTCGTGTACCAGCAGGATCTCACCGGCCCGCCGCGCGGGGGCGTTGTAGTCGATGCGCAGCATGGTCCAGGGTGTTTCACCTACCGGCTTATCCCGCGCCTCTTCCGCGAACATGGGGTAGGCCGACACCGAGTGGGCGCTGGTCGCCAGGATGGGCTTGCCGCTGGAGTCCACGTAGTAGGTGTCATAATCCTGGTTGGAGTCTGTACCGTAGCGGATCATGTGGTTCCAGATGGCTTCCAGGCCGGACTGGGGAATCGGGAACGGGAGGCCGGGCAGGTTGCCCTCGATCTTCTGCCCGTCCGCTACCAGGGTGGCCCCGGTGGCATTTTTCTTGGTATTGGCGTAGTACCAGTCGGGACGGGTGCTGACCCGGCGGGTCGGGTAGACCTGCAGTTCCCAGCCCTCGGCCCCGTACTTCTCGAACATGCCGATGGTACCGGCAGTCAGCTGGTCCTTGTATTCCTGCCAGTTGCTGCCATTGACGGTATAGATCGGCTTGTCATCGGGGAAAGGGTTGATGTAATTGCCCGAGCCCGGTACGAAGCCGGCGGGGACGGGGCCACCGTTGGGATCCCAGGCGGGAATGCTGCCATCCGCATTGCCGGCCATCTCGGCCCCCATGGGGGTCAAGGTTGTGCCCAGCTGTGCAGCTTGTTCCGGAGAGACCGCAGCGAAAGCGCTGCCGGCCGCCATTGAGCCCAGCAAGAGGGCTACCTTGATTTTGTTCTGCATGGTGATTGATGCTCCTTCATAATGGTTATATTTTTCACCGGCCCCTAGAGTAGATCAACGGCTTCGGAAAAGCCAATACTGCGTGTGCCGGCGTGGGGTATATCCGGCCCTAGCGCACGCCGCTGCGCGCCATGCCCTTGGGGGTGAAGTACATCTCACCCTGCTGCACGCCGTGCTGGTACTTGCCCGGTATCAGCTTGCCGTTGAGGTTGTAGATGTTCTGCAGCAGGTCGTAGGCCCCGTAGGCGGAGCCGTAACCGGCCTTGAGGTCGTAAAGATTGGCGCCGTACAGATACTGCAGGCGCCAGAGCTGGCCGCGACCGTCGTACATCTCCCCGGACACGGCGCTCCAGGTATCCTCGTCCAGGTAGAAGGTGCGGCGGCTGTATAAATGACGTTGGCCGGGCTTGAGGGTGCTCTCGACGACCCATACGCGGTGTTTTTCCCAGCGAATGTATTCCGGCTTGAGAAATTTCGGCCCCAGCGCTTCTTCCAGCCGGGTTTCGAACAGGAAGCGGTAACTGGAGGCGGGCACAATAACCTCCCGCTTGCCCACCAGCTTCCAGTTGAAGCGCTCGGGTGAGCCGTTATAGATAGCGGAGTCATCGTAGGTTGAGGTGCCGGCCACCCCGGGGTTGGGCGTGTCGAAGGAAACCGCGGGCGCCAGCCTGACCCGGCGTTGGCCCACCAGGTACTGCCAGGCCTTGCGGCCCTTGCCCTGGGTGTAGTCGGCGCCCGGCTCGTGCACCAGCAGGATCTCGCCGGCACGGCGGGCAGGGGCGCTGTAATTGATGCGCAGCATTGTCCAGATTTTGTCCCCCACCTCCTCGTCGGGCTGCCTGAACATGGGAAATACCGAGGTGGAAAAGGCGGATGTGGCGAGTATCGCCTGGCCGCTGGAATCCACGTAGTAGGTGTCGTAGTGCTGGGACGCATCCACGGCGTAACGCACCATGTGGTTCCAGATGGCCTCCAACCCGGACTGGGGAATGGGAAAGGGTACCCCGGGGTAATTGCCCACGATTTTCTGGCCGTCCTCGACCAGTCGCGCCGCGGTGGCGTTGCGGGCCGTGTTGGCGTAGAACCAGTCCGGCCGGATGGCGCCGCGGTGGCTGGGATAGACATGCATTTCCCAGCCGTCGGCGCCGTATTTCTCAAACATGGCCCGGGTGCCAACCGTCAGGTCGTCGGTGTGATTCCGCCAGTTCTTCCCGTTAATGGTGTACAGGGGGCTTTCGTGGGCATAGGGGTTGACATAGTCGGTAGAGCCGGGCACGAAGTTTGCCGGAATGGGGGTGCCATGGGGGTTCCAGGGGGGAATGCTGCCATCGGCATTGCCGGCCTTCTCGGCCCCAAGGGGCGTCAGGCTGGTGCCCAGTTCGGCAGCCAGTTCCGAGGAGACGGCGGCGAGCGCGCCGTCGGCGGCCAGTGAACTCGCCACCAGCCACCCGAAGAGAAGTTTGCGCATCGGGGTATTACCTGCAATCTGTTTTGTTATTGTTACCCGTGGAGCCTAGCGCAGCAGCGATCCCTGCGCCAGCCCCTCTGGATTGCCTTACCCCTGACGGGAGCGTCCCGGGATCAGGGTGGCGACTCCTCGGCCCGATAGGCGAGTGCCTCGCTCAGGTGGTCGCTGGCCACGGCGGGGCTTTGCGCCAGGTCGGCGATGGTGCGCGCCACCCGCAGGGTGCGGTGCAGGGCCCTGCCCGACAGGGTCATGCGGCGGGCGGCGCTCGCCAGCTGGTTTTTCGACGCTGTCGCCAGTTGGCATACCTGGGCCAGCCGATCCGCGGGCAGCTGGGCATTGGCGCAGCCCTGGCGTTCGAGTTGCAGGACGCGGCTGGCGCAGACCCTGGCGCGCACCGTCGCGCTGTCCTCGTTAGCCCCCTGCGGGTCCAGCAACTCGGCCGCCGGCAGGCGATGCACCGCCACATGCAGGTCGATGCGATCCAGCAGCGGCCCGGATATGCGCGCCCGGTAACGCTGGATCTGTTGCGGGGTGCAGTGGCAGCGGCGCTCCGCATCGCCCAGGTAGCCACAGGGGCAGGGGTTCATCGCGGCTACCAGTTGGAAGCGCGCCGGGTAACGGGTGCTGTGCCGGGCTCGCGACAGGGTGATTTCGCCGGCCTCCATGGGCTCCCGCAGCGCCTCCAGGCTGTGCCGGTTGAACTCGGCCAGCTCATCCAGGAACAGCACGCCACCATGGGCCAGGGATATCTCCCCGGGGCGGGGCCTGCTGCCGCCGCCGACCAGGGCCGCTGAACTGGCACTGTGATGGGGGCTGCGAAAAGGCCGCCGCAGGTGCTCGCCCCGCGCCTGTGGATCGCAATAGTGGCGCAGCGCCAGCAGGGTCAGCGCCTCGTCCGGATCGGGTGGCGGCAGAATTCCCGGCAGGCGGCTCGCCAGCAGGGTCTTGCCAGTGCCGGGGGGGCCGCAGAACAGCAGGTTGTGATTGCCGCTGGCCGCGACCTCCAGGGCGCGCCGCGCGCCGGCCTGGCCGACCACGTCCCGCAGGTCGGGATAGCTGCAGTCGCCGTGGGCCGGTGCGGGCGCACAGGGGTCTAAGGGGCGGCAGTTGTTGAGGTGGGCGCAGAGGGTGAGCAGGTCGCTGGCGCCGATCACTCTGCTGCCCGGCGCCAGGGCCGCCAGGGGCGCGCTGTCCGCAGCCATCACCAGCAGGCGTTGGCTGCGGCTGGCGGCGATGGCCGCGGGAATCGCCCCGCTTACCGCCCGCAGGCTGCCGTCCAGTGCCAGTTCCGCCTGGAATTCGTGTTGCGCCATGCGGTCCGGCGGCAACTGGCCAGATGCGCAGAGAATGCCCAGGGCGATTGGCAGGTCGAAGCGTCCGCCCTCCTTGGGCAGGTCTGCCGGCGCCAGGTTGACGGTAATGCGCCGGTCCGGGAAGGTGAAGTGCGAGTTGAGGATGGCGCTGCGCACACGGTCCTTGCTCTCGCGCACGGCAGTCTCGGGAAGGCCCACTATATTGAAGGAGGGCAGCCCGTTGGACAGGTGGGTTTCCACCCGCACCAGCGGCGCCTCGATGCCGGCCAGCGCGCGGCTGTACACCACAGATAATTCCATCGCTCGTCCTTGAGCTGGTCCCGGGCGCTCCGCCGGGGGCCGCGGTTCAGTCCTGTGCTGACAGGGAGTCCAGTTCCCTGGTCAGTTCCTCCAGTTCGCCCTCCAGGGCCACTACCCGCTCGCGGGTGCGCCTGAGTACCTCCGTCTGGGTGTCAAACTCTTCCCGGCTGACCACGTCCAGGCGCGCCAGGGCGGACTGCACCAGGCTGCGGACGCTTTTGTCCACTTCGCCCTTGATGCCGCTGGAGTTCACCAGTTCCTGTACCTGCTGGATCACCTCCCAGGGTGGAGGGGGTTTTAACGCCATGGTTGCCGCCGTTGTGTGGTTGGGATGCCTGCGGGCGATTCTAGAGCAATTCCGCGGTCGGGCACAGTTCATCCCGGCGCTTCATTTTGGTTCGGTGCACCAATGCGGTGCGCCAGGGCTGTGCTTCAGGTCCGCCTGCAGGCGTGCATTTGGTGCCCTGAATTTACTTAACCTGCTGTTTTTACATACGAAAAAAGTATTTGGCACAGGCCGTGCTGTGTACGGGTACCAGAAACGGTAGTGCGCATGATGTGCCCGTAACAGTTTGCCGCAACACGTTATCTGAAATTTCGAGACAAACCATGGAGATGAGACACATGTTCAACAAAACCTTACTTGCAACAGCAATGAGCACCACCCTGATGACCGGCGCGGCCCTGGTACAGGCCCAGGAGCGCGACGACCTCGACCCCGTCGCCTCCGGCGACGGCTTCGAAATCAGCGGCAATGTCGCCCTGACCAGCGATTACCGCTTCAGGGGTATTTCCCAGTCAGATACTTCCGGTGCGATCCAGGGTGGCTTCGACGCCGAGTTTGGCCCGGGCTTCTACGTTGGTACCTGGGGCTCCAGCGTCGATTTCGATAGCAACGACGGTTATGACGGCAGCCTTGAGCTGGATTATTACGCTGGCTGGTCCAGCGCCATCGGCGACACCGATTTCGGGATTGACGTGGGATACATCTACTACGACTACCCCGGCGACAATGGTGCTGATGGGGACTATGGCGAAGTCTACGTTTCCGGTTCCTGGAAGGATCTGTCCGTAGGGGTGAACTACTCTGACGATTACTACGGTGGTACCGGCAAGTTCTTCTACTACGCGGCCGACTACAGCCTCGGCCTGTTCGACACGGGGCTCACCCTCGACCTCCACGTCGGTTACAACGACTTCGATGAGACCGGCTTTTTCGCCACCAATACGGATTCCTACACCGACTGGTCTGTGAGCCTGGGTTACTCCTGGGCGGGCGTGGACTTCGCCGTGGCCTACGTGGATACCGACCTTGACGATGATGATGTGTTCGGCACCGACTGGGCTGACAGCACCGCGGTTTTCACCATCAGCAAGAGCATGTAATCGCAGTCACGTTTGGCGAGCTGACCGGGGGACCGGTTGGCTCCACTTCAGGAGAAAAGTATGAAACTGATCACGGCTATTGTTAAGCCATTCAAACTGGATGATGTGCGCGAAGCGCTGTCGGAAATCGGGGTGCAGGGCATCACGGTCACCGAAGTCAAGGGCTTCGGTCGCCAGAAGGGCCACACCGAGTTGTATCGTGGCGCGGAATACGTTGTCGATTTCCTGCCCAAGGTGAAGATCGAAGTGGCGGTTGGCGAGGCGGCGGTCGAGCAGACCATCGAGGCCATCACCAAGGCCGCCAACACCGGCAAGATCGGCGATGGCAAGGTGTTCGTCTCGGCACTGGAGCAAGTCATTCGCATCCGCACCGGCGAGACCGGCGAAGACGCCATCTAACCCACGACACTGTTATTAGAGAGTATTCCCATGGAAAACAGCATCTTTGAATTACAGTACGCCCTGGACACGTTTTATTTCCTGGTCTGCGGCGCGCTGGTCATGTGGATGGCGGCAGGCTTCGCAATGCTCGAAGCCGGCCTCGTCCGCTCCAAGAACACAACCGAAATCCTGCTCAAGAACGTCGCCCTGTACGCGGTGGCCTGTACCATGTACATGATCTGCGGCTACGCCATCATGTATGGCGGCGACATCTTCCTGTCGGCGATCACCGGCGACGGTGTGGCCGGGGCGGAAGAGCCCGCAACCTACGCGCCCTCGGCTGACTTCTTCTTCCAGGTGGTGTTCGTAGCGACCGCCATGTCGATTGTCTCCGGCGCGGTGGCCGAGCGTATGAAGCTCTGGGCCTTCCTGGTGTTTGCCGTGGTCATGACCGGTTTCATCTACCCGATGGAAGGCTCCTGGACCTGGGGCGGCAACGCGGTATTCGGCATGTACACCCTGGGTGACCTGGGCTTTTCCGACTTCGCGGGTTCCGGCATCGTGCACATGGCGGGCGCCGCCGCGGCCCTGGCTGGCGTGCTGCTGCTGGGCGCTCGTAAAGGCAAGTACGGTGCCGACGGCTCGGTTCGCCCGATCCCCGGCGCCAACTTGCCGCTGGCAACGCTTGGCACCTTCATATTGTGGCTGGGGTGGTTCGGTTTCAACGGGGGTTCCGTGCTGGCCACGGCCAGTGTCGAAAGCGCCAACGCCGTGGCGATAGTGTTCATGAACACCAACGCCGCCGCCGCGGGTGGCCTGATCGCCGCCCTGATCTTGGCGCGCATCCTGTTCGGCAAGGCTGACCTGACCATGGCCCTCAACGGCGCCCTGGCGGGCCTGGTGGCCATCACCGCCGAGCCCTCCACCCCGACCGCCCTGCAGGCCACTATCTTCGGCGCGATCGGCGGTGTGTTGGTGGTGTTCGCCATCATCACCCTGGACAAGCTGAAGATCGACGATCCTGTCGGTGCGATCTCGGTGCACGGCGTTGTGGGTTTCCTGGGCCTGATGCTGGTACCGGTCACCAACCCCCTGACCGAGGACGGCGGTTCATCCTTCAGCGGCCAGCTGATCGGCGCTGCCACCATCTTCATCTGGGTTTTTGTTGCCAGCCTGATTGTCTGGGGCATCCTCAAGATGGTCATGGGTATCCGGGTCAGCGAACAGGAAGAGTACGAAGGTGTGGACCAGTCCGAGTGCGGCATGGAAGCCTACCCCGAGTTCGTCGGCGCCAGCGGCAGCGGTCGCTAACAAGTCATTGCGGGCGCATCTCACGATGCGTGTTTGGGGGCCTTCGGGCCCCCTTTTTTGGCCGAATAAATTCGGCCCTACCGGGGGAGCTACGGGCCGAATGAATTCGGCCCCCCGCTATTGCCATTCCGGCCCCACGTTCCATAATAGTGCGCCGGAGATAACAGGAGCTCATCAGGTATGAAGCTGGTCACTGCCATTATCAAACCCTTCCGCATGGACGATGTGCGCGCCGCCCTTTCGGATATAGGTGTTCAGGGTATTACCGCCACCGAGGTAAAGGGCTTCGGCCGCCAGCGCGGTCACACCGAGTTGTACCGGGGGGCCGAGTATGTGGTGGATTTCCTGCCCAAGGTGAAACTGGAGATAGCGGTGGGCGATGAGCAGGTGGAGGCCACTATCGAGGCCATCGTCAAGGCGGCCAGCACCGGCAAGATCGGCGATGGCAAGATTTTCGTGACCCCCCTCGAACAGGTTATCCGTATCCGCACCGGCGAAACCGGCGAAAACGCTATCTAGCCAGGCTGGCGATGGCCTCGGGCAAGCGCCGCAGGTTGTCGATTTCGCGATCGGGTGGCGGCAGGTCCGGCCAGGGCTGGCCCTGGGAATTCATCCACACCGTGTGCATGCCGACTTCCCGCGCCCCGCAGATGTCGTGTTCCGGGTTGTCGCCGACGTGCACGATCTGGTGGGCCGCCACCCCGGCTTTTGACAGCGCCGCCTCGAACATGTCCGGGTGCGGCTTGGCGGCCCCCACGTCCTCCGCCAGGAAGGCGAAGTCGAAATACTCGCCGGCATCGGTCTTGTAGATATCGGCATTGCCGTTGGTAAGGGCGCCCAGGGTGTAGCGGGCGGCCAGGCCCCGCAGCACCACCAGGGCGTCCTCGTACAGGGTCACCCTGTGCCGCTCCTCCAGGAACATCGAGAACGCCTCGCGGGCGCCACTCATGGCCTGCTCCTCCGGGTAGCCCGCGGCGAGCTGCAATTCATACAGCATCTGGATGCGCATCTGGCTGACGTGGTGCAGCAGTTCCGGGTGGCGCTTCCACACCGATTGCTTGAATTTCCACAGGGCCTCGTGATCGAAGGCCTCCACGGTCCCGGGTCGGTGCTGCCGCAGCCAGTCCTGCTGCACCTGTTCTGCGCGCAGCAGGGTGGGTTCTACATCCCACAGGGTATTGTCGAGGTCAAAGGTGATGACCCGGATGTCCGCTCGGCGCGAACCCTCACGCATGGCCGCCTAATCCTTGTCGCGGCGCTTGGCGCGCGGGTGGGCGGCGTCATAGACTTTTGCCAGGTGCTGGAAATCCAGGTGGGTGTAAATCTGGGTGGTGGCGATGTTGGCGTGGCCCAGCATCTCCTGTACGGCCCTGAGGTCACCGCTGGATTCGAGCATATGGCTGGCGAAGGAGTGGCGCAGCATGTGCGGGTGCACGTCCTGGTGCATGCCCGCCTTGCGACCCTGCAGGCGCAAACGGGCCTGGATGTTGCGCACGCTGATGCGCTGGCCCTGGGTGCTGGTGAACAGGGCCCGCTCGCCGTCCTCGCTGGCTGTCGCCCGCGGGCGCACCTCCAGCCACCGGTCCACGGCGTCCAGCGCCACGGTGCCCACCGGTACGGTGCGGGTCTTGTTGCCCTTGCCGGTCACGGTCAGCAGCCGGGCGTGGCGATCGATGTCACCGAGGTTCAGCGACGCCAGCTCGGCCAGGCGCAGGCCGGATGAGTAGAATAATTCGGCCATGGCGCGGTCGCGCCGGGCGATGACCGTGTCGTCGTTGAACTCGAGATATTTGTTTACCTGGTCCGCATCCAGTGCCTTGGGCAGCTTGCGCGGCCGGCGTGGCGCCTGCACGCTGGCGGCGGGATTGCGCGGTCGACCCTGCTCGCGGCTGAGATAGTTGAAAAAGCTGCGGGCCGCCGACAGGCCGCGCTGGATGCTGCTGCCACCCAGGCCCCGGCGGTGCAGCTGGCTCACCCAGTTGCGTATATCCGCCTCTACCAGTTCCTGCGCACTGTGCTTGCCCTGCCCGGCGCAGTACTGCTGCAGCGAGTGCAGGTCACGGCTATATCCGGACAGCGTATGGGTAGAGAGCTGCCGCACGTCCTGGAGATAGAGCAGGAATTGCTCGATGCTGCCGGCCAGTTCGTTGCCCGCCGCCGGGACGGTTGGGCTGTCCGCCCCTGCGCGCCCCCGGGTGGTCACGCCGGCTCAGTCCCCATCCTGGGTGAGGCGCGGCAGCAGGCGCAGGATGACCTCGCCGATATGCGCCAGGAAGAGCGTGCCCATGCCGCTGTGATAGCGGCCGGCATCGCTGCTGCCCACGGCGATCAGGCCCAGCTGGGCGCCGTCCGTCAGCGGCATGACGGCCGCGGAGCCGCCCTGGCCGATGGGCTGGGGGTTGCCCCGGGAGGCAAACAGGTAATTGAATTCTTCCTTGCGCAGGGCGCCGCATACCGGCTTGCGCCCGTTGAACAGGGCGCCGACCGCGGAGCGGGCGCTCTCCAGGCTGTCCACCCGCCAGGCGCTGTGCTCATCCGCTTCGCCGAACAGAATCATACAGGCGTACTCGGCCTTGAAACCGGTCTTCATGGCTTCCAGGAAGCTGTCGTATAGCTCTCCGACGGAGTTGGCTTCCAGCAGTTTCACCACCAGGGACCTGGTCTCCTCGAACAGCTTGTCGTTTTCCCTGGCGGTGCTGGTCAGGGCCTTGAGGCGGTGGCGCATCTCCACGTTGCGCTCGCGCAGCACGCTCACCTGTTTTTCGACCAGGGATACGGCGCTGCCGGAGGCGTGCGAGATATGCAGGTGATCCAGCAGTTCCGGGTTGCGCTGCAGGAAATCGCCATTGTCCATCAGGAAATCGCGTACCGCCTCGTCGCTGAGACCTCCCGCCGCGGTTGACTTGGGCGCTGCTGCCTTGTCCTTGCTGGCTGCCATGATTGCTGGTTCCCCTGGTGATGTGTGCCCCGCTTGGGAGCGTCAGATTCTTATGCTGCCCTCGAACACCACCTCGGTGGGTCCGGTCATGATCACGGGCTGGCCGTGCGCCCGCCCAGGATATGGTGAGCTTACCCCCGGGCAGCTCGACTGTCACTGGATCGTCGCAGCCAGCCCCGGCGAATACCGTACACCACCGCGGCACAGGCGCCGGTGCCGCAGGCCAGGGTCTCGCCGACGCCGCGTTCATAGACCCGCAGCTTGATGGCCTGCCGCGACAGCACCTGCATGAAGCCGGCGTTGACCCGCTGGGGAAAGTCGGCGTGCGCTTCGATCAGCGGACCCAGCCGGGCCACCTCGGCCTGTCGCGGTGTCATCCACCCGCAGCACCGCGTGTGGATTGCCCATGGAGACCGCGCCAATTTCCAGCGCTGATCGCCCTGTACCTGCAAGCGGTAGCTGTCGGCCCGGGCGCGGCGCCCTGAAGGGAATGCAGGCGGGCTCGAACTGCGGCGACTCCCATATTCACCTCGACCTCGCTGCGGTTGTGCACGCGCAGTTCGAGAATGCCGGCAGGCAGTCTCCACCCTGATTACGCGCTTGGCGGTCAGCTTTTTCTCGCGCACAAAGCGGGCGAAGCAGCGCGCGCCGTTGCCGCACTGTTCGACTTCCTCGCCGTCGGCGTTGAAGATGCGGTAGCGAAAATCCACGTCGGGCCGTGGGGCGGCTCCACCACCAGCACCTGGTCGCAGCCCACGCCGAAGTGCCGGTCGGCGAGCTTGCGCACGTCCCGGGAGCGCAGCTGGTAGCGCTGGCTGATCAGGTCGATGACGACAAAGTCGTTGCCCGCGCCGTGCATTTTGGTGAACTTGAGCAGCATGTGCCTAGGCCTGGTGTGCGCGGCGCTGGTCGCCTGGCGGGCAGGCAGCGCTTCGGTGCGCATCATATCGGCAATGGTTTCGCGCTCCCGCACCAGGTGGGCGCGGTCGCCGTCCACCATGATTTCGGGCGCCCGGCCGCGGCTGTTGTAGTTGGAGCTCATGGTGAAGCCGTAGGCGCCGGCGCCGAACATGGCCAGCAGGTCGCCCCTGGGCGAGGCTCAGCTCGCGGTCCTTGCCGAGGAAGTCGCCGGTTTCGCACACCGGGCCGACCACGTCCCAGCGCGCGGACTCGCCGCCGCTGTGGCTGGTCCACCGGCTGGATATCCATCCAGGCCTGGTACAGGGCCGGGCGGAGCATGTCGTTCATGGCCGCATCGACCAGCGCGAAATTGTGTTCCGGCGTGGGCTTGAGGTATTCCACCCGGGTGAGCAGCAGTCCCGGCATTGGCGGCGATGGAGCGCCCCGGCTCGAACATCAGCTTCAGCTGGCGGTCCGCCCAGCTCCGCGCGCAGGGCGCCGATGTAGTCGGCGACCGAAGGGGGTGCTTCGTCGCGATAGCGCACGCCCAGCCCGCCGCCCAGGTCCAGGTGGCTGAATAGTGATGCCGGACTCTGCCAGGGTGTCCACCAGGGACAGCAGGCGGTGCAGGGCGTCGATAAACGGGCTCACCTCGGTCAGTTGCGAGCCGATGTGGCAATCCAGGCCCACCACCTCCACGTGTGGTCAGCGCCGCGGCGCGCTGGTAGACGCGCAGCGCCTCTGTCGTGCCTCCACGCCGAACTTGTTCTCCCGCAGGCCGGTGGAGATATAGGGGTGGGTGCGGGCGTCCACGTCCGGGTTGACCCGCACCGAGACGGGCGCTGGCCGCCCATTTCCCCCGCCACCCGGTTCAGTACCTCCAGTTCCGCGGCGGATTCCAGGTTGAAGCAGTGAATGCCCAGCTGCCAGCGCCCGGGCCATCTCCGCGGGTGTTTTGCCGACGCCCGAGAACACGATCTTCGCCGGGTCTCCGCCGGCGGCGATTACCCGTTCCAGCTCGCCCCCGGAGACGATATCAAAGCCCGCGCCCAGGCGGGCCAGCACGTCGAGTACCGCCAGGTTGGAGTTGGCCTTGACCGCGTAGCAGACGAGGTGGTCGCAGTCGGCCAGGGCCCGCTGGTACTGGCCAAAGGCCTCTTCCAGCGCGGCCCGGGAGTAGATGTAGCAGGGGGTACCGTGGGCGGCGGCGATCTCGCTGACCGCGACGCCCTCGGCATAAAGCTGTCCGTCCCGATAGGGGAAGTGTTCCATGGTCTGTTCCTGTCAGGCGGCCGGTGCGGAAGGGGGGGTGGGCGGTGGCGTGTCCTCGGGTTCGTACAGGGGACCCATTTGCCCGCAGCCGGCAAGCAGCAGCGTGGCGGCGAGGACCAGGCTGGTCAGGATGTTAGGCAATATCGTCATGAAGGCGTACTGATTCCGCTTGGCAAAGCCCGGAATTATAGCCTTGGCTAGTAAGCGGCGCGAGCAGCCCGTATCATTGTTTTTGACGGTCGCCGGGCGGGCGCGGCCATTTCAGTACCCCAGGGGAGGGTTGATGGCGAACTCAGTGTTGCGGTATGTGCCCAGGCCGTTGACGGCAGGGTTGCTGGTCGCGCTGCTGGCGGCGACAACCTTGCAGGCCGATGAGCCGCTGTACGTGAAGAATCTCAGCCCGGTAACCGGGTTGCTGGGGCTGCCCTCCCAGCGCGCCGCCGACAGCGAAGCCCGCGGCATGTCCAGCGCCGCCCTGCACAGCAGCGCGGCCAATATATACGTGCGTGACGGCAATTCCACCGAGTTCCTGAACCTGGACGGCGAGGTGCTGCGCTTCGCCCTGGACCTGCGCTACGGGCTGGCCGACAACTGGGACCTGCAGCTGGAGGTGCCGTGGCTGGAGCAAAGCGGCGGTCACCTCGACAAGCTGATCGACAACTGGCACGACCTCTGGGGCATGCCCGATGGCGGCCGCTCGGATGTCCCCAGGGACCTGCTAAATTACCAGTACGCCTCCCCCGACGGGGGATTCCTGCTGGACAGCAGCGATTCCGGTCTGGGCGATATCACCCTGGCCCTGAACTACGCGTTTTACCGCGGCAAGGAGGGGGTGGCCAGCCTGGGCCTGGGGTATAAATTCGGTACCGGTGACGACGGCCAGTTCCTGGGCAGTGGGGGGGATGACCAGTTCATCGCCCTGCGTTTTTCCGGTGCCCACCTGTCGGGTCTGCCCCTGCGCTGGCACGGCCAGCTGGGTTACCTGCGGGCGGGCGACAGCGACCTGCTGCAGGGCTTCCAGGAGCAGAATCTGTGGTTTGCCGGGCTGGCGCTGGACTGGCTGGTGAGCGAACACTGGTCGCTGCTGGCCCAGCTGGACAGCAACGCCGCCCCCACCGACAGCCAGCTCACCGCGCTGGGCGACCCCGCGGTCACCCTCACCGGCGGGGTGCGCTGGCGCTTCGCCCGGGGCTGGTCGGTGGACGTCAGCCTGGTGGAGGATATCGCGGTGGAAACCGCCGCCGACGTTACCTTCCAGGCCAGCCTGCGCTATCGCGGCGGTTGATCGCGCGCTTCAGCGTTGCTGCAGTTTGTCCAGCGCCCGCTGCGCCGCCGCCGCGACCTGCGCGGGTGCGGTGCCACCCAGGTGATCCCGGGCCGCTACTGAGCCCTCCAGGGTCAGCACTTCGAACACGTCCTCTCCTATATCCGGGCAGAACTCCTGCAGGGTCGCCAGGCTCATCTCGGCCAGGTCCAGCCTGTTGGCGACGCCGTGGGCCACGGCCTTGCCCACCACCTCGTGGGCATCCCGGAAAGGCAGCCCCAGGCGCACCAGGTAGTCCGCCAGGTCGGTGGCGGTGGAGAAGCCGCGGCGCGCCGCCTCGCGCATCTGTTCTGGCTTCGGCTTGATGGCCGGCACCATGTCGGCAAAGGCGCGCAGGCAGTCCAGTACGGTATCCACGGTATCGAACAGCGGTTCCTTGTCCTCCTGGTTGTCCTTGTTGTAGGCCAGCGGCTGGCTTTTCATCAGGGTCAGCAGGCTGACGAGGTGACCGTTGACCCGGCCAACCTTGCCGCGCACCAGTTCCGGTACATCCGGGTTCTTTTTCTGCGGCATGATGGAGGAGCCGGTGCAGAAGCGGTCCGGCAGCTCGACGAAATTGAACTGGGCGGAGGTCCACAGCACCAGCTCTTCCGACATGCGCGACAGGTGGGTCAGCAGCAGCGCCGCGAAGGCGCAGAATTCGATGGCGAAATCGCGGTCGGAAACCGAATCCAGGGAGTTTTCCGTGGGCGCGGTAAAACCCAGGGCAGCGGCGGTGTGGGCGCGGTCGATGGGGTAGGTGGTGCCGGCCAGGGCGGCGGCCCCCAGGGGCGACAGGTTGACCCGCTTGCGGCAGTCCTGCAGGCGGCCGTAGTCGCGCTCCAGCATTTCGTTCCAGGCCAGCAGGTGATGGCCGAAGGTAACCGGCTGGGCGGTTTGCAGGTGGGTGAAACCGGGCATGATGGTGTCGTTGTGCCGGGCCGCCAGCCCGATGGTGCCCGGCCTGCAGGCGGGTCAGTTCCGCGGCGATGGTGTCGATGGCGGAGCGCAGGTACAGGCGGATATCGGTCGCCACCTGGTCGTTGCGGGAGCGACCGGTGTGCAGTTTTTTGCCGGTGGTACCGATCAGCTCGGTCAGCCGGGCCTCGATGTTCATGTGCACGTCTTCCAGCTCGATCGACCACTGGAAGCTGCCGCTGTTGATTTCCTCCTGCACCTGCGCCAGCCCCCGGCGGATATCCGCCAGCTCGGCTTCGGTTAGCACGCCCACCTCGCAGAGCATGGCGGCGTGCGCCAGCGAGCCGTCGATATCCTCGGCCGCCATGCGCTGGTCGAAATCCACCGAGGCGGTGAAGCGCTGCACAAAGCTGTCGGTGGCCTCGCTGAAGCGCCCACCCCACAGCTTGCTGGTGTCCTGTTGTTTGCTCATCTGCAATGGATTCCTGCTGTTGTCACCGGGTGCCGGGCGAAACGAACTGGCCGGGCGCGGTAGCGCCGCGTGACATTTTTGGCTTGTTCACACCTGGCAAGGGTGCAAGTATACCAGCTATCTACGCTGGGGAATGGGTTATGCAGGCAGCACCTGGGCAGGTGACGCGAACCAGCCGGGCGCTGGTGTCGGGAGAGTTTTTTGTCCCCGACCTGTGCGCGCCGCGATCGGTGCTCAGTATGGTTTTGCTGGTCGAGCTGATGGTGCTGGTATACACCCTCAGCAGCAGCTCCCTGCCGGCTTTCGACTGGAACCTGCTGGCGGTCTGCTCCCTGTTCGGGCAGTGGGTGGTGCTGCTGAGCGCCGCCCTGTTGTGCCTGCTCCGGCAACCCCTCAGTCGACTCGCCATGCCGCTGGCCGCGGCCTGTTGCCTGCTGGCGGTGCTGGCTGCCACCGCTGTGAGCAGCGTCGCCGCCCGCAGCTTCCTGCCGCAACTATTTGGCGACAGCGGCGCCACCGGCTGGTGGTTGTTGCGCAACCTGCTGGTGGCGATGGTGCTGGCCGGGATTGTGCTGCGCTACTTCTATCTGCAGCAGCAGTTGCAGGTGCAGCAGAAAATGGAGTTGCAGGCCAGGCTGGACGCCCTGCGCGCGCGCATCCGGCCCCATTTCCTGTTCAACACCCTCAACAGCGTCGCCAGCCTGATCATGTCCCGTCCCGAAGATGCCGAGCGCGTGGTGGAGGACCTGTCGGAGTTGCTGCGGGTCAACCTGCAGGAGGGCCGGCGCGACGTCACCGTGGCCGATGAGTTGCGTATCTGTGAGCTCTACCTGGGTATCGAGCAGTTGCGCCTGGGAGAGCGCCTGCGGGTGGACTGGCAGGTGGATCCCGCCGTGCTGGAGCGAGCCCATGCCCAGCCTGATACTGCAGCCACTGGTGGAAAACGCGGTTTACCACGGGGTGTCGCAGCTGCCGGCGGGGCGGCACGATCCTGGTTCGTGTCAGGATGCGCAGGGCAGGATCTCGGTGGCGGTGGAAAATCCGGCTACCCCAGCAGCCCGGCGCGCAGCGATGGCCACCAGATCGCCCTGGACAACATCGGCCAGCGCCTGCAGGCACTTTACGGCTCCGCGGGTAATATGGAGGTCACGCGGCCGCATGGCGGCTACCGTATCGAGTTGAGCTACCCACCCCAGGAGCTGGTGTGAATAGTCCTGGTGGTGGACGATGAAGCCTGGCCCGGGAGCGCCTGCTGCGACTGCTGGGAAGCTGCGCCCCGAGGCGCGGTGCTGGCAGGCCGCCAGTGGTGAGCAGGCGCTGGAACAGGTGCAGGCACACGACCCGGACCTGCTGCTGCTGGATATTCGCATGCCGGGCATGGACGGTATCGAAGTTGGCGGCTCACCTCGACGCCCTGGAGCAACCACCGGCGGTAATTTTTTGTACCGCCTATGACGAATACGCCCTGCAGGCCCTGCGGCACCAGGCGGTGGCCTACCTGCTCAAGCCCGTGCGCGAGGGCGAACTGGCGCGGGCGCTGGCGGGTGCCGGCGCGGGTCAACCGCGTGCAGCTGGCCTCCCTGGCGCGACGCGAGCGCTCGCGGCGCGGCGCCGGGTGGGGCAAGCGATGATGCCGAGGGCCTGCGCACCCGCTGGTGAGCCAGACCCACCGCGGTGTCGACCACCGTGGCGGTGGCGGAAGTGCGCTGCCTGATCGCCGACCAGAAGTATGTGACCGCCTGCAGCCCGGATTGCCGAGCTGATGATTACCGATACGCTGAAGGAGCTGGAGCAGGAATTTGGCGATCGTTTCCTGCGGGTGCATCGCAATGCCCTGGTCGCCCTTCCCCATGTCCTGCGCCTGGAGCGCACCGACGACGGGCACTGGTGCGTGGTGCTGGACGGCGTCGAACAGCGACCCGTGGTCAGCCGGCGTCATCTCGCCCAGGTGAAGCAGCGGGTGGCGGGGGCCTAGGGACAACCGGGCCCGGCCGGTCGCTGCCGCTTTCCCCTGCTGCTATCATTGGCGGCCGCCAACCAGGAAATACCCTATGACACGTTCTCACCATCGCCACCCGGGAGAGCCCGCTGGCCCTGTGGCAGGCAGAGTATGTGCAGTCACAGCTGCAGCGCGCGCACCCCGGCCTGCACGGTAGAACTGCTGGGCATGACCTCCCGCGGTGACCAGTTGCTGGATGTGCCGCTGGCCAAGGTGGGCGGCAAGGGCCTGTTCGTGAAGGAGCTGGAAACCGCACTGCTGGAGCGGCGGGCGGATATCGCCGTGCACTCGATGAAAGACGTGCCCATGGAGTTTCCCGACGGGCCTGGGTCTGGGCGTCATCTGCGAGCGGGAGGATCCCTCCGATGCCTTCGTCAGCAATCGCTACCGCAGTATGGAGGAATTACCTGCAGGCAGCGTGGTGGGCACTTCCAGCCTGCGCCGGGAGTGCCAGTTGCGGGCCCGCCGGCCGGATCTGCAGGTGCGTTTTCTGCGCGGCAACGTCAACACCCGCCTGCGCAAGCTGGACGAGGGCGAGTACGACGCCATTATCCTGGCCAGCGCCGGCCTGATACGCCTGGGGTTTGCCGAGCGCATCGCCCGGCAACTGGCGGTGGAAGACTCGCTGCCGGCGGGCGGCCAGGGTGCGGTGGGTATCGAGCTGCGCCGGGAGGACGAGCGGGTGCTGGAACTGTTGCAGGTGCTGCACCACGAGCCCACGGCGCAACGGGTCACCGCCGAGCGCGCCATGAACCACCGCCTGCAGGGGGGCTGCCAGGTGCCCATCGCCTGTTACGCCGAACACCTGGCCGGGGGGCAGCGGCTGCGCCTGCGCGGCCTGGTGGGCAAGCCCGATGGCTCGCTGCTGCTGCGCGCCGAGGGCGAGGCCCCGGTGGCCGATGCCGGGAAACTGGGCATACAGGTAGCAGAAGCGCTGTTGGCCCAGGGGGCAGCCGGGATCCTGGCCGAGGTGTATGGCAGCTGAAGCGGTACTGGTAACCCGACCCGACGGCCAGGAGGGCACGCTGTGCGCTGCCCTGGAGGCGCGCGGTTTCCAGGCCTTATCACCTGCCGCTGCTGGAACTGGAGAGCCTACCGGAGTTGTCCGCGGCCGAGCGCGCCAAAGTGCTGGCGCTGGATGAATACCAGCACGTGATTGTCGTCAGCGGCAATGCCGCCCGCTATGGCATGGAGCGGATCGATGAGGTCTGGCCGCAACTGCCGCTGGGACCCGGCTGGTACGCCGTGGGCGAGGCCACCGCCCGGGCGCTGGCGGGCCGCGGGATCAGGGCGCTGACACCCGGCACCGACATGACCAGCGAAGGCTTGCTGGCGCTGCCGCAATTACAGGCGGTCGGTGGACAGCGGGTGCTGATCATCAAGGGCGAGGGCGGCCGCGGGGCCATGCGGGAAGAGCTCGGCCGGCGCGGGGCGCGGGTGGACGAGCTGGCCTGCTATCGGCGCGTCTGTCCGCCTTATGCGCCCGGGGAGGTGGCCGCCAGGCTGTCGCAGTGGCTGATCCAGGTAATTCTGATCAGCAGTGGGGAGGGCCTTGCCAACATGCTGACGTTGCTTAGCCCGGCAGAAACCTCTAAGTTTGTGGGTATCACCCTGCTGGTGCCCTCGCAGCGCATCGCGGGGCTTGCCCTTGATGCGGGCTTTACACGGGTGATTACGGCGGAGAACGCCTCGGACGCCGCCGTGTTGCGCGCCCTGGGAGACTGGCAAAACAGTGCTGGAGAATAACAAGTGAGTGATCAGCGGGATAACAACACCGAACAACCGGCGCAGGAAAGCGCCGCGACTGCGGACAGCCCTCAGCAGGATGCGACGCCGGCAGCGCCCGCCGCCCCCGTGGCCGCCGGCCCCGCGCCGGCGGCGCGCAAGGGCTCCGGGGCAGTCGCGTGGCTGGCGTTGTTGCTGGTGCTGGCGCTCGCCGCCGCACTGGGCTGGTCCCTGCTGGAGCAGCGTCGCCTGCAAAGCGAAATCGATAGTCGCCTGCAGGCGGTCGAGGCCCTGGGTGGGCGCGACCAGGCCAGCTTCGATGAACTGGACCGCCGCCTGCGCCAGCAGTTACAGGATGGCCTGACACGGCTGGAGGGCAGCATGGGCGAGCTTGCCAGCGACAGCGGCCTGCTGGGCCAGGCCTTGGAGGCACTGCGCTCGGAGCTGGCGGCGCAGCGCGCGGAACTGGCCGGTTATGCCGCCACGGATCGCCAGGCCTGGCTGCTGGCCGAGGTGGAGTACCTGCTGCGGCTGGCAAACCAGCGCCTGGTGATGGCCGGGGACACCGGCGCCGCGCAGGCCCTGCTGACCAGCGCCGACAAGATCCTGCTGGAACTGGATGAGGCCGACCTGCACGGGGTGCGGGCGGCGGTGGCGGCGGACCTGGCAGCGGTGCGGGCGGTGCCCGCTCTCGATATCGAGGGTATCTACCTGAGCCTGGCGGCCCTGATCGAGCAGGCGGGGCAACTGGAGATATTCCAGCTTCCGGAACAGCCCGAGCAGGCGCCGCCGCCGCCGGCGTCGGACTGGCAGGCGCGCCTGCAGCAGGGTTACGAGCAGGCCCTTGCCAAGTTGTCCAGCTATATCATTATCCGCCGCCGGGATGTGCCCATGCAGGTGCTCATGGATCCCCAGTGGGAGGGGCTGGTCCGGCAGAACCTGCGCATGCTGCTGGAGCAGGCCCAGGTGGCGCTGCTGTCGGGCAATGGCCAGTTGTACCGGGAAAGCCTGCAGCGGGCCCAGCACTGGGTGGCGGAGTTCTTCGAGACGGACGGGGCGGCCGCCCGCGCGATGTACGCAGAGATAGAGCGCTTGCAGGAGATAGAGGTGGACGTCCGCTTGCCGGATCTCTCGCGCTCCCTGCAGGCCCTGGATGAGACCATGCGGGAACGGCTGCAGCCAGGCGGCGGGGAGTAGAACATGCGCAAGCTGTTTGCATTGATTCTGGTCGCCCTGTTGCTGGGGGTGGGCGTGGTGGCGATTATAGAAACCGATCCCGGCTACCTGCTGCTGGCTTACGGCGACTACACCCTGGAATCCAGCCTCTGGGTCGGCCTGGTGCTGCTGGTACTGCTGGTGCTGGTGTTGTATGGCCTGTTCGCCCTGGTTCGCCGCCTGCTGGGGGGGCAGAAATCCCTGGCCGGCTGGTGGGGGTCTCGCCGGGTGCGCCAGGCATCGCGCCTCACCAGGCGGGGTGTCATCAACTTCAGCCAGGGCAATTGGGCCCGGGCGCGGCGCGAACTGCTGCGGGCCGCCGATGGCAGTGACCTGCCGCTGGTGAATTACCTGCTGGCGGCGCAATGCAGTGCCCGCCTGGGCGAAATGGACAAGGTGCAGGAATACCTTGGCGCCGCCACCGACACCGGGACCGGTGCGGCTGTCGCGGTCGAGCTGGCGAGGGCCGAGATGCTGTTGCAGGCGGGCCAGTACCAGCAGGCACTGGGGGTGCTGCTGCCGCTGCGGGAGGGTGCGGCCCAACATCCGCGGGCACTGCTGCTGTTACAGCGGGCCTTTGTCGGGGTGGAAGACTGGCAGGCACTGGCGGAGCTGTTGCCCGCCCTGAAAAAACACCGGCTGTTGCCTGCGGCCGAGTTGGAAACCCTGGAGCGCCAGCTGTCGGGCCGTGTGCTGCAGCAAGTCGGCGGTGACGATGTCGACAGCCTGTGCACGGTGTGGCACAAGCTGCCCGCGGAGGCCCGGCGGGACCCGGCGCTGGTGCGCCTGTTTGTCGCCCGGTTGGTGGACATGAAGGCCTACGCCCAGGCCGAGAAGACCATTCTGCAGGCCCTCAAGCACGACTGGGATGCGGAGCTGGTGCGCCTTTACGGCCATGTACAGAGTCCCAATCCCAGGCAGCAGCTGGCCCGGGCCGAGGGTTGGCTGGAGTCGCACCCGCGCGATGCCCAGTTGTTGTTGTGCCTGGGGCGCCTCAGCGCACGCGACAAGCTGTGGGGCAAGGCCCGGGAATACTACGAGAGCAGCTACCGTCTGCAGCGCAGCCCGGAAACCTGCGCCGAGCTGGGCCGCCTGCTGGGCGCCCTGGGCGAGACCGGCGTGGCCGCGGCCTATTTCCGCGAGGGCCTGCTGCTGCGCGAGAACACCCTGCCCGAATTGCCCCAACCGGAGAAAACCGTCCCCAACCCGCGCCTGCTCACCCGCAGCTGAGCAGGCGGCTCAGGGGAGGTCGATACCCAGCTCCTCCCACATCGCGTCCACGCGCGCTTTCACCGCCGCATCCATGGCGATGGGCTGGCCCCATTCGCGCTGGGTCTCCCCCTGCCACTTGTTGGTGGCGTCGAAGCCTACCTTGGAACCCAGGCCGGCCACGGGGGAGGCGAAGTCCAGGTAGTCGATGGGGGTGTTGTCGATAAACACGCTGTCGCGGCGGGGGTCCATGCGGGTGGTCATGGCCCAGATGACATCCTTCCAGTCCCGGGCGTTGACGTCCTCGTCGGTGACGATAATGAACTTGGTGTACATGAACTGGCGCAGGAAAGACCACACCCCCAGCATCACCCGCTTGGCGTGGCCGGGGTATTCCTTGCGCATGGTCACCACCGCCATGCGGTAGGAGCAGCCCTCGGGTGGCAGGTAGAAGTCGACGATTTCCGGGAACTGCTTTTGCAGCAGGGGCACGAATACCTCGTTGAGCGCCACCCCCAGCACCGCCGGCTCGTCCGGCGGGCGGCCAGTGTAGGTGCTGTGGTAGATCGGTGCTTCCCGGTGGGTGATGGCGTCCACCGTAAACACCGGGAACCGCTCCACCTCGTTGTAGTAGCCGGTGTGGTCCCCGAAGGGCCCCTCGTCGGCCAGCTCCCCCGGCTCCAGGTAGCCCTCCAGCACGAACTCGGCGCTGGCGGGCACCGTCAGGCCGTGATCGCGGCACAGCGGCGTGAAACACTCGGCCAGTTCGGTCTTGCTGCCGCGCAGCAGGCCGGCGAAAGCATACTCGGAGATGGCATCGGGTATGGGGGTAACGGCCGCCAGGGTGGTGGCCGGATCGGCGCCCAGGGCGATGGCCACCGGGTAGCGCTCACCGGGGTGCTGCAGTTGCCAGTCGCGGAAATCCAGGGCGCCACCGCGGTGTGACAGCCAGCGCATGATCAACTTGTTGCGGCCGATCAGTTGCATGCGGTAGATGCCGAGGTTGAGCCGTTCCTTGCCGGGACCGCGGGTGATTACCAGCGGCCAGGTCACCAGCGGCGCCGCGTCCCCCGGCCAGCAGGTCTGGATGGGCAGGTCGTGGAGGTTGACCTCCTCGCCCTGTACGACGTGGTACTGGCAGGGTGGGTTGCGCACCATTTTGGGGCCCATATGCAGCACCTGTTTCAGTACCGGGGCCTTGTCCCAGGCATCCCGCAGGCTTTTCGGGGGGTCCGGCTGTCGCAGGTAGGCCAGCAGCTCGCCGATATCGCGCAGGGCCGAGATCTCTTCCTCGCCCATGCCCAGGGCGACGCGGCGCTCGGTGCCGAACAGGTTGACCAGTACCGGCGTGCTGTGGCCCCTGGGGTTCTCGAACAGCAGCGCGGGGCCGCCCGCGCGCAGGGTGCGATCGGCGATCTCGGTCATCTCCAGCGCCGGATCGACTGTGGCGCTGATGCGAACCAGTTCGCCGCGCTGTTCCAGGGCGGCTATGAAATCCCGAAGGTCTGTGTATTTCACGTGATATCTGTGTCCTGTCTGCGGTGTCGACAGGGACAGTACACGTTGGGCCGGGCGCACGCAATCGAGCGTCCCGGCGGGGGAGGGGGTGGGGCTATTTGCGTTTCATGGACATGAAGAATTCGTCGTTGGTCTTGGTGTCCTTGAGCTTGTCCGACAGGAATTCGATGGCGGCCAGGTCTTCCATGCCGTGCAGCAGCTTGCGCAGAATCCACATGCGCTGCAATTCGTCTTCCGCGGTGAGCAGTTCCTCGCGGCGGGTGCCCGAGCGGCGAATATTGATCGCCGGGTAGACGCGCTTCTCCGCAACCTTGCGATCCAGGTGCAATTCCATGTTGCCGGTGCCCTTGAACTCCTCGTAGATCACCTCGTCCATCTTCGAGCCGGTGTCCACCAGGGCGGTGGCGATGATGGACAGGCTGCCGCCCTCCTCGATATTACGCGCCGCACCGAAAAAGCGCTTGGGGCGCTCCAGGGCGTGGGCGTCCACACCGCCGGTCAGTACTTTACCGGAGCTGGGGATGACCGTGTTGTAGGCGCGGGCGAGGCGGGTGATGGAGTCCAGCAGGATGATGACGTCCTTCTTGTGCTCCACCAGGCGCTTGGCTTTCTCGATCACCATATCGGCGACCTGCACGTGGCGCGAGGGCGGTTCATCGAAGGTGGACGCCACGACCTCGGCGCCGCGTATGCCTACCGAGCGCTGCATCTCGGTGACTTCCTCCGGGCGCTCGTCGATCAGCAGGACGATGATGTAGCACTCGGGGTTGTTGGTGATAATCGCCTGGGCGATGTTCTGCATCATGATGGTCTTGCCGGCCTTGGGTGGTGCCACCAGCAGCCCGCGCGCGCCCTTGCCTATGGGTGCCACCAGGTCGATGATGCGGCCGGTGAGGTCTTCCGTGCTGCCGTTGCCGGTTTCCAGGGTGAGGCGTTCCGTGGGGAACAACGGCGTGAGGTTTTCAAACAGTATCTTGTGCTTGGAGTTCTCCGGCCGGTTGAAATTGATCTCGCTGACCTTGAGCAGGGCAAAGTAACGCTCGCTGTCCTTGGGTGGGCGGATCTTGCCGGAAATGGTGTCGCCGGTGCGCAGGTTGAAGCGGCGGATCTGGCTGGGGGATACGTAGATATCATCGGGTCCCGCCAGGTAGGAGCTGTCGGCGGAGCGCAGGAAGCCGAAGCCGTCCTGCAGTATTTCCAGTACCCCGTCCCCGGAAATGTCCTCCCCGCTCTTGGCGTGGCGTTTCAGGATGGCGAAGATAATATCCTGTTTGCGCGAGCGCGCCATGTTGTCCAGGCCCATCTCCTTGGCGATGTCGATGAGTTCCTGGGTGGATTTGGTTTTTAGGTCGGTAAGATTCATAGAGGATTCAGGTATTGTGTGGAGGAAAGAGTTGCAAATGTGTACGGGGACACACGTACCGGTGCAGCCGGCGAGCGAACGAGTTAACAAATAAACAGTTGGATGGCGAATTATTATTGTCGCACGGGGGTGTGCGACGAAAGAGAAGGTAGCATGCCCTGCAAGTGTCGTCTACCGCTTTTTTAGCTTTGCGGAGCCTTTACTGGCGGGCTCGGGCCCGGGGGTTTTCCGGGCCCTGTGACCGCTATACCACTTCCTGGATGAAGGCGGTGAGCTGGCTCTTGGAAAGGGCGCCCACCTTGGTTGCCTCGGCGTTGCCGCCCTTGAACATGATCAGGGTGGGAATACCGCGAATCCCGAATTTGGGGGGAATGTCGGGGTTGGCGTCGACATCGACCTTGCACACTTTCAGCTTGCCCTGGTATTCGCTGGCGATCTCGTCCAGCACGGGGGCGATCATCTTGCAGGGGCCACACCACTCCGCCCAGAAATCCACCAGTACAGGGATGTCCGAGTTGAGTACTTCCGCGTCAAAGGTGGCATCGCTGACGTGTACGATCTGGTCGCTCATGGGTTTCTCCGGTTACGTTGCGGACTAGCTGCCCGCCTGATTTACAGGGGCACAATCATACCATCGAAGTTTGCGTGCACAACCGCGTGGGTAGAGTTTTTGGGCATGCATATATTGCCTTGTGGTATATGTGTATCACCCGGTATTCCAGGCACAGCAACGGGCCGGACCGGGGAGGAGATGGCCACGGGCCGGTCGCCGGCCGCGACAGGAAATCCGAACCTCTGCCCCCCAGCCTTGTCACAGAGTCAGGAGTAGCCTCCTTACAGGGCCTGCGACGCAAACACTAAAAAAGGTGCAAACAGCGTGTCACTGAAAAAAATAGCCGTTCTGGCCGTCATTGCCGCCGCAATTGGCGCCTGGTTGTATTTCGATCTCGGCAGCTACCTGCAACTGGATACCCTGCAGCAGCGCCTGGGGGAACTGCAGGCCTGGTACGCCCGCAACCCCGTGCTGGCGGGACTGGCCTACTTCGTCATCTATGTGGCGGTTACCGCCCTGTCCGTGCCCGGGGCCGCCATCATGACCCTGGCGGGGGGCGCGTTGTTCGGCTTCTGGTATGCCCTGCTGCTGGTGTCCTTTGCCAGCAGCATCGGCGCGACCCTGGCGTTCCTGGTGTCGCGGCTGCTGCTGCGCGACTGGGTGCAGGGGCGCTTCGGGCGGCAGCTGCGGGCGGTGAACGAGGGCTTTGCCCGGGACGGGGCCTTCTACCTGTTTTCCCTGCGGCTGGTGCCGATATTCCCCTTCTTTGTTATCAACCTGCTGATGGGGTTGTTACCCATCCGCACGGCGCGTTACTACTGGGTCTCCCAACTGGGCATGCTGCCCGCCACCGCCGCCTATGTGAACGCCGGTACCCAGCTGGGGCAACTGGAGTCCACGGCGGGCATTATCTCGCCGGGGCTGCTGTTGTCATTCGTGCTGTTGGCGGCGTTTCCCCTGCTGGCGAAGTGGATGCTGGCGCGCATCCAGGCCCGCAGGGCGCTGGGGGCCTATTCCAAACCGCGCAGTTTCGACACCAACCTGGTCGTCATCGGGGCGGGGTCCGCCGGCCTGGTGGCCGCCCTGATCGCGGCCACCGTGAAGGCCAAAGTGACGCTGGTGGAGCGACACCGGATGGGCGGCGACTGCCTGAACACCGGTTGCGTGCCCAGCAAGGCGCTGATCCGCTCGGCGCGGATAGCCGACTACGTCAGGCGGGCCCCGGAGTTCGGGCTGGAGGCGATGGACGTCAAAGTGGATTTTCGCCGGGTCATGGAACGGGTGCAGGCGGTGGTGAAAACCATAGAACCGCACGATTCAGTGGAGCGCTTCACTTCCCTGGGGGTGGATTGCCTGCAGGGCCAGGCGCGAATCCGTTCGCCCTGGGAGGTGGAGGTGGACGGCAGGACCATCACCACCCGCAATATCATCATCGCCAGTGGCGCCCGGCCCAGAGTGCCCGATATTCCCGGGCTGGCTGAACTGGATTACCTGACCTCGGATACCGTGTGGGAGATCCGCGAGGCGCCGCGGCGCCTGCTGGTACTGGGGGCGGGGCCCATCGGCTGCGAGCTGGCCCAGGCGTTTGCCCGCCTGGGCTGCGAGGTGACCCTGGCGACCCACGCCGCGCGGGTCCTGCCGCGCGAGGATGTCGAAGTGTCCGACAGGGTGGCGGCGGTGTTTATGGCCCAGGGCATGACGGTGTTAACCGGGCATGAGCCGCAGGCCTTCGGCGCGGGAGACGGCGGGCAGTGGGTCACTTTGCGTACCGCCGACGGCGAGCGCCAACTGGAATTCGATCGCTTGTTGCTGGCCGTGGGCCGCCACGCCAATGTCGAGGACCTGGGCCTGGAAGCCCTGGGAATCGGGCTCACCCGTACCGGCACCGTGGTGGTGGATGATTACCTGCGTACCCGCGTCCCGACCATCCTCGCCTGTGGCGACGTGGCGGGCCCCTACCTGTTCACCCACATGGCCAGCCACCAGGCCTGGTATGCGGCGGTCAACGCCCTGTTCGGGCGCTTCCGCTCCTTCAAGGTGGATTACGCAATCGTTCCCTGGGCCACGTTCACCGACCCCGAGGTGGCCCGGGTGGGCCTCAATGAGCAGGAGGCCGCTGAGCGGCACATCGCTTACGAGGTAACCCGTTACGATATCGATGACCTGGACCGGGCCATCGCCGATGGCGAGGCGCACGGGTTTATCAAGGTGCTCACCGAACCGGGCCGCGACCGTATCCTGGGTGCGACCATCGTCGGCTACCACGCCGCCGAATTGCTCCCGGAGTTCGTGCTGGCCATGAAGCACGGCATTGGCTTGAACAAAATTCTGGGTACCATTCATGTCTACCCCACCCTCGGCGAGAGCAATCGCTTCCTCGCCAGCGAGTGGCGCAAGGCGCGCAAGCCCGAGCGGGTGCTGGGCTGGCTGGAGCGCTATCACCGCTGGCTGCGGGCCTAGCCACGGGGACAGGGGGTGGTAAAGTATGGCTTTATCGCTTCGCGAATGGAGCTGATGGTAAATCGCGGATGGTAAATCGCGGATGGTAAATCAGGGAGGTAGGGAATGAGCAAAGTGGCGGTCGTCCTGGCGGGATGTGGTGTATACGATGGTGCGGAGATCAACGAGGCGGTGCTGACCCTGCTCAGCCTGGAGCAGCAGGGGGCCAGCTACCAGTGCTTTGCCCCGGACATCGAACAGATGCACGTCATCAACCACCTCAGTGGCGAACCCATGGCGGGGGAACGGCGCAATGTGCTGGTGGAAGCCGCGCGTATTGCCCGCGGCAATATCAAGGCCCTGGACGCCCTCAAGGTCGAGGAGTTCGATGCCCTGCTGGTGCCCGGTGGCTTCGGCGCTGCCAAGAACCTGTCCAATTTCGCGGTGGCCGGGGCCGCCATGGAGGTACTCCCGGAATTTCTGGAAATCGCCCGCGGATTTCACCAGGCGGGCAAGCCCATAGGCCTGATCTGCATCGCCCCGGTCATGACGGCCGCCATCTGTGGTGAGGGGGCCCAGTGCACCATCGGCAACGACGCCGATACCGCAGCCGCCATTGAGGCCATGGGTGCGCAGCACCTGGCGTGCCCGGTATCCGAGGCGCGGGTGGATAGCGCGCGCAAACTGGTGACCACCCCCGCCTACATGCTGGCCGGCAGCGTATCCGAAGCCTACAGCGGCATCAGTGAGTGCGTCAGGGAGGTGCTGGCCCTGGCCTGAGTCCATGCAGGTGGCGGACAGCTGGATGGTTTACGTGTTGGAGTGCGCCGACGGCAGCCTCTACACGGGCGTGACCCGGGACCTGGACAGGCGCCTGCGGCAGCACAACGGCCTGCAGGCCGGCGGGCCGCGCTACACCAGCGGCCGCCGGCCGGTGCAACTGCGCTGGTCGGCCGCCGCCGCCAGCCGCAGCGTCGCCCAGCAGCGCGAGGCGGCGATCAAGAAACTGAGCCCCGCCGCGAAGCGGCGGCTGGTCGAATAAATTCGACCCCACGGCACCCGCCCCTGTAGGGCCGAATTCATTCGGCCAGGCACGTGCCATGCTGCCCCGGGCACGCCAAATCGACCCTACAGGGATTGCAACTCCTCCAACTCCTGCTGCTGTGCCAGCCAGGTTTCCTCCAACTGCACCGCCGTGGCTTTCAACTCCCCCTCGCGCTTGAGCAGGTCCGCCAGGTCCTGTTTGCGGGTCTCGGTGTACAGGTCGGTGTCCCCCAGCTGGGTTTGCAGTTGCGCCTGTTCCGACTCCACCGCCGCCATCGCGGCCTCGGTTTTCGCAATAGCCTTTTTCAGGGGCCGCAACTTTTCCCGCTCCGCCGCGGCCTGCTGGCGTTTTGCCTTGCGACCGCCATCGCCCGCGGGGGTGGCGCCGGGGTCGGCCTGGCGATAGCTGGACAGGATCCAGCGCTCGTAACCCTCCAGGTCTTCCGCATAGGTTTCGACCCGGCCGTCGTGTACCAGCAGCAGTTCATCCACTGTGTTGCGCAGCAGGTGGCGGTCGTGGCTCACCAGGATCAGGGCTCCCTCGTAGGCCTGTAACGCCACTTCCAGGGCGTGCCGCATATCCAGGTCCAGGTGGTTGGTGGGTTCGTCCAGCACCAGCAGGTTGGGCCGCTGCCACACCACCATGGCCAGGGCCAGGCGGGCCTTCTCACCACCGGAAAAGGGGGCCACGGGGCTGGTGGCGGCATCCCCGCGGAAGTTGAAGCCACCCAGGAAGTTGAGAATGTCCTGCTCGCGGGCCTCGGGGCTGAGCCGCTGCAGGTGCAGGGCGGCGCTGGCCTCCAGGTCCAGTGATTCCAGTTGCTGTTGGTCGAAATAGCCGATGCTGCAGTGCTCGCCGCTGACCCGGTCGCCCGCCAGTATCGGCAGGTCGCCCACCAGGCTCTTCAGCAGGGTCGATTTGCCGGCGCCGTTTTTACCCAGCAGACCGAAGCGGCTGCCTGGGCGCAGGTGCAGACTCACCCCGGACAGCACCTCGCGGTCGCCGTAACCCAGGCCGGCGCCGTCCAGCCGCAGCAGCGGGTCGCTGCTTTTCAGCGGCGGCCTGAAGCTGAAATCAAAGGGCGAGTCCAGGTGCGCCGGGGAAAGGGTCTGCATGCGTTCCAGTTCCTTGAGGCGACTCTGGGCCTGCTTGGCCTTGGTGGCCTTGTAGCGGAAGCGGCGCACAAAGTCGTCGATTTCGGCTATGCGGCGCTGTTGCTTCTCGAAGCTGGCCTGCTGGTTGGCCAGGCGCTCGGCGCGCAAGCGCTCGAAGTCGGAATAGTTGCCCTTGTAGGCCTGCAGTTGCTGGTGCTCGATCTGCAGGATGCGCCCGCAGGTGGCATCGATGAAGTCGCGGTCGTGGGAAATCATCAGCAGGGTACCGGGGTACTGCTGCAACCACTGCTGCAGCCACAGGGTCGCGTCCAGGTCCAGGTGATTGGTCGGCTCGTCCAGCAGCAGCATATCCGAGGGTGTCATCAGCGCCCGGGCCAGGTTGAGGCGAATACGCCAGCCGCCGGAGAAATCCCGCACCGGTCGCCCGGCGGCGTCCGCGTCGAAACCCAGCCCCTGCAGCAGGCGCTCGGCCCGCCGCTCGGCGCTGTAACCGTCTACTTCCTCCAGCTGGCTGTGCACGCGCGCCACCGCGTCGTAGTTGCCGGCCGCCTCCTGCCGCTGCAGTTCGTCCCGCAGGGCCGCCAGCGCGCTGTCCCCGCGCCAGATATACTCTCCCGCCGGCAGGCCGGTGGCGTGCACCTCCTGCGCCATGTGGGCCAGGCGCAGCCCGGACATGCCCTCGATCTCACCGGTATCGGCAACCAGCTCCCCCAGCAACAGGGAGAACAGGCTCGATTTGCCACTGCCGTTGGCGCCGATCAGGGCCAGCCGCTGGCCGGGCTGGATGGTGACGCTGGCGCCCTGCAGCAGCAGCTTGCTGCCCCGGCGCAGCCCGATATCGCGTAGTATGATCATGAGGCTGGGCATTCTACCTGCAGCGCTCTCGCCGTGCTATACGGGCGGCCCGGAGGGGTGCCGCGCCACAGAGAAGGCGCCTCCGGGCGGGGTGGCGCAAATTCAGGCTGGGTAGTAAGATGGGCCCCCATTGCGATACGCTTGCGCGTGCACGACTCTGGACTGGACTTGATTTCCAGTCAGGCAGGTAGCGTTCCGGACCCCGGAATAACTCGGGGCAGGCACTCGCATTGATATTTGACCGCGAAATTTCCCGATCCCTCAACACTGGAAGAAACCTATGAAGAAGTACGCTTTGCCGCTTGCACTGGCTGCTGTGGTAACCCTGCAGGCCTGTAATCAACAATCGGGCGACAGTGCCGCCGCGCCTGCACCCTCCACTCCGGCTGCCGCGCAACTGGAAACCACCGAGCAACGCCTGAGTTACGGCATCGCCTACACGCTGGGCCAGCGGATGAAGGCGGACGAGGTCCCCATGGACGTTGACGCTTTTGCCGCCGGCCTGCGCGATGCGCTCACCGGTGCGGAGCCACGGCTGACCGAGGAAGAGATCGGCGCGGAAATGCAGGCCTACCAGGAGCAGGCCGCGGCGGAACAGCAGGCGGCCCAGGCAGCCCTGGCGGAAGCCAATGAGGCCGCCGCAGAGGCTTTCCTGGCGGAAAATGCCACCCGTGAAGGTGTAGTGGTAACCGACTCCGGCCTGCAGTACGAGATCATCGAAGCGGGCGACGGCCCCATCCCCGGTCCCGACGATACCGTGGAAGTACACTACAGCGGCACCCTGATTGACGGTACCGAGTTCGATTCTTCCTATACTCGCGGCGAGACCGTGACCTTCGGTGTAGGCCAGGTCATCCCGGGCTGGACCGAGGCGCTGCAATTGATGCCGGTGGGTTCCAAGTGGAAACTGGTCATTCCACCCGAGCTGGGCTATGGTGCGGGCGGTGCCGGCCAGGTTATCGGCCCCAACGCCGCGCTGGTGTTCGACGTGGAGCTGATCTCCATTCCCAGCCAGGCCGAAGCCGAGGCTGAAGCGAGCAGCGAGTAAGTCGCTGCCCCGGGGCTGACGCGACCGGCGCCCAGCCCCTAGTGCGCCTGGCTCTCCACCAGGCGCCTGTGTTTACTGTGCAGGCCGGCAATCAGCCGGTCTTCCAGCACGAACCGCGCTTCCAGTAACTCCCCCAGGGAAGACAGGTCCCGCCGCAGCGTGTCGGGATAGATCACCCCGTCGCCATACTTCTCTTCGTACGCCAGGATGACTTCGGTGGTATCGCCGATGGCCGGTATCAATTGCCCGGCCAGTGCACCGCTGCCGTCGGCGAAGCTCTCCGCCTCGTTGAGCAGCTCGTTGAATACCTCGAAATGCCCGGCGGAGATGTAATCGACCAGCACCTCGCACAGCGCGCCCTGCCGCCTGGCCAGGCCTTCACCATCGGGATTGCTGTCCAGTGCAACCACGATTTCCGTGTACTTGCCCAGCAGCTCGCGCCGCTCCTTCAGCCAGCGGGTTAGCAGTTCTTCCACGGCGGCAAATTGTTGTTCGGGCTTGCTTTTGTTGTGCGGCATGACTGGCTTCCTGCGCTACGTCCCTGTGCTAACTATAAAGACAGTGGCACCGCCGCGGCAAGGAAGCCGGTGACGATGCGACAGGCGGTAGGCTCAGGGGTAGCGGCGCAGGGCCTGCCACAGGCATACCAGGGTTGCCGCGATGAACAGCAGCATGGTTTGCTCGGGGATGGTCAGGCCGAGGAAAGTCCACATGGTCTCCGCGCAATTGCCATCTCCCATCAATACCAGGCTGAGGGTTTCACTGAAGGGCAGGGTGTCGAGCATGTATTCCAGACTGGGGCCGCAGGCGGGCACCTGGTCCGGCGGCAGGTGTTGTAACCAGATGTGGCGTCCGGCGACCGCACCGCCCCCGACAGCCGCCAGGCCGCATAGCGTGGCGTAGACCCTGCGACCCACGACCCCGGGGTTGTGCACTGCCGCCAGCAGGGCGATCAGCCCCCACAGGGCCACAAACGCGCGCTGGGTCATGCACAGCGGGCAGGCGGCCAGTCCCAGCACACCCTCCATGTAAAAGCGCGCAATCAACAGCGAGGCGAGCGCCAGCAGGAACAGGCCCAGGAACACCAGGCGCGGGCTGAGGGATTGCAGCATGGATGGAAATTCCTCTGGGCTTGCGATAAAGGGGCTAACTTAGGCGCTTTTGGCGCCCGGCGCAATCTTCGATAGCGCTGCAGGGGATAGGTTCCACGGCTGCGGCGCACTCGCGCAAAAAGCCTGCAGTTCGGGATAGAAGGCCAGGAAGGCCTGCTCCATGGCGGCGCGCACCGGCGCGAGCTGTGGCTCCACCTCCAGCAGGGGGTTGCCGCGACGGAAGCGCTGGCCGATACGGGCGGCACTGGCGGGCACGGTGTCCCAGTCCGCATAGCGTCCCAGGATGTCGTATTCCTCCAGCCGGCCCAGCATCCTGCGGGAATCTTCGCTGAGGTGTTCGGCATGGCCGCGCAGGGCCCGGTAGACGCCGGCATTGAACTCTGCCAGCGGGACATCGCTGTAGCGGGCCCAGTGTATGCTCAGGTAATGGTCGAAGCTCAGGTCTATGAGGATGCCCGCATAGCGGCGCAGTGCCGGCGGAAACTCCCGGCGCAGTTGCCCGATGACGGCGTGACTGTCGGTAAAGGCGTCTATCGCCCGGTGCAACCTGACGCCCTGTTCGATTCCCGGCGGCAGATCGCCGCGCAACGGGCCTTTGTAATAATCGCCCTCCAGGCCACCCGCGACCCGTTCCGGGTCGGGCCAGGCGAGTTGGAAGTGGGCCAGGAAATTCACGGGTAAGCGCGGTCAGAGGGCCCGGTACTGAGCGAAGTAGTTGTCCAGGTACTGCTCGAAGCTGAGCTGGTCGCCCTGCTCGATCTCCTGTTGCGCCGCCAGCGAGCGCCGCGTTTCCTCCTCGAAGCGGGCGCGCGCCTGCGGGGGCAGCTCGCGAGCGCGGAAATACCTGGCCCAGTGTTCGCTGTAGTCCATCGCGAGGCGGAAAAAAGGCATGTCTCGCTGGCGCATTTCCCGCAGCACCCGCGTCGAGGGGGTGAGTTCCGGGTCGGCTGCCTTGGCCGCCTGTTGCTGTATGCTGGCAGCGTACAGCCCGGTGCTGTGGGCCGTGTCCAGCAAGGTCGCCACCTGGCCAATGCCCGCCAGCAGCTCGCTGGCGCAGTCGACCAGCGGGCGTTCGCCTCCCGCTGTCTGCAGCAACAGCCCGGGCATGCGACCGCGATTCACCACCGCCTCCAGGTTGTGGGCCTGTTCGGCCTGCTCGGCCTCATTGCAGGCGGGGCTTTCCTCCAGCAGGCAGTACAGCAGGAAACTGTCCAGGAAGCGGATCTGCTCCGCATCCAGCCCTACGGCGGTGAAGGGGCTGACGTCCACGCAGCGAACCTCTATGTACTCGATACCGCGCTGCTGCAGGGCGCTGAGCGGTGTCTCGCCGGGCCGGGTAACCCGCTTGGGCCGAATGGGGCTGTAGAATTCGTTCTCGATTTGCAGCAGGCTATCGCTGAGTTGCTGGTAATCGCCGTTCTGCCCCCGGGGTATATCGCGGTAGCCCGGGTGCGGTTGCAGGATGGCGCTGCGCAGAGTCTCGACATAGGTATCGAGGCAGTTGTAACAGATGTTCAGGCCTTTCTGGGCTGCGCTGTTGTAGCCCAGGTCCCCCATCCTCAGGGCAGTTCCGTAGGGCAGGTACAGGCTGCGTCCCTGCTCATCGAAGGGTTCCAGTCCGGGATTCTCCCGGCCTCGCAGGAAGCTCGGACACAGTGCCGGCGAGGCGCCGTAGAGGTAGATTAGCAGCCAGGAGTGGCGGCGAAAGTTGCGGATAAGCCCCAGGTAGCGCGAACTGATGTAGTCGGCCAGTTCCCCCGGCTTGCCGGCCCCCGCCCAGCATTGCTCCCAGAAGGCCCGGGGCATGGAAAAGTTGTAATGGATGCCGGCAATGGTCTGCATCAGGCGGCCGTAGCGGTGCCCCAGGCCGTAGCGGTATACCGTTTTCATGCGGGCGACGTTGGAGCTGCCGTAACGCCCCACGGGGATGCCGTCGTCACCGGTCATGATGCAGGGCATGCTGGCGCACCACAGCATCTCTTCACCCAGGTGCTGGTACGTGAAGCTGTGGATGTCTTCCAGGGTTTGCAGGCTGCCCTCTATGCTGGTGCTCACCGGGGTGATGAACTCGAGCAGCGCCTCCGAGTAGTCGGTGGTGATGGAGGAGTGGGTCAGGGCCGAGCCCAGCGCGGCCGGGTGCGGCGTCTGCGCCAGCTTGCCCTGGGGGGTGATACGCAGACTCTCTTTCTCGATTCCCCGCTGTATGGTCTGCAGCAGTGCCAGGGAGGCGGGGTCTGACAGCGCCCCCAGTTGGGATTGCAAATGGGATGACAAACGGAGCTCCTTATGCCGTTTCAGTTCGGCGGGGCGCCGACTGAAATGCGGTGCCAGTGATTGCCCAAGTATAGGGGGTAGCTGTATCGGGGCTGCAAGTGTATATGTCCCTCAAGGTCGAGTACAGGTGCCCGCCGCCGGCGCTAGCAGACCTCCTCCAGTTGCTTGCGCAGTATCTGGCAGGCGAAATTGCCCTGGATCTCCGCTTCCTGCCCGGCGGACAGCATGATGCGCGACAGGATCAGGCCGAAGCGCATACCGGCGAATACCCGATAGTAGTCGTAATACGTGGCACTGAAGCCGGAGGCTTGCTCCCACTGCTCGATGGTCTCTGCGTAGCCGGGAAGGCCGGGCAGGCGCGGCAGGCCCAGTCCCTCGGCGAAGGTCGCGTCGAGGTGGTTGTACCATGCCAGGTCCTGCACCGGGTTGCCCAGCACCGCCATTTCCCAGTCCAGTACGGCGGCCACCGCGTCCAGGGATTCGGTGAATATGATGTTGGCCATGCGCGAGTCGCCCCAGCACAGCACCGTGGGCTCCGCGGCGGGCTGGTTGGCCTGCAGCCAGTCCAGGGCCTGCTGGCAGATTTCGTGGCCCCCCCCTTCCATGGCCCATTCCAGGTAAGCCTGCCAGTACGCCAGCTGTTGCTGCAGCGGGGTCTTGCCGGGCACCTGCAGCCGCTCGAAACCCAGCGCGCGATAATCCAGCCGGTGGAAGCGCGCCAGGGTGTCTATACCGGCCCGCCACATGCTGGCGCGTTGGGCCTCGGTGGTCTCGTGCAGCATCCAGCCGTCGAGGTTGTAAGGCGGCACATCGGTGGGGATGCGTCCCGGGGTGTGTTTCATCAGGTAGAACTGCACGCCCAGCACCGATGGGTCCAGCTCCAGGCCGCGTAATTCCGGCACCGGTATGTCGCTGTGGCGCCCCAGGCTGTCCATGACCTCGTATTGCAGGCTCAGGTCATAAGTGGGGAAAACCGGGCGCGCCACCTGCGGTTGCAGGCGACCCACAAGGGACTCCCGCCGGATGTCCCCGCCCGCCCACCACTCAACGTCGAACAGCAGGGTGACATTGGACATGCCGGTGGACTCGGGCAGGTCCAGCTTCGGGATGTGCACGCTGTGCCCGTGGTGTGCGGACAGCCAGGATTCGAGTTTCTGCCGGGTACCCTCGGCGTCCTGGAGCTGTGGGGTGGGGCGTTCTTCTTCCATGGGCGGGCGTCTTTTTGATTTTTTTGGCAGTATAGGGTGGTCTGGAGGCGCTGACTACAGCACACTATTGCCTGGCTAGAAGTCCTGGGGCCTGATAATAACAGGGGTGCAACTGTGAGAATTACCGAGTGGCTGAAAATCCTTTCCAGTGAGGGTGGCTCAGATCTTTACCTGAGCACCGGGGCGCCGCCCTGTGCCAAGTTCGATGGCCAGCTCAAGCCCATCGCCAGCGAGATCATGCAGCCGGGCGAGATCAAGGAAATCGCCTACGAGATCATGGATCCCACCCAGAGGGCCGAGTTCGAGCAGGAGCTGGAGATGAACCTGGCGACCTCGATTTCCGGCTACGGTCGCTTTAGGGTGAACATTTTCGTGCAGCGCAATGAAGTGGGCATCGTCGCGCGCAACATCGTTGCGGATATTCCCAGTTGGGAGGACCTGCGACTGCCCCCGGTATTGCTGGAAGTCATGATGCGCAAGCGCGGTCTGGTGCTGTTCGTGGGCGCCACCGGTTCCGGCAAGTCCACCTCACTGGCTGCCCTGATAGATTACCGCAACAGCAACAGCAGCGGTCATATCGTGACTATCGAGGACCCGGTGGAGTATGTGCATGTACACAAGAAGTCCATCGTCAACCAGCGGGAAGTGGGGGTCGATACACGCAGCTGGCACAACGCGCTGAAGAATACCCTGCGCCAGGCGCCGGACGTCATCCTGATCGGTGAGATTCGCGATCGCGAGACCATGGAGCATGCCATCGCTTTTGCCGAAACCGGGCACCTGTGCATCTCCACCCTGCACGCCAACAACGCCAACCAGGCCCTGGACCGGATCATCAACTTTTTCCCGGAGGAGCGCCGGCCGCAACTGCTGCTGGACCTGTCCCTGAATATCCAGGCCTTTGTTTCCCAGCGCCTGGTACCCACGTTGGACGGCAAGCGCTGCGCGGCGATCGAGGTGATGCTGGGTACCCCGCTCATTGCGGAACTGATTCACCGCGGCGAGATCGAGGGGGTCAAGGAAGTCATGCGCAAGTCCGAGAACATGGGCATGAAGACCTTCGATACGGCCCTGTTCGAGCTATATCAGGAGGGCCTCATCAGTGAGGAAGAAGCCCTGCGCAACGCCGATTCCGCCAACAACGTGCGGCTGAAGATAAAATTCGCCAAAGAGGGTGATGATGCGGCCGAAGCCCGTCCCGCGGGCCTGAGCCTGGCGAGCATGGAAGATGAAGGGGTGGGCAGTATTTTCTGAGGTCGGCGCCCGTCCTCAGTTTTCCATCCCGGCAAGCAACTCGGCCCAGCTTTCGATATCCGAGTCGCCCGCGTTCAGGAGGGCGAAACCGGCAGTCCAGCCGTATTCCGGGGGGCGGTTGGGCAGGCACCATCGCACCTCGCCTGCCAGGTAGAAGGTCTTGCCGGTGTCCGGCAGTTGCACCCCGATCTGGTGTATCGCGCCTTTCACCAACTGGTGCTCCAGGGTGACCCGCATCCCTCCCCGCGACACGTCCAGTGTCTGGCACTGGGCGAGCTTGCCGGAATCATCGGAGCCGATTTCCGGAGCCACCAGTTCAATGAACACCCTGCTCTGCAGGGGCAGTCGCAGGTGGCGGCGTTTGTCCTGGGCCATGGTCAGTCCCCTTCTGGCTGGATGCTAGCGAGCATCGGGGCCCTGCGTCCTGCGCCGGACCTGGTCCCGGAAGCTGGAGCGCTTTTCCAGGATGTCTATCATGCCCTTGTCGATCAGGTCGTGTAACTGCTCCCTGCTGAGCTGGCGCAGCTTGATGCCGTTGCGGTCCACGAATATGTAGGTGTTCTGCTGCGGGTCGTGAACCGCGAGTTTGGCCATGAGTGGGGGCTGTGTGTCGTGGAAGCCCAGCCAGGCTCCCATGGGCAACTGCATGTCCTTCAGCGCCTGCAGTTGGGAATCGCTGGTCTGTTGCGCCGCCTCGACACTGCGCGTCTGCGCCTCGGCCAGTTGCGCCTGCCGGATGCGCTCGGCCTGCTCGCGCTCGCGCTGCTCCATTGCCTGCCTGGCGCGCGCCGCCTCGGCGCCGAATACCCTGTCCAACTCCTCGGTGGTGGTGATGCCGGCGGCGTGGGCGAGCGCGCGACTGAAGCTGGCCCCGCACAGCAGCAACCTGACCTTGCCCTGCTGCGCCATCTCCGCGAATTCCGCAAAGCTTCGCTGCAGCACCTTTATACCCGCCTGGTTGGCGAACAACAGCTGTTTTTCCTCGTTCATGCGCAGCGCCAGTCTGGCCCTGACCAGCTCCCCGTCCCCCTGGTCCAGTGCGAACCACTGTCCTTCCCGTATGGCCTCGGGGAGCGCCGGAATCGCACTCAGGTCGTCCCCTTCATCCGTGTTCAGCGGCGCAATCCACTCGGGCTCCAGCGGCTGGTTGCGCAGAATCTTGAGGTGGGCGAACTCGACAACGCCTATGGCTTCATCTACCGCGTCGCTGTCATGCTGCAGACTCAGCAGCCAGCGCTTGAGTTGCCTGGGAAGGTGGGTAACGATCTCGAACAGCTGCTGGCGTCGTTGTTTATCCTCTGTTTCACTCACCTGTAAAGAGTCGAGCAGGCTGGCAGTGGCAGCCACGATCTGCTGCCACTCTTCGGACTCCGCCCCGAACTTCAGCAGTACCAGTTGCGAGCTCTCGTACCAGGCGCTCTTGAGAAACTTGCCGATGGCCGGTGGAGCGGGATATTTCTGCAGTGCTGAATTGATCATCAGCGCAGCCTGTCGCTTGGCTTTCGCTGTTTTTATCCTGCCCCGTTCCGCCTCAATCATGCGCTGGGACATGCGCGCGGCCCTGGCATCGTCCCGCTGGATGGCAGTGCTGATGCGCTCGTGCAGCTTGGCCAGGGCCGGTGCGGGCTGCGCCGTGTCCTGCAGGGCCAGCGCATCCCCGACCGCCCCGGTCACCAGCCTGTGGCAGGCCTGTCCGGCCCGCCCCAGTCGGGCCTGCCAGCCGATCGCAGCCTCCTGCAACTGGTCCAGTAACTGGTGTATGGGATGTTTCCCCGGTACCAGGAAATCCGCGTCGGTCAGCGCCATCTTGGCGGCCAGGGGCTTGAGGCGCCGCAACTCCGTTGCCATCTGCGCCTCCAGCGGAAACGTTTTTTCCCACGCGGAGAAGGCCGTGCCCAGCCACAGCAGGATGGCGGCATGGGTTGTCGTGGGCCTGCCCGGCTCCCCGACTGTTTCGACCTGGGTCAGGATGGATTGCAGGGGAGCAAGTGTCAGGTCCTCCCAGCTCGAGAGGTAGGCGAGTAACGCTTCGCGCGAAAGCGCCTGGGCGCCCGAGGCGGCTCCGGCCGCGGTGGCGTAGCGGTCCTCTATCGGCTTCAGCAGGGAGCCGGGAAGCGGGAAATGTATCGCCGCGATTTTCAGTGGTTAAGCTTCCAGATAATCAGTCCGATCAGGTATACCCACAGCCCTACCAGGATCACCAGGCGCAGCTTGTTGTTCTTGCGTACGGTTTTTTGCTCGGCCTTCTGGCGCGAGATATTGAAGGAGCCGCATGCGGGGCAGGCGCCGTCCTGACCGCTTTTTTTGCCGCGGTAGCTGCAGTCTTTGCAGAAATAGTCCATGGGAGTCAACGCGTGCTCTTGAGGAGTTGATCAACAATTCGTTCCAGCTGTTTAAGGTTATTGCATTCGGCTGTGAAATGACAGGCGCTTTGATAGCGCAGCATTTCCGAATCGCCGCTGCCCCATACCTTGCGCGACTCGGGATTCAGCCACAGTACCTGCTTGCAGCGCTGGTAGATGCTTTGCATGATCTGCAGCTGGGGATCGCCGTTGTTGTTGCGGGCATCCCCAAGGATGATGACGGTGGTGTTGCCGTTGATATCGTCCAGGGCCAGTTTCGCGAAATCCTGCAGACTGCTGCCGTAGTCGGTTGCACCGCCGTATTTCCAGTTGACCAGCTCGATGGCCTTTTCCACCGGGTAGTCGTCGAAATAACGGCTGACCTCGCCCAGGTGGCTGGAAAAAGCGAAGCTGCGCACCCGGGGCAGTACGTCCTGCAGGCTGTACAGGAACAGCAGCAGGAACTTGGCGTAGGCCGCGACCGAGCCGCTGACATCGCAAACCGCCAGGATCTGGGGTTTGTCCCTGCGCACCTGGCGCCAGTGTGTCTCGAACATGACACCGTCATTGGCTATGCCCTTGCGAATGGTCTTTGCCATGTTCAATTGGCCGCGCTTGAACCGGCGGCGTTTGCGGGAGTGGCGGCTGGCCAGGCGCCTGGCCATCTTGCGCACCAACTCCTGCACCTTGTGCATGTACATGCTCTCGATGTTGTTGAGCCGGGTTTTCTGCAGGACCTCGTCCATGAACTGGCGGGTTTTGCCCTCGGCGTGCAGCAGGTATTCGCGCTCCACGTAATCGCGCACCTGCTCCCGCAGGACGTCCCGGTAGCGCTGTAGCTCCAGCAGGGCGGGGCTCTGCATGCGCTCCAGCTCGATAATCGCGCCGCGCAGTTGATCCTCGCCCATTTCGTCGAGAATCTTGCGGGTGAACTGGCCCTTCTGGGTAAACATCTGGATCTGTCGCAGCCCCGCTCTCTCGGCGGCGCTGCCGATGGCCATGGTCAGCGCATTGCGGTCGTTGTTCACCAGACTCTGCATCAGTGGGCTTGCCATCATGGCCTGCAGCGCCGGGTCCTCACTGGCGGCCTCGGCCAGGGGCGAAATCACCCCCGCCTCTGTCTCGCTGTCGCCGCTCGCCGTCGCCTCGTCCCGCGGGAGGGCCTCCCCGGGGGTGTCCGCGCTGTCTTCCAGGGCGAAATCCGCGAGGTCCTGGCGGAAGTAGCGATCGAAACAGGTGAGGAATACCGCCTCTTCTTCCGGTGTCTTGGCCAGGGTCATGGCCAGCCCGTCGCGCAGCAGGCCGCGGTCCGCATAACCCAGCGTGGTGGCCACATTCATCGCGTCCAGGGTTTCCGCGGGGGAAATCCGCACGTCGTGAGTGCGTAAAACCTGGATAAAGCTGACCAGACTGGACTGCATGGTACTGGCTACAGCGCCTGGTGGCCGGGATGAACGTCGATGGTCGGGTTATCCCGGGCCAGTTGCTGCAGTCGCGCCAGGCTGATAGCGCTCTGGGGCCCGTTTTCCGAGTAGCTCCCCGGCTCGACACCGTTTTCCCAGCCCCACCGGGTGTGGGTGGCATCGCCTATCATCAGCTGGGGGCCGCTGCTGGTGAGCGCCAGGTAGGCTGTCGAGCCCGGGGTGTGTCCCGGCGAGTGAATCGCCCACAGCGAGCCGTCCCCGAAAACATCGATTATCCCCGAGCTGCCGAACTGCCACTCCTGCAGGATCTCTGTCTTGGCCAGCAGCCGGTCGGTGGTGCCCCGGGTGGCGATATGGGTGGCGCTGGTAAGAGCGGCATCACCGGGCCCTATGTAGACCGGCACCCCGGGGTCCAGGTCCCCCAGGCCCATGATGTGGTCCATGTGGATATGGGTGAGGAACACGCCATCGATACCGCCCAGGCTGCGCTGCAGCTCTGCGGTGGTCAGCTGCACATCCAGCAGTGGTATATTCATGGCCAGCTTCACTATCGCTGACACATCGTCATTGTTACCGGCGTCGATAAAACTCTCCGCCATGCCGGAGTCGACGATAAAGTTGCCGTATTGCGGGTGGCTCAGGCTGTATACATAGATCTGTATGGGTTCGTCGCGATCCTGCAGGCCCGCGGCAACGGCTTTGGGGTGCTCCAGGTTCAGCAGTCCGGAAAGCGGCACTGCCCAATCCGCAGCCAGGTGCTTCTCGAACACGATGGGGCCGGGTGCCTCGATGGCCGCCAGCATTTCCTCGTAGGTGGCCTGCCTGCCCAGTTGCGCGGGCTGCGTGTCCACTGTAGTGGCCGAGCAGCCGGGTAACAACAGGGCCGCGCACAGGACGAGGGGGAGCGCCGCGGCAAGTGGCTTCACGGCTGCTGCCCCGCCCTGGGCAGGAGGCTGCGCAGTTCCGACTCGGCGGCCTCGATGTCGTCCTCGAACTTGAGCAGCACGTTGAGCGTGCTGCGCACCATTTCCTCGTCCAGGTGCCGGGCGTGCAGCAACAGCAGGCTGCGGGCCCAGTCTATGGTCTCGGAAATGGCGGGAGATTTCTTCAGGTCCAGCAGCCGCAGGGAATGCACGAACTCCACCAGCTGGTGGCGCAGCTGGGCGTCCACATTCGGCACCCGGCTGAGCACGATGCGCTCCTCCAGTTCCACCGTCGGGAAGGGGATGTACAGGTGCAGGCAGCGGCGCTTGAGGGCGTCGGAGATGTCCCGGGTGTTGTTGCTGGTGAGGAATACCATGGGGGAGGTGCGCGCCTTGATGGTGCCTATCTCGGGGATCGAGATCTGGTAGTCGGAGAGAATTTCCAGCAGCAGTGACTCGAACTCGTAGTCGGACTTGTCGATCTCGTCGATCAGCAGGATGGCGCCCTTGTCCTGTTGCATGGCCTTGAGCAGCGGGCGCGGCTCGAGGAAATCCTCGGAGTAAAAAATATCGCCGAACTGGTGCAGTCGCTCTACGGATTCCGCCAGCCCCCTGGCGCCCTTGAGCAGGTCTCCCAGCTTCTCCTTCAGCACCTGGGTGTACAGCAGCTGCTTGCCATATTTCCATTCGTACAAGGCCTTGGCCTCGTCCAGGCCCTCGTAGCACTGCAGCCGTATCAGCTGGGTGTCCAGCAGCTCAGCGGTAGTCTTGGCCAGCTCGGTCTTGCCGACGCCGGGCGGGCCCTCCACCAGGATGGGCTTGCGCAGCTGGAAGGCCAGGAATACGGCGGTGGCTATCTTGGTGCTGCAGATATAGCCGAAGGATTCGAAGCCTCGCTCTATCTCCGCCACGGAGGCCAGCTGGGGAAAATTCTCTATTTGCACGGACTTACCTTTTGTCGCGATAGGAGCAGGGAGCTGTCCGGTGTTGCAGCTGCCACACCGGCCAGGCCACTAGCCCCCCGTCGTGTTCATGAAGCGGATGATTTCCGGCTCCCCGGCCAGGTCGAAATGGTGGCGCTCGGGTTTCATCGCCATGGCGGCGACAATTTCCCGTTTGAGGTCAGTCAGGGTATGGCGCGGGTTGCGCAGCACGGCCCGCAGGTCCGCGGAGTGTTCGTTGCCCAGGCACAGCAGCAGTCGTCCCTCCGCCGTTACCCGCACCCGGTTGCACAGGTGGCAGAAGTTGCTGCTGTGGGGCGAGATGAAGCCCACCCGTGAGCGCTGGTCTGACAGGCTGTAGTAGCGGGCCGGGCCGGCATTGCCGGTGGGCTCTCCCAGCGGGGTGAGCTGGTACCGCTGGCCTATGCTGGCGCGTAGCTCGGCGCTGCTGGCCAGGCTGAGTGCCCGGTCGTGCTCGACAATCCGCCCCAGCGGCATCTCCTCGATGAAGGCGATGTCGATGCCGCGCCGGCAGGCAAAATCCACCAGGTCCAGCACCTCGTCATCGTTGCGACCCTTGAGGATCACCGCATTGATCCTGACTTCCTCAAAGCCCGCCGCGACGGCCGCGTCTATGCCCGCAATAACCTGCTCCAGGCAGCCGTGGCGGGTGAGCTGGCGAAAGCGGCGCGGCCGCAGGCTGTCCAGGCTGATATTGACCCGCTTGACGCCCGCGCTGCGCAACTCACCGGCCATGCGCTGCAGCTGGGAGCCATTGGTGGTCAGGGCGAGCTGGTCCAGGCCCGGCAGCTGTCCCAGGCGCTGCACCAGGCTGAGCATATCGGTGCGTATCAGTGGCTCTCCGCCGGTGAGGCGGATCTTGCTGACACCCAGCTCCGTGAAGGCCCTGGCCACCTGGTATAACTCCTCCAGGCTGAGGACTTCGCGCTTGGGTACGAAGGTCATCTCCTCCGCCATGCAGTAGACGCAGCGGAAGTCGCAGCGGTCGGTAATGGACAGGCGGACATAGTCAATCCGGCGCCCGAAGCGATCGCTGAGTGTGGAGGGTAGTTGCCGCATAGTGGTGGCAGTGTAATGCCTTATCCCTCTCGACTCTAGTGAAGGTATAGCCCGGGCACCCCGGCGGGGTTTACAGGCAGGTCGGGCTGGAACAGGATGTCACACGGGCTCGGCATCGAGGCGCGAGGCCCTGCGAGCGACAATAAGAGCTGGAGAAATCACTATGCCCGCGGTGCGAAATATCGCCCTCTGGGGAGGCCCGGTAGCGGCCCTGGCGGCGGCCTGGGCCCTGGCTGCCGCGGGCCATGACGGGAACACGGCGGTGGTCGGGTTCATCGCTGTACTGTGCGTGCTGTGGTGGATATTCGAGCCCGTTCCCATCCCGGTCACCTCCCTGCTGCCCCTGGCCGTGCTGCCGCTGCTGGGGGTGCTGACACCGGCGGAGGTTGGCCAGGCCTACGGCTCGCCCCTGATTCTGTTGCTGTTGGGGGGATTTCTCCTCTCCAAGGCGATGGAGCACTCCGGGGCGCACCGGCGGGTCGCCATCGGCATGGTGCGCCTGTTCGGAGCCAGCAGCGGCCGCCGCCTGGTGCTGGGTTTCATGGTCGCTGCGGCTGCGCTGAGCATGTGGATTTCCAATACCGCCACCACCCTGATGTTGTTGCCGGTGGTGCTGGCGGTGCTGGACGCCAGCGATCGCAAGGCGGAGCTGGCAGTGCCCCTGTTGCTTGGGGTGGCCTACGCCGCCAGTGTGGGGGGCATGGGGACGCCGATAGGCACGCCCCCCAACCTGATCTTCATGCAGGTGTACGAGAACACCACCGGTGAGACCATCGGCTTCACCCGCTGGATGAGTTGGGCCCTGCCGGTGGTCGTGCTGATGGTGCCCGCCATGGCGTTTATCCTGACTCGCAAGCTGCGCGACAAACTGGTGGTGCAATTGCCCGAGATCGGCCACTGGCGTACCGAGGAGCGCCGCGTGATGTTGGTCTTCGGCCTGACCGCGCTTGCCTGGGTTACCCGTTCGGAACCTTTCGGGGGCTGGTCCGCGTGGCTGGGTCTGCCCCAGGCCAACGATGCCTCGGTTGCCCTGCTCGCCGTGGTGGTCATGTTTCTGACCCCGAACGGCAAGGGGCAGCGCCTGCTGACCTGGGAGCGGGCCAGCACCATACCCTGGGGGGTGTTGCTGTTGTTCTCCGGCGGGATCTGCCTGGCCAAGGGCTTCGTCAGCTCCGGGTTGAGTGAAGTAATGGGGGACTGGCTGTCGGGAATGACGGCTATCCCGACCTTTGCCCTTATCCTGCTGGTCGCCCTGGTGGTGACCTTTATGACCGAGACCACCTCCAATACCGCCAGCACCACGCTGCTGATGCCGGTGCTGGCCGCCGCGGCGCTGGGGGCGGGCATTGCCGCCTGAGCAGGTGATGGTGCCGGCTGCCATGAGCGCCAGTTGCGCTTTCATGTTACCGGTGGCGACCGCGCCCAACACCGTGGTGTTCGGCAGCGGCCTGGTGACCACCGCGCAGATGGCGCGGGCGGGGTTCCTGTTCAACCTGCTGGGGGCCGCCATCATCAGCGGGGTGTGCTACCTCATGCTGGGGTAGTGCCGCGCCCCGCAGCCGGGCGGGACTGCGCTACAGCAGCGCCATCATGGTCTCGGCGGAACTCACGTCGACCCCGGGGCCCGGTTCCACGTTCAGGTGCTTGACCGTGCCGTCCTCCACGAGCATCGCGAAGCGCTGGCTGCGGGTACCCAGGCCGAAGCCGCTGCCGTCCAGTTCCAGGCCCAGCGCCGCGGTGAAATCGCCGTTGCCGTCGCCCAGCATCAGCAGTTCCTCGGCGTTCTGGGCCTTGCCCCAGGCATCCATCACGAAGGCGTCGTTCACCGCCATGCAGGCGATGGTATCCACGCCCTTGGCCTTGATCTTGTCGGCGTTGACCACGTAGCCGGGCAGGTGGGTGATGCTGCAGCCCGGGGTGAAGGCGCCGGGCACCGCGAACAGCAGAACCTTCTTGCCGGCGAAGATTTCCTCGGTGGTGATATCCCGCGGGCCCTTGTCGCCCATGGTCTTGAGGGTGCTGGAGGGGATCTTGTCCCCGACCTTGATTGTCATGCTACGCTCCTTGGCATAATTCTGGTTGGACGCGGAATAATAGCAGATGAATGACGGGATGCACTGTCCCTTGTGCCAGGGTGGGCAAACCAGCCCCTTTTGCAGCGATCGCCGGCGCAGCTACCTGCGCTGCGGGGAGTGCGCACTGGTGTTCGTGCCCGCCCAATACCGGCTGGACCGGCAGGCGGAGCGCGCCGAGTACGAGTCTGCACCAGAACGCCGTGGGCGACAGCGGCTACGAGGCCTTCCTGTCCCGCCTGTCACGGCCACTGGCGGCGCGGCTGCCGGCGGGTGCATGCGGTCTCGACTTCGGTTGCGGGCCCGCTCCCGCGCTGGCGCATATGCTGGAGCGCGAGGGCTTCAGCGTGCAGTCTGTACGACAGTTTTTACCAAGCCGACGCAGCAGCCCTGGCGCGGCGCTACGATTTCATCTGCGCCACCGAGGTGGTGGAACACCTGCACCGGCCCGGCGCCGAGCTGGCGCGCCTGTGGTCGCTGCTGGGTCCCGGTGGGTGGCTGGGGGTCATGACCAAGCTGGTGCGCGACCGCGAGGCCTTCGCCAACTGGCACTACAAGAACGACCCCACCCACGTGTGCTTTTTCAGCCGCCGGACCTGGCAGTGGTGGGCCGGGCGCCAGGGCGCCAGCCTGGAGTTCATCGGCGCGGACGTGATATTGCTGGGGCGTCGCTGAGCGGGCCTACTCGTCCGGCGCCAGCATATTGGCGTAGATGCTCTCGCAGTCCCGGTAGAAGCTCAGCTCCTGGTCGCCGAGATAGGGGGCGACCTGGGTGAGCAGCTGCAGCACGCCCTGGTGAATGGTCATTTCCGGCTCCCGGGTCTCGTGCAACAGCTGATCGTAATTGAACCAGAACGTGAGCGTCAGGGTCATGTTGTCCACCAGCCCCAGCAGTTGCTGGTCCCTGGCGTCGATGATGTCCTGCTCCAGCAGGGTCTGGCAGATGGCGAACAGGGCCGCCCGCTTGAGTTGGATCAGGCGCCTGAAGCTGCGCCGGATATCCGGATAGCGCTGCAGGATATCGTCCAGGTTGTGGTACAGGAAGCGGTACTGGTACATCTCCTCCATGACCACATAGAGGTAGTACCAGTTATCCTCCACCTGGCCCACATCGGTGCTCAGGGGTTTCTCTATGGGCGCCGCCAGGGTGCTGCTGAGGGCCAGCTCGTATTGCTGGAACAGCTCACTGATGATCTGGTCCTTGCCCTTGAAGTGGTAGTAGAGGTTGCCGGGGCTGATATCCATCTCATTGGCGATGTCGATGGTGGTGGTGTGCGCCTCGCCCTCGGCGTTGAACAGCGCGAGGCTGGTCTCGAGAATTCGATCCCTGGTTTTCACTTAGTGCTGGTAGCGGCTTTGGTCAGGCGTTCCTGGCGCCTGCACCGGTCTTTTTCCTGGTGGCGGGTGCAGTCTTTTTCTTCGCAGCGGCTTTTGCGGTGGCCTTGCCGCTGCCCGTCTGCTCCGCGAGGGCCCGGGTCAGCTTGTCCACCTTGCGGCTCAACTGGTCAACTTTTTTCTGCAGGGCGACGATATCCTCTATGCGGGCGGGTCGCTGCATATGGAAATTCTCGCGCACCCGGTTGATGCGCTGTTCCACCGAGCTTTTCGCCGAGGCGCTGCTGGTTTCGATGGCATGCCGGGCGTCTTCTTCCAGGGCGCTGCCCGCCTTGACCAGGTCGCGAAACAGCTTGGGCGGTTCCATGGCTTTCTCCAGCCGGCCCTGGGCCTCATCCACGGCCTTGCCGTATGCGCCCACGCCCGCCAGCCAGATGTTCTTGGCGATCTCGCTGGCCTTGTCTGAAACCTTGCTTTTCTCTTCGCTCATGTCGTTTGCCCTCCAGTCCGGGAACGTGGCGGGTATGCCGCGATCGGCCCACCATTAAACCAGATTAGCAGACAAAAAAAAGGGGCCACATAGTGGCCCCGAAAACTCCCCATTGGCGGGGATAAGTGGTCCTGGATGGACACTGCCTAGGCGGCAGATTTGAAGTTGACTGATTCCTTCAGCTCCTCGAGGCGCGCCTTGACCTTCTCCAGCTGCTTTTCCAGCTTCTTGCGGTCGGTCAGGCTTTCCAGCTCGAGCTTGGGCATATCTTTCAGCGCTTCCTTGGCGTCTTTCTCTACCTTCTTGCCGCGCTTGACCAGCTCTTTGTACAGCTTGTCAGCTTTCTTGCGACGATCTTCCATCTGCTCCTGGATGCTCTTGTACTGTTCCTGGGCCTGGTCGAAAGCCTTGCCGTAGAAGCCGAGGCTGGCGAGGAATGCGTTGCGGCTTGCTTCCTGGGCCTTGGTGGCAAACTCGGGAGTTGCTTTGCGAGCTTTGGCAGCGGGCTTGCGCTTGGCAGCGGGCTTGCGGGTCGCAGCGGGCTTGCGCTTGGCAGCGGGCTTGCGCTTGGGGGTTGCTTTGGTAGCGGTTGCGGTAACGGTTTCTTCGGCCATGATTCAGCTCCTGTTCTCGGTAGGGGGTGGCGTGTGCTCACCAGTTCAGGGCGCAGAATAGGGATCTTTTCTAGAATAAACATACTAGAAAAGGGGGGAATTTTGCTGGGTTCCCGATGGTCGAGCCAGCTGGAAGTGGCTCCTAGTGCAGGGTCGGTCCGAGAATTTCCTGCAGGTCCTCGCGCAGGAACTGGTACTGCTGATTGCAGAACTCGCAATCCATGGTGATGCTGCCAAGCTCCTGCAGCAAGTCCTCCACCTCCGCCGCGCCCAGGGCGGACAGGGCGTTGAGGGTGCGTTCCCGGGAGCAACTGCAGTGAAACCGCAACGGCGTGCCCGGGAACAGGCGCAGCGGATCCTGGTGATACAGGCGGTGGATCAGTTGCTCGGCGGATATCTGCAGCAGTTCGGGGTCGCGGATGGTGCCGGCCAGGGCGCAGGCGTGCTCCCATTGCCGGTCCCGCTGCTCGCTAACCGAGGTGACCTGTGGCGGCAATTGCTGTAGCAGGAGTCCGCCTGCCCGCTGCCCGTCACAGGCCAGCCAGACGCGGGTCCCCAGCTGCTCCGACTGGGCAAAGTAGCCGTCCAGGCTGTGGGCCAGGGAGTCACCCGACAGGGGCACGATTCCCTGGTAGCGTTTACCCTGAGCGGATCGACGGTGATGGCCAGCTGCCCGTCGCCCAGCAGTTGGTCGAAGTGGGTGGCGGTGGCGGTGGCGGCGCCGCGGGCGATGCCCCGCACCTCCCCGGCGGTGTTGCACTCGGCCATCAGCAGGGGGATCTGCCCTCCGGAGCGCGCCTGCAACACCAGCGTGCCCTCGAACTTCAGGGTGCTGCGCAACAATACCGCCGCCGCCAGCATTTCCCCCAGCATGCGGCGGACCCCGGGCGCATACTGGTGTACCGCGGTGATGCTCTCCAGGGTCCGGGACAGCTGCACGGTCTCGCCGCGTATATCGGCCTCCTCGAACAGGAAGCGGCGCGACTGGTCGCCTGTTGTCTCTGCCTGCCTGGTATCGCTCTCATCCATGAGGGGTATTGTAAGCCAATTATTGCTGCGCTGGCTGCAAGACTGAACTGCCGGGCGCTGCCTCGCGTACCAAGCGAGGTGCAATCGGGGTAAAGTCGGGGGCTGGCGACAGGCGCTGCCCGCGCCCGGTCAGCCACTCCGGCAGGATTGCGACCGTGACGGCTGCCGGCCCACACGATAAGGAGAGTAATAATGAAATTCAGCTATCAGGTAGGTATGTGCGAGCCCGATCACTATCTCCCCCTGGCCAGGGCGGCGGAGGAGGCCGGTTTCCATGGCCTGACTATACCGGACAGCATCTGTTACCCGCAGGAAGCCAGCTCCAAGTACCCCTACAACAAGGATGGCAGTCGCGAATTCCTCGAGAGTGTGCCCTTCGTGGAGAGCCTGATCGCGGTCGCGGCCATGGCCGCGGTTACACAGAAGATCGAACTTGCCACTTTCGTATACAAGCTGGCGGTGCGCCAGGCGCCGGTGGTGGCGAAACAGGTGCAGGGTATACAGGTGCTGTCGGGAAATCGCTTCGTCTTCGGGGTGGGAATCAGTCCCTGGGAGGAGGATTTCGCGGTCTGTGACGTGCCCTGGGACAAGCGCGGCCAACGCCTGGATGAGCAGATCGACATATTGCGCGGCCTGGAGTCGGGTGACTTCTTTGCCTACCGGGGCGAGATTGCACGACATGCCCGCCAACAAAATGTGCCCGGTGCCCTCGCGACCGACCCCCATCCTCATCGGGGGCCATGCCGAACCCGCCCTACGGCGCGCCGCCCGGGTGGGGGATGGCTGGATGTGTGCCGGTGCCGACCTGGCGCAGTTGCAGGCCTACATCACCCGTATCCGCCAGCTGCGCGAGGAGTACGGCACGGCCGACCGCCCCTTCAGGGTGTACACCACCGGGCAGGACGCGTTTACCCCCGATGGCATCGCCAAGCTGGAGGAGATCGGTGTCACAGATGTCGTCATCGGCTTTCGCAACGTCTATGAGATGGAGCCGGACAAGCCGCTGGAGGAAAAAATCGCCATGCTGCAGTGGTACGCCGGTGAGTTTATCCGCTAGAGGCGATGTCACCACCGGCCGCTTGATCTATACTCTCGCCAATTGACTGGGGGGAAGAGATGGCCGGGTTCAGACTGACTAAGCCCTACACGATGTCCAAGGAAGAGGTGCGCTCGGCGGCAGAAGGGCTGGCCACCAGCCTGGAGCGGGAGCACGGGGTGCGCTCCCGCTGGGAGGGCGACACGGTGCGCATCACCGGCGCCGGGGTTGACGGCCAGATGTCCTTTCACGACGGGGTTATCGATGTGTCGGTGCGCCTCGGCTTGCTGGCCTCGATGTTCGAGCCGGTGCTGCGCAGCGAGGTGCAGCGTTACCTCGACACCCACGTCACCTGATCAGGTCAGTAGGGTAGTGCCCCGCAGGGGGTCGGCGCCCTGCACTAATTCCGCAAACTCCTCCGCCAGGGCCTTGCTGCGCTCTATGCACTGCTCCCAGTAGCGCAAGCGCTGGTCGTGCTGCAGGCGGCTGAAATCGGAGCGATCCGGAATTTTGCCCAGCGGCAGGTCGGCGGTGAATTCCTCGCTGGGACACAGCAGCACCAGCGCCTCCCGGTCGTGGATGGCCGACTGCCGCCAGGGCAGGAATTTATCGAACCACCCCGGGACCACACTGGCCGAAAAGTGCGGATAGAGCAGCAGCCCCGTGCCGCGGTACTGTCCCAGGTCGAAGTGGTAATCAATGATGCCGCCGTCCCAGTACTGCCCCGGGGGGGCGCCGGGAATGTCCCGCTCGCCCGTGAGCACGAAGGGGATCGCCCCGCTGGCGTGCAGCGCAGCGGTGAGGTTGTCGCGGCGCAGTTCGCAGTAAACCGTGTTGAAATCATCCAGGCTCAGGCCCGCCTCGGGCGTGGCGCGATTGTGGAAAACCACCCGCTGGAACTGCAGGTTCAGGAGGCGCCGGTTGAGGACATTGCCCAGCGCCGCCGCGCCCATGCCGGTGGCCAGCAGCGCACTGGAAGAGGCGGCGGCGGGGCCGATGCCCCGGGCCGTGACGATATGGCTGTGGATGCGCGGGTGGTCGACCAGTGCAGCGGGCCCATCCTCACCCAGCATTTGTTGCAGGATTTCCAGGCTGACGGCGCTGACCGTGGCCGGCGTGGGACGGGTGGCGTAATGCTGCGCCAGGTAGGCCTTCTCCAGGCGGTCGATGGCGGCAACCGGGTCGGGCATGGCCAGGCAGGCGTGACGCCAGGAGCCTATGGACGAGCCCAGTGCCGATAGTGGGCGCTCACCATGGGCGAGGAAGTCGCCGAACAGCAGGCGATCCAGATGGCCCAGGATCAGCCACTTGGGCCCCCCCGAGGCCCCCAGCAACAGGCTGAACAGGTCGGCGGACCAGCCCTCGCGGGCAACTCGCCTGGCCGCCTCCCTGCCCAGGTAAACCGACAGCGCTTTAACGGCCACCGCGTACCTCCAGCGGTGAGCGACCGGTCCACTTCAGGTAGGCGCGCCGGAAGTTGGAGGCGTCATTGAAACCGATCAGGTAGGCGATGGTGGACAGCGGCAGGCGGGTGTTTTGCAGGTAACGGGTGGCGTGCTCAGCCCGCACCTTGTCCAGCAGTGCCTGGTAGGACTGCTGCTCGCTGTCCAGGCGGCGCCGGTAGGTGCGCGGGCTGAGGTTGAGCATTTTCGCGGTCTGGGGCATCTGCGGGTACTGTCCCTCAAGCTTGCGCAGCAGGCTCAGGGTGCGCTCCGTCACCGAGTCCTCCTCCTCCAGGTCGGCCAGCAGCCGGGCGCACTCGTTTTCGTACAGGGTGCGCAGGGCCGGGTTGGAGGAGGGCAGCGGGGTGTCCAGCAGGCTGGCGGGAAAACTGATGCGCCCCTGTACGCAGTTGAAGTGCACATCGTTGCCCAGCACCTCGTAGTAGCGCTGGGCATGGGACGGTTCCGGGTAGGGCGCCTCGATGTGCAGTTGCAGGTCGTCCTTGTTCAGCAGGCCCCGCAGGGTGTTCAGCATGGCGCTGTACATCAGCTCGTAGCTGAATTCCAGCGGGGCGTCGGCAAAGCTCACGGCCGTAGTCATGACGCAGGTGTCGGCGACGATCTCGAATTCGATGTGCAGGGCCGGCGCCAGCAGGTGGTAGTACTTCAGGAACAATTCCATCACCTGTCCCAGGTCGCGACAGGTCATGAAGGCCTGCCCCAGGACCGCGTGGGCGCTGAGGTTGAGGCGCAGGCCCAGGTTCAGTCCCAGGGCGGGATCGCCGGTGAGGCGCATGGCGTTGGCGACCAGGGTGCTGAAATCCCGATCGCTGACCCGGGCGCCGATGCCGGCGATACCGCTGTCGGCCAGGCTGGTGCCAGCCAGCAGGGCGCGGCGGTCACAGCCCTGGCTCTCCGCCATATCAATGAGGATGAGGACGTACTGGGCAGGAGTGCTTGATTTGATCATGCCTTATTTGGCCATAAATGACCGGAAAATGACAACACTTTACCTTGTGGCCCCCAAGGGCATCGACCATAGTGAGCTGATAAACCATTATATTGGAGATACTTCGATGAAAGTTGAGTGGACCGAAAACGCCCCCCGCAAGATCCAGCAGTTCGCCGGTGCGGATTACCCGAAAGAAAATCCCGACCTGGAAGACCTGCTGACCAGCGGCGACGTGGACCACATCGCCGAGATATTCCAGACTCCCCTGACCGGCTCCTACAACTGGGACTACCAGATACAGGACGACCGCATCAAGAAGCTCTACGACCTCGGCAAGCAGCTCAACTGGGACCCCGAGATGGACATCGACTGGGACCGCCCCTGGCCGGAGGACCAGCGCTCCCCGGAGATGATGAACCTGCACGACTATCAGCCGTACCTGGATATGGATGAGAAAACCAAGGACGAGTTCTGGCTGCATATGAATGCCTGGAGCCTGTCACAGTTCCTGCACGGTGAGCAGGGTGCGCTGCTGGTCGCATCCCAGCTGTGTTCCTGTGCGCCCACCCTGAACGCCAAGTTGTACGCCGGTTCCCAGACCTTTGACGAGGCGCGTCACGTCGAGGTATTCAACAAGTACCTGCAGCAGCGCATCGGCATGATGTACCCGATCAATACCTACCTGAAGAGCATCATCGACAAGATTCTCACCGATGCCCGCTGGGACATGAAGTTCATCGGCATGCAGATCGTGATCGAGGGCCTGGCCCTGTCCGCTTTCAATACCACCCGCGAAACCACTCCTGACCCGGTGCTCAAGGATGTGGTGTACCTGGTGACCCGCGACGAGGCCCGCCACGTGACCTTCGGGGTCAATTACCTGGAGGAGTTCGTCAAGACCCTGTCTGACGAGGAGCGCGAGGAGCGCGCCCTATTCGCCTACGAGGCCTGCGTGGTCAGCCGCGAGCGCCTGGTGGCCACCGACGTGTTCCGCCATTTCGGCTGGGACGTGGAGGAGGCCCGGCAGAAGGTGCTGGACGGCTTCGTCATGTCGACTTTCCGCAACCTGCTGTTCCAGCGGGTCATCCCCAACCTCAAGCGGATCGGCCTGCTGACCGACAAGATCCGGCCCAAATTCGAGGAACTGGGCATTCTCGATTACGAGAATCTGGCCACCGATGGCGATATCGACTGGGCCGCCATGGAGCGCCCGCTGGACACCCAGGAGGCGCAGTCCCATGAGCAGAGCATGCTGGCGGCCTTTGCGGCCGAGCATGAGAAGCAGGAGGCTGAAAAGACCAGCTCGGCCGCCTGAGCGGCAGGTCGCTGCAAACAAAAAAAAGCCGGCTTGCAAGCCGGCTTTTTTTTGGGGGGTGCGTTGGATGCGGCCGTGGCGCTGGCCGCTGCGACGCAGTTTGGCGATCAGGCGGCCAGTTTCTTGACCTGGGCGTTCAGGCGGCTCTTGTGACGGGCTGCCTTGTTCTTGTGGATGATGCCCTTGTCGGCCATGCGGTCGATAACCGGCACAGCGCTGTCATAGGCTGCCTTGGCGGCTGTGGCATCGCCACTGCCGATGGCGGCGTTGACTTTCTTGATCATGGTGCGCACGACAGAGCGCAGGCTGGCGTTGTGATTGCGACGCTTTTCAGCCTGGCGGGCGCGCTTCTTTGCTTGTGGTGAGTTGGCCACTGTTGCTTACCTCATAGGGGGTCAAAAATTCAGGAGGCGAGATTATTCACATTAGGCTGTCCCTTGTCAACCAGATCAGGGTGCCGCAGGTCCCGTCACGGGCTTTCGGGATGGCCCCTCCCGGCCCGGGCAAATCCGCACTTAAGCCACCCACCGGGCTGGGATATACTAATGGTCGTTAGTCACTGTACTTCCCGGCCGCAACGAGCTTACGCCTATGACGACCCAGGCTATAACCCCCGCCCCCCAGGCAACCACCGCCGAGCGCATCCTGGATGCCGCGGAGGACCTGTTTGCCGAAAACGGCTACAGCGCCACCTCCCTGGGGGAGGTGGCGGACCGGGTCGGTATCAGGCCGCCCAGCCTGTACAACCACTTCAGGAACAAGGAGGCCCTGTACGAGGCGGTGCTCGAGCGCCTGTTGACCGCCTTCGCGGCGCCCCTGGAGGAACTGGAGCGGGACCAGGTGACCTACGAGCGGGTGTTCCAGTGGCTGGAGACCATTGTCCGCCAGCACCATGCCAATCCCAACCTGGCGCGCCTGTTGCAGCACGCCGCCCTGTCGGGGGGGCCGCATACCAACGAGTTGATCGATCGCCTGTTCCGCCCCATGTTCCAGCCCGGTGCCAGGATAGAGGGTGATGAGATCCCCCTGTTTGCCGATTCCGGCCTGCAACCCTGGGCAGTGATGGCTTTCAACAACCTGGTCATGTCCTATGTGACCATGGCGCCCATGTACCGCGACCTGCTGGGCCAGGACCCCTTCAGCGAGGCCGCCCTGGATAAGCAGCTCAAGCTCATCAAAACCCTGCTCAAGGCAGTGTTCGAATACAGGGGCGAGTAATCTTCCGGCATATTCGGGAGTCGATAATGCCGGGTCCGGCGGAGGGCGAGCGTTACCATGTTGATATCTGATGCAGTACATATCTGGCGGGAGGCGGACGGCGTCTACCACCTGGAGTGGGAGGTAAGCCATCCCGACACCCGGGTCACGGTCGAGCCGCTGGATGCCGCCGGCGAGTTGCAACTTCACTACAGCGAGCGGCCCAATGCCGGGGCGCGACTGGCGGGCCTGCCGTCCAATCGCCGCCATTTTTTCCGGCTCAGGGACCAGCACGGCAACCAGGTGCTGGCTACCGAGCGCAGGCTGGGCATGGCGGGGGCGCCCAATTTTCGCGATTTCGGCGGCTATCGCAGCGCCGACGGCAAGCAGGTCAGGTGGGGTTACCTGTTCCGCTCCGGGCAGCTTTCATCACTCAGCGATGCAGATGTGGCGCTGCTGGCCAGCCTGGACCTGGACCTGGTGTTTGATTTTCGCCGCCTCGAGGAGCAGGAGAGCGATCTCAGTCGCCTGCCCAGCGAGCCCGGCCCCAGGGTGGTCAGCCTGCCCATTATTCCCGGCAGCAATTCCCGCTTTTTCGAGGAGGCCGACGGCCAGGACCAGGGACCGGGGGCGATGTTCGACTTCATGCTGGAAATCAACCGGGATTTCGCCGACTCCCAGGCCGAGACCTACGGTCGCATGTTCAGCGAGATCCTGGCTGCCGAAGACGCCCGCTTCCTGGTGCATTGCGCGGCGGGCAAGGATCGCACCGGCTTTGCCGCCGCTATCGTCCTGCTGGCGCTGGGCGTGCCCCGGGAAGTGGTGATGCGTGACTATCTGCTGACCGGGCGCTACTTCATACCCGAGCGCGAGCTGGATCGCCTGCGGCACAAGTATCAGTTGGAGCATATGCTGGCCGACGCCATCCGCCCCATGCTGGAGGTCCACGAGGACTATCTGGCCATGGCGCTGGCCTATATTGATGAGCATTATGAGTCGGTGGAGAGTTACCTGGAGCGCGCCCTGGGGGTCGGTGCGCCCGAGTTGGCCGAGTTGCGGCGGCGCTACCTGGAGTAGGCCGCCACGGGCAGGGATTGCGAGCTGGCCCCGTCATGGCCGGGGTGGGGGGCTTCGCAGGCGGATTTTGCCGCCCTGATTTGTTTTGTCTGGCAGTCGTGACTGCGGTCCGTGCCCAGGCACCAGCGGCTGTTGCCCTCCCAGGCGGTGAGGGTAACGGAGCGGCCGTCATTGCAATTGACCGTGTACTGGCCGTACAGCTGGCCGTCCGCGGTCTCGGCATTGGATTCGAAGACGATACTGGTCGGTCTGGCCGCCAGGCTGCCGGCCGCGGCCAGTGCCAGCACCACAGCTGCGCTCCAGTGTGCGAATTTCATCGGGTACTCCTGCAAGTCAATGCGCTGCCCCGTTCACCGTGGGGAGCAGCGACAGCATATGACCTTTATACGCGACAAGTGTTACGGCGTATTAGTGATTTGTGAATATTTGTAACAATAGTTGCGGGGCAGGCTCCCGCTGTGGGGCAGGAGGGGAAGGTTCGGGGGCTGATGCAAGCGGCGGCAGGGCCCGGGTGCAGCCGGCCTGCTGGCCGGCCCGGTGACTGGCCTCAGCTTGCCAGCCAGATCAGCAGCCAGCCCACCACCGCCAGCATCAGGGCCTGGCCGGCCTTGTCCAGCCTGGCCAGGCTGTAGAGATAGGACAGCGGGGGCAACAGCAGGGTACACAGACCCCAGGCGTAATCTTCCTTCCAGGAGACGATAAGCAGTACAACCCAGCTGGCGAGCAGGGCTGCCACGCCAAATGTCATCATTGAGGCGGCTGTCGCGTCCATGTTTCCTCCTGTTAGGCGATTGGCCGAGCGAGCGGCTGCAGGTTAGCAGAAACCGCTTTCGTCGTCAGTGCCTGCGGCGTGGATTTTTCCGCCCCCTCCAGCCACCCGGGCCCTGGCGCTGTTGATGACTAGTGCAGGGAATTTGGGTATTGTGTGCCGCTTTTACCACGAGGTTCAGGGCTTGGACGATCCATTTGCAGAGATACGCCCCTATCGCGATGAGGAGGTGGCGGAGGTCCTTGCCCGGCTGCTGGCCGATCGGGAGTTCCTGGCCACCATGGCGGAGTTTCGCCTGGGCTGGCTGGCGCGCCTGGTCCCCGGCCTGGCCCGGTCGCTGGTGCGCCGGCGGCTGGCGGGCGAGGTCCGGGGCGTGGCCGACATCAGTGCCATGCAGGTGATTATCAAGCGCTACATGGACCGCATGATAGAGGACACCACCGGCGGTTTCAGCGTGTCGGGACTGGAGCAACTGGATGCGCGGCAGCCCTACCTGTACATGAGCAATCACCGCGATATCGCCATGGACCCGGCCTTTACCAATTACGCGCTGCATCGCGCCGGCCGCGACACTGTGCGTATCGCCATCGGCGACAACCTGCTGACCAAGCCCTGGGTGTCCGACCTGATGCGGCTCAACAAGAGTTTTATCGTCAAGCGCTCTGTCAGTGGCCCGCGGGAACTGTTGGCTTCCTCGAAAAACCTGGCCAATTATATCCAGCACTCGATCCTGCAGGAGCACGCCCCGGTCTGGATCGCCCAGCGGGAGGGCCGGGCCAAGGACGGCGTCGATCGCACCGAGCCGGCGGTCATAAAAATGCTGGGCATGAGCCGCGACAAGGCCAGTCAGTCCTTCGGCGAGCATATCAGCCAGCCTGGGCATAGTGCCGGTGGCAATCTCCTACGAGCTGGATCCCTGTGACGCACTCAAGGCCAACGAGCTGTACCAGAAGGCCACGGCGGGCAGTTACCGCAAGGGCGACCAGGAAGACGTGGCGTCCATCGGCAAGGGCATCGCCGGCAACAAGGGCAGGGTGCATGTGGCATTCGGTACCCCACTGGGTGACCAGTTCGCCGACGCCAACGCGGTGGCGGCCGAGATCGACCGGCAGGTGGTCTCCGCCTATCGCCTGCACGGCACCAACATCCAGGCCTACCGCATGCTCAACGGCGTCGACGCGCCACTGCCAGTGGATACGGTGCTGGCCGATGGCGAATGCAGTGCGCAGGAGTTCGAGCGCCGGATCGCGGCCCTGCCGGAGGGGCATCGCCCCTTCGCGCTCGCCATCTACGCCAACGCGGTAGTGAGCAAACTCTCCCTGGCTGATTCCGCCGCGCAGCCTTGCTGAGCGAGGAACTGAAAGGCGAAATTCGCCGGGCCTACACCGCCATTATCGAGGGCAAGTCCCTGAGTCCGCGCTGGGGCCAGCGCCAGATGATCGCGGAAATCGCCAACAGCCTGGCGCGTATTCCCGGCCCCGGGGAAAGCGCCGCCGCGCCGGCAGTGTGCGTCATCGAGGCCGGCACCGGCACCGGCAAGACCATTGCCTATGCGGTGGCGGCGATACCCATCGCCAGGGCGATGAACAAGCGCCTGGTGGTGGCCACCGCCACCATCGCCCTGCAGGAGCAGTTCGTCAACAAGGACCTGCCCGATATCCGTCGCCACAGCGGGCTGGATTTCAGTTTCGCGCTGGCCAAGGGGCGGCGCCGCTATGTCTGCCTGTCGAAGCTGGATCGTATGCTGGGGCAGGGCGGCGACAGCCTGCTGCCCCTGTACCCCGATGACATGGGCGCGCCCAGCGGCGCCGACGCCCTGCCGGTATACAACGCCATGATCGACGCCCTGGGTCGGGGCCAGTGGGATGGCGACCGCGACAACTGGCCCGACACTATCGCCGAGGAAACCTGGTTCGGCGTCACCACCGATCACAGCCAGTGCAGTGGCCGGCGCTGTCCCAATATCGGCCAGTGCAGTTTCTTCCAGGCCCGCGACGCCCTGCAGAATGCCGATATCATCGTCACCAACCACGACCTGACCCTGTCGGACCTGGCCCTGGGTGGCGGCGCCATTCTGTCGGCCCCGGAGGACAGCATTTATGTCTTCGATGAGGGCCATCACCTGCCGGACAAGGCGCTGTCGCATTTCGCCAGCTTCTGCCGCCTGCACACCACCGTGCAGTGGCTGGCGGAGAGCGGCAAACTGCTGGCCCAGGCGGCGCCCGCGCTGGCCCCCCTGGATGCCCTGCAACGCACCCTGCAGCGCCTGCCCGCGGCGATGGAAGAGGCGGCCTCCAGCCTGCAGGTGGCGGAGCAGGCGGTGGCGGCCCTGTTCGAGGACGCCCCCGTGGACGAGCGCCGGGATGACCAGCAGTTGCGCCTGGAGCACGGCCTGGTGCCGCCCGCGCTGATACCGATTGCCACCACCCTGGCGGGCCAGTTCCAGCAGCTGGTGCAGGACCTGGCGCGTATGGAAGCCCAGTTGGAAGACGCGCTGGAAGATGAATTCGCCGGCCTGGACAAGGCCACTATCGAGACCTGGCATATCAACCTGGGCGGGCTGCTGGCGCGGGCCGAGGGCAGCCTGGCCCTGTGGCGGGAGTATGCGGTGAGCGGCGAGGGCGAGGTGCCCCCGAAGGCGCGCTGGATCACCCTGCTCAACAGCAACGGCCAGTATGGTTTTGAACTGCGCTGCAGTCCCATCCTGGCAGCGGATATCCTGCAGGAATACTTGTGGTCCAGGGCGGCCGGGGTGATCGTCACCTCCGCCACCATGACCGCGCTGAACTCCTTCGAGCGGTTCATACTCCACTCCGGCGCCCCCCGAGAGGCCAGCTACAAGATCGTCGCCAGCCCCTTTAACTATGGCAACGCGGTATTCAGTGTGCCCCCCATGGATTGTGACCCCGGGGATGCCCAGGCGCACACCCAGGCGCTGGTGGAGCAATTGCCGCGCCTGCTGGATCCCGCCGAGGGCAGCCTGGTGCTGTTTTCCTCCCGGCGGCAGATGCTGGAGGTCTTCCAGGGGGTGGAACCAGCCCTCCGGGAGCGCATCCTGATGCAGGGCGATTACAGCAAGCAGGAAATCCTGCGGCGCCACCGGGAGACCATCGACGCCGGCAGCGGCAGCGTGATCTTCGGCCTCGCCAGCTTTGCCGAGGGCGTGGACCTGCCCGGGGATTACTGTCGCCATGTGGTGATCGCCAAGATCCCTTTCGCGGTGCCCGACAGCCCATTGGAAGCCGCCCTGGCGGAGTGGGTGGAGGCCCAGGGGCGCAATGCCTTTATGGAGATCAGCGTACCCGATGCCGCCCTGCGCCTGGTACAGGCCAGTGGCCGCCTGCTGCGCACCGAGCAGGATGAGGGCAGGGTCACCCTGATGGATCGCAGGATTCTCACCCGCCGCTACGGGCGCGCCATTCTGGATTCACTGCCGCCTTTCAGGCGCGAGTTGCCCCCGGGGGGAAGATGAAAACACAGGTGGCGGAGCTGTTGATCGATATCGAAGCCGAGCTGCGGCAACTGGGGCTGTGGGAGCGACAGGCACCGCCGGCGGAGGCGCTGGCCTCGGAGCAGCCCTTCTGCATCGATACCCTGACCTTGCCCCAGTGGTTGCAGTTTATCTTCCTGCCGCGCCTTTACCGGCTGCTGGAGCAGGACGCCGCCCTGCCGGACCGCTGCGGTATCGCGCCCCTGGCGGAGGAATATTTTCGCGGCACGGGATTGCCCAGCGCGGGGCTGGAGCAGACCCTGCTGCGCATGGATGAGGTCCTGTCGGGAGGTACTGGCGGCGGGCAGTGAGACTGCCCGCCGCAAAAGCGGTGAGCCCTAGACGCGCTCCACCACGGTGGTGATGCCCTGGCCCAGGCCGATGCACATGGTGGAGACCCCCAGGGTCAGGTCCCGGTCTTCCATGACATTCAGCAGCGAGCCGGTGATGCGGGTGCCGGAGCAGCCGAAAGGGTGGCCCAGGGCGATGGCGCCGCCGTGCACGTTGACCTTTTCGTCCATCTTGTCCAGCAGGCCAAGGTCCTTCAGCACAGGCAGCGCCTGGGCGGCGAAAGCCTCGTTCAGCTCGACCATGTCGATATCATCGATGCTCAGCCCCAGCTTTTTGAGGGCCTTCTTCGTCGAGGGCACCGGGCCATAGCCCATGATGGAGGGGTCGACCCCCGCCAGGGCCATGCCTTTCACCCTGGCGATCGGCTTCAGGCCCAGGGCCTGGGCCTTTTCCGCGGACATCATCAGCATGGCGGAGGCGCCATCGGATATCTGCGAGGACTGGCCGGCGGTCACCGTGCCGCCCTGGGGGTTGAAGGAGGGCGGCAGCGCGGCCAGGCCTTCCAGGGTGGTCTCCGGGCGGATGGTCTCGTCGACGGTGACGGATATCAGTGCGCCGTTCTCGTCGTGGCCATCGATGGGGATGATTTCGCGGGCGAACTTGCCCTCCACAGTGGCCTTGTGGGCCAGCTGGTGGGAGCGCAGGCCCAGCTTGTCCTGGTCTTCCCGGCTGATACCGTGCATCAGGGCGAGCATTTCGGCGGTCATGCCCATCATGCCGGCGGCCTTGGCCACCGAGCGGCCCATGCGCGGGTTGGGATCGACGTTGGCCGCGTCCATCATGGGCAGGTGGCCCAGGTGTTCGACCCCGCCCACCAGGTAGACATCGCCGATGCCGGCCATGATATTGGCCGCCGCGGTCTGCAGGGCGGACATGGAGGAACCGCACAGGCGGTTCACGGTTTGGGCCGGGATGGTGTGCGGCAGTTCGGCATTCAGCACGATCATGCGCGCCAGGTTCATGCCCTGTTCGCCGCGCTGGATCACGCAGCCCCAGATGAGGTCATCGATCTCGGCCGGGTCCAGCGCCTCGTTGCGCGCCAGCATGCCCTGGATCACCAGTGCGGACAGGTCGTCCGCCCGCACGTGGCGGAAGCAACCGTTTTTGGAACGCCCCATCGCTGAGCGGGCGTAATCTACAATCACTGCGTCTCTTGGATTCAAACTCACAGTATTTCTCCTAGTCAGTAGGTTTCGCCGGCGGCGAGCTTGGCTTGCATGCCCTCGGTCAGTTCGTAGGCCTTGCCCAGGTGGGCGTACTTGCTTGGACATCTCAGCGATGTGCGCCAGGCCCACGGTGTCCATCCAGCGGAAGATGCCGCCGCGGAAGGGCGGGAAGCCGACGCCGTAGAGCAGTGCCAGGTCGGCTTCGGCGGCGGTGCCCACGATACCCTCTTCCAGGCAGCGGGCCAGTTCGATGGCCATCGGCAGCATCATGCGGGCGATGATTTCCTCCTTGTCGAACTCCTTGCGCTCGGCCACTTCCGGCGCCAGCAACTCGTAGGTTTCCTGGCTCACCGTCTTCTTCGGCTTGCCGCGCTTGTCGTTCACGTACTCGTAGAAGCCCTTGCCGTTCTTCTGGCCGTAGCGCTCGTTCTCGAACATGATCTCCGTGGCGGTCTTGAAGCCGGGTAGTCATGCGATCCGGGAAGCCATCGGCCATGACCTGGGCGGCGTGCACGCCGGTGTCGATGCCGACCACGTCGATCAGGTAGGCCGGACCCATGGGCCAGCCCCAGCGCTCCATGACCTTGTCCACCGCCTGGAAATCGGCGCCGTCGCGCAGCAGGCCGTTGAAGCCGCCGAAGTAGGGGAACAGCACCCGGTTGACCAGGAAGCCGGGGCAGTCCTTGACGACCACGGCCTTCTTGCCCATGCGTTGGCATAGGCCACGGTGCGGGCAATCGCCTCGTCGGAGGTCTTTTCGCCGCGGATGACTTCCACCAGCGGCATGGCGTGCACCGGGTTGAAGAAGTGCATGCCGCAGAAGTTCTCCGGCCGCTTCAGCGCTCTCGGCCAGATAGGTGATGGAAATCGTGGAGGTGTTGGAGGCCAGGATGGCGTCCTCGTCGGATATGCTTCTCGGTTTCGGCCAGCACCGCGTGCTTGACCTTGGGGTTTTCCACCACGGCCTCGACCACGATGTCCACACTGTCGAAGCCCTCGTAGCTCAGGGTCGGGTCGATGCTGTTCAGCACCTCGCCCATCTGCTCGGGGGTCATGCGGCCGCGGGCGACGCGCTTGGACAGCAGCTTGTTGGCCTCGGCTCAGACCCAGGTCCAGGCCCTGCCTGGGCGATGTCCTTCATCTTGATGGGAGTGCCCTTGTAGGCGGACTGGTAGGCGATGCCGCCGCCCATGATGCCGGCACCCAGCACCGCCGCGCGCTCGATCTTCTTGTCCGCTTTCTTTTCCCAGTCCTTGGCTTTCTTGCCCAGCAACTGGTCGCTCAGGAACACGCCCACCAGGGCGGCGGCCACCGGGGTGGTGGCCAGTTCGGCGAAGCCTTCGGCCTCCACGTCCAGGGCGTCCTCCAGGCTCATGTCGCGGGCGGCCTCGATCACATCCACCACCTTGATCGGGGCGGGGTAGTTCTTGCCCGCCTGCTGGCCAACCATGGCTTTGATGGTGAAGAAGGACATCATGGCCTCGGTGTCGTTCAGGGGCAGGGGGCCGTGCTTGCGGGCGCGGCGCTGCTGGTATTCCAGACTCGCCGTCGATGGCATGCTGCAGGGTGGCCAGGGTGACTTCGCGCAGTTGCTCAGGCGCGGCGACCGCGTCCACGGCGCCGGCCTTGAGCGCCTCATCGGCGCGTTTGTCGGCGCCGGTGGCCATCCACATGACTGCCTCGTCCACGCCGATAATGCGCGGCAGGCGCACGGTGCCGCCCCAGCCCGGCAGGATGCCGAGCTTGGTTTCCGGCAGGCCGATTTTGGCCGCGGTGCTCATGACCCGGAAATCGCAGGCCAGGCAGCACTCCAGGCCGCCGCCCATGGCGAAGCCGTTGATGGCGACAGCGCTGGGGTAGGGCAGGCTCGCCAGGCGATTGAAGTTCTTGTTGTTGGTGCCGGTGAAAGGCTTGATCTCTTCCTTGCTGGCGCCGAACAGTTCGGTGAATTCGGTGATGTCAGCGCCGACGATGAACACCGGCTTGGCGCTGGTGACCAGTAGACCCTTGATGCCCGACTCCGCTTCCAGGGCATCGAGTGCAGCCGTCAGGCTGGCCACGGTCTGCTGGTCGAATTTGTTGACAGATTCGCCTTGCAGGTCGAAATTCAATTCGGCGATGTCGCCGTCCAGGCGTTTCACCGAGAGCGCGTCACTCTGATAGATCATATCGATGTCCTGTAGATGTGCTGTAAATGTCCAGTGTAGATGGCTTGGAACCGTTCCGCTGACAATATCGGGAACCCCCGCGGGGGGCGGTATTGTAACGGGCAAAAAGGGCACAGGGAAATAAAAGTTTACAGCGACAACATTGGCGTGCACCCGCCGCTGCAGCCAGGCGGGACGCGTAATCGCCTGACTTGGCAGCGGCGCTGTGCTAACTTGGCCCGCTATGAATACTGGTATCACTATCAGCCGGGCGGCCCTGCCGGGGCTGGCCCTGGGACTGTCCTCGCGCTCTCTGCCTGTGGGGGCGGTGGCTCGTCCTCTGGCGGCGGGGTCGATACCGTATCCCAGGGGGCGCCCGCAGCTCCGGCGGTGTCCTGGTACAGCACGGCCAAGCCGCTGCTGGAACGCTATTGCGTCTCCTGCCACAGTACTGACAGTGCCGCTGCCCCCTTCCCGCTGGAAACCTACAAACAGGTGCTGGGCAAGCGCTCGGCCCTGGTGTACGTGCTGGAGAGCGGCACCATGCCGCCGGTGGGCTATGCCGACCTGGGCGCAGCCGACAGCGCCGTGTTGCTGGATTGGCTCAACAACGGCGCCCCGGAGGGCGACCCCTCGCAGGAACCCCTGCGCCAGGTCGCCGGCGGCTACACCTACCACGGGGATGCCCGGGCCATCATCGAGGAAAAATGTGTCAACTGTCACGAGGAGGGCGGCATCGCGCCGTTTCCCCTGGACAGTTACGAGCGGGTCAGGGCGGTCAGCGCCGCGGCGGCCTTCGCGGTGGAGAACGGCAGTATGCCGCCGTGGCATCCCACCGAGGGCTACACGGCTTTTGCCGGTAGTCGCGCCCTCTCACCCGAACAGAAGTATGTACTGCTGAACTGGCTGCAGGGCGACCTGGCCGAGGGTGATCCCGCCAATTATGAGGCACCGCCACAGAAAGATGGCAAGCAGGCCAGCGACTACAATCTGCGCTTGCCGCTGCCCCAGGCCTACACACCCACCCTGCGGCCGGACGATCACCGCTGCTTCGCCATCGAGTGGCCGCTGGACGAATTTGCCTACGTCACCAACGTGGACGTGGTGCCGGACCAACTGGACGAGGTGCATCACGTGATCGTATCGATCGCCGAGCCCGGAGGATGCGGCCACCTACTACGCTGCCGATGGTGAGGATGGACGACCGGGCTGGCACTGCCTGGGCATGGGCGGTGTCGACGGCGCGCCGCTGCCGCGCCAGATCGGTGGCTGGGTCCCGGGGCGGGACGTGAACCGCCGCCGCAGGGAACCGGCATCGGGGTCGAACCCGGCTCGGTCATGGTGGTGCAGATGCACTACAACACGCTGGTCGCCGAGCCCACTCCCGATCACTCGACCATCCTGGTGGAAACCGCCGCCGAAGTGGAGTTGCCGGCCGCCTCCTTCCTGATCACGGATCCCGCCTGGCTGCAGCCCGGGGGTATGCCCATCCCCGCCAACGAAGCCGACGTGCGCCACGAGGTGACCCTGCCCACCTCCATACTCGCCCTGGTGTTCGGCGAGCCGGCGGGCGTCACCGTGCGCGACCCCTGGGTCATACACAACGGCTTCATCCACATGCACACCCGCGGCAAGAGCGGGCGCATCACCCTGCAGCGCAACAACGGTACCGAGCAGGTCATGCTGGATATACCCGACTGGGATTTCAACTGGCAGAGCACCTACCGCTTTGAGCGCGAGCTGCTGTTGCAGCCCGGCGACCAGCTGAAACTGGAGTGCAGCTGGGATAACACCCGGGAGAACCAGGACATCGTCGATGGCGTGCAGCAGGAGCCGCAAAACATCGAGTGGGGCGACGGCACCGGCGACGAGATGTGCCTGATGTCGGTGTTGATGACCCGGCCGCGGGAGGGCTACGATTACAGCTATGCACCCACGCTGCACATCCAATCCCCGGCCTACCGCCAGCGCTTTGCCGCCGGCGACCTGGTGCCGCTGGAACTGCTGTTCAACAATTTCACCCTGCACGACCCGGGCATGCACGATCACGCCGACCCCGGCCTGCACGACGACTCGGGGCACGCCGCCGAGGAGGACGATCACAGCCAGGTGTTCAGTGGCCACTACCACGTCTACCTGGATACCGATGACGATGCCGCCGAGCATCTCACCGCCTGGGACGCCAGCTACTACTACCAGCTGCCCGACCACCTGGAGCCCGGCATACACACCCTGCGGGTCAGCCTGCGGGGCGCCGACCATCACGCCCTGGGTATAGAGGACGAGGTGAAGTTCGAGGTGGAGGCCGGCCCGGCGCTGCAGCGCAGCAGCCTGGTGGCGGTGGATGCCTGGTCCGAGCAGGACGCGGCGGCGGACAGCCTGGCCGCACATCGCCCGGCTGACGTGAATTGCCCGGCCAACAGCTGGTACCCGGAGGACGGGGCGCTGGAGGTCGAAACCGGCTACTGCAACTACCTGTCCCTGGCCCAGCCCAGCAAGGTCGCCCTCAACAGGGGCGACACCCTGCACCTGGTGCTGTGGCACGCCGACCTGGCCTTCGAGGAACCGGCCACGGCCCACGTGGCGGTCAGTATCGCCGGCGAGCTGGTCTGGGAGGCGGAGGTCGCCATCCCGACCCGGGCTAACATCTATGACCTGCGCATTCCCGTCGACTTCGACGCCCCCGCGGGCAGCGTGGTGGAATACCACCTGCACAACCACGGCTACAACACCTGGACCCTGCTGGAACTGGAGGTCGAGCGCTGAAAACACCGCTCGCACAGTGGTTGCTGGCCGCGGCGCTGACCGTGTGCGCGCTGCCCGCGACGGCCGCGGTGGCGGTGGGTGACAGCGCGCCGCCCGTTGCCCTGCCCCTGCTGGCAGCAAGCAGCCCCGGCACGGGTTCGCTGGCCGCCCTGCGCGGCAAGGTGGTCTATCTCGATTTCTGGGCGTCCTGGTGTGGCCCCTGTCGGGTTTCCTTTCCGCAGCTGGAACAGCTGCGCCAGGATCTTGGCCCCCGCGGCTTCGAGGTGCTGGCGGTCAACGTGGATGAGGTCGAGCCCGATGCCCTGCGCTTTTTGGAGCAGCTGCCGGTGAGCTACCCGGTGGTGCGCGACGGCAGCGGCGCCACGCCGGCGGCCTACGGCATCCTGGGCATGCCCACCGGCTACCTCATTGACCGCGACGGCGTGGTGCGCCTGGTCCACCAGGGTTATCGCAAGAGTGACGGCGAGGCCCTGCGCGCCTCGATTCTCGAGTTGTTGGGAGAACAGTGATGACGACGCGGCGAATCCTGCTGGTGTTGTGCCTGCTGTGCCTGTGGGGCTGTGAAACCGTGCAGCCCTGGGAGCGCGGCACCCTGGCCAAGCGCGAAATGCAATGGCAACCCGATGGCAGGGAGATCAGCCTGCAGGCCCAGATCAACGCCAGCAAGGAAGCGACCTCGGGCGGCATGGGCGCCGCCGGTGGCGGGTGCGGCTGCAACTGATGGCTGCGCGCCAGGCCGACAGGCACCCGGCGCTGCTGGCGCTGACCTCCAGCGCGCTGCTGCTGCCGGCTTACCAGGGCGTTCGCGCCGATGCGCCGCCGGAGTTCACCGAGGTCGGGGTGCGCTACAGCAATTACAAGGAAGACGATACCCAGGGCAGCAAGACCTTTGGCGGCAGCAGCCAGCGCTATGATATCGACGCGGCCCAGTTCCACCTGCTGGCCCCGGTGGCCGACAACTGGGCGGTGGCCCTGGATGTGCAGTGGGAGGACATGAGCGGCGCCTCTCCCTGGTTTGTCGGTGAGAGCCTGGACGGCAGCCCCAAGGTGGTCATGAGTGGCGCCAGTATCGAGGATACCCGCACCGAGGTGAGCGTCACTACCCGCTATTTTTATGACCGCGGGAATGCCGGCCTCAACTATGTGCGTTCCAAGGAAGACGACTACGATTCCGACGCGGTGGCGGTGGATGGCAGTTTCAACAGCGGCGACGGCCTGACCACCTACAGCGCAGCCCTGAGCGCCTCCTTCGATGATATCGAGCCCACCCAGGGTTCCGTCCCCACCAACACCATCAAGGCCGACAAGGACATCCGCTCCGCCTGGATTGGCGTCAGCCGTATCGTCAGCAAGAACGCCATCATCCGCTTCGGCCTCAGTTACACCTACCGCGACGGCTTCCTGACGGACCCCTACAAGTTGCGCGACAAGCGACCCGGGCGGCGTGAGGAGTGGGCGCTGGGGGGCGGCTACCGGCACTATTTTTTCTGGCCCGATGGCGCCCTGCACGCCGATTACCGCTACTTCAACGATGACTGGGGCGTCTCCTCCCACACCCTGGAGCTGGCCTGGTACCAGAACCTGGGCCCTACTACCCAGCTGGTCCCCTTCCTGCGTTACTACAGCCAGGACGAGGCAGATTTTTTTGCCAATATTGCCGATACCGATAAGCGCTACTACTCCGAGGATTACCGCCTCTCCTCATTCGGCGCCGTGTCCGGTGGCCTGCGGCTGCGCCAGGAGTTGGGCAACTGGGCCGTTACCGCCGTGGGTGAGCGCTACGCCACCGACCAGGGCTGGGGGCTGTACGGCGGCGACGAATCCCCCGCGCTGGTGGATTACTGGCGCTGGTCCGTGGGCCTGGATTACATCTTCAGGTAGGACAGCACGCCAATGCCCCTGTATGACCACAGCTTCAGGGCCATGGGCGGCCCCTGTCGCCTGCGCCTTGAGTGTGACCACGATGACCTGGCCAGGCGCGCCATTGCCGCGGCCGAGGGCGAGGTGCGCCGCCTCGAGGCCAAGTACAGCCGCTACCTCCCGGAATCCCTGACCAGTCGCATCAACCGAGCCGCCGGTGCCGAACCCGTCCCCATAGACGAGGAAACGGCGGGCCTGCTGGGCTTTGCCGATACCCTCTGGCAACAAAGCGAGGGCCTGTTCGACCTCACCGCGGGGGTGTTGCGGCGCGCCTGGGATTTCGGCTCCGGCAAGTTGCCTGCGCAGGCTGCCATAGACCAATTGCTGCCGCTGATTGGCTGGGAGCGGGTGCAGTGGGACGCGCAGTCCATACGCCTGCCCAGGCGGGGAATGGAAATGGATTTTGGCGGTTGCGTGAAGGAGTACGCCAGCGACAGTGCCGCCAACCTGCTGCTGCGCGCCGGCATCAGCCGGGCGCTGGTGGACCTGGGCGGGGATATAGCGGTAAGCGGGGCGGCTTCCCGGGCATCGCCCTGGCCGGTAGGTATTCGCCACCCGCGGCAGTCTGAGGAGGCCCTGGGGGGCATTATGATGGCCGGCGGCGGCCTGGCCAGCAGCGGTGACTACGAGCGCTGCCTGGTGGTGGAGGGCCGGCGCTATGGCCATATTCTCAACCCCGCCACGGGTTGGCCGGTGCAGGGCCTGGTGGCTGTCAGCGTGCTGGCGGGCCAGTGCCTGGTGGCCGGGGGCAGCGCCACTATTGCCATGCTGCAGGAAGAGTCCGCGGCCCTGGAGTGGCTGGGCGCGCTGGGCCTGCCCTGGCTGGCGGTGGACGCCCGGTTGGGGGTTCACGGCGCGCTGGGTCGCGGGCCGGCCGCCTGAACTGCCCGGCCCGCGCAACCGGGGATGGTGATACTATCTTGCGCGTTTATACCCTGCCCGCGGAGTGTAGCGATATGACAGACAAGCCCGGTGGCGGCGTGCACCCCCTGCACCTTGCCGGCATCCAGCCCCCCTTGCGCATGCGGGTACACGAGCTGACCGATGTGCATATTTCCGCCGCCATAGCGGCCCGCGGTATTTGGGAGCAGCAGGAGACCGAGTTCCTGTGCGCCGTGTTGCGCCCGGGGGATGTGTTCGTGGATGTGGGGGCCAATATCGGCTATTTCTCGCTGCTGGCCTCGCGCCTGGTGGGGGCATCCGGGGCGGTACTCGCCTTTGAGCCGGAGCGCGACAACTACCGGTTGCTGGAGGTCAACTGCCGGCTCAATGACTGCGCCAATATACGCTGCTTTGAGGCGGCCCTGGGCGAGGAGAATGCCAGCGGCACCCTCTACCTGAACGAGTTGAACCGCGGCGATCACTCCCTCTACCCGGAGGAAGACGGGCGCGCCGGCCAGGATATCAGCATCGTCAACGGCTCGCGCCTGATCGGCGCCAGCTACCCCCGGGTGGACTGCATCAAGATCGATACCCAGGGCGCGGAGTGCGATGTGGTGGCGGGCTTGCGGGAGTTGATCGCCGCCAGTGCCGCCGGGCTGGTCATGATCATCGAGTTCTCGCCGCTGCACCTGCGACAGGCCGGTACCAGCGGCCGGGTGCTGCTGGACCTGCTGGCCGACCACGACTGGCAGATGTACCTGATGGACGAGGCGGCCCAGGGCCTGCTGCCGGTCAGCGCGCAGCAGGTGCGCTCGCTCAGCGATATCACCGAACAGGACCCGCACTCCGAGGGCTTTTTCAACCTGGTGGTGACGGGTCGGCCCCTGGAGGACAACCCGGCCCTGCGCTTCGTGCGCGATTGGGGCATGTACGACAACGCCCTGGCCTACTACCTGCTGGCGGGCCGCATGCAGCCCTGGGGTGGCGATGAGTGCGCCGGCGGGCAGCTGGAGAACCGCCTGTACATGCCCTCCGGTTGGGCCTTTCCCGAGGACTGGGGGCGCTGGTCACTGGGCCGGCGATCGCTTATCAAGTTTATCCCGGCGCCCGGGTTGGCGAGGCTGGCGGCGCCGCGGCTGTCCATCCGCGGCCGCTATTTCGGCCCGGTGGAGGCGACCGGCGTCTACCTCAACGGCCGGTACCTGGGTGACTTCGAACTCCTCGATGCCAGCATCCCGGTACCGCCGGCAGCCCTGCAGGGAGAACACTCGGTACTGGAACTGGTGCACGCGCAGCCATTGCGACCGGCGGATGTGAGCGACAGTGCCGATAGCCGCGAGATCAAGTTCGGCCTGGAGTCGATTGCTATCGGGTCCTGAATCCTGCAGGAGCGCAAGTGGTTCGGTTTTCCTGTGGCGCTGCCTGTGGTGACGCGCTTGATTTTTATCAAGGAGTGCCCGGGTCCCGTTGATACTATGCAGTAGACCGCGCGCCAACCAGAGATACGGATGCTGAGAACACGATGAAAACGAAGACCCCGCTTTGCTCGCTGCTGGGAGCCTCCCTGCTACTGGCCGCCACTTCCGGCCAGGCCGATGACCCCGGTTACCAGGGTGTGCTCATCGACGAGGGCCTGCCCGGTGCGGCATTCGTCGTAGAGGCGAACGTTCGTTCGGGCGCCAAGCCGGAATTGATTGTCAGCGGATTCGGGCCGGTAGAGGTGGGTCCGACGGGGGCCGTGATATCAGATTCAGGCACCGTCACCGTCTACCGCAGAGCCTATCGGGGTTATGCAGACAAGAAAGGCAAGTCCAGGGCGATAAAGCATGTCGTGGTCGGTGAGGACGACATGATCACTTTCCCCAACCGCGCGCAGCCGGCACTCATCAACGATGACAAGCGCGTGGACATCATTGTCCCGGGCGGCTACTTCTTCGACAGCTTCGCCGGACAGGCGCGAGGCTCGCTTACCTGGTGGGAAAACCAGAAGAACGGTACCCGGTGGGTGCGTCACGATATCGTCACCGGTTCGCCTTTCTCCTATCACTCCGCGGTATTCGAGGACTTCGACGGCGACGGCATTGCGGACATCGCCAGTGTGGCGGAGGATGCCGGAGACGCGTCGAATCCCTTCGACGATATTGTCGAACTCCACCTTTTTGCCGGCGTTGGTGACGGCACCTTCGCACCTGCGGCGACGGTCGGGTTAGGTGGCGGCGGTCTTATCGAAGCCCATGACGTCGACGGCGATGGCGACCAGGACATCGTGTCACCGCAGTTTTTCGGCGACGTGGCGGGGCAGCCTTTCATTCCCCTGGAAGCCCGCAACGCTGATTCTGCATCCTTCGTGTGGTTCGAAAACCTGGGCGGCGGCGCTTTTAGCAAGCACGCGATCGGGCTGGATCAGGGCCCCGGCTTTATGATTACCGCCGTGGAGGACCTGCTGGGCGACGGCATCACGCGCTGGGTTGCCACCAACCACAGCAACCAGAACGTCACATTCCCCCCGTTGTCACTGTACCCGGAACCCGCCGTTTATGAATTCACACCGGGAGCTGATCCACGGCAGCCCTGGAATGTACGGCAGCTGACTCCCGCGGGTGCATTCCCGGTTACCGGCAGCGTGGGCCAGGCCGCCCCGGGATCGATCGCCGCCGGAAACCTGAATGACGATGATCTCATTGACCTCGCCGTTTCCGGGGATGGGGCGAGGGGGCTGTACTGGATGGAGCAATTGGCAGACGGCAGTTTCCTGACGCGCCAGTTGCCCGGCAGTGAAGGCTGGGGCCAGGCCGGTGGCCCGGTCATCACCAACCTCGGCGGCAACAAGAAGAATGAAATCGTCTTTGGCAGTTTTGACCTGGACGCCCTGGGCTACTGGAAAAGATAGGCGCCGGTTCCTTTCCCCGGGATAGTTGCAATGTCCCGGTGTTCCGGGGGATTGCTCAGTGTTGGGCTGCCGCTGTATCCCGCCCGTCGCGGCAGTCCTCCTCGGGAAACTCGAACTCGATGGTGGTGTGCAGGAAATCGTAGGACTCCAGCCGCCGGCTGAGTTCGGCCTTGACGGCCAGTTGTTGCCCGGGTTCAAGCAGCCCCCCCAGTTGCAGGTGTGCGGTGAGTACGTGGTGCTCGCCGTCCAGGGACCAGATGTGAACATGGTGGGCCTCCCTGACGTCGTCCACGGCCAGGAATTCCGCCAGCACCTGCTGGTGCAGGGCCTTGTCCGGCGTGGCCTGCATAAGCAGGGCGACGGCCGAGAATACGTTCCGGCAGACATTCACCAGGATGAACAGGGTGAAGGCGATGGACAGCAGCGGGTCGAGAATGGGCCAGTCGACAAACATCAGCACCACTGCCACCACCAGCACCGCCACCCAGCCCAATACGTCCTCCAGCAGGTGCAGGTTGAGTACGCGCTCGTTCAGGGTCTTGCCGTGGCTGAGCTTGTAGGCCGCGTAGCCGTTGACCGCAACCCCCAGTATCGCCAGCCAGAACATGCCCACCGCATCGGGCAGTTCCGGCTGCAGCAGGCGGGGCAGGGCCTCGCTCAGCACCCACAGGGAACCGGCTATGAGCACGAAGCCGTTGACCAGGGCGCCGAACAGGGAGAAGCGGTGATAGCCGTAGGTAAAGACCCCGTCGGCGCGCTTGCTGCTGAGCTTGCTGAGCAGCCAGGCCAGGCCAATGGAGAGGCTGTCGCCAAGGTCGTGCACTGCGTCCGCCAGGATGGCCGTGCTGTTGGTCAGTACCCCGCCGATGAGTTCGATGATGGTAAAGGAGACGTTGAGGAAGAACGCCCAGCCTATGCGATTGGAGGCGGTGTGGGCGTGGTGGTGGTCATGCATGCGGAGCGACTCGCTGGAGCTGGGGCGAACAGTTTACTGCACTCCGCGCCAGCCGCGGGAGTTCATTGTCCCGCCTGGCGAATATCAGTGCAGGGTCTGGTCAGCTCGCGACGCGGCGGGCGTGGACTGCTCCACCCCGGCCGCCGCTTCGCGCTGCTGCACATAGCTGCGCAGACGCCCCACGACACTGGTCATCACATCGATGGTCTGGCCGATCTGGTCCAGGGCCATCAGGATGGTCTCGGTATCCGTGGGGCGCTTGTCGCTGTCGCTCATGTCTAGGCTCTCGGTTGCTGTGGTCAGGCTCACTCACCCCAGTTCAGGGCGCCGCCGGTCTGGTACTCGATAACCCGGGTCTCGAAGAAGTTCTTTTCCTTGCGCAGGTCCATGATCTCGCTCATCCACGGGAAGGGATTCTTCGCGCCGGGGAACTGCTCCGTGCAGGCCCAGCTGGGACAGGCGCCGGTTGGCGATGAAGTGCAGGTACTCCTCCATCATGGCGGCGTTCATGCCCAGCACGCCGCGGGGCATGGTGTCGCGGGCGTATTCGATTTCCAGCTGGGTGCCTTCCAGGATCATCTGGATGGCTTCCTGCTTGAACTCCTCGGTCCACAGGTGCGGGTTTTCGAGCTTGATCTGGTTGATCACGTCGATGCCGAAGTTCAGGTGCATGGACTCGTCGCGCAGGATGTACTGGAACTGCTCCGCCACGCCGGTCATCTTGTTGCGGCGGCCCATGGACAGGATCTGGGTGAAGCCGCAGTAGAAGAAGATGCCTTCCAGTGACGCAGTAGAAGGCGATCAGGTTGCGCAGCAGTGTCTTGGTCGGTCTCACGGGTGCCGGTGTTGAAGGTCGGGTCGTGAGATCGAGTGGGTGTACTTCGATGCCCCAGGCGGCCTTCTTGGCCACCGAGGGGATCTCGTGGTACATGTTGAAGATCTCGCCTTCATCCATGCCCAGGGACTCGATGCAGTACTGGTAGGCGTGGGTGTGGATGGCCTCTTCGAAGGCCTGGCGCAGGATGTACTGGCGGCACTCCGGGTTGGTGATCAGGCGGTAGATGGCCAGCACCAGGTTGTTGGCCACCAGCGAGTCGGCGGTGGAGAAGTAACCCGAGGTTGCGCATCACGATGCGGCGCTCGTCTTCGGTCAGGCCGTCCTTGCTGCTTCCAGAGTGGCGATGTCGGCGGTCATGTTGATTTCCTGCGGCATCCAGTGGTTGGCGCAGCCGTCGATGTACTTCTGCCAGGCCCAGTCGTACTTGAAGGGCACCAGCTGGTTGAGGTCGGCGCGGCAGTTGATCATGCGCCTTCTCATCGACCGAGACCCGGGCGGCGCCCATTTCCAGCTCTTCCAGCCCCGGCGCCACATCCATGTGCTCCAGGGACTCGTTGGCCCTGGCGATATTCTCGTTCCAGCCCCACGGGCGGGGTCGCGCTGGCGCCGGCGGCCGGCTGCGGTGCGGCTGCCGGGGCAGCCGCAACGGCGGGTTCGGGCGCGGGCTTGGGGGCGGCGGGTTCCGGGGCGGCTGCGACCGCCGGTTCGATCGCCGCTGTGGCTGCCTTGCTCTCGCGCGGCATGGCCGCCGCCGGTGCGCTTTCCTGCTTGTGGTAGTCGTCCCAACTCAACATCTTTGTCTGTCCCCTGGTGTGCTGTTTGATTTTCCTGGCGGATTGGAATCCGCCCTGCCTCTAGTGTCCGCGCTCTTTCCCGCCGCTACTGGCAGGCCTCGCAATCCGGATCATCCAGCGAGCAGGCCGCCGGCACCGGTGCCGGCGCGGCCTCCCTGGACACGGCATTGAGCTTGCCGGTGTCGATGGTGGATTTCTCGGTGCCGGTGGCGGCCAATGAACGCAGGTAGTAGGTGGTTTTCAGGCCGCTGTACCACGCCATGCGGTAGGTGATATCGAGCTTCTTGCCGTTGGCGTCGTTGATGTACAGGTTCAGCGATTGCGCCTGGTCTATCCACTTCTGCCGGCGGCTGGCTGCATCGACCAGCCAGCGCGGCTCCACTTCGAAGGCGGTCGCGTAGATGGCCTTGAGGTCACCGGGCACCCGCTCGATGGCCTGCACGCTGCCGTCGTAGTACTTGAGGTCGTTGACCATGACCTTGTCCCAGAGGCCGCGGGCCTTCAGGTCCTTGACCAGGTAGGGGTTGACCACCGTGAACTCGCCGGACAGGTTGGATTTGACGTACAGGTTCTGGTAGGTCGGCTCGATGGACTGGGAGACCCCGGTGATATTGGCGATGGTCGCGGTCGGCGCGATGGCCATCACGTTGGAGTTGCGCATGCCGCGGCTCTTCACCGCCTCGCGCAGGGCCGGCCAGTCCAGGGTCTGGCTGCGATCCACCTGGATGTAATCGGCGCCGCGCTGCTCGACCAGCAGGTCCAGCGAGTCGATGGGGAATACGCCCTTGCTCCACAGCGAGCCTTGGAAGCTGGAGTAGGCGCCGCGCTCCTCGGCCAGCTCGCTGGAGGCCTCGATGGCATAGTAGCTGATGGCCTCCATGGAGCGGTCGGCGAAGCCGACTGCATCCTCCGAGCCGTAGGCAATATGCTGCTTGTACAGGGCGTCCTGGAAGCCCATCAGGCCCAGGCCCACCGGGCGGTGCAGCATGTTGGAGTTTTTGCGCCTGGGGCACCGAGTAGTAGTTGATATCGATCACGTTGTCGAGCATGCGCACGGCGGTGCGCACGGTGCGGCGCAGCTTGTCCAGGTTGAGGCCGTTTTCGTCGATGTGCTGGGGCAGGTTGACCGAACCCAGGTTGCACACGGCGATCTCGTCCTTGTTGGTGTTGAGGGTGATCTCGGTGCACAGGTTGGAGGAGTGCACCACGCCCACGTGCTGCTGCGGGCGAACGCAGGTTGCAGGGGTCCTTGAAGGTCATCCAGGGGTGGCCGGTCTCGAACAGCATGCCGAGCATCTTGCGCCACAGGTTCTCGGCCTTGACGGTCTTGAACAGCTTGATCTCGCCGCTGCGGGTCATGGCCTCGTACTGCTGGTAGCGCTCCTCGAAGGCCTTGCCGTACAGGTCGTGCAGGTCGGGCACGTCGTTGGGGGAGAACAGGGTCCACTCGCCGTCGTCGAATACCCGCTTCATGAACAGGTCGGGAATCCAGTTGGCGGTGTTCATGTCGTGGGTGCGGCGGCGGTCGTCACCGGTGTTCTTGCGCAGCTCGACAAACTCCTCGATATCGAGGTGCCAGGTCTCCAGGTAGGAGCAGACCGCGCCCTTGCGCTTGCCGCCCTGGTTGACCGCCACCGCGGTGTCGTTGACCACCTTGAGGAAGGGCACCACGCCCTGCGACTTGCCGTTGGTGCCCTTGATGTAGGCGCCCAGGGCCCGCACCGGGGTCCAGTCGTTGCCCAGACCGCCGGCGAACTTGGACAGCATGGCGTTGTCCTGGATGGCGCCGTAGATGCCGTGCAGGTCGTCCGGTACCGTGGTCAGGTAGCAGGAGGACAGCTGCGGGCGCAGGGTGCCGGCGTTGAACAGGGTCGGGGTGGAGCTCATGTAGTCGAAGGACGACAGCAGCTGGTAGAACTCGATGGCGCGCGCGTTGGGGTCATCCTCCTCCACGGCCAGGCCCATGGCCACCCGCATGAAGAAGATCTGGGGCAGCTCGATGCGCACATCGTCGCTGTGGATGAAGTAGCGGTCGTACAGGGTTTGCAGCCCCAGGTAGGTGAACTGCAGGTCGCGCTCGGGCAGCAGGGCCTGGCCCAGCCGCTCCAGGTCGAAGTTCAGCAGGTTGGGGGCGATCAGTTCCAGCTCGACGCCCCGGGCGATGTAGGCCGGCAGTGCCTTGGCGTACAGGCTGGACATATCGGCCTGGGTGGCGCTGGTGGCGACCTCGAGGAAGTTCAGGGCCTCGGCGCGCAGGTTGTCGCACAACAGGCGGGCCGCCACATAGGAGTAGTTGGGCTCCTGCTCGATCATGGTCCGGGCCGTGATCACCAGGGAGGTGCTCAGCTCGTCCGCGGTCACGCCGTCGTACAGGTTTTTCAGGGCCTCGTCGAGAATTTTGGTCTCGCTGACATCCGCCAGGTCATAGCAGGCCTCGGTGACGATGGTGTGGATGCGGTCCAGGTCCAGCGGCGCGCGGCTGCCGTCCGGCTGGATGACGTTGATATTGCCGGCCGCGGCCTGGGTGGCCGGTGACAGGGCCTGCTTGGCGGCGCGCTTGCGGGCCTGCTCCTCGCGGTAGATGACGTAGTCGCGGGCAATCTTGTGCTCGCCGGCGCGCATCAGCGACAGCTCCACCTGGTCCTGGATATCTTCTATATGGATGGTGCCGCCGGAGGGCATGCGCCGCTGAAAGGTCCCGATCACCTGCTCGGTCAGCCTGGCCACGGTCTCGTGGATGCGGCTGGAGGCCGCGGCGGTGCCGCCCTCAACCGCGAGGAAAGCCTTGGTGATGGCGACGGAAATTTTGCTGGCTTCGAAGGGCACCACGGTGCCGTTGCGTTTGATGACCCGCATCTGGCCGGGGGCGGTGGATGCGAGGTCGGCGCTGACTGCAGGGTTTTCACGTGTCGGGCTGGCCGTGGTGCTGCCGGTTGTTGAGGTGGTTTCTGTGTGCATGCTTGCTCCGCTGTACAGGCCTGAAGGCTTATTGTTGTGGCTGGATCACGGCGCCAAACGGGACAGGGCCAGGCACCATTATTGTGCGTTTTTGGCTGCCATACCCAATATGTAGGGGTTTGTGCGTGATTGGGATACAAGATAATGCGGCTGCCGGCACAATGCAATAGCACGAGCCTGGGTTTATTCTGTGGATAACATGTGTATACGCGGATGGGTCTGTAGCCACTAACCGTGGAGGCCGCCCACAGCGTGGAGTTGGCGGCCAGGCAGGCCTGTGGGCAACCCCTCTACAAATATATTTTCATAAGCAGAAGGGTCGATATTGCCAAAAAGTATTTAGCGTGTTGTGGGCCCCGGAGCGGCTGAAATCGACCTACCTGTTGGCCAGCAGCAGGGTTTCCAGCAGGGCTTTCTGGGCGTGCAGGCGGTTCTCCGCCTCGTCCCAGATCACGGTGTCGGGGGCGTCCATCAACTCGGCGCTGATTTCCTCGCCCCGGTGGGCCGGCAGGCAGTGCATGTACAGTGCATCGCCGGCGGTGCGGCTCATCAGCTCGGCGTTGACCTGGTAGCGGGCGAATACCTGCGCCCGGTGGCGCTGCTCCTGCTCCTGCCCCATGGAGGCCCAGACATCGGTTACCACCAGGTCCGCACCGGCCGCTGCCTGCAGCGGTTCGTGCTCGATGCGCACCCGGTCGGCGTTGGCGGCCAGCAGCCCGGCGTCGGGCTCGAAGCCCGCCGGGCAGGCGATGCGCAGCTCGAAGTCGAACTGCCTGGCGGCGTTGATATAGGACTGGCACATATTGTTGCCGTCCCCCACCCAGCAGACGGTCTTGCCGGCGATGGAACCGCGCTGCTCTACCCAGGTCTGCATATCCGCCAGCAGCTGGCAGGGGTGGTACTCGTCCGTCAGGGCATTGATGACCGGTACCCTGGACTGGGCGGCAAAGCGCTCGACGATGTCGTGGCCGAAGGTGCGGATCATCACGATATCCACCATGGAGGATATCACCCGCGCGCTGTCCTCTATCGGCTCCCCCCGCCCCAGTTGGGTGTCCTGGGGGGACAGAAACATGGCGTGCCCTCCCAACTGGGCCATGCCCGCCTCGAACGACACCCTGGTGCGGGTGGACGATTTGGCGAAGATCATGCCCAGCACCTTACCGGGAAAGGCGCGCTGGTCCTTGCCGGCCTGGCGCTCCCGCTTCATTTCGATGGCGCGCTGCAGCAGTTGCTGCAGCTCGGCGGGGCTGAAATCCAGCAATGTCAGGAAATGCCTTGTGGCGGACATAGGGTCGAATCCGGTTGTTGGTCGCCGTGGCAGCTTACGCTGCCGCCAGGATGACTTGGGTTAGCTTCGCCGCCAGTTCCCGCACTTGGTCGGCGCTGATGACCAGCGGCGGCAGCAGGCGAATGGTGTTGCCGGCGGTCATATTGATCAGCAGGCCGGCCTCCAGGGCGCGCTGGACCAGCTCGGGGAATTCCCGGTGCAACTGTATGCCCAGCATCAGTCCCTGGCCGCGGATCTCCGCGATGTGCGCAGCGGCGCCGCCCGCGGCCTGCAACTCATCCCGCAGCAGTTGCCCCATGGCGACGGCGTTGGCGCAGGTATCGCCACCGGTAATGGTGTTCACCACCGCCAGGGCGGTGGCGCATACCAGCGGGTTGCCGCCGTAGGTGGAGCCGTGCTGGCCCGCCCCCAGGACCTGGGCCGCGCGGCCGCGCGCCAGGCAGGCGCCGATGGGCACGCCGTTGCCCAGCCCCTTGGCGGTGGTCACCACATCGGGAACCATGCCCATGCCCTGGTAGGCAAAATAATTGCCGGTGCGGCCGTTGCCGGTCTGTACCTCGTCCAGCATCAGCAGCCAGTTGCGCTGGTCACAGATTTCACGCACTGCCTGCAGGTACTCGGTGGTGAGCGGGTGAATGCCGCTCTCGCCCTGGATGGGCTCGGCCAGGAAGGCGACCACTCCCGGGTTGTTGGCGGCGATATGGCGCAGGGCCTGGATGTCATTGCGCGGCGCCCGGATGAAGCCCGTGACCAGCGGCTCGAAGCCCGCCTGTATCTTGCGGTTGCCGGTGGCGCTCAGGGTGGCGAGGGTGCGGCCGTGGAAGGCTCCCTCCAGGACCACGATGGCGGGCTTGTCGACCTTGCGCTGGTGGCCGTACAGGCGCGCCAGCTTGATGGCCGCCTCGTTGGCCTCGGCGCCGGAGTTGCCAAAGAAGCAGTTGTCCATGCCCGCCACGCGACACAGGGTCGCGCCCAGTTGCTCCTGGGCCTCTATGCGGTACAGGTTGGAGGTGTGGACCAGCTTGTCCGCCTGCTCCCTTATGGCGGCAGTAACCGCCGGGTGGGCGTGGCCCAGGCCGTTGACGGCGATGCCGGCTATGGCGTCCAGGTAGCGGCGCCCCTCGCTGTCATACAGGTATACACCCTGGCCGTGACTGAAGGTCACGGGCAGCCTCGCGTAGGTCTGCATCAGCGCCGACGACATGATTCTCACTCTCCCAAAAACGCAAAAAGGCAGCGGTGGCTGCCTATCGAAGGGGGCAACTATAGCGCCAACGCCCGGGCTTGGCAATCGGGTTGAACCCCCGGGCTTATTTTGTTGTCTGAATGAGATAGAATGGCGCGCCCGGCCAGGTGAGGGCCGGCGAACAGCGATAGGACAGGCAATGGACATTATCGAGACCATCAAAGAACAGATCGAGAGCAACGATATCCTGCTTTATATGAAGGGATCACCCAACCAGCCGCAGTGCGGCTTTTCGGCTCGCACCGTGCAGGCGCTGATGGCCTGTGGGGAGCGGTTTGCCTATGTGGACATTCTGAGCAACCCGGACATCCGCAGCAACCTGCCCAAGTACGCGAACTGGCCTACCTTCCCGCAATTGTGGGTAAAGGGCGAGCTGATCGGCGGCTGCGATATCGTTACCGAGATGTTCGAAAACGGCGAGTTGCAGACCCTGGTAAAAGAAGCCGCGGCCGCGCAGGCTTCCTGAGGCCGCGCGTCCTAGATTCCCACCTGCTGCTTCAGCTTTTGTAACTCCGCCAGCTGCTGCTCCCTGGACAGGGGAGTGCCTTGGTGGTGTTCCAGTTGTTCCGGAGCCGGCACCGCCAGTTTTTCACCGCGCAGCACTCTGGTGCAGTAGGCCTGGTAGTGGTCGCGGAATACCGGCCAGCTGCTGCGCTCGGTATTGTTGGCCAGGAAGAACCAGCCGCTGTCGCGTCCCGCCAGGTAGACCGCCGGGTGGCTCCAGTGCTGCGCGGCCTTCGGGGAGCGTGCGCTGCAGGCTTCCAGGTAGGCATCGTGCGGGCTGGGCAGGCCCAGGTCGGCCAGCCCCTGCTGGCAGCATTCCAGCATGCGGTTCAGGGTGGGCAGGTACTCGCTGTGCTCGATGGCGTGTTTGGCGCCCTTGAGGATCTGTTCTATCGGGTAGTCCGCCAGCGCTTCCAGCCACAGCTTCTTGATCTGCTTCAACTGCTCGGCGTCGGGGTAGGCCGAGTAATACTGGTTGTGGTAATTCAGGCGAAACAGGGCGAAGACCTGGTTGATGGTCTCTATGCGTACCTCCTGGTCATCGCGGCGCTGGCCGCCGGCTTCACTCCGCCCAGGAGGTGTCGGTGAGGTCGTCCTGGAGGCTTCTATCCCGCGTGCGACCTGTTGGATTAGATCCTTGCTGTCCGGCATGTCTCTGTCCCGTTTGCTCCATCTGGTGGCGCTTGGCCCAATGATACTTTACATGTTGCAGGAACTTGCTGTTCCACGAGGTGTGCATCTGGTTGCTGTCGCGCCAGTATACGATGAACTCGGCCAGTAGCGAGTTGGCAAATTCGGTATCGATATGGGACAGGCGCAGGATGTCGTACACATCCTCGGTTGGCTGCCAGTTGGCCGGGATGCGCCTGGGCTCGGTGCTGTGCTCCAGGGCCGAGGTGTAGCGGGCCCACTGCAGGCGGATGTGCTGGATGAACTTTGAGTTCAGTTCCCTGGGCACGGCCCCGCGCTCCCGCCAGTAGAGGATGAATTCCGGTATAGCCTCGTCTATGAACTCCCGGTCAATGCCGCTGCGCTCCATGATGTCCAGGGCGTCCTGGCTGGGGCGCCAGTGGTTGTCCAGCCGGGTACTGTCCGGTTGGCGGAAGGCCTCGGTCTCGTGCTGCTGTTGGCGGCGCCAGTTGCTGACCACATGCTGGCGAAACTTGTTCTCCCAGGCGTGGCTGGTCTCGCCCCGCTCGCGCCAGTAATAGATGAAATCTTCCAGTTGGTCCATGGCGAACTGGCGCGGTATGTTGTGGTTGAGCGCCAGCAGCTGCAGCAGGTCCTCGGTGGGACTCCAGTGCAGCGGCAGCAGGCAGGCACTGCGGCGGCTGGGCGGGGCGGCGGGAGCGGGGGTCGCCGCCGGCGCGGCGTGGGGGCGCTGTACCCGCTCGTTGATGGCGAACTCCAGCCGTTCGGATTCGTACAGCGGCGGCGAATTCACCAGCAGCACCCCCTTGTCCACCAGGCTGCGACTGAGGCGCTGCAGGTCCTCGGCGCTCCAGAAGGGCAGGGTGCGCAGCAACAGCTCGCGCTCCACGCTGAGCCAGGCGCGGCCGTCGCGCAGCTCGTGGCTGTGGTGGTCGAACAGGCCCTTGAGATGTTGCAGCAGGATGGCCTCGCCCAGCCCTATGGTCGCCGCCAGGCCCGGGGAAAAGACCAGCTGGCGCTCTGGGACCAGGGATGATGTAGGCATGTTGGTACCGGCAAGACGATTCAGGTCTGGTAGGATACCGGCCTTGGGCGCCGCCGTGTAGGCGGGCGCCGGAAAATTATTCTCGGGATTGGGTATGGCCAAGCAAAAAACCGCCTTCGTCTGCAATGACTGTGGCTCCGATTACGCCAAGTGGCAGGGCCAGTGCAGTGACTGCGGCGCCTGGAATACCCTGGCCGAGGTGCGCCTGGGGCCGGCGGGCGGGGGCCGGGCCGGGGCCCGCAGCAGTGCCGCCGGGACCAGCCGGGCGGGCTTCGCCGGGGCGCTGGCGGGCGCCCGTATTCTCAAGGACATAGACCTGCAGGACCTGCCGCGGTTTTCCAGCGGCACCGGCGAGTTCGACCGGGTGCTTGGGGGCGGCCTGGTGCCTGGTTCGGCCATCCTGGTGGGGGGCAACCCGGGCGCCGGCAAGAGCACCCTGCTGCTGCAGACCATGTGCCACCTGGCCGCGGGCATGGACGCCCTGTATATCACCGGGGAGGAATCCCTGCAGCAGGTGGCCATGCGTGCCAACCGCCTGGGACTGCCCACCGACCGGCTGCGGATGATGTCCGAGACCAATGTGGAAACCATCGTCGCCGCCCTGGAGGAGTTCCGGCCCCGGGTGGTGGTGGTGGACTCCATCCAGGTGGTGCACACCCAGGAACTGGCCTCGGCCCCCGGCAGCGTTTCCCAGGTGCGCGAGTGTGCCGCCTACCTGACCCGCTTCGCCAAGCAGAGCGGCACGGTGGTGATCCTGGTGGGCCACGTCACCAAGGACGGCTCCCTGGCCGGCCCCAAGGTGCTGGAGCATATGATCGATTGCTCCATCCTGCTGGAGGGCAGCGACGACTCCCGGTTCCGCACCCTGCGGGGCCAGAAAAACCGCTTTGGCGCGGTCAACGAGCTGGGCGTGTTCGCCATGACCGACCGCGGCATGCGCGAGGTGAAGAATCCCTCCGCCATCTTCCTGGACCGCAGCAGCGAGCCGGCCGCCGGCAGCGCGGTGATGGTGGTGTGGGAGGGTACGCGGCCCCTGCTGGTGGAGATCCAGGCCCTGGTGGACGACAGCGCCCTGGGCAACCCGCGGCGGGTGGCGGTGGGACTGGAGCAGAATCGCCTGGCCATGCTGCTGGCGGTGCTGCACCGCCACGGCGGCCTGCAGGTGGGCGACCAGGACGTGTTCGCCAACGTGGTGGGCGGGGTCAAGGTGCTGGAGACCAGCGCCGACCTGGCGCTGCTGCTGGCTATCGTCTCAAGCTACCGCGACCGGCAGCTGCCGCGCGACATGGTGGTGTTCGGCGAGGTGGGCCTGTCCGGCGAAATCCGCCCGGTGCCCAGCGGCCAGGAGCGCCTGTCAGAGGCCGCCAAGCACGGCTTCAGGCGGGCCATCGTTCCCAGGGGCAATGCCCCCAAGGGCGAGATCAAGGGCATGCAGGTGATCGCGGTGGCCAAGCTGCAGGAGGCACTGGCGGCGATCGATTGAACGGCCGTCACTCCAGCCGCGCCAGCTCCGCCTCCAGGGTGGCGATGTCCATGTGGGCTTCCAGCAACTGCCGCAGCGGGTGAATATTCTCTTTATCGACGTGCTGTACCGCGAAACCCAGGCGGCCGGCTTCCACGTGTTGCAGGTAGGCGTGCAGCTCCAGCTCGTCGTCCTCGCTGCCCCGGGAGCCGGAAGTGTGGATGACCAGGGTAAAGGGTTCATTGTACTGGGCGTCCCACAGGTCCGGCTGGGTGGTGGCGGCGCCGGACAGGGACACATCGATCAGGCGTTGCTGCCAGACACTGCCGCCCTGGTGGACATCGACCGGCAGGTCCAGTGCGATGCGGGTAAATTGCCGTTGCTCAGCGCGTTTGTCGCTCATATCGCCCCTCTCGATGCGGCTTGTTTCGAGAAACTATAACGCTGCGATTGCCCCATTGCGACCGCTAATTGGTGGTTTCTGGCGAAAGTCCGGGGCCACCGTCCTCACTTCAGTTTGCGGTACTTGATACGGTGGGGCTGGTCCGCAGCGGCTCCCAGGCGGGCCTTGCGGTCCTCCTCGTAGTCGGTGAAGTTGCCCTCGTGGAACACCACGCCGCCGTCGTCTTCGTAGGCCAGGATATGGGTGGCGATGCGGTCCAGGAACCAGCGGTCGTGGGAGATGACCAGGGCGGCACCGGGGAAGGCCAGCAGGGCTTCTTCCAGGGCGCGCAGGGTCTCCACGTCCAGGTCGTTGGTCGGTTCGTCCAGCAGCAGCACGTTGGCGCCCTGCTTGAGCAGCTTGGCCAGATGCAGGCGGTTGCGCTCGCCGCCGGAGAGATCCTTGACGAACTTCTGCTGGTCCGAGCCCTTGAAGTTGAAGCGCCCCAGGTAGGAGCGGGAGTTCACCTCGTAGTTGCCGATGCGGATGATGTCCTGCTCGTCCGACACCTCCTGCCATACGGTCTTGCTGCCATCCAGGTCATCCCGGGACTGGTCCACGTAGCCCAGTTGCACGGTCTCGCCCACGATCACCTCGCCGCTGTCCGGCTGTTCCAGCGCCCATGAGAATCCTGAACAGGGTGGACTTGCCCATCCCGTTGGCGCCGATGATGCCGACGATACTGCCCTTGGGCACGGAGAAACTGACGTGCTCGAACAACAGGCGATCGCCGTAGCCCTTGCCCAGGTCCTTGACCTCGATCACCTTGTCGCCCAGCCGCGGTCCCGGCGGGATATAGATCTCGTTGGTCTCATTGCGGCTCTGGAACTCCTGCGACTGCAGCTCCTCGAAACGCTGCAGGCGGGCCTTGCTCTTGGCCTGGCGGCCCTTGGGGTTGGAGCGCACCCACTCCAGTTCGGCCTTGATGGTCTTCTCGTGGGAGGCCTCCTGGCGCTTCTCCTGGGCCAGGCGCTGCTCCTTGGCTTCCAGCCAGTCCGAGTAATTGCCCTCGTAGGGAATGCCCCGACCGCGGTCCAGCTCGAGAATCCAGCCGGCGGCGTTGTCCAGGAAATAGCGATCGTGGGTGATCGCCACCACCGTGCCCGGGAAATCGTGCAGGAAGCGCTCCAGCCAGGCCACGCTCTCCGCGTCCAGGTGGTTGGTGGGCTCGTCCAGCAGGATCATGTCCGGGTTGGACAGCAGCAGCCGGCACAGGGCCACCCGCCGGCGCTCGCCGCCCGACAGGGTAGTCACATCGGCGTCCCAGGGCGGCAGGCGCAGGGCGTCCGCCGCCACCTCCAGCCGGTGGTCCAGGTTGTGGGCGTCAGTCGCCTCGATGATTGCTTCCAGCCGCGCCTGTTCCTTGGCCAGGGCGTCGAAATCCGCGTCCGGTTCCGCGTAATCCGCGTACACCTGCTGCAGGCCGGCCAGGGCGTCCACCGCCTCCTGCAACCCCTCCTCCACGTTGCCGCGCACATCCTTGTCCGGATTGAGCTGCGGCTCCTGGGGCAAATAGCCGATCTTGATGCCCGCCTGCGGCCGCGCCTCCCCCAGGATATCCGTGTCGATGCCCGCCATGATGCGCAGCAGCGTCGACTTGCCCGAGCCGTTCAGGCCCAGCACGCCGATCTTGGCGCCGGGGAAAAATGACAGGGAAATATCTTCCAGGATTTTTTTCTTGGGCGGCACGACCTTGCCAACCCGGTTCATGGTGAAAACGTATTGGGCCATTTTTAAGCTCGCAAAGGTATTCGGGGAAAAGCGCGGATTCTAGCAGAACAACGACAGGAATGGAGTCAGTTACAAAACAGGGCAAGCAAGTAGTTTTTAGCAAGATCAGAGGCATTGCGACGGGTGGGGCCTACCGGGACCGTGTGAGGCAGGGATGCCGAACACGAGCCTACATGGATGTATTCACGGCGGGTCCCGGTAGGCCCCACCCGGCGCGATGCCGGTCTTTGGGTAAAGTTTTTGCAACTCGAGCGTGGACGTATTCACGGCGGGTCCAGGAAAGCCCTTCGCGGCGCGAGGCCGGTCCTCAATTAAATGACCGCGCTTTCCTCAAGCCGGCTAACATCCACCGAGACCTCCAGCACCGGCGCCTGGCCGCCGCCAAAAATCACGCCCTTCACCGGCGTGACATCCACATAGTCGCGGCCGAAGGCGGTCACGATATGCTGGCTGCCCGCCAGGGTATTGTTGGTCGGGTCGAACTCAACCCAGCCCTCCTCCGGGCAGAAGTAGGCCACCCAGGCATGGGTGGCGTCAGCGCCAACCAGCTTTTCCTCCCCGGGCTTGGGCAGCGTCTCGATATAACCCGAGACATACTTGGCCGGTATCCCCATCGCCCGCAGACAGCCCACCTGCAGGTGAGCGAAATCCTGGCAGACCCCGCGCCGGTGGGCCAGCACATCGGTCAGGGGCGTGGCGATGGTGGAGAAGGCCGGATCGTAGGTAAACTCGGAAAAAATGCGCGTGGTCAACTCACCGACACAGGATTTCAGGGAGCGGCCCGCCTCAAAGGAGGGCCGGGCGTAGTCTGCCAGCGCCTCGCTGCTCTCAATCATCGGCGAGTTGAGCAGGAATTCCCGCGCCTCGATGACAGGCCGGCTGTTGTGGTTGCGCAGGTACTGGCGCACCTCGCCGTAGGCGATGCCCAGGTCGAGGTTGAGCTCGTGGTCGCGGTCCTTGATCTGCACCTCGCTGTCGGCGGTAATCACCAGCTCCGTGTGCGGCTTCTGTATTTCGAAGTGGTAGGCCTTGTTGCCGAAGTAATCGTTGCGCTTGTGCGTGATCGCCGGCTGGGGCGAGATGGAAACACGGTTCTTCAGGCAACTCTGGCGATCCGTATCCCGGGGCACCACGTTGGCCAGGTTGTAGCAGTGGCTGACCCGGGCGGAGTACTTGTAGCGGGTGATGTGGCGCACACGGAAGCGCATTACGCCTCCCCCCAGAAGGTGGTAACCAGCTGCTGGGCATCCACCCGGTGATCGAAATGCTTGTCGCTGACCAGGCTGTTGAAATCCTGCAGCAGTTCATCCAGCTGCTGCAGTAATCTGTCCAGGTCTTCGCGGGTATCGGTTTTGGTGGCCAGCAATTGCGGCAGGCGCGACAGCCTCAGGGTGGTCACCGCTTCCAGCAGCGCCCGCTCTTCCTCCTCCAGCTCGCCGCGGGTCTTGTCGGCGCGGGGCAATTCGACGATATGCCGTTGCAGGGCTTCCAGCTGGAACAGCAGCGAGCGCGGGTTGGTGGGGTCCAGCATCACCAGTTCCAGGCCCAGTTCCAGGCCGGTGCGATTGCGGTGGCGGCGGCGGTAGGTAATCAGTACTTCCATGCTCACCAGCAGGGCGTTGAGCATGGTGGACTGGTCGGCCTCACTGGTCACCGGCACCATCAGCGAGCGCAGGGTGGTGATGATCTGCTGGGCGCGTTCCAGTCGCTTGCCAAGTTCCATGAAGCGCCAGCCGACCCCGCGCACCATGCTTTCCTGCATCAGTCCCGACAGGGCGACAAGGGCCGTTACCAGCGGGTCCAGTGCCTCCTCCGGTGCCGAGGCCAGTCCCCCGGCCATGGTGTAATCCAGGCCGTCCAGTTCATCGTGCAGGTCGTTGATAACGCGCAGGGTGTCGGTCGACAGCAGTTCCTTGGACTCATCCGCGCTGTTGAGCATGGCATTGAGCGTGGACTTGATGCTGCCCAGGCGGCTGGCGTCCTTGATGACCAGCAGCAGTTCCTCATCCGGCCGGGCAAGCAGTTTCTCGCTGGCTTTCATGAAGCCGGGCAGGGTGGCGGTTATCTGGGTGACGGCCTGCAACAGTATCTTGCGGGCCTCGGGGGAAACGAACCGCTCGCCGTTGAGCATCACGAACACCGTGCGCAGGTAGCGCAGCGCCGCCTCGGCTCGCTCGCCGTAGCGACCCATCCAGTAGAGGTTTTCCACCACCCGGCTGGGCAGGCTGATCAGGGCCGATTCGTCGCTGCCGCGGGGGATGTCGGCCGCCAGCTCCAGCTCGATTTCCCGCTCCGGCTCGGTGGCGGTGACCCAGGTGTCCTTGCTGGGGCTGCCGGACTGCATGCTGATGGCCCGCTCGCCCGGCCCGTCGCCGATGCGGGTCATACCGCCCGGCATGATCAGGTAGGAGGTTTCGCTGGCCACGCTGTAGGTGCGCAGGATAGCCGGCCGCGGCTCCAGCCGGCCATTGACGAAGGCGGGAATATGCGCCTTGTCCAGCCTGTCCTGGGCAACGAATTGGTGGGGCTTGTGGCGGATATTGGCCAGCAACCGGGTCCTTTGCTCGGCGCTGAGGTCGCCGCCCCAGACGCTGCTGAGACCGCTGCCGCGGTAAACCGGCTTGATGATCAGGCGCTCGATATTGTCGGTGACGAACCGCAGGTCGGCGTCATCGGCACACCAGTAGGTGTTTACCGACGCCAGCCGCGGTTCGCGCCCCAGCAGGCACTTGCTGATGGCGGGCAGGTATTTCAGCAGGATGGGGTTTTCCAGGACGCCGCAGCCCACCGGGTTGGCGATCGCGACCCGGCCGGTGCGCGCGACTTCCAGCAGCCCCGGGACGCCGAGGCGCGAATCGCTGCGCAGCTCTACCGGGTCGCAGTAAATATCGTCCACCTGGCGCAGGACCACATCCACCCGGGTCAGGCCGTCCAGGGATTTCATCCATAAAAAGCCGTTGCGCACCAGCAGGTCGCCGCTCTGTACCAGGGGCAGCCCCAGGTAATTGGCCAGGTAGGCGTGCTCGAAGCGCGCCTCGTTCACTGTGCCGGGCGTGAGCAGGACGATGCAGGGTACCTCATCCGAGGGCGACAGGGAGCCCAGCTTGAGCCGCAGCCGCTGGTAATAGCTGGCGAGGCGGTGCACGTGGCTGTCGCGGTACAGGCTGGGGAACACCCGCGACATGACGGTGCGGTTTTCCAGCACATAGCCCGCCCCGCTGGGGGCCTGGGTCCGGTCGGACAAGACGCACATGCTGCCGTCCGCCAGGCGCACCATGTCGGTCGCATGCAGGATCAGCTGGTGCTCCCCGGGCAGTTGCATGCCCTGGCAGGACCGCAGGAAACCGCCGTGACAGAACAGCGCCTCGGGGGGCAGGGCGCCCTGGCGCAGCAGGGTGCGGGCCCCGTAGAAATCGCGCAGCATCAGGTTCAGGAGTTCGGCCCGTTCCTGCAGGCCGGATTCGATACGGGCCCAGTCTTCGCTGCCGATGATGTAGGGTACCGGGTCCAGCTCCCAGGCGGAGCCCGGGGCCTGCTCCTGGCCGTAGAGGTTGTAGCTGGCGCCATCGTCGCGCAGGATGCGGCGAGCTTTCTGGTCTCGGTCCTGCAATACCTCCGGCCCCAGGTCGCGCAGGCTGTTGAGCAGGTACTGCCACTGTGGCTTGACGCTGCCATCCGTTGCCCGGACCTCGTCCTGCAGACCCGTGGCGGCGGGGTAATCCAGCGCAGGCGCGGCTTGGGCTGGGGCCTGGGTCTGGACCTGGCTGAGTGGGGAGGTCGGGTTGGCCACTTGGTATCCTGGTGAAAAACTACCGCGCGGCGGCTGCCGCGCGGCCGGACATGTTATTAGCTAGCGCATTGCAGATGCAATAGCTCTCTGGCTGTGGAAAAGCTTCGCCGCGGGCTAGCGCCGGGGCGGACTGCGCATATCCAGGATATAGGGATACTCCCCGGGCGCCTCCTCGGGGGGCGGCTCCATGGGCCTGGGCGGTTGCCGGTTGGGGAAGAATTCCCGCAGGGCGTTGACCTCCGGTTGCGGCAGGAAGGGCCCCTGGGTGTGGCTCACGGTATCGAAGCGGTTGACGCGGCGGGCCTCGGCTTCCAGGGAATTGACCGGGAAGGTCTCGTAGCTGCGCCCGCCGGGATGTGCCACATGGTAGGTGCAACCCCCTATGGAGCGACCGTTCCAGGTGTCGATCAGGTCGAATACCAGGGGCACGTGGACGCCGATCAGCGGGTGCAGCGCGGAGGGCGGTTGCCAGGCCCGGTAGCGCACCCCGCCCACGTATTCGCCGTGCCGGCCGGTGGCGCGCAGGGGCACCCGTCGACCGTTGCAGGACACCACGTAGCGGCCCTCGGTGAGCCCGGTGGCCTTGATTTGCAGGCGCTCGACTGAGGAGTCCACGTAGCGGGAGGTGCCGAAACTGGTGGTTTCCTCGCCCAGCACATGCCAGGGCTCTACCGCCCAGCGCAACTCCAGCTCGATATCATCCAGCTGTACCCGCCCGTAGTGGGGAAAGCGGAACTCCTCGAAGGCCGCCAGCCACTCCAGCTGGAACGGGTAGCCGTGGGCCTGCAGGTCCTGCACCACGAATTTCATGTCCTGCCAGATGTAGTGCGGCAGCATGAAACGGTCGTGCAGTTCAGTGCCCCAGCGCACCAGTGGCTTGTGGTAGGGCTCGCTCCAGAAGCGGGCCACCAGGGCGCGCAGCAACAGGGCCTGCACCAGCGCCATGCGGCTGTGGGGCGGCATCTCGAAGCCGCGGAATTCGAGGATACCCAGGCGCCCGGTGGCACTGTTGGGCGAATACAGTTTGTCGATGCAGAACTCCGCGCGGTGGGTATTGCCGGTGACATCGATCAGCAGGTTGCGCAGCAGGCGATCCACCAGCCATGGCTGGGGCACCTCGCCGTCCGACATCTGCGAGAAAGCCATCTCCAGTTCGTACAGCATCTCATCGCGCCCCTCGTCCACCCGCGGGGCCTGGCTGGTGGGGCCGATAAACATGCCCGAGAACAGGTAGGACAGGCTGGGGTGGTGCTGCCAGAAGGTAATCAGGCTGCGCAGCAGGTCGGGCCGGCGCAGCAGCGGGCTGTCGGCGGGCGTGGCGCCGCCCAGGGTGATGTGGTTGCCGCCGCCGGTGCCGGTGTGGCGCCCGTCCAGCATGAATTTCTCGGTGGACAGGCGCGCCTGCCGCGCCTCCTCGTAGAGCGCGGTGGTGGTCGCCACCAGCTCCTCCCAGTTGTTGGAGGGGTGCACGTTGACCTCGATGACCCCCGGGTCGGGGGTGACCAGCAGCTTCTGCAGGCGCGGGTCGCGCGGCGGCTCGTAGCCCTCGATGATAACGGGCATCTTGAGGGCGGCGGCGGTCTCTTCAATCGCCGCCACCAGTTCGACGTAGTCCTCCAGGTACTCCAGCGGCGGCACGAAGACATGCAGGCGGCCGCCGCGCGCCTCCAGGCACAGGGCGGTGCGTACCACCGCCTCGTAATCATCCGGGTCGGGGAGGGCGTCCTCGGGGGCTTCACCGCTGTCGCTGAAATGCATCTGGTCGCGTTTGGCCAGGCTCTCCCGGGGTTCGAAAGGATCCCGCTGGGGGGTGATTTTGTCGGCCTTTTTCGCCAGCTCGGGCAGGTCGTTCAGCGGCAGGCGCAGTCCCATGGGGGAGTCGCCGGGAATCAGGATAATGCGCTCGCGCTTCATGGGCCAGAGACTGCTGCGCCAGTGCTTGTCCGCTTCCGCCAGCGGCCAGCCGGTGCTGCGACTCAGGGGGATGACCACCCCCGAGGGCACGTCGAAGCCGCGTTCGATGAGGCGTGCGAGCCGCCGCCTGTCGAGGTTGCCCTTGAGCTTCTGGGCGAGGATGTCCAGGTTCTTGGGCAGGTTCTGCTCCTGCATCAGGTAATAGAGCCCGTCCTCGTAGGCCTGCTGGCAGCATTTGCGCGGTATCCCCAGCAGGTCGCAGAGCTGGCGACCGAAGCGGGCGGCGGTTTGCACGTCGTGGCCGTAATCCTTGTCCACCCGGCCCAGCAGGGCGGGGTCCTGCCACAGCGGCTCGCCGTCCTTGCGCCAGAAGACTCCCAGGGCCCAGCGCGGTACTTCCTCCCCCGGATACCATTTGCCCTGGCCATAGTGCAGCAGGCCCTGGGGAGCGAAGCGATCCCGCAGCCGCAGCAGCAGGGTCTTGGCCAGGCTGAGCTTGTCATCCCCCAGGGCCGCGGTATTCCACTGCTCCGACTCCATGTCGTCTATGGACACAAAGGTGGGCTCGCCACCCATGGTCAGGCGCACGTCATGTTCGGTAAACCGGACGTCCACCGCCCTGCCCAGGGCCAGGATCTCCTGCCACTGTTCCTCGCTGTAGGGCTTGGTGACCCGCGGGTCTTCCAGTACGCGCTCCACGGTGTTGCTGAAGCTGAACTCGACCTCGCATTTGTCGGTGGCGCCGACGATGGGCGCGGCCGACACCGGGTTGGGGGTGCAGGCCAGGGGTATATGGCCCTCGCTGGCGAACAGGCCGGAGGTGGGGTCCAGCCCCACCCAGCCGGCGCCCGGCAGGAAGACCTCGCACCAGGCGTGCAGGTCGGTAAAGTCCTCGGCGGCGCCGGAAGGGCCGTCCAGGGACTTTTCGTCCGGCTTGAGCTGCACCAGGTAGCCCGAGGCGAACCGTCGCCGCCAGGCCCAGGTGGCGCAGCAGCTGTACCAGCAGCCAGGCGGAGTCGCGGCAGGAGCCCCTGGCTTTTTCCAGGGTTTCCTCCGGGGTCTGGATGCCGGGTTCCAGGCGCACCAGGTATTCGATTTGCCGTTGTACCTGCTGGTTGATGTCCACCAGGAAGTCGTTGATGGGGCGCTTTTTGGTGTTCACCTGGGCGAGGAACTCTTCGAACAGCGGCCCGCCCTCGAGCTTTTCCAGGTAGGGCTGCAATTCGCCCTTGACCTGGGAGTGGTACGCAAAGGGAAACTTTTCGGCGTATTCCTCCACGAAGAAGTCGAAGGGGTTGATGGTGGTCATGTCGGCTATGACCTCCACATCCACCTCGAACTCGGTGCATTTCTCCGGGAACACCAGCCGCGCCAGGTAGTTGCCGAAGGCATCCTGCTGCCAGTTGATGAAGTGCTCTGCCGGCTTGATCTTCAGGCTGTAGGCGTGGATAGGGGTGCGCGAATGGGGCGCGGGCCGCAACCTTATGGTGTGGGGCGACATATTTACCGGGCGATCGAACTTGTAACCGGTGCAGTGGTTGATCGCGACGCGAATGGTCATGGGTGTCTACCGCCTTGGGTTTGTGGTGCGCGTTTCACTCCGCGGGAGGGGTGAACCAGGTGTTGGCGATGTTGCCGCCGAGTTTGTACAGCTCCAGCTGGAACCGGTCGATAAAGTCGTGCAGTTCCTCCCGTTTGGCGCGGTCGGCCTTGAATCGCGACAGGCTGCGCCGGGAGCGGTCCAGTAATTTGAGAGCCTCGCTGTTGTTTTTCAGCGGCCGCAACTCCTCGCGGATACCGTCCAGGCAAAACTTGACCGAGCGCGGCAGGGTGGGTTCCTTGAACACGAAGTCCACCACCTCGTCCGCCTCCACCAGCGGGCCTATGTGGCGCCGGTAGGTACCCATGGCGGACAGGGATTGCAGCAGGCTGGCCCAGATCAGGGGGTCCACCGCCTTGTTGAGTCGCTCATCGCCGAGCAGGGCGCCGGCGCCCACATCTATGATGCGGGTGGTCATATCGGCCCGCTCCAGCAGCGCCCCCAGCTTGATGAAGCGGTAAGCATGGTCGCGACACAGGGTGGACATCAGCAGCCCGTTGATCATCTGGCAGCGGCTGACCACCTGGTCCAGGAAGCGGTGGCGGTTGCGCCGCCCCACGGACTTGGGCGCCTGCTCCTCGGAATAGAGGTACAGCTCGTTGACCTGCTCCCATACCTCTTCGGGCAGCACGTCGCGGGTGGTGCGCACGTTTTCCCGGGCGGCCTTTATGCAGTGGCGTATGCTCCCCGCATTGTCCAGGTCGGCGATCAGGAACTTGAGGACGTTCTGCTCATTGAATGCCCGGTGGTTTTCGCTGAACACCGGCCCGGCGTCCAGGATGTGTACCAGTATGTCCCAGCCTGGCGTGGCGCCCGCGGGCATATCCATGATCAGGTGGCTGTAGGACTGGGTGAGCCGGGCGGTATCCTCGGCGCGCTCCAGGTAGCGGGCCATCCAGTACAGGCGTTCGGCGACGCGGGATAGCATGGTCATTTTATGCTGCCCTCCACAATCCAGGTGTCTTTGCTGCCACCGCCCTGGGAAGAGTTCACCACCAGGGACCCCTTGACCAGGGCTACCCTGGTCAGCCCCCCGGGCGTCACCCAGGACTCCTTGCCCTGCAGGATGAAGGGTCGCAGGTCGAGATGCCTCGGTTCTACCTGATCATCTATATAGGTGGGCGCGGTGGACAGGGACAGGGTGGGCTGGGCAATGTAGTTGCGCGGGTTTTTTGCTATCAGGGCGGCGAACTCCTCGCGCTTGGCCCTGGTGGAGTGGGGGCCCACCAGCATGCCGTAACCACCGGATTCGTTGGCGGGCTTTACCACCAGCTTGTCCAGGTTGGCCAGCACGTAGTCGCGGTCCGGCTCGTTCATGCACAGGTAGGTCTTGACGCTGGCCAGCTTGGGCTCTTCGCCCAGGTAATAGCGGATCATCTGGGGCACGTAGGCGTAGACCACCTTGTCGTCGGCCACGCCGCTGCCCGGGGCATTGGCGATGGCCACATTGCCCTGCTTCCATGCGCGCATGATGCCCGGCACGCCCAGGGTAGAATCCTCGCGGAAGACCTCCGGGTCCAGGAAGTCGTCGTCGATCCTGCGGTACACCACGTCCACCCGCTGGGGGCCGTCCACGGTGCGCATGTACAGGCAGTCGTCGCTGTCCACGAACAAATCCGATCCCTCCACCAACTCCGCGCCCATGCCCTGGGCCAGGTAGGCGTGCTCGAAGTAGGCTGAATTGAATATGCCCGGGGTCAGGACCACGATGCAGGGCCGCCGCTGGGATTCCCGCGGCGACAGCGAGGCCAGGGTGCGGTAGAGGCGGGAGGGGTAGTCATCCACCGGCAGGATGCTGTAATTGCGGAACAGTTCCGGCAGCACCCGCTTGGTGATTTCCCGGTTCTCCAGCATGTAGGACACACCCGAGGGCACCCGCAGGTTGTCCTCCAGTACATAGAACTTGCCGTCCCCGTCGCGCACCAGATCGGTGCCGCATATGTGGGCCCACACCCCAAAACGGGGCGAAACGCCGCTGCACGGCGCTTTGAAGTTGGTCGAATTCAGCACAATGTCCGCGGGCAGCAGCCCGTCGGCGAGGATTTTCTGCTTGTTGTAGATGTCGTCGATGAAACGGTTGAGTGCCCGGGTGCGCTGCGCCAGGCCCAGGCTGACCTTGTCCCACTCTTTGGCGGAGATAATGCGCGGGATGATATCGAAGGGCCACGCCCGGTCGATGTTCTTGCCTTCACTGTAAATGGTGAAGGAAATGCCCATTTCCCGGATGGCCAGCTCGGCGGCGCCGCGGCGGGCGAGCATTTCCTTTGCGGACAGGCCCTGCAGCATCTTTACCGCCGCCCGGGCAGCCATGCGCGGGCGGCCGGTAGCTGTGACCAGTTCGTCATAGAAATCCCCGGCCTTACCGCTCGTATACAACTTCCAGCTATCGTTCATATGTCCTGCCGCCACCCACGGATCAGTCGAGGCTACGCAAATGTCGTGCCAGAAGGTGCACGACATAGGTGTCCAGAGTGCCACGGTGGCGATGCCGCCGCAATCGCGGCGAGCGGCGCGGCCGCGCATCCGGACCATTGCCCCCGACGGCTCACCCTGCCCATTGCCGCTGGGGAGGTTGAAAAAAAGCCGCCACGACAGACCTGACCCCCGGCTGTGTTTGGGGTAAAATGCGCCGCTTTCAAACGGGGGTAGGCACAGCAGTGCCAGCCCCAGCCAGCCAGGGGAATACCATGTTCGACAACAGCATGACCATCGAAGGGTTCGACGACGAGATAGCCGCGGCCATCAGGGAAGAGGAGCGCCGGCAGGAGGACCATATCGAGCTGATTGCCTCGGAGAACTACACCAGCCCGCGGGTACTGCAGGCCCAGGGTACTGTGCTGACCAACAAGTACGCCGAGGGCTACCCCGGCAAGCGCTATTACGGCGGCTGTGAATATGTCGACAAGGCCGAGGTGCTGGCTATCGAGCGCGCCAAGGCCCTGTTCGGCGCCGATTATGCCAACGTGCAGCCGCATTCCGGCTCCCAGGCCAACGCCGCGGTGTTCCTGGCCCTGTGCGAGCCCGGCGATACCATCCTGGGCATGAGCCTCGCCGACGGTGGCCACCTGACGCATGGCGCCAAGCCCAACTTTTCCGGCAAGACCTACCACGCTGTCCAGTACGGCCTGAACGCGGAAACTGCCGAAGTCGATTACGCGCAGGTGGAGGCGCTGGCCCTGGAGCACAAGCCGAAAATGATTATTGCCGGCTTCTCGGCCTACTCCCGGGTTATGGACTGGTCGCGCTTTCGGGACATTGCCGACAAGGTCGGCGCCTACCTGATGGTGGACATGGCGCATGTGGCGGGTCTGGTCGCCGCCGGCGTCTACCCCAACCCCGTGCCCTATGCCGATGTGGTGACCTCCACCACCCACAAAACCCTGCGCGGTCCGCGCGGCGGCATCATCCTGGCTCGGGCCAACGAGGAACTGGAGAAGAAGTTCAACTCGGCGGTATTCCCGGGTGGCCAGGGCGGCCCGCTGATGCACGTGATCGCCGCCAAGGCGGTCAGTTTCAAGGAGGCCCAGAGTCCCGAGTTTGCCAGTTACCAGCGGCAGGTGGTCGCCAACGCCCGGGCCATGGCCGCAACCTTTATCGATCGCGGCATCAATATCGTTTCCGGAGGCACCGACAACCACCTGATGCTGGTGGACCTGATCGGCAAGCCCTATACCGGCAAGGATGCGGATGCCGCGCTGGGGGAAGCCAATATCACCGTCAACAAGAACGCGGTACCCAATGACCCGCGCTCGCCCTTCATTACTTCGGGCCTGCGGGTGGGCACGCCCGCCATCACCACCCGCGGCTTTGGCGAAGCCGAAACCGTGGAGTTGACCGGCTGGATCTGCGATGTGCTGGAGTCGCTGGAACAAGGCAGCTCGGAGCAGGTCATCGCCGAGGTCAGGGGCAAGGTGCTGGAAATCTGCGGCCGCTTCCCGGTGTATCGTCGCTGAAGGCAGGGTTCACCGCGGGCCTGGTGGCGATGTCGCCACCGGCAGGCTCAGTCGTCGACGTTGCAGATGGGGGCGCGCAGGCGCGACAGGTCCAGGATAGTCAGCTCGCGCTTGTCGAGGGTGATGACCCCGTGCTTTTCCAGCCTGGCTAGTTCCCGGCACACGGTTTCCAGGGTAATGCCCAGGTAGTTGCCGATATCGGTGCGTGACATGGGCAGGCGCAGCCGGGTGGCGGAGTCGCCGCGGCGCACCGCCCGGGTGGAAAGACTCAGCAGGAACGCGGCGATGCGCTTGCGGGCGGGGCGCTTGTGCAGGAACTGGGCCGCCAGTTCGTCATCTTCGACCAGGCGCTGGCTCATCAGCTGGAACAGGCGGGCCTGCAGGCCGGGAATAACCCGGCACAGGTTCTGCAGTTCCGCAAAGGGCAACTCGCAGACGGTGGAGTCCTCCAGCGCCCGGGCGCTGCTCAGGTAGTGCCCCTCATTGATCGCAGAGAACCCGAACACTTCGCCCGGCAGGTGGCAGCCGGTGATGCGAACCCAGCCGTCCTCGTGGCTGGTGTAGGTTTTGAAAGCGCCGGTGAGTACGGCGTGCAGCGAGGTAAAGGGCTGGCGCTGCAGGTACAGGTGCTCACCGGCTGTCACCGGGCGTCGGTGTTCTATCAATTGATCCAGCGCCTGCAACTCTTCTGATTCCAGCGCCGCCGGCAGGCACAGCTGGCGCATGCGACAGGTTTCGCAGGAAACACTGAAGTCGTGGGAGCACAGCAGTTCCGAGCCGATAAGCTCGGCGATCACCTTGTTGTACAACATCACCTGTCCATGTGCTGGATCGTTATGCGGGAGCGCAGCGCCACCGGGTTTGGTCTGCGACCCATTATGAATCAAGCGCTTGCTATTGTCATGGCCGGCGCCGGGGTGCAAAAAACGGCGCTCACAGAGGCTCTGCAGGCATCTAAAATATGTTATTGTTCAGCAACTTAGATTAATCGAGATCAGGCCATGCACTGCCCGTTTTGCGCCGCCGATGACACCAAGGTCATCGATTCCCGACTGGTGGCCGAAGGCGACCAGGTTCGCCGTCGCCGTGAATGCCTCAGCTGCGCGGAGCGTTTCACCACCTACGAGATGGCCGAACTGGTTATGCCGCGGATCATCAAGCAGGACGGCAGCCGGGAGCCTTTCGACGAGGACAAGCTGCGCGCCGGTTTCCTGCGGGCGCTGGAGAAACGGCCCGTGTCAGTGGAGGATATCGAGGCCGTGATCAACCAGATAAAACACCAACTGCGGGCCACCGGCGAGCGGGAGGTGGGCTCGCGGGTGCTGGGTGAACTGGTGATGGAGCGCCTGAAAGGGCTGGACCAGGTTGCCTATGTGCGGTTTGCCTCGGTCTACCGCAGCTTCCAGGATATCTCGGAATTTCGCGATGCCATCGAGCGGCTGGAGGCGGAGCCGCCGGTCAAGGCTGTCGATTGAGCCGGCGCTTCGCACCCATGGACCCGCAGTTCGACACCCGCATGATGGCCCGTGCGCTGCAGCTGGCCCGGCGCGGCCGGTATTCGGCCATGCCCAACCCCCACGTGGGCTGTGTGCTGGTGCGCGATGGCCGCGTCATTGGCGAGGGGTTCACCCGCCCGGCGGGCGGCAATCACGCGGAAATCGAGGCTCTGCTGGCCGCCGGTGGCGAGGCCCACGGCGCGACTGCCTACGTGACCCTGGAACCCTGCAGCCACCATGGCAAGACCGGGCCCTGCGCCGATGCCCTGCTGGCCGCGGGCGTTACCCGGGTCGTGGCGGCGATGGAGGATCCCAACCCGCAGGTGGCCGGCGCCGGGCTGGCGCGGTTGCGGGCCGCGGGTATCGAGGTGGAATGCGGCCTGCTGGAGTCCGAGGCGCGCCAGGTCCTGCCGGGATTCATTGCCCGCATGACCCGAGGGCGCGGCCGGGTGCGGGTCAAGCTGGCCATGTCCCTGGACGGGCGCACCGCCATGGCCTCCGGCGAAAGCCAGTGGATAACCGGCCCCGCCGCGCGCCGGGACGTGCAGCGGTTGCGGGCCATGAGCTGTGCTGTCGTCACCGGGGTGGCAACCGTGCTGGCGGACGATTGCGCCCTCACGGTGCGGGCTGCGGAACTGGGCCTGCCGCCGCCGGCCGCCGCCCTGGCCGCGGCTCGCCAGCCCCTGCGAGTGGTGTTGGACTCCGGCCTGCAAACGCCCGCGGGTGCGCGGGTGCTGGCGGGTGCGGCGCCGACGCTGGTGTGTCATGCCGGGGGCGTGGAAGTGCCCGCCGCACTGGCGAGTACCGGCGCGGAACTGCGGCCCCTGGGGAGCGCCGCCGGCGGGCTGGACCTGGACCAACTCATGGGGGTGCTGGCGGCGCGGCAATGCAATGAAATTCTGGTAGAATCTGGCCCCCGTTTGGCCGGCGCCCTGCTGCAGCAGGGTCTGGTGGACGAGTTGATCGTCTATATGGCACCCGCCCTGCTGGGCAGCCGGGCTAATCCCCTGCTGGACCTGCCGCTGGATCACATGGCGGACAAGGTCGAGCTGCAAATTGTAGACCTGCGCAAGGTCGGCCAGGACTGGCGCTTCACCGCGCGACCGGCCTGAACAGGAGTCGCTGCACCGGCGCGGTGCCACGCTGAGCCGCGTGGCTCAAGAAGAGGAGCAACATGTTTACAGGTATTATCCAGGCCGTCGGCCGGGTCGAGGCCATGCAGGCCCGTGGCGGCGACCTGCGCCTGCGGGTCAACACCGGCAAGCTGCCCCTGGACGACGTCGCCCTGGGCGACAGCATCTGCACCAATGGAGCCTGCCTCACGGTTATCGAACTGCCCGGGGACGGCTACTGGGCGGATGTCTCCGTTGAAACGCTCAACTTCACCACCCTGGGCGACCTCAAGCCCGGCGCCCCGGTCAACCTGGAAAAGGCGCTGACACCCGCCAGCCGTTTGGGCGGCCACATCGTCAGCGGCCACGTGGACGGGGTGGGAGAAATCGTCAGCCTGCAGGAGGACGCCCGCTCCATCCGCGTGGTGGTGAGCGCGCCCGCGGCGCTGGCGAAGTACATCGCCCATAAAGGCAGCATCTGCGTCGATGGCACCAGCCTCACGGTCAACGCCGTGTCCGGCAATCAGTTCGACCTCAATATCATTCCCCAGACCATGGCGGAGACCATTTTTGGCGAGTACCGGCCTGGCACCCGGGTCAATCTCGAGGTGGACGTCATCGCCCGCTACCTGGAGCGCCTGGTACTGGGCGATGCCGCTGCCGATCCCGCGGCCCAGGGCGGCCTGTCCATGGAAAAACTGGCCGAGCACGGCTTTCTGCGCACCTGAGCGCGGGTACAGGAAACAGTTTATGCAGTTGAATACAGTAGATGAACTGATCAGCGACATTCGCCAGGGCCGCATGGTGGTGCTGCTGGACGATGACGCCGACAGCCATAATGAGGGCGTGGTGATGGTGGCGGCGGAGCACTGCGATGCCGGCCACGTGAACTTCATGGCGCGCCAGGCCCGGGGCCTGGTTTGCCTGGCGCTCACCGAGGAGCGCTGCCGGCAACTGGACCTGCCGCCCATGGTCGACGACGGCCGCGGCGAGAAGGCCCGTTTTACGCTATCCATCGAGGCCGCGGAAGGTATCGATACCGGCATCTCCGCCGCGGACCGCGCCCGCACCGTGCAGGCGGCGGTGGCGCCCTTTGCCCGCCCTGCGGATATTGTCCAGCCGGGGCACATCTTCCCGCTCACCGCCATGCCGGGTGGGGTGCTGACCCGCGCCGGCCACACCGAGGCCGCCTCGGACTACGCCCGCCTGGCGGGACTGCTGCCGGCGGCGGTCATCGCGGATATCCTGACCCCCGAGGGGATGGTGGCGGACAGCCCGGCGCTGTGCGAATTCGCCGCCCGGCACGAGCTGAAAATCGGCACCATCGCCGACCTCATCCATTTCCGGCTGGTGAACGAGCGCACCATCACCAGGGTGCGCGAGGGTACTGTCCACACCGAGTACGGCGAGTTTCAGCTCACCGCCTACCGGGACCAGACGGCCGATGAGATCCACCTGGCCCTGTCCCGGGGCACCATTGTCGCCGATGAGCCCACCCTGGTGCGGGTGCATGTGCAATCGGCCCTGCGGGACCTGGTCACCAGCCAGATTCCCGGCCAGCCCAGCTGGAATATCGGCAACTGCCTGCGCACGGTGGCGGCGGAGGGCCGCGGGGTGATCGTACTGCTGGCCCATGCCGAGAGCCCCGACCAACTGCTGGCCAGCATAGACATGGCGCTGGGGGAGGCCGCCCCGGCGGCGACGCTCACCCCGGATACCTACACCACGGTGGGCCTGGGTTCACAGATTCTCAAGGACCTGGGGGTGGGAAAAATCCACCTGATGGGCGCGCCTATCAAGTACAATGCGATTTCCGGTTTCGGCCTGGAACTGCTGGATTTCGTGCGGCCCGGGGATTGAACGGGCTGCCGCTCAGCCAAGACAAGGAACACAGCTATGAGTGATATCAAGACAATTGAAGGGGACTTCACCGGCGGCAAGGGCAGCTACGCCCTGGTGGTGGGGCGCTGGAACAGCTTTGTGGTCGAGCACCTGCTGGCCGGCGCGCTCGACACCCTGCGCCGCCACGGTGTAAAGGACGACCGCATCAGCATCGTGCGCGCTCCCGGCGCCTTCGAGATTCCCCTGGTGTGCAAGAAGGTGGCGGCCCAGGGCAAGGTGGACGCCATCATCGCCCTGGGGGCGGTGATCCGCGGCGGCACCCCGCACTTCGAGTACGTTGCCGGCGAGTGCACCAAGGGCATTGCCCAGGTGAGCATGGAATACGGCCTGCCCATTTCCTTTGGGGTGCTGACCGTGGATTCCATAGAGCAGGCGGTGGAACGCTCCGGGACCAAGGCCGGCAACAAGGGCGAGGAGGCGGCCATGTCCGCGCTGGAGATGGTCAGCCTGCTGGGCAAGCTGGACTAGCCCGCAGGTGAGCAAGCCCGCCCACAATACCCTCGCCGCCGAGCGGCGCAAGGCGCGCCACTATGGCATGCAGGCCCTCTACCAGTGGCTTATGGCTGATGCCTCACTCTCGGTCATCGAAGCGGAGTTTCGCGCCGACTACGATTTCAGCCATGTGGACCTGGAGTACTTCCAGGCCCTGCTGCACGGCGTGCCAGCCCACGTGGATGAGTTGGAGGCCAGGCTGGAGCCACTGCTGGATCGCAAACTGGACGACCTGGATCCTATAGAGCGCACCCTGCTGCGCATGGGCGCCTTCGAGCTGCAGCATCGCCTCGACGTACCCTACAAGGTGGTCATCAACGAAGAGGTCGCCCTGGCCAAGAAGTTCGGCGCCACCGACAGTCACAAGTACGTCAACGGCGTGCTGGACAAGGTCGCCCGGGAACTGCGCAAGGCTGAGATCGACGCGGCATCCTGATGCCCCTGTCGGAATTTTCCCTGATCTATCGCTATTTTTCCGCCCTTGGGCGCGGCCCCGCCGTGGACCTGTCGGTGGGAGATGACTGCGCCATCCTGCGCCTGGCCCCGGGTGAGCGTCTGGCCACCTCCGTGGACACCATGGTCGCCGGGGTACACTTCCCCGACGACATGTTCCCCGAGGATGTGGGATTCCGCGCGGTTTCGGTGGCGGCCAGCGACCTGGCCGCCATGGGCGCGCGCCCGCTGGGTATGACCGTGGCGCTGACCCTGCCGGAAGCGGATGAGCTGTGGTTGCACGCCTTCAGCCAGGGCCTGGCCGCCGCGGTCTCGGCCTATGACCTGCCGCTGGTGGGTGGGGACACGACTCGCGGCCCGCTGACGATTACGGTGCAGGTGCTGGGCGGCCTGCCGGCGCAGCAGGCGCTGCTGCGCGGTGGCGCGCGAGTGGGGGACGCGGTGTACGTGTCCGGCTACCTCGGCGATGCCGCCGGGGCGCTGGCCTTGCCTGGCCGGGGAGTGGCAGCCGCTGCCCGGGCACGCCGAATACCTGCTGGACCGCTTCAACCGACCGCGGGCCCGACTGCAACTGGGCCTGCAGTTGCAGGGCAGCGCCACCGCCGCCATCGATATTTCCGACGGCCTGCTGGCGGATGCCGGCCACGTTGCCGCCGCCAGCGGCGTGAAGATCGTGATCGACCCGGCCCTGCTACCCATCTCGCCGGCGCTGGCGTCCCACGCTTCACCGGAGCAGGTACAGCGCTGGGCGCTGGCCGGGGGCGACGACTACGAGCTCTGTTTCTGCCTGCCGCCCGGGCAGGCTGCGCCCGAGGGGTGTACCCGTATCGGCTCGGTAGAGACGGGCGCGGGGGTGGACTGCGGTCTCGCTATTGACATCCAGGCGGGTTACCAGCACTTTTGACGCAGGGGGTAAACCATGAATCCAGGCGCCAAGCCGGGTACCAGCGCCGATCCTGCCAGCGCGCCGGGGCCGACACCGTTTCGCAGTCCCGTGCAGTTTCTGGCTTTCGGTTTTGGCAGCGGCCTGTCGCCGCGGGCGCCCGGGACGCTGGGCACCCTGGTGGCGGTCCCCATCTACTGCGCGATCGCCTACTGGAACCTGGCTTGGTACAGCGTATTTGTAGTGCTAGCGGCGCTGCTGGGTATCTGGATCTGCGGCGCCGCCAGTCGCGAACTGCAGGTGCACGATCACCCGGGCATCGTCTGGGACGAGTTTGTCGGCTACTGGATCACGATGTGGGCGGTGCCGGTGGACTGGGTGTGGATGCTGGCGGGTTTCGTGACGTTCAGGGTGTTCGATATCGCCAAGCCCTGGCCCATCAGCCAGCTTGATCGCAAGGTGCAAGGGGGATTCGGTATCATGGTGGACGATATTCTGGCAGGGGTATTCGCCTGCGCTACCTTGCACCTGGCGCTGTGGCTGGTGTAGGTCTGCCAGTGCGCTGCCGGGGCAGGGCCTGTCGCAAGCCGGCAGCCACCGTTTTACTGGCGTGCGCGCTGTGGCTGGCGGCGTCGAGTCTGTGGGCCGGGTCTCCCGACGTCGAAGTGGAGGCGCTTTTTACCGATGCCGCGGTGCTGCGTATTAATGGCCAGCGCAAGATGCTGCGCACCGGCCAGTCCTTCGGCGGAGTCACCCTGGTGGCGGCCCATTCGCGTACCGCCACCGTGGAAGTGGATGGCGCCACCCGGGAGCTAAGTCTTTCCCGCCGGGTGGGCACCAATTACCAGGCCGCCCAGAGCCGGGTGGTCGAAATCCCCCGGGACGCCCAGCTGCAGTACCAGACCACAGCCACGATCAATGGCAAGCGGGTGCAGGTGCTGGTGGATACGGGTGCCAACGTGGTGGCCATGAACTCGCGGCACGCGGCGGCCCTGGGAGTGGACTATCGCGCCGGTCTCCCCGGGCAGGTGGAAACCGCGGGCGGCATCCTGCGGGCCTGGCAAGTGACATTGCGCTCGGTGGACGTGGGTGGCATACAGGTGGACGGTGTCCAGGCATCGGTGGTGGAGGGCGACTTTCCCGTTGATGTGCTGCTGGGCATGACCTTTCTGCGGCATGTGGAAATGCAGGAAACCAACGGGGTTTTGTCACTTTCCCGGTCCTGGTAGAACACGCCGCCAGACTCGCCAGGCAGCGCTTAAAACTGGTAGAATAGCCGTCCTTTTCCCCCGGATTTTCCCAGTGACGGTACGCTACGTAGAATCCTCGCGCCTCCCCACGCAGTGGGGCGATTTTGTCATGCACGGCTTCGAGGACCCCGAATCCAACAAGGAGCACATCGTGCTGACCATGGGCGATGTCGGCGACGGGGAGCCCGTGCTGGCCCGGGTGCACTCCGAGTGCCTGACCGGCGATGCCCTGTTCAGCATGCGCTGCGACTGCGGCAACCAGCTGCAGGCAGCCCTGCGGGCCATCGCCACCGAGGGCCGGGGCGCCCTGTTTTACCTGCGCCAGGAGGGCAGGGGCATCGGTCTGCTCAACAAGATCAAGGCCTACAAACTGCAGGATGCCGGCGCCGATACCGTGGAGGCCAACGAACAACTGGGTTTTGGCGCCGATATGCGCGACTACAGCATGCTGGGCCCCATGTTCCACCACCTGCATATCAAGGCCGTGCGCCTGATGACCAACAACCCCCGCAAGGTCGCCGCCCTGGAAGAGCAGGGCATAGAGGTGGTGGAGCGCATCGCCCTGCACACCGACCGCAATCCCCACAACGAGAAGTACCTGACCACCAAGGCGGGTAAGCTGGGGCATTTGTTTGAGGGCAATCTCCTGTAGGGCCGAATTCATTCGGCCAAGCCCGTCTCCAGCGCCCCAAAAACCCCGTAGGGCCAAATTCATCCCGCCAGCCGTCCCCCGCCCGAGCTGTCCGCCTACCGATCCCGCTCCACGATATACCGCGCCAGATCCCGCAAATGATCCGCTGATTCGCCGAACCCGTCCAGCGCGGCCAGCGCCACCGCCAGCAGGCGCTGGGCCTCCGCCCTGGCGCCCTCCAGCCCCATCAGCTTCACATAAGTCGGCTTGTTGGCCTCCCCGTCCTTGCCCTGGGTCTTGCCCAGGGTAGCGGTGTCCCCCTCCACATCCAGGATGTCGTCCACCACCTGGAAGGCCAGGCCGATGTGCTGCCCGTACTCATCCAGTGCCGCCAGTTGCTCATCCGTGGCGCCGGCGGCGATGCCGCCCATGGCCAGCGCCGCGCGGATCAGGGCCCCGGTCTTGAGGGCATGCATGGCCTGGAGCTCCTCCAGGGTGAGATCCTTGCCGGTGGAGGCGATGTCGATGTACTGGCCACCGACCATGCCCTGTAACCCTGACGCTTGTGATAACACCTTGATTATTTTGACTTTTTTGTCAGCCGAGAGGTCCGGTGCGTCAGCGATCAGTTCGAAGGCCCGCGCCTGTAGTCCGTCACCAACCAGGATCGCCGTGGCCTCGTCGTAGGCCTTGTGCAGGGTGGGCCGTCGGTCTTCATGTGGCCGATCGCCGGCTCGATCGCGCTGCGGCGGCGCAGGTCCCGCCGGAGCGCCGGCGTCATGCCGCGGCGCTGCCCGGAAATGAAGACCTCTGTCGTCTCCACGCCGTGCCCGCGATAGCCGCGGTCGACGAAGGCGCGCCTGGTGCGGGTGCCCGTCAGGATCCCAACCTGTTCCAGCGCCTCGTGCAGGGTGTGGCCATCGTAGGGGTTGCCGGGCATCGCGCGCATGCCGACGACGAAGCCCTCCTTGTGCGTGGTCGCCACCGAGACCTTGGAGCCGAACTCGTAACGGACCCGCGCCTTGCCCTTGGAGATGCAGTCCACCTCGGGCTCGTGCAGCGCATAGAGCTTCCGCCTGTCTTTCGGCTTCTGCCGCAGGAGCCGAAGGGCGAGCGCGATCTCTGAGTCGATCCGGCCCCGCAGCCCAAGGTCGGTGACGGCGCCCAGCTGGCGCTGGATGTCGCGCAGGACCCGCCCGGTATAGCCCTTGAGCCGCCGCAGGCCCTTCTGCATCCGCTTGAACTGCCGGGCATGGGCATAGCGCCCGACCTGTTGGGCCAGACGCGGCGCCAGCCGGGCATAGCTCTGGCGCAGCGACAGGCCCGCCTCCTGGGCGAGCTTCACCAGGCGCCGGCGCGCCTTCTCGTAGAGCCGCGTGTCGGTCGGATGCGCGATCGCCTTCTCCATCACCGTGGTGTCCACGATCACCGACGCCGCGCTTCGCTCGGAGATCACGCCGGCCGCGCGCCCGGCCTCGATCGTCTTGGTCAGGAGCCACTCCGCACCTTCCTCGCCAATCCGGTTCCGCCACCGCGTCAGCGACGAGGGATCGACGGGAGGACGGTGCTGAAAGAAAGTCTCGCCACAGAGGTGCTGGTAGTACGGGTTCTCGACCCATCGGGCGACCACAGCCTCGTCCGACAGCCGGTAGGCGTGCTGGAGGTAGAGCAGCCCCGCCACCAGCCGCGGCGAGGTCGCCGGCCGTCCCGTATGCGACGGGAAGAACCCGGCCCACTCCTCCTCGAAGAACTCCCAGTCGATCAGCGCGGCCAGCTTCACCAGCTCGTGGCGCAGGTCGATCATGTCCGTCAGACGCGGTCGCAACAGGTCGTCCTGCTCAGGGGCGCGGGATTTGGGCTTCATGGATCGATCCAGAATTGCAGGGTTCTGGCCGGAAACCTACCAGATCCTGCAGTTCAAGAATACCGGAAACGCCACATCATCTTAGAGAATCAATAGGTTAGGAGTTGTTCAGGGCGAACT
>CAVPIH010000017.1:0-75428 GCA_963704965.1 uncultured Gammaproteobacteria bacterium
ACCACCAGCACCACGACGATGACCCAGTCCACCGCCCCGAACTGCGAGAAGGCAAACATCAGGGCAGGTACCTGACTATCAGCGATTCAACTCCGAAGCGGGCGTCGACGCGGGCCCGCGTCTGCTCCAGTTGGGCGCGCTCGAATTTGGGCCCCACGAACACCCGGTACAGATCCCGGTCGCCGCGCTCGAGCCTGCGGATATAGGCTTTTTCCTGCATGGACAGCAACTGCTGTCGCAATTCCTCGGCCTTGGCTGCGCTGCTCACGGTGGCCACCTGCAGGCTCCAGGCCACCGGCACACCATTGGCATCCAGCGCCGGCGCCTCCGGGGCACTGGTGCGCGCCTGCACGGCAACGGCGGGGGCGGCTGGCGCGGGCTCGACGACGGCGGCCTCGTCACCGCCCTGCCCCGGCTCCGGGGCCGCTTCGGTCTCGGCGAGGAGCTCGTCGTCCGTCGCCGTGTCCTCCTCCACCTCGTCATAGCTCTCGGTGGAAGCGCGCCAGCGCTCGGGCCGCGGCGGCTCTATGGGGCTGGTGTCCACTGCGGGTCGCGGCGGTGTACTCACCTGCCCCGGCTCGACGCGGGCACCCGGCTCGACAAAAATGATCGGCCAGAACACCACGCCCAAGGCAACCAGGATCAGGGCGCCGACCAGCCGCTGTTTGAGAATATCGTTCACAGGCTCTCCTGCATCCCGCCCGGCCCTGTTTCCAGCAGGGGCAATACCCCGGCGACAGTGGTAAAGGAACCGAATACCACCAGCCTGTCGCCCGCGCACATCACACCCTGGGCCCGGCGCAGGGCCTGGCGCAGGTTTTTGCTGACGCTGACCATGCCCTGCCCCGCGGCATACAGGGCGGTGGCGATGTCCGCCCCGGACGCGGCCCGCGGATTGTCCGGCTGACTGGCCACGAACCAGGCCTCGAAGTGATTGCCTGCCGCTGCGATCATCGCCTCGATATCCTTGTCAGCCATGACTGAAAAGAGAGAGATAGTCTTTCCTTTACAATGAGTTAAAGAACTATATTCAACCATTTTCTGTACCGCTGCCGGATTGTGTGCCACGTCCAGCAGATATTCCCGACCGGCGCTCACCCGCAGCTCGCAGCGCCCCCTCGGGCCGGCGTGCCGCAGCAGTTCCGGCAGCTGGTCATCATCCGCCTCCACGCCCAGCAGGTTCGCCGCCTGCAGCGCGCTGCAGATATTCTCCGGCAACAGCGGTCCACGCGGCAGGGCGGGCAAGACCCTGGCCCCGATACTCCCTCGCCAGCTGCCCTCCTGGCCCGGCTCGAAGCCAAAATCGCGACCCAGGCACAACACGGGCTGCGCCCCTACTGTCGCCGCACAATCCAGCAGCGCGGCGGGGGGCTGGGGATCGCCGATCACCACCGCCCTGCCCGCGCGCATTATACCGGCCTTTTCCCTGGCGATGCTGTCGCGGGTATCGCCCAGCCAGTCCTGATGGTCCAGGTCGATGCGGGTGATCACGGCCACCGTCGGGTCGACGATATTCACCGCGTCCAGGCGCCCGCCCAGGCCCACTTCCAGCACCATCACCTCCACCCGTCGCGCGCGAAACACCAGCAGGGCCGCGAGGGTGGCAAACTCAAAATAGGTAAGACTGGTGGAACCGCGGGCACTGTCTATCCTCTCAAAGGCGGCAACGATTTCCTCGTCACTGGCCTCTACCCCTCCCACCCGTATGCGCTCGTTGAAACGCAGTATATGCGGGGAGGTGTACACCCCCGCGAGCCGCCCCGAACTACCCAGCAAGGCCTCCAGCACCGCGACCGTCGAGCCCTTGCCGTTGGTGCCCGCCACGCTGACAACCGGCACCGCCACCGGCAACAGTTCCAGCGCCGCGGCCACCGAGGCCACGCGCGCCAGGCCGAGCTCAATGGCCCTGGGATGAAGCCCTTCCAGCCGTTGCAGCCACTGCGCGAGTGACTGCTTAACCATCCCCTTCCGCGGCTTCGGCGGCGGTCTGCTGTGGTGCTGCGTCGCTCTCGTCCTCCAGTTCCACGACCGGCACCAACGGCGTATCGGTCAGCTTGGACAGCAGCCTGGAGACGGTATCGCGCATTTCAGTGCGGTGGACGATCATGTCGATGGCGCCGTGTTCCAGCAGAAACTCGCTGCGCTGGAAGCCCTTGGGCAGTTTCTGGCGGATGGTCTGTTCAATGATATTCGGGCCGGCGAATCCGGCGCGCGCCTCGGGCTCGGCGATATTGATGTCTCCCAGCAGCGCCAGGGAAGCGGATACACCGCCATAGATAGGGTCGGTCATCACCGAGATGTAGGGCACGCCCTCCAGTCGCAGGCGCTCGAGCACCGCGCTGGTCTTGGCCATCTGCATCAGGGAGATCAGGGCTTCCTGCATGCGGGCGCCACCGGAGGCTGCGAAGCAGACCAGCGGCATGCGCTCGGCCAGCGCCAGTTGCGCGGCCCGGGTAAATTTTTCGCCCACGGCATAGCCCATGGAGCCGCCGTGAAAATCGAACTCGAAGGCCACGCTCACCAGGGGCAGTCCCTGCAGCTTGCCGCGCATGGCAATCAGCGCGTCCTTTTCGCCGGTGGAGCGCTGCGCCGCGGTCAGGCGGTCGCGATAGCGTTTCTTGTCCTTGAACTTGAGGCGATCGACCGGTTCGATCTCGGTGAGGATTTCCTCCCTGTCGGAAGGGTCCAGGAAGATGTCCAGGCGACGCCGCGCGCCGATGCGCATGTGGTGATCGCATTTGGGACAGACGTCATCGTTGCGCTCGAGATCCGGGCGGTAGAGCACGGCGTCGCACTTGACGCATTTCTTCCACAGCCCCTCGGGCACGTTGGAGCGCTTTTCACCCTCGTCACTGCGCACGCCGGAAGGCAAAATCTTGTGTATCCAGCTCATGGCAAACCCCGCTGCGAAGAAGGCATTATTATAAACGCCCCGCGGGTCAACTAGGAAGCGATGCTATCTATTCCCGCGCGGATCTCCGTCACCAGCGCCACCGCGGCGCCCATGGCGGCCTCGTGGCCGCCGCCGGCCTCGACCGCGGCAGCCATGCTCGCGACCAGCGCGCTGCCCACCACCACCCCGTCGGCCACTGTGGCCACGGCCTTGGCGGAGGCAGCGTCCTTGATACCGAAGCCCACCGCCACCGGGAGCTGGCAGTGCCCGCGTATCAGCGCGATATGTTCGGCCACGTCCTCCACGTCCAGGTGACCGGCACCGGTGACGCCCTTAAGCGAGACATAATAGATAAAACCACTGGCCTGGGCGGTGATACGCCCGATGCGCTCGTCGGGAGTGGTGGGCGCGACCAGGAATATGTTGTCCATGCCAACGCGCTTTAGCTGCTCATTGAGGTTGGCCACTTCCTCCGGGGGGATATCGACAGTCAGCAGGCCATCGACACCCGCTGCGGTGGCGGCATCGGCAAAGGCCGCGTAGCCCATATGCTCCACGGGGTTGGCATAGCCCATCAGCAACACCGGGGTCTGGGCGTCTTGCTGGCGAAACTCGCGCACCATTTCCAGCACGTGGCGCAAGCCGATGCCATTGGCCAGGGCCCGCTCGTGTCCCAGTTGCAATACCGGCCCCTCGGACATGGGGTCCGAAAACGGCACTCCCAGCTCTATGATATCGGCGCCCGCCTGCACCAGGCGGTGCATCAGGGGTACGGTGATTTCCAGGGCCGGATCGCCCGCCACCACATAGGGAACCAGGGCCTTACGTCCCTGTTGTGCCAGTTGTTGAAACCGTCCTGCAATGCGACTCACTAACCAATCCCCTTAGAATTCAATGCCGTCGATCTGGGCAACAGTGTGGATATCCTTGTCGCCACGCCCGGACAGGTTGACCACGATGACCTGGTCCGGTGTCATCTGTGCCGCCAGCTTCTCGGCGTGGGCCAGCGCGTGACTGCTCTCCAGAGCGGGCATGATACCCTCCACCCGGGTCAGGGTGTGGAACGCCCGCAGGGCCTCGTCATCGGTGGCGACCACGTAATTTACCCGGCCCAGGTCTTTCAACCAGGCGTGCTCGGGACCCACACCGGGGTAGTCCAGCCCCGCCGATACCGAGTGGGTATGCATGATCTGGCCATCCGCATCCTGCATCAGGTAAGTGCGGTTGCCGTGCAGGACGCCCGGGCTGCCCGCGGTCAGGGGCGCCGCATGCTGGTTGGATGCGATGCCGTGGCCGCCGGCTTCCACGCCGTACATGGCGACACCCTCATCGCGCAGGAATGGATGAAACAGGCCGATGGCGTTGGAACCACCTCCCACGCAGGCCACCAGGGCATCGGGCAATTTGCCGGTCTGCTCCAGGGCCTGGCGCCTGGCCTCGCGGCCGATGACGCACTGGAAATCCCGCACCAGCAGTGGATAGGGGTGCGGGCCCGCCACGGTGCCGATGATATAAAAGGTGTTGTCGACATTGGTCACCCAGTCGCGCATCGCCTCGTTCATCGCGTCCTTGAGGGTGCGCGAGCCCGAGGTGACAGGCACGACTTCGGCACCCAGCAGCTTCATGCGGTACACGTTCAGGGCCTGGCGGCGCACATCCTCCTCGCCCATGAACACCTGGCACTCAAGGCCGAGGCGCGCGGCAATCGTTGCCGTTGCCACGCCGTGCTGGCCGGCACCGGTCTCGGCCGTGACGCGGGGCTTGCCCATGTGCTTGGCGAGCAGCGCCTGGCCCACGGTATTGTTCACCTTGTGGGCGCCGGTGTGGTTCAGGTCCTCGCGCTTCAGGAAGATACGGGCCCCGCCGATGGACCGGGACCAGCGTTTGGCTTCATACAGGGGCGACGGCCGCCCCACATACTGGGCCAGGTCCTCATCGAGTTCCCGCTGGAACTCGGGATCGACGGACAGCTTGCGGTAGACCGCCTCGAGTTCGGACAGCGCCGCCATCAGCGTTTCCGCCACGAACTTGCCGCCATAAATACCGAAGCGGCCGTCCGCATCCGGTACCGCGGCGAACACATCTGCTTTCAGGTCACTTGTCATCTGTTGCTCCATTTCTCGGGGCTTGTTCAAACTAGGGAGTCAGCGCTGCGAACTGCAGCGATGAATCGCTCGATTTTCTGGGCGTCCTTGCTGCCCGGCGCCCGCTCCACCCCGCCGCTGACATCCACAGCGGCGGGGCGCAACCGCGCCATGGCCGCGCCGACATTGTGCTCGTTGAGCCCCCCGCCAACACCACCGGCAGGGACAGCGAATGCGCCGCGAGGCTCCAGTCAAAGGCGGTGCCGGTGCCGCCGGGAACGCCATCCTGCCAGCTGTCCAGCAGGATGCCCCTCCCCTGCCGGTACTCCTGGCAGGCGGCGGCGAGATCGACTCCGGGCTTGACCCGCAGGGCCTTGATCCAGGGCCTGGCGAACTGACCGCAAAACTCCGCCGTCTCGCTGCCGTGGAACTGGATCATGTCAATCGCGACACCGGAGAGGATACGCTGCACAGAGTCAGCCGGTTCATCGACAAACAGGGCCACAACCGTGACAAACGGCGGCACGGCCGCCGCGATTGCCGCTGCCTGCTCCACGGTGACTGCCCGCGGGCTGCGCGCATAAAACACCAGGCCGATAGCGTCGGCGCCACAATCAACGGCGTTGCGGGCATCGGCCACCGTGGTGATGCCACATATCTTGATCCGGGTCTGGGTCACTGGTCTGGCTGGGGTCGGAAAAACAGGCGCGCATGATAGCAGATCGGCCTCGCCCCTGTCTGTACTTCCCGCCGGCTATCGGGGTCGCTCAGGCCCCCGGCAGCAGGGGTTCAGCAGGGGCGCCGGGCAAACCGAAGTGCGCAGGGTACTCCACCTCTACCAGGTAGAGACCCGCGGCGGGCGCGGTATCCGCCGCCTGGCTGCGGTCCCTGCCGGCCAACAGCAGCGGCAGCCACCCCGGCGCGGCACGGCCGGCCCCGACCGCGATCAGCGAGCCAACTATGTTGCGCACCATGTGGTGCAGAAAGGCGTTGGCGCGAATATCCACCACCAGCAGGTCGCCCCGGCGGGCAACACTCACGGCCTGCACATTGCGCATGGGCGTACTGGACTGGCAGGCGGCGGCGCGAAAGGCGGAAAAATCCTGTTCTCCCAGCAAGCTCTGGGCCTCGGAGTGCATCAGTTGGTGATCCAGGGGACGCCGCTCCCAGGCGAGCTGCCCGGCCATCAGCGCGGGGCGCACCGGGGTATTGGCTATGAGGTAGCGGTAGCGACGCGAGACAGCGGAAAAGCGCGCGTGAAACTCAGGCCCCACGGCCTGTGCCCAGTGCAGGCGCACATCCGGTGGCAGGTTGGCATTGGTCCCCATTACCCAGGACTTGGGGCTGCGCGACACCGGCGCGTCGAAATGTATGATCTGGCAAAAGCCGTGCACGCCGCTGTCGGTGCGCCCGGCGCAATGCACCCGCAGCGGCTGGCAGGCCACTGCGGCCAGGCCGTTTTCCAGCGTGTCCTGGACGGTTTTGGAATCCGGATGGGGTTGGGACTGCCAACCGTGGTAGCGGCTGCCATCGTACTCTACGCGGCAGGCGATGCGACTGCCCGCCGGCAGCGGGTCAGCCGCAAAGGGTAAAACCCCGTCAGCCAATGCGCTCGAGTAGCGCGCGCGCCTCTTCCTGCAGTTCCGCGCTGCCCTCGGCGGCCACTTCTTCGAGAATCTGGCGGGCGCCGTCGTCGTCGCCCATATCCATGTAGGCCCTGGCCAGATCGAGCTTGGTGGACAGGCCATCGCTCTCGGCGGCGATAACCAGTTCTTCCTCCATGCTGTCCGCGTCACTCCCGGCCCGCTCGAAATCCACGGACAGGTCCAGGTCATCCTCCAGCGAGTCGCCGGTCTCCGGTTCCTCTATCTCCAGGTCACTGAAGTCCGACTCCAGCGTCTCGCCTGACTCCCTCAACAGGTCGCTGCCCGCGTTAACGGCCACCGGTGCCGCCGCGTCTTCGCGCGCAGCTGCGAGGGTTTCCCTGGCGGCCGCCAGGCTGTCCTCGTCCCCCAGGGACTCCAGTTCGGCCAGTTGCTGCTCCGCGGCCGCGCGATCACCGGTCTCGGCGTACAGCTGCAGCAATTTCAGGCGGTAGGCGGCATTGCCGGGATCATTCAGCAACGCGTTGCGCAGCAGGTCTATCGCCTGGGGATAGCGACCGTAGGCGATGTAGATATCCGCCTCGGCAAGCGCACCGTTCGCCTCGACATCGGAGGCGTACTCGTCGTGCTTGCGCTGGCCGTAGCCGCGATTTTCCTTGCGGGCGGCCGCTACTTCGTCTTCCGGCGACGCTTCCGGGCTCTGCGGCTGAGCATCCTCCGGCTCTTCCAGTTCAACTTCCTGCTCGGTCAGCTCTACATCGGCGAAGGCATCGACCGGTGCTGCCGCGACCGGGGTGGTATCCAGTTCATCGCCCTCGTCATCCGTATCCTTGCGACGGCGCATGAACAACCAGCCCAGCACCGCCACCACCACCGCGCCCAGGATGTACCAGAGCGAACTCATGCCTTCGGCAGGCTTCGCGGCAGCCGGGGCCGGCTCCGCTACCACGACGTCTTCCTCCACCGTATCCGCGGCGGCTGTTTCCTCGGCGGCCGTTTCCTCGGCGGCCGTTTCCTCGGCGGCCGTTTCCGCGGCGGCCGTTTCCGCGGCGGCCGTTTCCGCGGCGGCCGTTTCCTCGGTGGCTTCGGACCCGGCCAGCTGCAGTTCATCCTCTGCCGCGTCCGCAGCAGCATCCAGTTGTTCGATTTCAGCGAGCAGTTCATCGCCCAGCGCGGCGGCATCGCTGCCGGCGCCATCCGCCCCCTGCTCACCCGCGATCACGCCCTGCAGGGCAGCGATCTGGTCGTCCTTGAGGGAGACGATGCGTTCCAGGGTTTCAACCTGCGCCTCCATCGCCACCAGGCGCTCCTGCAGCTCGGATCGCGCCAACTCCGACTCCGCCAGTTCCTCCAGCGCCACGTTGGTGGAGGTGGCCGCCGTCACGGCGCCCGCTTCCGAACCCGCACCGCCGGCCACGGCTCCCGCCGCGGCGGGCTCGCCAGGCTCCTCAGCGGAAATCCGCAGCGAAGGCCCTGTGTAAACAGTGCCGCTGGCACGACCCTCTCGCCAGGCTTCATTCTGCTGGCGCACCACCTGGTTCGCGGTGTCGGGGTCGGATGAGCTTATCTCGGCCTGGGTAGGCAGGTAGATGATGTAGCCGGCCTTGATCAGGTTGATATTACCGTTGATGAAGGCATCGGGATTGAGGCGCTGTATATCCAGCATGGTCTGCTGCACGGAGGCACCGCCGGGACGCGCCCGGGAGGCAATGCTCCACAGGGTGTCGTCGCGGTGGATCATGTAGCGGCTGCCGGATATGGGCGCGTTCGCAGTATCGGCGTTGAAGCTGCGCCGGGGCATTTCCCCCGGCGCCAGGTCACCCTGCTTTAAATCGACCCGGGTACCGCTGGTGACGACCTCAGTCGTCTTTTTTTTTGCGGGTGCGGGCTGGCCATCGATCTCGGCCACCCGCTCGCTGGCGGACACTACCGGCACAGCCGAATCGAATACCGGCGGATCCACCAGCACGGTGTATTCGCGCAGCAGGCGGCCCGACGGCCAGCGGGCCTCGACGATGAAGTCGAGGTAGGGTTCCAGCACGGGATCCTCGGACGTGAGCACGATTCGGGCGCGCCCGCTATCGTCGATCTCCACGTTGAAGCTGATACTGGTGAGGAAATAGGCGCGGTCCACGCCCATCCGCTTGAAATCTTCCGAGGTCGCCAGCCGAATCCTGATCTGGTCTTCGTGCAAGCCCTGGACATTGAGCAGGTCAACTTCCGCCCGCAGTGGTTCATTGAGGTAGGATTCCAGGCTTATTTCCCCGAGTCCCAGAGCCATCAAGGGACCAGCCTGCACGCATCCCAGCGAAAAAACTACAGCAGCTAACTTTCGAGCCATACCGACGCCTTGTTATTTTTTCTGCTTCATCCTACACCGGCCTCCCCGCGGTCCGGCAACTGATTCGGGCTCTACGCAGTTCCGCGCCAGGCACTTTGCCCCTACCGACGCAAATCCCGCTTCCATGCGTGCGTACAGACCCGAATTAGCCAAAGTATCAGTTATGTACCTGTATTAATCAAGGTAAGTAGTGAGCATTAATCAAGGTAAGTGGAGATTAATTTCTCGGCAATTTGCACACTGTTGAGGGCTGCTCCCTTGCGCAGGTTATCGCTCACAACCCACATATCGAGGCCCCGGGGATGGGAAATATCCTCCCTGATCCGGCCCACAAAGACCGGGTCCTTGCCGGCGGCGTCCACCACCGGGGTCGGGTACCCGCCATCCTGGCGCTCGTCGATCACCGTCACGCCGGGCGCGCTCTCCAGCAGGGCCCGCGCCTCGACGGCGGTGATTTTGTCCACGGTTTCGATATGTACCGCCTCCGAGTGGCCGTAAAAGACCGGTATGCGGACACAGGTGGGATTTACCTGGATGGACTGGTCGCCGAATATCTTGCGGGTCTCCCACACCATTTTCATCTCTTCGCGGGTATACCCGTTGTCCTGGAACGTATCGATATGCGGCAGGACGTTGAAGGCGATCTGGCGCGGATACACCTCGCACTTGGCCTCCTGGCCGTTGAGCAGTCGCGCGGTCTGGGACGCCAGCTCTTCTATCGCCTCCTTGCCGGTGCCGGAAACGGCCTGGTAGGTGGCCACATTGATGCGCTCGATGCCCACCGCATCGTAAATGGGCTTGAGCGCCACCAGCATCTGGATCGTCGAGCAATTCGGGTTGGCGATGATATTGCGCCGCGGTATAGCCGGCCAGGGCTTCAGGGTTGACCTCCGGCACGACCAGCGGGAATATCCTCGTCGTGGCGGAAGTGCGAGGTGTTGTCGATCACCACACAGCCGGCCGCGCGCCGCCTTGGGGGCAAACTCCGCGGAAACACTGCCGCCGGCGGAAAACAGGCCGATCTGCACCTTGCTGAAATCGAACTCGGCCAGGTCCGTCACTTCCACCGACTTGCCGCGAAACATCACGGTTTTGCCGGCCGAGCGCTGCTGGCCAGCGGATACAGCTTGCCCACCGGGAAATTGCGCTCCTCCAGGATGGAGATCATCGCCTCACCCACCGCGCCGGTGGCACCCACTACTGCTACATCGTAAAGCTTGCTCATCGTTGCTACCTCATCAGCTGTCGCTGCATCGTCAATTAGTGTCGGTCAGGCCTGCAGGGCGGCCGCCACGGCATCACCCATCGCCACCGTGCTGACCAGTTCAGTGCCCGGCGACTGGATGTCCGCCGTGCGCAGGCCCCTGTCCAGCACCACGCCCACCGCCTGCTCGATGGCGTCAGCGGCCTCCGGGCAGGCCAGGGTGTAGCGCAACATCATGGCCACCGAGAGTATGGTCGCCAGCGGGTTGGCCTTGCCCTGTCCCGCGATATCCGGCGCGGTGCCGTGGCAGGGCTCATACATTCCGCGGCCCGCTTGCGTCCAGCGAGGCCGAGGGCAACATGCCTATCGAGCCCGTCAGCATGGCCGCCGCATCCGAGAGGATGTCCCCGAACATGTTGCCGGTGACCATGACGTCGAACTGCTTGGGCGCCCGCACCAGTTGCATCGCGGCGTTGTCCACGTACATGTGGCTGAGTTCCACATCCGGGTACTCGGCCGCCACCTCGTCCATCACCTCGCGCCACAGCACGGTGACCTCCAGCACATTGGCCTTGTCCACCGAGCACAGGCGGCCGTCGCGCTTGCGCGCCAGGGCAGAAGGCCAGGCGGGCGATGCGGCGGATCTCCGACTCGCGATAGACGTAGGTGTTGAAGCCCTCGCGCTCGCCATTTTCCAGGGTGCGAATGCCCCGCGGCTCACCGAAGTAGATGCCGCCGGTGAGCTCGCGCACGATCAGGATGTCCAGCCCCGCCACCACTTCCGGCTTCAGGCTGGAGGCGTCCGCCAGTTGCGGATAGAGAATCGCCGGGCGCAGGTTACCGAACAGCTTGAGCTCGGAGCGAATGCCCAGCAGGCCCCGCTCCGGGCGCAGGTATCGCTCCACCGAGTCCCACTTGGGACCGCCCACCGCGCCCAACAAAATGGCGTCCGCGGCCCGGGCCGCGGCCAGGGTTTCAGGCGGCAGCGGCACCCCGGTGGCGTCTATGGCGGCCCCGCCCAGCAGCCCGTGCTCGAGCTCCAGGTCCAGGCCGAAGCGCCGGTCCACGACCTGCAGCACTTTGACCGCCTCGGCCATGATCTCCGGCCCGATATAATCACCGGGCAGTACCAGTATTTTCTTTCCCATCGCGATACCCTCCCTACCTGATGACATCGAACAGCCAGGGCGAGCGCTCGCGCGAGCCCAGCTCATAAGCGCGGATCGCGTCGGCGTCTTCCAGGGTCAGGCCGATGTCGTCCAGCCCCTTCAACAGGCAATGGCGCCGGAACTCATCCACCTCAAAGCTGTAGATATCCCCTTTCGGAGTGGTGACCTGCTGCTCCTCCAGGTCTACCGTCAACTCATAGCCCTCGTTGGCGTACAGCTCGCGAAACAGGGTATCCACCACGTGCTCGTCCAGGACGATGGGAAGGATGCCGTTCTTGAAACAGTTGTTGTAGAAAATATCCGCGAAGCTGGGCGCGATGATGCAGCGGAAACCGTAATCCTCCAGCGCCCAGGGGGCGTGCTCACGGCTGGAGCCACAGCCAAAATTCTCCCGCGCCAGCAGGATGGACGCCCCCTGGTAGCGCGGCTGGTTGAGGGGAAAATCGGGATTGACCGGGCGCTTGCTGCAGTCCTGTCCCGGCTGTCCCTCGTCCAGGTAGCGCAGGTCGTCGAACAGGTTGGGGCCGAAACCGCTGCGCCTGATCGACTTCAGGAACTGCTTGGGGATGATCAGATCGGTGTCCACGTTGGCGCGATCCATGGGCGCTACCACGCCCCGTTCAGCTACAAAGCTTTTCATGTCGGTATCCTCCTACCAGTCGCGCACGTCGACAAAGTGACCCGCTATCGCCGCGGCCGCGGCCATGGCGGGGCTGACCAGGTGGGTGCGGCCGCCAAAACCCTGACGACCCTCAAAATTGCGGTTGGACGTGGACGCGCAGTGCTCGCCCTGCCCCAGTTTGTCGGCATTCATCGCCAGGCACATGGAACAACCCGGCTCCCGCCACTCCATACCGGCCTCGATGAATACCTTGTCCAGGCCCTCCGCCTCAGCCTGTTTCTTTACCTGGCCGGAGCCGGGCACCACCAGGGCCTGCTTCAGGGATGCCGCCACCCGCTTGCCCTTGACCACGGCGGCAGCGGCGCGCAGATCCTCTATCCGCGAATTGGTGCAGGAGCCGATGAACACCCGGTCGGGCCTGATGGCGGTAATCGGCATGCCTGCCTGCAGCCCCATGTAGTGCAGGGCGCGCTCCACCGCCGCGCGCTCGGTCGCATTCTCGATGTTGGCCGGATCGGGCAGACAGCCGTCGATGGGGAGTACCATTTCCGGCGAGGTACCCCAGGTCACCTGGGGCTTGATGTCCTCGCCGCGCAGCACCACCACCCGGTCGAAGTGGGCGTGGTCATCGCTGCGCAACTCCCGCCAGGCCTGCTCGGCCCGTTCCCACATGGCGCCGCTGGGTGCATAGGGACGGCCCTTCACGTACTCCAGGGTGGTGTCGTCCACCGCCACCATGCCCATGCGGGCACCGGCCTCGATGGACATGTTGCACATGGTCATGCGTCCCTCCATGCTCATGTCGCGCACCACCTCGCCGCCGAATTCGATGGCGTAGCCGCTGCCGCCCGCGGTGCCGATCTCGCCAATGACCGCCAGCACCACGTCCTTGGCGGACACACCCGGCTGCAGCCGGCCGTCTATGCGCACCAGCATGTTTTTCATTTTTTGCTGGATCAGGCACTGGGTGGCCAGCACATGCTCCACCTCCGAGGTGCCGATACCGTGGGCCAGGGCGCCCAGGGCGCCGTGGGTGGAGGTGTGGGAATCGCCACAGACAACCGTCATCCCGGGGAGGGTCGCGCCCTGTTCCGGCCCCACCACATGCACGATCCCCTGGCGCACGTCGTTGATCTCGAATTCGACGATGTCGAAATCGCGGCAGTTGTCATCCAGGGTCTGCACCTGCAGGCGCGACACCGGATCGGCGATGGCCGCCACCCCGCCGCTGCGCTCCACGCGCTCGGTGGGCACGTTGTGGTCGGGCACCGCCAGGTTGGCGTCCAGGCGCCAGGGCTTGCGCCCCGCCATACGCAGGCCTTCGAAAGCCTGCGGTGAGGTCACTTCGTGGATAAGGTGGCGATCGATATAGATCAGGGCGCTGCCGTCGTCGCGCTGCCGCACCAGGTGGCTCTGCCACAATTTGTCGTACAGGGTTTGTCCGCTCATGGGATACACCTCGGGTTGTCGCTGGAGCAAAGAATAGTTCAGGTTGGCATTATCGCCTTGCGGTTTAGATAACTCCAATTTATTATTTTTATATTATACATTCCTATAAGGAATCCAAATGGACATCCAGAACCTCGCTGCTTTCCTGCTGGTGGCGGAGACCGGCTCCTTCTCCCTGGCCGCCGAAAAACTGCACCTGACCCAGCCCGCGGTGAGCAAGCGGGTCTCGTTGCTGGAGCAGCAGCTGGCTGCGGAACTGTTCGACCGCATAGGCCGTACCGTCAGCCTGACCGAGTCCGGCAAGGCACTGCTGCCCCACGCCCGGGCGGTGCAGCAGGCCCTGCAGGCGGCCCGGCAATCGGTGCGGGACCTGTCGGGCGAAGTCGGGGGCGAGCTGCGCCTGGCGACCAGCCACCATATCGGCCTGCACCGCCTGCCGCCGGTGCTCAGCGATTTCAGCCAGGCCTACCCCGGCGCCCACATAGATATCGATTTCATGGATTCCGAGCAGGCCTACGAACTGATCCTGCAGGGCAAGGCGGAACTGGCCGTGGTCACGCTGGCCCCCACCCGGGACGCCAAGCTGGTGACCCTGCCCGTCTGGCCCGATCCGCTGGACTTCATGGTGGCCAGGCACCATCCGCTGGCGGGCCAGCGCAAGCTGGAGCTGGCGGCCCTCAGTGCCTATCCCGCCGTGCTACCCGGGCTCAATACCTATACCGGCCAGATCGTCGCGCGCCTATTCGAGCAGCGCCAGGTCGACCTGCAGGTTTCGATGGCGACCAACTACCTCGAGACCATCCGTATGATGGCCTCGGTGGGGCTGGGCTGGACGGTACTGCCGCGCAGCATGGCCGACGCCTCGCTGGTGACCTTGCGGCCCAACGGAGCCGGCATCAGCCGCACCCTGGGGATTGTCTACCACCAGGGCCGCAGCCTGTCGCGCGCGGCCCGGGCGTTTATTGAAGTGGTGCAGGCCGCGGCCTGAAAAAAGCTGCGATCCTAATCGTCGAGCAGGGCGGGAAGGCCGTCGCCGATCGCGCCCGGCTTCACCATGCCCTTGTGCTCCGGCAGGTAAAACGTGCCGTTGAAACGCGCCACCACGCCCTCGCTGTTGGTGATGAGGCCACTGCAGAAGCCGAAACGCCGCTTGACGGTCACGCTGTGCACATCGGCCTGTATCCACTGCCCCATGCGGGCGGCGGCAATGAAATCCACCGCCAGGTTGATGGTCGGGCTGCCCGCCCTCACCCCCCTGGCCACATTCACACCGGTGGCTGCGGTAACATCCGCCAGGGTGACCAGCACGCCGCCGTGGCAAATGCCCATTACATTGCCGTGCTGGCGCTCAACCACCAGGCCGAAACTGACCGCGTCGCCCTCGATGCGCCGGAAACAGGGCTGCAGGTTGTCGGTGAATCCCAGCCCCGTCGGCAGCCGGACGAAGCCATCGGGAACCGCCTCCTTACCGTTGTCGTTCATACGTTATCTTTCCTGCTAGAAAATGCCCATGGCGATGCCCGCGGCGAAGGCCATGCCCAACTCCCGCGCGGCCTGCAACTGTGCGGCGTCGACCTCACCGCGCAGAATTACGGTCTCCGCAGCCGCGGGGAAGGGGTAGCCGGACAGGATACGCCCCGCCTGGCGCGCCGCATTGCGCCCATCGTTGCCGGCGCTGACCAACAGCGCGTAGGGCAACACCAGGGCGCGGTCTATGGCCGGGTAAAAAGTGCGATCGAGAAAGTCCTTCATGCCACCGCTGAGGGCCCCGGAGTTTTCCGCCGCCACCAGCATCAGGCCGTCCACCCCCTGCAGGTCGGCCACCCCGGCGTCCCAGGCGCGCTTGAGCAGTATCTCGACACCAGGCTCCGTCCTCGCGCCCTCGCGGGCGGCGCCGGCCAACCGGGCGCAGCTCCCGCTCTGGCTGTGGTAGACGATCAGCAGTGACTTCATATACCCCTACCCCGCTGGAAACCCCCGGGATTGGAACACAGTGCAGCCAGCCTGTCATGTCCACCGACCGCGGGCGGCTGTCGCTAAAAAGAAATGCCGTAGCCACCTCCCGGGTCTGTTCAGATAGCGATCCAGCTGGTGTAATACCGGCCCCAAAACGCGCCAAAAAAGGAGAATCAAGGCATGAGCGACGTGAACAGGCAGTGGCTGCTGAAGGAGAGACCCACGGGCATGATAGGCCCGGAGCACTTCGAGCTGGTGGAGTCCGCCATGCCGCAGCCCGACCTCGAGGCGGGCCAGGTGCTGGTAAAAACCCTGATGCTGAGCTTCGACCCGGCCATGCGCGGCTGGGTGATGGACGAACCCAGCTACCTGCCCCCGGTGCCGCTGGGTGAACCCATGCGCGCCAGCGGCGTGGGCCAGGTCGTGCAGTCCAGCAACCCGGCGCTGCCTGTGGGCACACTGGTGCAGGGACTGGTGAACTGGCAGGAGTACAGCATTGGCGACCCGCGCCACCCTCTCGCCCCGCCCACTCCCCTGCCCGCGGGTACCCCGCCGGGCATGGCCCTCAGCATTTTCGGCTCAACCAGCCTGACCGCCTATTTCGGCCTGCTCGACGTAGGCCAGCCCCAGCCCGGGGAAACGGTGCTGGTGTCCGGCGCCGCCGGCGCGACCGGCTCGGTGGTGGCCCAGATCGCCAGGCTCAAGGGCGCCCGGGTAGTCGGCATCGCCGGTGGCGCGGACAAATGCCAGTGGCTGCGAGAGGCCTGCAAGGTGGATGAGGTAATCGATTACAAGCGCGAAGACCTGCCTACCCGCATCGCGCAACTGTGCCCGCAGGGCGTCAACGTGTTCTTCGACAACGTGGGCGGCGATACCCTCGAGGCGGCCCTGGCCAACATGGCGGATTTCGGCCGCATCGTGCTGTGCGGTGCGATCGCCGGTTACAACGACGAAACCCCGCGGCCCGGTCCCCGCAACCTCATGAACGTAGTGACCCGGCGGCTGCGCATGCAGGGATTCATCGTCATCGACTACCTGGCCCGTGCCAATGAGGCCATCGCCGCGCTGGCCGAATGGGTCGCGGCGGGGGAACTGGCCTGGCGAGAGGACGTACAGGAGGGCTTCGAGAACATACCGGCTACCCTGCAGCGCCTGTTCGACGGACGCAACCAGGGCAAACAGCTGTTGAAGCTGGCTGACCCGGAATAGTTATCCACAGATTTCCCTGTGGATAACTATGGGGACATTATCTGATCAAGGTGGTGGGTAATTCTAAAAAACGAAGTTTCGGTTTTTCTGCGCCGGGCGCCCGGGGCAAGGCTTAAGAATATTAAATCAATGACTTAGCGATTTTTTATAGCGTTTCCCGGCGTCCCTGCGCGCAAAACCCTTTTATAGCAGCACCGCTGCCGCCAGTGTGGATATTTTTTGCCGGCCACTGTTTGTGGCCACTTACCGGCTAGCCCGCATAATCACAGGGGGTTGCATATGTATACACATTTGCACCACCCCCGACGGGGCGCCTGCGCTGCCGCCTGCGAGCGACGCCAGCTAGGGTTGGGTTGGCTGCCCACCAGCGGGCCAGGCAAACTTCCGGTCCCGGTGGCGCACCAGCCAGCAGCAGTGAATCCTGCGATTGCGCTGGAAATCCGGGTCCAGGGTCTGCCCGGTAATATCCTCGCAAACAAACTCCTCGAGCAACTGCGCATCCAGCCGGAAACCCCGGCGGTTATTGGAAAAATACAAGGTGCCGTCGCTGCGCAGCACGCCCATGGCCGCGCGCAGCAGCTCCGGGTGGTCGCGCTGCACATCGAAACTGCCGGTCATGGCCGTCGAATTGGAGAAGGACGGCGGGTCCAGTAGCACCAGGTCATAGCGCCCATCGGCCTGCTGCAGCCACTCCAGGCAATTGGCCCGCTGCAGGATATTGCGGGTTTCATCCAGGCCGTTGTGGGCCAGGTTCTTGCGCAGCCAGCCCAGGTAGGTATTGGACAGGTCGACACTTGTGGTGGAACGCGCGCCCCCGAGGGCGGCCTGCACCGTGGCCGCGCCGGTATAGCAAAACAGGTTGAGGAAATCCTTGCCTGCCGCCTCCGCGTACAGCCGGCGGCGCAGGGGCCGATGGTCCAGGAACAGGCCAGTGTCCAGGTAGTCATGCAGGTTGACCAGCAGCCGCGCATTCCCCTCGGTGACGCTGATGAACTCCCCCCTGCTGGCCTGTTTCTCGTACTGTTCGCTGCCGCGTTGGCGGCGCCGCTGCTTGTAGGCAATCGCCGCGGCGGGCACCTCCAGCGCCTGCGGCAGGGCCGCCCTCACCTCTTCCATGCGGCGTTCCGCCGCGGCTGGATCGACGCCCTTGGGAGCCTGGTACTCGGCCACGTGAACCTGTTCGCCGTAGACATCCACGGCCACCGCATACTCCGGCATGTCGGCATCGTAGAGGCGATAGCAGCTGATATGTTCCCGCTTCACCCAGTTTGCCAGCCGCTTGCGATTCTTGCGCAGCCGGTTGGCGAACATGCGGGCGCCCTCGGTCAGGGGCGCCTCCCCGGCAACCGTTGCGGCGCCGTTTGTCCCGGTACCCGCCTGGGACGGGGGTGAGCGCAGCTCATTGGCTGCCAGGTCGAACAGCAGCAGATGCGCGGCGATGGCGCCGTTCCACAGGGCATAGCGCTTGTGGCTGCGCAACCCCGTGGCTTTGCCCAGCTCCAGGTCCGAGGTCAACAGCGCCGCCTGCCAGCCACTGAACTCGGCCGCCATCAGCTCCCCCAGCTGGCGATACAGGTACACCAGGCTGGCCTTTTCGCCCAGTCGCTCACCGTAGGGAGGATTGCACACGAGCAGCCCGAACGGCAGGGGCGCGTGCGATGGTTTTTTCAATTCTGACAGTGACTTGACGCTGACTCTTACAGTTTTTTCCAGGCCCATGCGGGCGATGTTCTGCTGGGCGCTGCGAATCACCCCGGGGTCCGCATCATAGCCGCGAATCTCCGGCAGGGTGGCGGCCCGGCCCCGCTCGGCCCGGCCCCTGGCATCGGCGAGCAGCGCCTGCCACTGGGTCTCATTGTGGCCTTTCCAGCGCTCGAACCCGAAGCGCCGCCGCGCCAGCCCGGGGGCGATATCCGCCGCCATCATGGCGCCCTCCAACAGCAGGGTGGCGGAGCCGCACATGGGGTCGAGCAGGGCTCCGCCCCGGGCGGCGATTCCCGGCCAGTCCGCCCGCAACAGGATGGCGGCAGCCAGGTTTTCCTTCAGTGGCGCGGCGCCGGCCTGCAGCCGATAGCCCCGCTGGTGCAGGCTGCCACCGGAAAAATCCAGCGACAGCACGGCCTGGCTGCCGGACAGGCGAATATTGAGGCGGATATCCGGATCCTTCCTGGCCACCGAGGGGCGCCTGCCATCGCGGGCCACAAACCAGTCGACGATAGCGTCCTTGCTGCGCTGGGCACCGAACTGGGTATTGCGTATCTGGCGATTCTCCCCGGAGAAATCGATGGCGAAGCTCTGCTCGGGCCCGAACAACTCCCCCCACTGCACCTCCTTGAGCTGACTGTACAGGGCATCCGCATCCCCGGCCTCCAGGCGCGCGATAGGCCGCAGGATGCGGTTCGCCAGGCGCGACCAGAGGCAGGCGCGATAGCCGATCGCCAGGGGACCGGTAAAGTAGACACCCGCCACGGTTTCCCGGGTCGACGTGGCTCCCAGGGTTTCCAGTTCCGCCAGCAGCAGCGCCTCCAGCCCCTTGGGGCAGGCCCCAAACCACTGGTCCGCGGCGAATTGATCGCGTGTCATAAAGCCCTATAACCGAAGATTATAAAATTGATATAACCCATATATTTCAATGTGTTATAAGCATTAGTTGATCTAAATAATAACTTTTGGGGAGGGCCCGGCAGCCTCAGGAGGCGGGGCGTTTCGCAGCGGGAGCCCGCTTGCGTTTGCGCGGTGCGGCCTTCTTGGCCCGGGTTGCGCTCTTGGCCTTGGGCTTACTCTTCGCGGCGGCCTCGTCGGCCCCCTGGCGCTTGCCGGCGGAGGCGGATTTTTCCGACTGCATCACGTCCAGCACCAGGCTGATGGAACCCTGCATGTAGTGAATAAAGCGCTCGTACTCGGCATCGGTAAAGCCGCGCAGGATATCGTGCTGGCGATAGAGATTGATAAAACGCCGCTCGCGTTCGTACTGCTTGGGCAGCGCCAGCACACCCCACTGCTCCAGGGTTTTCTCCAGCGCCGGGTTGTAGGTGCGCATGAACTTGATGAGAAAGGGAATCGGGTCGTGCCGGGCCAGCAGGGAAGCGCTGCGCAGCATCACCTCCAGCGGCATGATGGTCTGGCCGCTCTCGATGTCCTCCAGCATGGACTTGTCCTGCAGACCCAGGCTTTCGGCCAGGTCCTTGATGGACATGCCCGCGGTTTCCCTGGCATCGCGCAGGAAGTGCCCGGCCTCGGCCATGGCTTCCAGGCGCTCGGGCTCCAGCTGGTTGAGTACGGTAGAGCGCAACCAGTTCTCGCCGAACATGGCGGTCATGGCGGCGGTATTGCGCGCCAGCCCGAGGGTGCCGCCCGCTACCTGGCCGGTGAGTTTACGCAGCGAGAAGAGCAGCGATTCGTGTTCGTTATCTTTATTTTTGGCAGCCATGTGCGAAGCATAGCCCATTAACGGGCCCCTGCATAAGTAGTCTGTGCAATTAGCCGGGAGTGTCGGCGGGCAGGCCTGTCTCCAGGGCGAATATCCTGCGCAGGATATCGCGCCACTCGTTGTACTGTGATTCCAGGGTACCGCTGAGTCGGAACACCTTGCCGCTGGCTTCCATCACTGTGGGCGCCACTTCATTGTTGAAGCCCAGCGCCATCTCGTCCAGGTCCTGCTGCTGGATCTTTATCTGCTTGTACATGTTGTAGGTCTGCTCCATCGCCACGAAGCTGCCGCGCTGGCCGTAGCGCTCCCTGCCCTGGGCGCGCTGCTCGTAATCCTGGCGATACAGGGCCTGCTCCCGGTCGTACTGGCGCCACAGGCTGTAGGTGGTGGCCATCTGTTCGTACAGCTTGACGTACTGTTCGTCCACCGTGTCCACGAACAGGTGCTCCTGGTTGCGGATACGCTCTACCCGCTCCATCATCGGGTCCCCCTGGGCCGGCAGTCTCAGCACCCGGTAGCGGCCGGCAGGGTCACGCTGCAGGAAGCCACCGAAAGCCTCTTCTGACAGGCTGGCCGCGTAGCGCAGCAGGGCTACCTCGCGGATGCTGCGCAATTCGGCTTCATCCAGCTGGCGCCGCGCCGCCAGCAGGTCGTTGGCGATCCGGCGATATAGATCGGCGTAGGGATCCTGCGACTCGCGCACCGGGTAGTCGCCCTCGCCGGCTTCGTCCAGGTAGGTCCGATCCAGCCACTGGCGACCCGTGGCGTCCAGCGCCTGTATCTGCAGGGCCAGGAACTGGCCGTCGGAATGCAGTATGCGCCCGGTCACCAGCAACTCGGAGGTGGCCTGTTCATCCGGCAGCACCCGCACCACGCCCCAGGCGTTGGCATTTTGCAGTACATTGCGCAGCAGCACGGGGATGTACTGCGCCTCAGCCTTGCGGATCTCGGGGAAAATGCCCAGTGCGCTGTGGGTGGACACATCGGCGGGAATGCCGGCGTCGAACACGGCCAGGCCCACATCCAGCAGGCGCTCCTCCCGCGGCGACTGCTCTACCTCCAGGGTCACCCGGCCCACCGGCGTCACCCCCGCCTCCGGATCCAGGCCAGCCAGCGCCGGTTGCTGGGCCCTGGCCGGAGCCAACAGCAGCACCAGCCCGGCGGCGAGCACCAGCCGCGCTACTGTTTTTCGGTAGTGCATACCCGCCCCCGGGAAATCGTCATCTTGCAACTGTAGCCACTGTCCGTGGGCTGGTAGCGGTTGTAGACCCGGTTCACCGTGAACGGCGAGGTAACCCGGTCGGAAATCACCGTGGTGGCAATATTCAGCCGCCGGCGATCGGCGCCCATGGTGAGCACCTGCTGTATGGTCAGGCCCTCGGGCAGAATGGTCTTGAAAATAAGCTGGTGCCCGTCCCAGCCACAGATCTCCTTGCCCAGGGGCGTCTCCACGGTGTGGTACTGGCCGGGGAAGAACTCGCAGGTCAGGGCGTAGTCCCCTTCCCGCTTGACCTTGATATCGTGGGTGTTCTGGGTCGATCTCCAGCAACTGGGACTGGGTGACCAGGTCGGCCATCTGCGCCAGGCCTATGATCGAGGTGCCGCTGTTGGCGGTGCCACCACCACCTACGTTGACCCGCTGGGCTGCTGGTTCACACCCGCTGCCTGCGACGCTGCCTGACTGCTTGCGCAGATCGCGCACCAGGCATCCAGCTCGGCCTGGATATTATCGCTCTGGCTGTAGTCCAGCTCCCAGAAGCCGCTGAAATCACCTCTGTCGGAGGACTGGTTCGGCACATGCCGCGGCTGGGGAGTACTGCCACAGCCGGCAGGCACAGCGCCCGCAGGGAGAACAGTGCAGCACGGACGAATCGTGTTGGGGCAATAGACATGATGGGCGCTAGTGTACAGCAGCCGGGCCCGGTCGAAATTTCACGCAGGAAAAATCTTTAGCGGAAAAGTTGTGACTGATTGCGCCCCGGGCTCAGCTGAACAGCGCCTCTCCCGCCGCCAGGCGCGCGCCCAGGGCGGCGGTCTGGGCGGCGCTGCAGCCCAGGCTCATCTCGTTCTGACGCAGCCACAGGCAGTAGCGCCACAGCGGGTAGTCGCGGTCTATACCGGTGCCACCGTGCACATGCTGGGTGGCATAGCTGACCCGGTGGCCGGTATCGCCGGCCCAGATCTTGGCGATCTGCACCTCGGTGGTGGCCGGCTGCTCACTGTCCAGCAGGGACACGGCCTGGTAGGTCGTCAGGCGCAGGCACTCGATGTCGATATAGCAGTCAGCCATGCGGTGACCCACGGCCTGGAAGGTCGCCACCGGCACCTCGAACTGCTTGCGCTCGGAGGTATACCCGGCCGCCATCCGCATGGCGCAAGTCCGCGGCCCCCAGCTGGTGGGCGCAGAGCGCCGTCGGTCAGCGCTCGCCCAGCCAGTCCATCACCGCTGCGCCACCGCTGGTGCAGATGATGTCCGCGGCCGGCACCCGCGCTGCCATCCAGCAGCAGCATCGCAGCGGGGCTCAAAACTGGTGACTGCAGCGCCTCCAGGCTTACCCCGGGGGCCGTGGATCCAGTAGCACAACCGCCACGTCATGCGCCGTGGCGGGCCGCCAGCAGGATGCGATCGGCCTGGGCGCCGAAGGGCACGGCCGTCTTGACGCCGCTGCAGCACCAGGTCCTCGTCGTCCTCGGGCCGCGGTGATCGCCAGCGGGTCGCCGGGATCTTCGTTGAGCGGCTCGCTCAGTGCCAGCGCCGAGCAGGAATCCGCCGGCGGCAGCCGCCGGCAGCAAGGCCTCCCGCATGGCCTCGGAGCCGAAACGCTGCATCGGCAGGGCGGCGACCACGCAGTGGCTGATCACCGGCACCGGCGCGATGCTGCGCCCCACCTCCTCGATCAGCAGGGCCAGCTCGGTAAAGCCAAAGCCCATGCCGCCGTAGTGCTCGTCCATCGCCACCCCGGCCAGGCCCGCCTCGGCCAGCTGCCGCCACAGGTCCGAGTCGAAACGCTCGGCTGCGCATACTCGTCGTAGGCCGCCAGGCGACTGCGCGCTGACCTGCTCGGACAGGATTTTGCGGGCCAGGGTCTGCACTTCCCGCTGCTCCTCGGTGAAACCAAAGTCCATTGTCCCCTCCCCCTCAGCGACTGGCGCGTGGCATCCACAAGCCCGCCGCCGAAATGATGTCGCGCTGTATCTCGTTGGCGCCACCGCCGAAGGTCAGAATCGATGCAGTGCGATACATGCGCTCGATCGTGCCCTTCAGCACCTGACCGGTCTCCGAGTGACGGCTGACCAGGGAGCCTCGCCGATCACTTCGCCGAGCAATCGATACACCTCGATGAAACACTCCGAACCGTAGACCTTTGCCGCCGACGCGTCCGCCATGTCGAGCGTGCCCGCGGTCATGGCCCAGGCCTGCTTGTAGCAAACCAGCTTCAGTGCCTCGACACCGGCGCGCACGCGTGCCAGGTTCATCTGCACCCAGGGCTGGTCGATCAGGCGCTGGCCGTTGGCCAGTGTGGTGTCCATCGCCCAGCGCGATACCGGGTTGAACAACACCGCGGTCGGTCCGAAATTCACCAGGCTGAGACGCTCGCGGTTCAACTGGCTGGTGATCAGCTTCCAGCCGCCATGGAGCTCCCCGACCAGGTTCGTGTGCGGGACCCGGATATTGTCGTAATAGGTCGCGTTGGTCCGCACTCCGCCCAGCGTGTGCACCGGGGTACAGCTCCAGGCCGGATCGGTGGTCGGTATCAGGAACATCGAGATGCCCTTGTGCTTCTTCGGCGCATCCGGATCGGTACGTACCGCAAGCCACACGTAATCGCTGAAATTGGCCAGGCTGGTCCACATTTTCTGCCCGTTGATGACCCATTCGTCACCGTCACGCACCGCGCAGGTTTTCAGCGCGGCCAGATCGGTGCCGGCGCCGGGCTCGGAGTAGCCGATCGCGATGCACAGCTCCCCGGCGAGAATCTTCGGCACGATTTCACTGCGAATCCACTCGTTGCCGTGCTGCGCCAGCATGGGGCCGACTGACTCGGTGGTCAGGAACGGAAAGGGGTAACCCGCGCGCATCACCTCCTCGACAAAGATGAATTGCTCCAGCGGCGTCATGCCGCGTCCGCCGAGTTCCTTCGGCCAGCCGAGGCCGATCCAGCCATCGCGCCCCATCTTCGCCAACGCCGCACGCCACAACGGACCGCCTCCCTCGCCGGGACTCTCGTCACATTCGGCCACCAGTTCAGGGGTCATGAGTTGCTCGAAGTAGGCACGCAGTTCGTCTCGCAGGGCCAGCTGCTCTTTGGTGAACTGGATGTTCATTGCTTATCCTCGCAGTGCAAAGCCACTACTGTTTGTCGCTTTTGAGCTCTTCAACGATTTTCTTCCACATGCCATCCGGCGCCGCATAGGGCGCATAAATAGCGAGGCGGTCGGCGTGCTCGCCGTATTTCGCCAGCAGCTTGCCCGCTATCTCGTCGGGCTCGCCGCGGGTGGTGAAGGCCTCCAGGAAATCGTCGTCTATATGCTCGCCGAGCTCCTGCCACTTGCCGGCCTTGGAAAGGCGGTTGAGCTCGGGTTGCAGGTCGCCACGACCTATGGCCTCCATGGGGGGCCGGTAGGCCGGAGTGGAGGCGTAGAAGCCCAGCAGGCCTTTCACGCTCTGGGTGGCGGCGGCCATGGCCTGCTCGCTCTCGCCGGTGATGACCATGGCGTTGAGCTGCAGGGTGAAATCCCCCCGGTCACGGCCGGCCCTGGCGAGGCCGCGCTGTACCGCGGGCAGGGCCGCCTGCTCCAGGAAGGGGATATTGTTGAAAGGATGCACGATCAGGCCGTCGGCCACCTCCCCCGCCACTTCGGTCATCATGGGGCCCAGGGCGCCCAGCAGCACCGGGGGGATGCCGAAGTCGTTGGGGCCGGGGTTGAACATGGGGGTCATCAGGGTGTGTCGATAGTACTGGCCGTGAAAATCCAGTGCTGCGCCGTGCTGCCAGCAGGCGAAGATGGCCTTGAGCGCCTGGATGTATTCGCGCATGCGCGCCGCCGGGCGGTCGAAGTCGACACCGAAGCGCTTCTCGATGTGGGCCTTTACCTGCGAGCCTATGCCCAGCAGGAAATGCCCCTTGCTGAAACGCTGCAGGTCCCAGGCCTGGTAGGCCAGGTGCATGGGATTGCGCGGAAAGGCCACGGCGATGCCGGTGGCGATATCCAGCCCCGGTGCATGCTCACTGGCCAGCACCAGCGGCAGGAAGGGATCCGAGCTGCCCTCCAGGGTATAGACGCCGTCGTAACCGATGGCGGCCAGGCGGGCGGCCTCGGCGGCGGCATCCTCGAGACGGGCGTAGAATGGGCCGTCTATTTTCATGGTTTACTTCCCGGTAACGTGAGGCCTTCCCGGCGAACCTTAACCTGAGCACCGGGCTCCACCAAACCTGAAAGCCTCCGGGCCCCAACATTTCTTCCCTGGTACAGAAAGGTGAACAGCCGCCGGCGACAACTCGGCTAAGATATTCGCCTGGACTCGCAGCAAGGAAAAACCGCATGAAAATCGGCATCTGCCTTCCCTACATGAAAGCCGGCCTCAGCCGCGAGGATTACCTCGCCTGGTTCAGCGCGGTGGATGCAGGCCCCTTCCACAGCATTTCCTGCGGGGAGCGCATCCACGGCCCCACCCTGGATATGCGGGTATTGCTGGCGGCCGCCGCCACCGCCACCAGCCGGGTGGAGATCACCCCGACCCTGTACGTGCTGCCCATGCACAACGCCACCCGGGTGGCCAAGGAGGTGGCCACCCTGGACCTGCTGTCCGGCGGGCGCGTCAAGCAGATGGCGGTAGGCTATGGCGGTCGGGAGCAGGACTACGCGGCGGTGGGGGCCTCCTTCAAGGGTCGTTACGGCCGTATGGATGAGCAGGTAGAGTCCATGCGCAAGGTGTGGCGTGGCGAGGAGATCATCGCCGGCGCCGGCCCCATCGGACCGGCCTACAGCTGCCCTGCCGGGCCGCACCTGCTGGCGGGCGTACTCGGGCCCAAAAGCATCGAGCGCTGCGCCCGCTGGGCCGACGGCCTGTACGCCTGGTCGGGCAATGGCGAGCAGGAGGAACTGGTCAGGACTTTCGCCATGGCAGATGCCGCCTGGGAGCGCGCCGGGCGCGAGCACAAGCCCTACCGGCTGGGCGGCTTCTGGTACAGCCTGGCGGACGATGCCGGCGCAAAAATTGTATGACTATGTCTATGAGTACCTGGCTATCGCCGGCCCCGAAATTGCCACCATGATGGCGGAGTCGGTGCACCGCAGTTCCGCCGACGCGGTGCGGGAGGCGCTGGACAACGCCGAAGCGGCCGGCTGTGAGGAGGTGTTCCTGGTGCCGGCCACCGCCGAGCTGACCGAGGTGGAGCGCCTGGGGGAGTTGCTGGCAAGCCGCTGAGCGCTGCCTGGCGTAAACGGCGGGGCACCCGTCATATGATTATTAACACTCCCTGTTGCCGCCCCCAGCCGATATAATCACGCGCCTAACCGCAACCTCAACGAGCACCGGGAGCCCCCATGGCCAAGCGCGTATACCTGTTCAACGAAGGCAGCAAGGACGATCGGGAGCTGCTGGGCGGCAAGGGCGCCAACCTCTGCGAAATGACCAGCCTGGGCCTGCCCGTGCCCTATGGCTTCATCATCACCACCAGCACCTGCCGGGAGTTTTTTGAAACGGGCAACAAACTGCCGCGGCTGCTGGAACAGGAATACCGGGTGGCCCTGGACCTGGTGGAAAAGAAAATGGGCGCGCGTTTCGGCGACCCGGAAAATCCGCTGCTGTTTTCAGTGCGCTCGGGCTCGCCGGTTTCCATGCCCGGCATGATGAACACCATTCTCAACCTGGGCCTCAACGACGAGATCGCCGAGGGCCTGGCCCGCAAAACCGACAACCCGCGCTTCGCCTACGACTGCTACCGCCGCTTTATCCAGATGTTTGCCAACGTGGTCATGGGCGTGGACGGCGATAAATTCGAGCACGAACTGGAGCGCTACAAAGGCCGACAGGGGCAAGACCCTGGATGTGGACATGAGCGCCGAGGACTGGCAGGAAATCATCGCGGTCTACAAGACCCTGGTGAATTTCCCGGAGGATCCCTTCGAGCAGCTGAGAGATGGCCGTGGAAGCCGTGTTCCTGTCCTGGCACACCCCGCGCGCCATCGTCTACCGCGAAATGAACAACATCCCGGACAGCCTGGGCACGGCGGTCAATGTGCAGGCCATGGTGTTCGGCAATTTCGGCGACGATTCCGGCTCGGGCGTCGCCTTTACCCGCAACCCCTCTACCGGCGAGCACAAGTTCTTCGGCGAGTTCCTGTTCAACGCGGCGGGCGAGGACGTGGTGGCCGGCATCCGCACGCCGCTGTCCGGTGGAGGCATTGAAGGAGCGCCAGCCCGCATGTCTACGATGAGCTGTATCGCACCCAGGCCCTGCTGGAGAAGCACTACCGCGATATGCAGGACCTGGAATTCACCGTCCAGGAAGGCAAGTTCTACATGCTGCAGACCCGCAGCGGCAAGCGCACCGGGCGGGCATCGGTGAAGATCGCGGTGGACATGGTGAAAGAGGGACTGATCACCGAGAGCGAGGCGCTGATGCGCGTGTCCACCGATCACGTGGAGGCTTTCCTGCACCCCATGGTCGACCCGGCTGCCAAGACCGACATCGTGGCCCACGGCCTGCCGGCCAGCCCCGGCGGCGCCACCGGCCAGGTGGTATTCTCCGCCGAGGAGGCGGAACTCGAGGTGGCGACGGGCCACAGCGTCATCCTGGTGCGACGCGAGACCACCCCCGAAGACATCCACGGCATGAAAGTTGCCGCCGGGCGTGCTCACCGAGCTGGGCGGCATGACCTCCCACGCGGCGGTGGTGGCCCGGGGCATGGGTGTCTGTGCCATCACCGGTTGCGGCGACATCAGCATCGACTACGCCGAAGGCACCGCCACCACCGCCGACGGCGTGGTCATCAGGCGCGGCGATGTCATCACCCTGGACGGCACCTCCGGCGAGGTCATGCTGGGCGATATCCCCAAGACCGAGGCCAGTTCCAGCGATGACTTCCAGACCCTGCTGTCCTGGGCCGACAAGCACCGCCGCCTGCGGGTGCGCGCCAATGCCGAAACCCCCGAGGACGCCGCCAAGGCTCGGGAACTGGGCGCCGAGGGCATCGGCCTGTGCCGCACCGAGCATATGTTCTTCGAGGCCGATCGCATCGATGTAATGCGGGCGATGATCCTGGCCGAGACCACCGAGGAACGGCAGGTTTTCCTGGACCAGCTGCTGGTGTTCCAGCACGAGGACATGCTGGCCCTGTTCACGGTAATGGACGGCCTGCCGGTCACCGTGCGCCTGCTGGACCCGCCGCTGCACGAGTTCCTGCCCCAGAGCGAGGAGGACATCGCAGACCTGGCCCAGCGCATCGGCAAACCCGCGGACAAGATACGCGAGATCACCGAGCGCCTGCACGAGGTCAATCCCATGCTGGGTTTCCGCGGCTGCCGGCTGTCGGTGGTCTACCCGGAAATCACCGAGATGCAGGTCAAGGCGATCATCAGCGCAGCGGCCGACGCCATGGAACAGGGCCTGAAGCCCTTCCCCGAGATCATGATTCCGCTGGTAATCAACGTGCGGGAAATTCGCCTGATCAGCGACATCATCGAAAAATGCATTCACGAGGTAACCAGTAGCCGGGGCATATCCATCCCCTACAAGATCGGCACCATGATGGAAACCCCGCGGGCCACCCTGGGTGCGCACCGACTGGCGCCGGAGGTCGAATTCATGAGTTTCGGCACCAATGACCTGACCCAGATGACCTACGGATTCTCCCGCGACGACGCCGGCAAGTTCATTCCCAAGTACCTGGAAAAGAAACTGATCGACTCCGATCCCTTCGTCACCCTGGACCAGCGCGCGGTGGGCCGGCTGATGGAAATGGCGGTAAGCGAGAGCCGCGCCCGCAAACCGGGCATCAAGTACGGCATCTGCGGTGAGCACGGCGGCGACCCGCGCTCGATCCGCTTCTGCCACGACCTGGGCCTGGACTACGTGTCCTGCAGCCCCTACCGGGTGCCTATCGCCAGGATCGCCGCGGCCCAGGCCAACGTGGGCGAGGAACTGCCGGATTAGCCCGCCAGTTCCTCCTTCAGCACGAACTTGAGCACCTTGCCCGCCGGGTTGCGCGGCAGGGCGTCCACCAGGTGCAGGCGCAGCGGCAGCTTGTACTTCGCCAGGAAGGGTTCGGCAAAGGCGCGCAGCTCTTCCAGGGTCAGGCTCTCGCCCTCGTGCAGGGCCACCACCGCGGTCACCGCCTCGCCCCACTTCTCATCGGGCAGGCCCAGCACCGCCACCTCGGCGATACTCTCGTGCTTGTACAGCACCGACTCCACCTCCGCCGGGTAGACGTTCTCGCCCCCGGAAATGACCATGTCCTTGAGGCGGTCGCAGATAAACAGGAAGCCGTCCTCGTCCACGTAACCAACGTCTCCCGAGTGAAACCAGCCCTCCTTGTCGATCGCCTCGGCAGTGGCATCCGGCCGGTTCCAGTAACCTTTCATGATGTTCGGGCCGCGCAGGCAAATTTCCCCGCGTTCGCCCGGGGCCACTTCGCGATTGTTGTCATCGACGATGCGGGTGTCGCTGTACAGGGGTGGCTGGCCGGCGGACCCCAGCTTGCTCACGGCCCACTCGGGGGTGAGGAAAGCCGAGAAGGGCGAGGTCTCGGTGAGGCCATAGCCCTGGCAGAAAGGTACGCCGCGGGCGCCGTATAGCTCGATCAGGGACTCCGGCACCGGCGCGGCGCCGCAGATAACGGTCTTGATGGAGTCCAGGTCTGTGTCGGCAAACTGCGGGTGCTGGGACATGAACAGGTACATGGCCGGAGCGCCGAACATATGCGTGACCTTGTGGCGCTGGATATTTTCCAGCACCTGGCCGGCGTCGAAGCCGCGCATCAGCACCAGGGTTGAGCCGGTGTGGAAGGAGGAGATGGTCATCACGTTCAGGCCGCCAATATGGAACAGGGGCGCCGCCGTGAGGACCACGTCATCGCGATCGCCGCCGAAAGCCAGCATGGCGTTGATATTGTTCCACATGATGTTGCCATGGGTCAGCATGGCGCCCTTGGGCAGGCCGGTGGTGCCGGAGGTGTACATGATGATGGCGACGTCGTGCAGGTCAGTGGAAACCGGCTGCGCCAGGGGCTCGGCCGCGTCGCGTTCACTGGCCAGGTGGCGCCAGCCGTCGGCGGGACTTTCGGAGGCGAAGCAATGGCGGCAGCACAACTTCTCCCGGGCGGGCTCTATCACCTTGCGCAGGGAGTCATCCACCACCAGGCTGTGGATGCCGGCGTCATTGATGATGAAGGTGAGTTCCTCGGCGGTCAGGCGAAAATTCAGGGGCACGAAGATCGCGCCCAGGGCCTGGGCTGCGAACATGGTCTCCAGCAAAGCCGGGTGATTGAATCCCAGGTAGCCCACCCGGTCGCCCACGCACACGCCGGCCGCGCGCAGCATACTGGCCTGGCGTCGCACCCGGTCCGCCAGTTCAGCGTAGCGGGTTTCCTGGCCTTCGAAAATCATCGCGAGGCGTTCCGGATTCAGCTGTGCGCGGCGCAGCATGGTGCCGGCAATGTTGGGTTCTATACCTGGTCTGTTCATCAATGGCTCCTCGCCTGTAGTTATGCTTATCCAGCTGGTCCCGGGACACCGGCCACACGCCCTGTCCCGAGCCGCCATGGGGGACCAGAGATACTACCACGCCTGCACAGGCCGCTGAACAGTGCGGTCGCAGCCACCCGGCTGCCGCCGGACCGTGCCCTTATAAAGCCTGTGTATAGGCGGTATTCCCCAGGGACACTTAAGCTCGGTGGCAAAACCTGTTACCGTTTGCGCCTTTTTCCGGACACAGGACACGCACATGAGCCGCAGTTTTTATCCCCCCCAGCGCACCCTGATGGGACCCGGCCCCTCGGACGTCTCACCCCGGGTACTGGGCGCCCTGGCCCGCCCCACCATCGGCCACCTGGATCCCGCTGTTCGTGGAGTTGATGGACGAGGTGAAGGCCCTGCTGCAGTACGCCTTCCAGACCGACAACCAGCTGACCCTGCCGGTGTCGGCACCCGGCTCCGCCGGCATGGAAGCCTGCTTCGTCAACCTGCTCTCCCCGGGGGACACGGTGATCGTGTGCCAGAACGGCGTCTTCGGTGGGCGCATGCAGGAAAATGTCGAGCGCTGTGGCGCCACCGCCCTCATGGTGCAGGACGACTGGGGCCAGCCCGTGTCTCGTCGACAAGGTGGCAGCCGCCTTCGACGCCCACCCGGACGCCGCCATCCTGGCCTTCGTCCACGCGGAGACCTCCACCGGCGTGCGCAGTGATGCCGAGGCCCTGTGCGCACTGGCGCGGGAACGCGGCGCCCTGTCCATCGTCGACACGGTCACCTCCCTGGGCGGTATCGAGTTGCTGGTGGACGCCTGGGGCGCCGACGCGGTCTACTCCGGCACCCAGAAATGCCTGTCCTGTATCCCCGGCCTGTCGCCGGTCACCTTCAGCCCCCGCGCCGTGGAGCGCATCCAGAATCGCGAGCACAAGGTGCAGAGCTGGTTCCTGGATATGCAACTGGTGATGGGTTACTGGGGCGGTGGCGGCAAGCGTGCCTACCACCACACGGCGCCGGTCAACGACGTCTACGCCCTGCACGAGTCCCTGCTGATGCTGCAGGAAGAGGGCCTGGCTGCGGCCCACGCCCGCCACCGGCACAACCATGAGGCCCTGGTAGCCGGGCTGGAGGCCATGGGCCTGGCCATGGCGGTGGCCCCCGAGCACCGCCTGCCGCAGCTCAACTCGGTACTGCATTCCCGACGGCGTCGACGATGCCGCGGTGCGCACCATCCTGCTGCGCGAATTCGACCTGGAGATCGGCGCGGGGCTGGGCGCCCTGGCGGGCAAGACCTGGCGCATCGGCCTGATGGGTTTTGCCAGCAGCGAGCGCAATGTCCTGTACTGCCTGGCGGCGCTGGAAGCGGCCCTGGCGCGGGAGGGTGCGCCCATCAAGGCCGGGGCGGCAGTACCGGCTGCCATGGCCATGTTCGCGGCCTGAACCGCGACCGGCACTGGCGACAGGTCGCTACTCGCCGCCGGCGACCATGCTCCACATCAGTGCCGCCCGGTTGTTGCCGGTATTGCGGTGCACCCGGTAGGCGGCGTGTTCATCCCGGCGCGCCTGGGGACTCAGCTCGATGCTCCACAGCGGGGCCACCTCGTTGGGAATGATCGAGTAGCGTATGTCGATGACGCGGTTGGGAAACAGGGGATCGCGGGCGATATAGCCGTTGCTGAACCAGCGAAAGCGCTCTATGTCGCGGGCCTGCTGGGAGTCCCGGTCCAGCCAGGGCAGGTCTCGCCCCACATCCAGCTTCTGCACGCTGGCCCCCGGGAATACCCGCGGGGACCAGCGGGCGCGCACTGCATCCACGTGAAAACTGTCGTCGGTCTCGTACACCACTTTCCACACCAGGATGTTGGCAAAACTGGGCTTGGCTTCCAGCCGCAGCGGCTCGTGACCGCGCTGCGCCGCCAACTCGTAGCCCATGGCAATCGCCTCGTTGCGCTGCCACAGCCCCATAGCCATGTACAGGCAGGCCCACACCAGGCCCAGGCGGGCGAACAGGGGCCGGCCCCGGCGGGCCGCCAGCAACACCGACGCCAGCAGCGGCAGGGTGAACAGCGGATCGATTATGGAGATGGTATTCCAGGCGATACGCGCGTCGCTGAACGGCCAGAACAGCATGGTTCCGTAGGTGGTACAGGAATCCAGCAGCGCGTGCGTGGCGTAGCCCAGGGTGCAGTACAACCAGCTCTGCCGAAAGGCCAGGCCGCGACGGCGGCCGATAAGGGCGTGCAGCACCCCCGCACAGATCAGGCCCCCTATGGGAATGAATACCAGGGAGTGGGTAAACTGGCGGTGATACTCCAGGAACAGCAGCGGGTCGGTACCCGAGCGGATCAGCACGTCCAGGTCCGCCGCCATGCCCGCGAGGAAGCCCAGGATACCGGCCACCGCCGCCTGCCGGCCCTTTACCGCCGTGGCCTGGGGCAGGGCTGCACCCAGCACGCCTTGGCTCAGGGGATCCACGGGCTGCCCCGTCGGCGGTAAAATTGACGGAAAGTCTCTTCACTCATTACTTTTTGCTCTCCCGGCGATTACCATAATAGTCGCCTGGATAATTACGCAGGCCGCGGCGCGCCGGCCCACCAGGGGGTGCAAATCTTTACACAGACAGCGTGAACAATACACCCGCAGCGCAGTCCAAGGCGAAAATTACAAGCAGCACGTATCCAGAGGAGAATCGACCATGCGCCTGACCACCCTACTCGTCGCCGCGGCCTGTGCCATGCTGGTCGCCTGCACCACCAACCCCTACACCGGCGAGCAGCAGGCCAGCAAGGCCGCCACCTACGGACTCGGCGCGGCAGCCGTCTGCGGCCTGGTAGGCGCCATGGACTCGGCGAAGAAAGCCCGCAACGCCGCCCTGGGCTGCGGTATCGTCGGTGCGGGCGTGGGCGCCTATATGGATGTGCAGGAAAAGAAGTTGCGCGAACAGTTGCAAGGCACGGGCGTGCGCGTGGTGCGTGAGGGCGACAACATCCGCCTGGTCATGCCCGGCAATATCACTTTCAACACCGACTCCTACCAGTTGCGTGCCGACTTCTACCCGGTGCTGAACTCCGTGGGCCTGGTGCTGGCCAAATACGCCGACACCACGATACGCATCACCGGCCACACCGATGACAGGGGCAGCCGCCAGTACAACCTGACGCTCTCTGAAAAACGCGCCGACAGCGTCGCCAACTACCTCGTTACCCGGGACGTGGCCCGCGGGCGCATGTACATCGAAGGGGCCGCTTTCGACCAGCCTGTCGCCGATAACGGCACCGCGGCGGGCCGCGCCGAGAACCGCCGGGTCGAGTTGTATATCCTTCCGAAAACCACCTGACCGTCGCCGCCCGCTGGACCCGCTGGCTACCCGGCGCTACCCTGCTGCCGGGCGGGAGGCGGCGCGCCCACGTGGGCATGGCCGCGCTGGCGGGCCAGCTCCACTTGCTTCTGACGCTCCCGAAAGCGCGCTTTCTGCTCGTCGCTGAGGGTGTCGTAGCAGCGCGGGCAACAGACGCCCTTCTGGTACTTGTCCGAGAGCTTGTCCTGCTCGGTGATAGGATGACGACAGCCATAGCACTGGTCGTACTGGCCTTTCTCCAGCCGGTGGTTCACCGCTACCCTGTTGTCGAATACGAAGCACTCCCCCTCCCAGGTACTGTCCTGCTCCGGCACTTCTTCCAGGTATTTGAGAATACCGCCCTGCAGGTGATAAACCTCCTCAAAGCCCTCGTTGAGCATGAAAGCCGAGGCCTTTTCACAGCGGATGCCACCGGTGCAGAACATGGCGACCTTTTTATGCTTGCGCGGATCCAACGTGGCGCGCACATAAGCGGGAAACTCGCGAAAGGTGGTGGTGCGGGGATCCAGGGCACCGCGAAAAGTCCCTATGCCATACTCGTAGTCGTTGCGGGTATCGATCAGCAGTACCTCGGGGTCGTTGACCAGGGCATTCCAGTCCCGGGGACTGACGTAGGTGCCCACCCGCTCGTTGGGATCAATCCCGGGCACGCCCATGGTGACAATCTCTTTCTTCACCTTGACCTTCATACGGTGAAAAGGCATGTGGTCGTCCACGGACTCCTTGTGCTCCAGGTCCGCCAGCCGCGGATCAGAGCGCAGGTAAGCCAGCACCTCATCAAGCGCCTCGCGGCTGCCGGCGATAGTGCCGTTGATACCCTCGTGGGCCAGCAACAGGGTGCCGCGGGTACCCGCAGCGATACAGCGGTCCAGCAGGGGCTCGCGCAACTGGTGAAAATCCTCCAGCGCAACAAACTTGTACAGCGCGGCAACAATGACCTTATCCATAACGTCCTCCAATTACCTGTCTGCCTTGCTGCCGCCGCGACACTCCGGTGAGGCCGGCGCAAGCTCCTGCCGGTCATGCCACTCCCGCCCGGTGTAGGTGTGCAGCGCCAGGGCGTGGACCGGGCCCGCCAGCAGCTCAGCCAGCGCCGCGTAAACCCGCTGGTGGCGCGCGACCTGGCGCTGCCCCTCAAACTGTGCGCTCACCAGGGTCACCTTGAAATGCGTCTCGGAGTTCGCGGGCACGCTGTGCTGGTGGCTTTCATTGACGACTTCCAGGTAATCGGGGGCGAAGGCCGCCGCCAGCTGTCGCTGTATATCCTGCTCAACTGTCATCGGGATCTCCCCGTAAATTGGGCGGGCATTATACCCGAGCCGGCGGGGAGGCAACAGCGATCCCGACCCGCCCTTCGCAGCGGCTGCCCCGAGACCCGCCAGGCTATTTTGCGTATACTCGGGGCATAACAGAGGGGGGTGCTGTTCATGGATACTCGCTACAACGTGTATTTCGCGGGCCAGGTTCTGGAGGGGCAGGATCCCGCCAGCGTGCGCAGCCGGCTGGGCCAGTTATTCAAGGCCGACGCTGCCACCCTGGACAAGTTATTCAGCGGCAAAACCCAGCTGGTCAAGCGCAACTGCGACGAGGCCACCGCGCTCAAGTACCAGCAGGCCATGGAGCGAGCCGGCGCGGCGCCGCTCATCAGGGCGGCGGAGCCGGCGGCTGCACCCGCCAGCGGCGAGGCAGCGCCCGCCACCAAACTGACAGCGGCACAGCGTATCGCCATGCTGGCCAACGCGCCCGACGTGGGCAATGCCGACGCGACCCGCGCGCAACCGGCTGGCGGCGAGCAGCCCGCGCCCGCTGCCGCGCAACAGGCCGACGGCATCGGAGTCCTGCCCGCGGGCAGCGACGTGCTGCGGCCCGAGGAGCGCCAGGGGCCAGTGGCAGCGACGGTAACAGCGCCGCAACTGGATGTGGCCGCCAGTGGTGAGCGCCTGTCGACGTCGCCACCGCCGCCACCGCCGGCACCCGACACCAGCCACCTCAGTGCCGCCGCCGTGGGGGAAACACTACCCACCCTGCCCTCCACAGCCGTGCCGCTGTCGCCGGATACCAGCGCCCTGCAGCTGGCGCCGGAGGGCACCGACTTTTCCGACTGTGCCGCCCCCGATGCGCCGCCACCGGATCTGGACCTGGCCGGCATCGACCTGGCCCCCGCCGGGTCGGACGTACTGGAGACCCGATACCGCACCAGGCAGCAGCAGGCGACAGTGAACACGGACCACCTGTCTCTGGATGGCTGAGCCGCTCAACCCACCGCGACCCGCCCTGCCCCGCCGCCTGGTCGCGATGCTCTATGACATCCTGCTGGTCCTGCCGCTGGTGATGGTGAGCGTCGCCGTGGTAATGGGCCTGCGCAGCCTGCTGGGCTTCGGTGCCTCGGCCGAAGGCATCGTGCGACTGAACGCCCACCTGGTGCAGTTGATTGCCCTACTGACGGTCATGGCCTTCTTCAGCTGGTTCTGGCTCAAGAACGGCCAGACCCTGGGCATGCAGGCATGGCGCATCAAACTGGTGGATTTCAATGGCCAGCCGCCGTCCGCCAGGCAGGTCATCCTGCGCTGCCTGGGCGCCGCGCTCTCGGCCGCCTGTCTGGGGCTGGGCTTCCTGTGGTGCCTGGTGGATCGCAACGGGCGCTACTGGCATGACTACCTCTCCTCTACCGAGCTGGTGCTGCTGCCCAAGAAAGGTGGCCGCAAAGCCGCAAAGGCGTCCGCAAACACCGATCCCGCCTCCTGATCGTTAATTATCGGCCGGCGCTGTTCAGTTTAACGGGCTATCGTCATACACTTGGCAGCTTGCATTCAGCCAGGAACCCGTTATGACCAAACTCAGCTTCAGCGCTCGCAAAATCAAGGATGCCTCACAGGCCAGGACCCAGTGCGCCATCCTGCCGGTATTCAGTAAAAAGACGCTTTCGGTCGCGGCCCGGCAATTGGACAAGGCCTCCGCCGGCGCCGTGACCGCGGCGATACGCCTGGGTGATTTTACCGGCAAGTCGGGCCAGAGCTGCATGCTGCCCGGTGTCGCCGGCAACAAGCGCCTGCTGCTGGTAGGCTGTGGTGACAAGGGGAAGTTCGACCGCACCGCTGCCCGGGAACTGGGCAAGACTGTCAGCAAGGCGCTGGCCAACAGCGAGGCCAGCGAGGCCATCCTGTACAGCGCCGACCTGGAATTGCAGGACGGCGACAGCCGCTGGTTGCTGTCCTGGCTGGCGCGCCACTTCACCTGCGCCGCCTATCGCTACACGCAGACGCTGTCCAAGCCCAAGCCGGCGGCCAAACTGGCCCGCCTGGTTGTAGAGCCTGGCAGCCTGGGCAGCGCAGCAGCGGGGAAAGCGCTGGACCAGGGTGCCGCCATGGGCCGGGGCGTCAACGAGGCCCGCGAGCTGGCCAACTTGCCCGGCAATATCTGCACCCCGTCCTACCTGGCGCAGCATGCCCGCAAGCTGGGGCGCGAGCAGGCCAACCTCAGCGTCAGCGTGCTGGAAGAAAAGAAAATGAAAGAGCTGGGCATGGGCTCCCTGCTGTCGGTGTCCGCCGGCAGCGACCAGCCCGCCAAGCTGGTGATCATGCACTACAAGGGCGGCAAAGCCGGCCAGAAGCCCTACGTGCTGGTTGGCAAGGGCATCACCTTCGACAGCGGCGGCATTTCCATCAAGCCGGGCGCCAAGATGGACGAGATGAAATTCGACATGGGCGGTGCCGCCAGCGTGTTCGGCACGCTGCGCACGGTCACCGAGCTGCAGTTGCCGATCAACGTGGTGGGTATCGTGGCCGCCGCTGAAAACATGCCCAGCGGCAGTGCCACCAAACCCGGCGACGTGGTCACCAGCATGGCCGGCAAAACCATCGAGGTGCTCAACACCGACGCCGAGGGCCGCCTGGTGTTGTGCGACGCGCTCACCTACGCCGGGCGTTTCCAGCCCCGGGTGGTTATCGATATCGCCACCCTGACCGGCGCCTGTGTGGTCGCGCTGGGCTCCCACGCGACCGGCCTGTACGCCAACGAGGACAAACTGGCGGAGGAACTGCTGGCCGCCGGCACCGAGAGTCACGACCGGGCCTGGCGCATGCCCCTGTGGGAAGACTACCAGAAACAGCTGGACAGCAACTTCGCCGACATCGCCAATATAGGCGGCCCCGGTGGCGGCAGTATCACCGCCGCCTGCTTTCTGGCCCGTTTTGCCGAGGACTACCACTGGGCGCACCTGGATATAGCCGGCACGGCCTGGGACAGCGCGCCCAAGGGCGCCACCGGTCGCCCGGTGGCCATGTTGTCCCAGTACCTGATCGAGCAGGCCGGTTGATGGCCGGGCGCGGCCCGTGACCCTGGTCGGCTTCTATGTGGTGCAGGCCGCCGACCAGGCCCGGCGCCTGGAGGTGGCGGTGCGCCTGGCGGACAAGGCCTTCCAGAGTGGCCACCGGATATTTATCAACGCCAGCGACGAGGACCAGGCCCGCCGCCTGGACGAACTGCTGTGGACCCAGCGCCCGGCCAGTTTCCTGCCCCACGGTCTCTGCGGCGAGGAGCACGACGACACGATCGCCATAGGCTGGGGCCAGGAACCGCAGGGACACAGCGACCTGCTGATCAACCTGCAGCTGGAAATCCCCGCCTTTTTCAGCCGCTTCCAGCGGGTGGCGGAGGTGGTCACCCAGGACCCGCAGAGCCTGGAGGCGCTGCGCCGGTCCTGGAAGCAATACAAGGAGCGCGGCTACCAGCTGGAAAAGCACGATATCAGCTAGGCACCCGACTTTGAGTGACGCCCCGCGCTGGCCTATAATCGCGCCCTTTTGTGCTCCCATACCGACCGGACCCCAAGCCATGGAAAAGACCTTCCAACCTGCCGACATCGAAACCCGCTGGTACCAGCAGTGGGAGGCCAGCGGCTATTTCGCCCCCCAGGGCGGGGAGCAGGCCTACTGCATCATGATCCCGCCGCCGAATGTCACCGGCAGCCTGCACATGGGCCACGGCTTCCAGGAGGCCATCATGGACGCCCTGATCCGTTATCACCGCATGCGCGGCGACAACACCCTGTGGCAGGTGGGCACCGATCACGCGGGCATCGCCACCCAGATGGTGGTGGAGCGACAACTGGAGGCCGAAGGCCTGAGCCGGCACGACCTTGGCCGCGACAAGTTCGTGGAGAAGGTCTGGGAGTGGAAGGAACAGTCAGGCGGTACCATCACCCGCCAACTGCGCCGCCTGGGCTCGTCCCTGGACTGGTCACGGGAGCGCTTCACCATGGACCCCGGCCTCAGCGAGGCGGTACAGGAAGTGTTTATCCGCCTGTACCGCGAGGGCCTGATCTACCGCGGCAAGCGCCTGGTCAACTGGGACCCGGTACTGCACACCGCCATCTCGGACCTGGAAGTCATCCAGGAAGAAGAACAGGGTCACCTGTGGCACTTCAAGTACCCGCTGGCGGGCGGCGAAGGCCACCTGACCGTGGCGACCACCCGGCCGGAAACCATGCTCGGCGACTCCGCCGTGGCGGTCCACCCGGAGGATGAGCGCTACCAGCACCTGATCGGCCGCATGGTGGAACTGCCCCTGACCGGGCGCCAGATTCCGGTCATCGCAGACGACTACGTGGACCGCGAATTCGGCACCGGCGTCGTCAAGATAACCCCGGCCCACGATTTCAACGACTACGAGATGGGCCGCCGCCACGGCCTGCCGATGATTAATATCCTCGACGACGACGCCGCCATCAATGAGGAGGCCCCGGCAGCCTACCGGGGGCTGGATCGCTTCGAGGCGCGCAAGCGCGTGGTCGCGGACCTGGAGGCCCTGGGCCTGGTGGACAAGATCGAACCCCATAGCCTGCGGGTACCCCGCGGGGACCGCTCCGGGGTGGTAATAGAACCCTACCTGACCGACCAGTGGTACGTCGATGCCCGGGAGCTGGCCAAACCTGCCATTGCCGCCGTGGAGAACGGCGACATCCAGTTCGTGCCGCAGCAATGGGAAAACACCTATTTCGCCTGGATGCGCGACATTCAGGACTGGTGCATCAGCCGCCAGCTGTGGTGGGGACATCGCATCCCCGCCTGGTACGACGAGCAGGGCAATTTTTATGTTGGCGCCAGCGAGGAATCAGTGCGCAGGGAGCATGAGTTGGGAGACGATATCGCCCTGCGCCAGGACGAGGATGTGCTGGATACCTGGTTTTCCTCCGCACTGTGGACCTTTTCCACCCTGGGCTGGCCAGAGGAAACCGCGGAGCTGGCCATCTTCCACCCGACCTCGGTGCTGGTCACAGGCTTCGACATCATCTTCTTCTGGGTCGCGCGCATGATCATGATGACCCTGCACTTTCGCAAGGAAGTCCCTTTTCAGACAGTCTATGTCCACGGCCTGGTGCGCGACGCCGAGGGCCAGAAAATGTCCAAGTCCAAGGGCAATGTGCTGGACCCCATCGACCTGATCGACGGCATCGACCTGGAGAGCCTGGTGGCCAAGCGCACCGCCGGCATGATGCAGCCCCAGCTGGCCGCCAAAATCGAGAAATCCACGCGCGAGCAATTCCCCGCGGGCATCGCCCCCTACGGAACCGACGCGCTGCGCTACACCTACTACTCGCTGGCCTCCACCGGCCGCGACATCCGCTTCGACATCGGGCGTATCGAGGGTTTTCGCAATTTCTGCAACAAGATCTGGAACGCGGCCCGCTACGTGCTGATGAATTGCGAAGGCCAGGATTGCGGCTTTGCGGGTGACGCGACGGTGGAATTCAGCCTTGCCGATCGCTGGATAAGCGGCAAGCTGCTGGCAACCACCGCTGAAGTACACAAGGGCATCGCCAGCTACCGCTTCGACCTGGTCTCCCAGACACTCTATGAATTCGTATGGAACGAATACTGCGACTGGTACCTCGAACTGTCGAAACCGGTCCTGTGGGACGACAGCGCCAGCGAGGCGGCCAAGCGCGGCACGCGGCGAACCCTGATCACGGTGCTGGAGCAGACCCTGCGCCTGCTGCACCCCCTGATGCCGTTTATTACCGAGGAAATCTGGCAGACGGTTGCGCCGATCGCCGGCAAGACCGGCCCTACCATCATGCTGCAGCCCTACCCCGAAGCCGGGGAGAAAGGCGTAGACAGTGCTGTAAATGCAGATATAGAATGGCTCAAAGGCGTGATTCTGGGTGTCAGGAATATTCGTGGGGAAATGAATATTCCGCCCGGTAAAGCACTGCCGATTCTGCTTCGCAACGGCGATGAACGGGACCGGCAGCGACTGGCTGACAACGCGCAGTATCTGCGCAAGTTGGCCAAACTCGAAAGCGCTGAGTGGCTGGAGGCGGCAGACGAAGCGCCGGTAGCAGCCACCGCGCTGGTAGGAGAACTGGAAATACTGGTCCCCATGGCGGGCCTGATAGATCGCGATGCTGAGCTGGCGAGGCTCTCCAGGGAAATCGACAAGCTGGAAAAAGAGCTGGCACGCATACAGGGCAAACTGGGCAACCCCGGTTTCCGGGATAAAGCCCCTGCCGCTGTAGTAGCGAAGGAACAAGAAAAAATGCAGGCGCTGCAGCAGGCGCTTGATACGTTGCAGGAACAGGCCAGGCATATCGGCCAGCTGTAACACCTCGGAAGAAACGGATTCAAGTCTTCGTCGGTCACCTTGGCCGGCGCAGCGTAATAAAAGCAATATGTAAGTCCGAGGAAAGTGGTATGAGTGATCGTGTAAGTGGCACGGTAAAGTGGTTCAACAATGCCAAGGGATTTGGTTTCATTACCCGGCAGGAGAGCGATGACGACGTGTTCGTGCATTTTCGCTCTATCCAGGGAGACGGCTACCGCACCCTCAACGAGGGCCAGTCGGTAGAGTTCAAACTGGTGGAAGGCCCCAAGGGTCTGCAAGCCGAGGACGTACTCAAGCTGTAGCCGGCCGGTCGCTGCAGGCAGCGGCCCAACGTACAGCAAGCGGGACATGCGGCAGCACTGCCGCCGTTGTTTCCCAACCCACTGCGGCAGCGCCTCGCCACAGGGTTTTATTGCTCCTGTTTTTACCCGGCTCGAACACATGTGGCGGCTATTGGTGTTAAAATCGCCGGGCCCGCTACACTACCTACTATTCCGGGCTACCACCCAAAGAGGAACACAATGAGTCTTGTTGTAAAAATTATTCTCAGCCTGGTGATCGCCGGGATCGCCGCCACTGCCACCAGCACCCTGCAACTGGCCGGGGCGCAACTCTACATCGCTTTTGCCGCGGCTACCGTCGCCACCGCGCTGCTGGCCTCCATCAGCCGCCCCGGTGCCGCCGGTGCCGCGCCAGCCGCCACCGGCAAGCGCCCCGCCGACTCCGCCAGCGCAAAAAAACCACCCCGGGAAACCGCCGCCGCAGCCGGACGCGAGCAGGGCCAGGTCAAATGGTTCAACGTGTCCAAGGGCTTCGGCTTCATCACCAAGGATGACGGCGAGGAGATATTCGTACACTTCCGCTCCATACGCGGCGGCGGTCGCCGCGGCCTGCGGGATGGTCAGCGGGTGACATTTGTCGTCGCGCAGAGTGACAAGGGACCCCAGGCAGAGGACGTCGAGGGTATTGACTAGATCTGCTGACGCCATGCCAGTTGGCGCCATCGGCGCAGAGACAAGGATTACACATTGAGCAAGAAACAAGCGCGCACCGAACGCCGTTTTCGGGGCGTCATCATGCCCACGGGCTCCCATCCCGATATTCGTCGGGTAAAACGCCAGGGCAACTATCCGTCCATCCACGGCACCAAACTGTGGAAGTCCAGTTGCCTGATAATCGACTACCTCAACCGCAACCGCCCGGAGCACGCCAACTCGGTAATCGATGTAGGTTGTGGCTGGGGCGCCTCCGGCATCTGGTGCGCAAAGAAATTGGGCGCGGACGTCACGTCGATGGATGCCGACCCGGCGGTATTTCCCTTTCTGGAGGTGGCCGCGCAACTGAACGGGGTCAGCACCACGCCGCTGGTAACACGCTTCGAAAAACTCACCACCCGCCAGCTGAGCCAGTTCGACATGCTGATCGCCACCGACATCTGCTTCTGGGACGAACTGGTGGACCCGGTCTACAAGATGGTGAATCGCGCGGTCAAGGCCGGCGTCAAGCATATCCTGATCGCCGACCCGGAACGGCCGACCTTCCACGAAATGGCCGAGCGCTGCGTCAAAAAGCACTGTGCCGAACTCATCGAGTGGGAAACACACTCCCCCATCAAGGCCCGGGGCGCCATCATGATCATCGAAAACGCCTGAGCCGATATCAGCGCAGCCATTCGTAGCGGCGGGACAGGCCCTGCACAGCGCCCGGCTCGCCCTCCAGGTAGGCGGGACGAAAGCGCATTTCAGCCAGCTCCCGCCGCAAGCGTCTCGCCCCGCCCTCGTCGTCCTCCTTCTCTACCCGGGTCTCGATGTTGCGCGCCCGCCCCTCGACAGATACATCGAAACCGGCCTCCACAACAGCCGCCAGGGAATCCCCGGCGGCCTGCGGCAGCTCAAAGACACCGTTGGCGGGCAGTTCCCTGGGGGTACCCAGCCACTGCCCCGACAGCGCCGGATCATCGGCCTCGGCCAGTAAGCCCAAAACCCGCCGGTAGGCGGCATCGGCGTCATTGCGCTTGTCGTTCCACTGGTTCCAGTCGCCCAGCTCCAGGTAATTCAGGGCCAGTTCCAACGGCTCGTTCGCCGGTGTCCTGGCGATGAGTTCATCGAGCAGTTCGCGGCCCCTGGAGACGGCGCCGCGCTGGAGCATTCCCAGCCGATATTCATTTGCCTCCCGGGGCTCCCAGGCGCCGGCCGTCAGGTGCTGGGGCACCTCGTTGCTGGACTGCAGCTCGGGTCGATACAGGTGCTGCACCAGGTAGAGGTTGCACAACTGGCTGAGCACCAGCCGCCTGTACAGCGGGTAAGGGATACCCTCCTGCGTGGCCGCCGCATCCAGCACTTGCTGGTTGAGGTTGTACAGGGCCAGCAGGCGCCCGGAGGGCTCCGGGTCCAGTTCCAGCAGCAGCGCCTCGCGCTGCCAACGCAGGTATTCCAGCGCGGCGCCCAGCCGCAGCTCCGTGTAGGGGGGCTGGCCAGCTCCGTAGAGGCGGAAGTAATAGTCATAGCGCGCGTCCAGGTCCTGCATTTCCCCGGTCTGGCGATAGGAGCCAAACAGTTGCCTCAGTATGGGAACCTGGCGCTCGCTGTAGAGACCCTCGTTTACCCGTACCAGGTGCAGGGCACGCTCGTACAGGCGCCTGGATTGCAGCGTGTCGCCCTGCTGTTCCTGCAGCCTGGCCAGGGCTGCCAGCGGCTCGGCCAGCGCAGCGGCATAGGGGCCGCCCTGCTGCTCCATTTCCAGCAACTGTCGTTCGTACTCGGCCTCGCCGCCGCCCTCCGTGGCCGCGGGCAAGTTGTCCGCCGCCGCTTCAGGGTTGCTGGCCTCACCCTGCTCCAGCAGCACAAAATGCTCGCCATAGGCGGTGGGCGCTCCCATCACCGGCGCGGATTGGCACAGGGTCGCGAGCACGCACAGCGCCGCGCAGAGCAGGTGCCCATGTCTGTGCATCGCGGACCAACTATGCAAATCACCGTCCAATTGCTGCTGCCATCTCCTAGCGGGCCAGGGGGGTTAGATGATATAAGGACCACCTGCCTGGCAAGGTGTCAGGCGAGCAAGATGCCATGCACTCCAGTTTCCCGCAAGGACAGCGACGCGACAGATGGACGGGGCCGCGCAAACGGCAACCGACCCACAGCGTTATCGCCACGGGAAACCCTCAACTGCGGAGACTCGCGCCGCTGCGAGTGAACACTATATGAAGCAACTGGGAATCATCGACGCCGCTTTCATCAACCTCGAACAAACCAACACGCCCCAGCATGTGGGCGGGCTGGGCATCTACGACCCCTCCACCGCCCTGGGGGGCTTCGTGCGCTTCAAGGATGTAATCGCCGGCGTGGTGCGCCGGCTCGACAAGCTGCCGCTGTTTCGCACCCGCCTGGTAGAGGTGCCCGGCGGGCTGGACCGCCCCTACTGGGTAAAAGACGCCAACTTCGATGTCGAGTTTCACCTGCGCCATATCGCCCTGCCGGAACCCGGTGACTGGCGCCAGCTGTGCATTCAGGTGGCGCGCCTGCACTCGCGGCCCCTGGATATGTCCCGGCCACTGTGGGAGGCCTATATCATCGAGGGCCTGGACAATATCCCCAATCTGCCACCCGGGTGCTTCGCCGTGTACACCAAGATGCACCACTCCCTGGTGGACGGTGCAGGCGGCTCCTCCTTCATGGCGGCCCTGCACGACCTGAGTCCCGACCCGGACCCGGACGACGAGAGTGACAGTGATTCCCTGCCGAGATTGGTCGATACCGACCCGAGTATGTCGGAACTGCTGACCAAGGCCTCCGTAAACGGGGTGAAGAATTCCCTGCAGCTGCTGAGGTCAACCGCCAGCAACGCCCTGGAAATGGGCAAGTACGCGCTGGATGTGGCGCGCAAGGAGGTACCGGCGCCGGATATCTCCGCCCCCAAAACCATTCTCAACAAGGCAGTGGGGCCGCATCGGGTTTTCGATGCCGCGGAGTTCCCGCTGGCGACTTTCAAGGCCATCAAGAATGCCACCGGGGTAACCCTCAACGATGTCGCCCTGGGGGTGATAGGCGGCGCGCTGCTGCGCTACCTGCAAGCCAAGGGCGAAGCGCCCGCGGAGGGTTCGCTGGCGGCCGCCATGCCGCTCAATATGCGCACCCGCAGGGGTACCACGGCGGACAACAACCAGGTGGGCTCGGTGTTCGCCTCCCTGCACACCGACATAGAGGACCCGCTGGAACGACTCGCCGCCATCCGCGAGGGCACACTGGAGGCCAAGCGCAGCGGCGAAGCCAGTCCCATGGTCGACACCATGATGCTGGCCGGCGTGTTCTCGCCGCTGGTAACCAAGGCGGCGGCCCGCTTCTGGTCCCGCAACCAGTTGTCGCGCTTTATCCCGGTAAACGTCTCCACCTGTATTTCCAATGTTGCCGGGCCCGACTTTCCGCTGTACTGCGCAGGCGCCAGAATGGTGGACTACTATGGCCTCGGGGTACTCACGCCGGGCATGGGCATTTTTCACCTGGTGTTCAGCTACGCCGGCAAGCTCACCCTGTCGGTACTGGCTGACCGCGATATCATGCCGGACCCTGAGTTTTACCACGATTGCCTGGTGGCCAGTTACGAGGAACTCTACCGGGCGGCCCTGCAGGGCGACAGCGGCGCAGCAACCAGCGCCGACGTGTCGCCCAAGCGCCGGGGCGCCGGGACCCAGGGCGGGCGCAAGCCCGCCGCCGCCAAGCCAGCCGCCGCCAGCCCCAAAAAAGCCCGGCCAGGTAAGGCCCGGCCAGGTAAGGCGCGGCCCAAGGCAAAGGCCAAATCCGCGGCCAAAGCGGCCCCCGCGAAAAAATCCGCGGGCAAGCGCCGGGCGGCCAGGGCCTAGCGGTCCCGGGCCAGGCCGGGCCGCGCCAGGCGAGCGCACCCAATCATTGCAGCGGTAGACAGCACAACATGAGCAAGAGCAGACGTCGGGATATCCCGCGCTTCCAGACCCCGATCATCGAAACCCACTGTCACCTGGACTACCTGGACGAGGAGACCCTGGAGGCGACTCTGGAGCAGTCTGCGGCGGTGGGCATAGAGCGCATCATCACGATTGCCGTCGCCCCGGGCAATCTGCAGCGTGTCCTGCACTTGACCCGGGTCGGCACGTGCATCTGGGGCACACAGGGCATACACCCCCACGAGGCCGACAGTTTCAGCGACGCGGTGGCCGCGCTGATCTGCCAGCACGCACAGGACGAGCGGATTGTCGCTATCGGCGAGATAGGGCTGGACTACTACTATGATCACGCCGATCGCGACCGGCAACGGGCCGCCTTCGAGGAACAACTGCAAATCGCCGTAGATCTGGATATGCCCGTGGTCATCCACACCCGCGAGGCGGATGAGGACACCCGTACCATCCTGCAGGCCTTCGCACCCCGCCTGCGGCGCAAGGGCGTCATCCACAGTTTCACCTCCAGCCTGGCGCTGGCGGAATTTTGCCTGGCGGAGGGTTTCATGCTGGGCTTCAACGGCATCGCCACGTTCAATCGCGCCGACAATGTGCGCGCGGTGATCGCGGCCACCCCTCTGGAGCAGGTACTGCTGGAAACCGACGCGCCCTACCTGACACCGGTTCCCTATCGTGGCAGGCCCAACGCCCCTTACTACCTGCCTTTCATAGCGGAGCGGGTGGCCGAGGTTAAACAACTGGAACTGGAGCCCATGCTGGCGCAGATACACCGCAACAGTATGGAGCTGTTTTTTGGAGCCCGCAGCTGATGGAATACCTTATAGGGCAGCGCTGGGTGAGTCATGCCGATGCCCAGCTGGGGCTGGGAGTCGTGGTCGAACTGGATGGCCGCCGCGTCACCCTGGCCTTCCCCGCCGTGGAGGAAGAGCGCACCTACGCCATGGAAAGCGCCCCCCTCAGCAGGCTGCGCTTCAAGGTGGGAGACCGTATCTCGACGGTAGACAAGGTGGAGCTGCTGGTGACGGAAGTGAACGAGCAGCAGGGCCTGCTGCTGTACACCGGCACTGACCACCACGATGTCGAGCGGACCATTTCCGAGCTGGAACTGGACGCCTTCGTGCAGTTGACCACGCCGCAACAGCGCCTCCTCAATGGCCATTTCGACAGCAACGCCGACTTCGCCCTGCGGGTCGCCACCTTCGGGCACAGTGATCGCCTGCAGCGCTCGCCGGCCCGCGGCCTGATGGGGTCTCGCACCAGCCTGCTGCCGCACCAGGTGTACATCGCCAATGAGGTGGGGCAGCGGCATGCGCCGCGGGTACTGCTGGCGGACGAGGTGGGCCTGGGCAAGACCATCGAGGCCGGCATGATCATGCACCAGCAGCTGCTGACGGGGCGGGCCTCGCGCATCCTGGTAATCGTGCCGCCGAGCCTGCTGCACCAGTGGCTGGTGGAAATGCTGCGCCGCTTCAACCTCCGCTTTGCGCTGTTCGACGCCGAGCGTCTGCAACAGTCACCCGATGGCAACCCCTTCGACAGCGAACAGCTGGTGCTGTGCCCCATGGACCTGTTCAGCGCCGACCCGGCGGCCCGCGCCCAGGCACTGGCAGCGGAGTGGGACCTGGTGGCCGTGGACGAGGCCCACCACCTGCATTGGTCCATCGAGGGGGTCGGCGACGACTACCGCTTCATCGAGGCCCTGGGTAGTGCCAGCGCCGGCCTGCTGCTGCTCACTGCCACGCCGGAGCAGATCGGCCAGGCCAGTCATTTTGCGCGGCTGCGACTGCTGGACCCGTCCCGCTTCCACGACCTGGCGGTTTTCCAGGCCGAGGAACAACAGTACCGGCGCTGGAGTGAAATGGCGGACGCCCTGGAGGCGGGCGAACGCCCCGCCGATCTGCCCGCCGGGCTGGACCCCGAAGCCCCGACAGAGGAACTGATAGAACAGATACTCGATCGCCACGGCACCGGGCGTGTGTTGTTCCGCAACACCCGCGCAGCCGTAGCCGGTTTTCCCCACCGGGTGCTGCACAGCTATCCATTGCCCTGCCCCGAGGAATACCGCTACGCCAGCAGCGCCGACATAGAGGAGCGGCTCTACCCGGAACGTCCCTACCTCGACGAGACCTGGCTGGAATTCGACCCGCGGGTGAGTTGGCTGGAGCAGACCCTGAAAGACTTGCGGCCGGCCAAGGTACTGGTCATCTGCGCCAGTGCGGGCACCGCGGTGGCGCTGGAACATCGCCTGCACCTGCGCGCCGGCATACGCTCCGCCGCTTTTTACGAGGGCCTGTCCATCATCGAGCGGGACCGGGCGGCTGCCTACTTCGCCGATGAAACCAATGGCGCCCAGACCCTGGTCTGCTCAGAGATCGGCAGTGAGGGGCGCAACTTCCAGTTCGCCCACCATCTCATCCTCTTCGACCTGCCGCTGAATCCCGACCTGCTGGAACAGCGCATAGGCCGCCTGGACCGCATAGGCCAGCGGCGTGATGTGGAGATTCACGTACCGTTTATGGAGGACAGCGCGCAGGCGACGCTGCTGGACTGGTACAACCGCGGCCTGGACCTGTTCAGGGACAGTTGTTCCGCCGGCTACATGATTTTCGAGACCTTCCGGGAACCGCTGCTTGCCCAGTTACAGCAGCGCACCCCGGAATTTGAGGAACTGCTGGTGGCCACCGCCGAGTTCACCCTGCAAACCCGCCGGGAACTGCGCGAGGGCCGGGACCGGCTGCTGGAGCGTAATTCCTGCAAGCCGGAGCTGGCCGCCGAGCTGATTGAGGAGATCGGGAACAACGAGCAGGGCGATACCCTGGAGCGGTACCTGGAGGCCCTGTGCGATGCCTTCGGTGTGGACCAGGAATTCCACTCCGAGCAGACCCTCATCCTGCGCCCCTCCGAACACATGCTCACCGGGCATTTCCCCGGCGTGCAGGAAGACGGCACCACGGTGACCTTCGATCGCGACAAGGCGCTGGCCCGGGAGGACATGGAATTCGCCACCTGGGAGCACCCCATGATCCTGGAGGCCATGGAAATGGTGCACACCATGGAGCTGGGCAACGCCGCCATCGGCACCATCAAACTGAAGGGGGTGGCGCCGGGCACCATGCTGCTGGAAGCGCTCTATACCGTGAATTGCATCGCCCCCCGGACACTGCAGGTCGAGCGCTTCCTGCCCCTGTCACCGATGCGCCTGCTGGTGGACGCGAGGGGTAAGGACCTGGCGGCGCTGCTGCCCCAGGACCGCCTGAACGAAATGGTCCAGAGCGTCAAGAAGGCCACGGCCCTGGCCATCATCAAGCAGGTGTACCAGGAAGTGGAGGCCAAGATGAGCCTGGCCACCGCCGCCGCCGAGCAGCAGCTGGCCAGCATTGTCGCGGAGGCCGAACACACCATGCGCCTGGAGCTGGGCGAGGAGCTGGATCGGCTGCGCGCCCTGCGCAGGGTGAACCCCTCCATCCGGGAGGAGGAAATCAGCTTCCTGCAACACCGCATCGACGAGTGCGCCGTGCATATCCAGCACGCCAGTTTACAGTTGCAGGCCCTGCGCCTGATTATTACCACTTGAGCAAGGTTTGCGGGCCTCCGGGTGGGGGGCCGTCGACAGCGCTGTCCCTGCCGGCGCCGGATTCAGTCCGGCAATAATTGCTGCAGGGTGCGAACCAGGCGCTGCAGGTCGGCGGGTTCGGAGAGCCGGTGGTCGCCGTTTTTCACCAGCTGCACCTCTACATCGTCACTGCGCAGGCGTTGGGCCAGGGTGAGGGAAAGCGCCCAGTGGACATCCTCGTCGCGCTGGCCGTGAATCAGCCGGACCGGCAGCTGCAGAGGTATTTCGCGCTCCAGCACCAGGTGCGCGGCCCCCTCCTCCAGCATATGCCGGCCGATGCGGTAGGGCTGGCCGTCATCGTAACAATTGGGCAGGTCGGCGTAGCCGCTGGCGGCCAGCTGCTGTCGCTGCTGCGCGCTCAGGGAGGCTTCCAGGCGCGCGGTGAAATCCGGGGCCGCTGCCAGGCCCAACAGCCCGCACAGGCGCTGCGGTCGCTGCAGCGCCACCAGCAGCATGATCCAGCCCCCCATGGAGGAGCCAACCAGCAGCTGCGGACCGCTGGTGACTGCATCCAGCACTGCCAGGGTGTCGTCCCGCCAGCGACCGATGCAGCCCTCCTCCACCGCACCGCTGGAGCGGCCGTGGCCGAAGTAGTCGAAGCGGGTGAACTGCCTGCCCTGCTCCCGGCACCAGGCATCCAGGGCCACGGCCTTGGTACCCTGCATGTCGGAATTGAAACCCGAGCAGAACAGGATACCGGGGCCGCTACCGGCGTGGTGACTGTACGCCAGGCGAGAGCCGTCCGGCAGCGACAGGAATTGCGGCTGGTCCATCGCCTCAGGCGGCGGCCACGTGACCACCGTCCAGGCAGATGATATTGCCGGTTACCCAGGCCGAGGCCCGGGAACTGAGGTAAATCGCGGTGCCGGCGGCGTCCTCCTCGCGTCCCAGCCGGCCCCGGGGAATCTCCTTCGCCAGTTCCGCCTCGTGGGGCAACAAATGGGCCGTCATCTTGCTGGGGAAGAAACCCGGGGCAATGGCGTTGACATTGATATTGTCGGCGGCGAGGTCGGCGCCCAGGTGGCGGGTGAGATGGTGCACCGCCGCCTTGCTGGCAGAGTAGGAATAATTGTTCATATGGGAATGGGTGAGACCATTTACCGAGCCGATGTTGATCACCCGGGCGGGATCGTCGGCAGTCGCCGCACTGCGCAGCGCCGGCAACAACTGCTGGGTCAGGAAGAACAGGGATTTGACATTGAGGTCCATCACCTTGTCCCAGCCGCTTTCCGGGAACTCGTCGATACCGGCGCCCCAACTCGCGCCGGCGTTGTTCACCAGGATGTGCAGTTGCGGCTCGCGCTCACGGATGGCGGCGGCAAAGGCCGCAACCCCCTCCATCTCGCCCAGGTTGGAGGGCAGCGCGATGCACTGCCCCAGTTGCGACAGTTCCGCCGCGGTGGCCCGCAGTTCCTCTTCCTTGCGGGCGGTGATATAGGTTTTCACGCCGCTCTCCACGAAACCGCGGGCGATCATGGCGCCGATGCCACGCGAGCCGCCGGTAACGACCGCCACTTTGCCGGCTACATCAAACAAATTTTTCATTGCAAACTACCTCTTTGATACCAGGAATAATCAGGTTCAGGACAGGCCCGGGTCACCAGGCCCCGGCGGACGCAAAGGCCCGCAGCACCACCGAGCGGGTATCCGCCGGATCGATCACCGCATCGATTTCCAGGTGGGCGGCGGCCTCGGTGGCCTTGCCAATTTCGTACATGCGCTGCACCAGCTGCTGGAACAGGGCCTCGCGCTCCGCCGGGTCCGCCACGGCGTCGAGTTCCTTCCTGAACCCCAGGGTGACCGCGCCCTCCAGCCCCATGCCACCGAATTCGCCGGTCGGCCACGAGGCGGCATACACCGGGCGGGCAAAACTGCCGCCGGTCATGGCCATGGCTCCCAGGCCGTAGCCCTTGCGCAGGAAGATCGCCACCAGCGGCACGGTCATGGCCGCGCCGGCCAGGAACAGCCTGGACATGCTGCGCACCGCGCCCTGGCGCTCGCTGTCGGGACCCACCATGAAACCCGGCGTGTCGGTGAGCGATAACACCGGCAGACCCAGGGCGTCGCAGATCTGCAGGAACCGCGCGGCCTTGTCCGCGGCTACGGAATCCACCGCGCCGCCCAGTTGCTGGCAGTCGTTGGCGATCACCGCAAGCGGGCGCCCCTCCAGGTGCATGAAACCGGTGATCACGCCCCTGCCGTAAATGCGCTGCAGTTCGAGAAAGGAGCCAGTGTCGGCAATGGTTTCGATGATCCGCCGCACCGGATAAGCCCAGCGCCTGTCCACCGGCACGGCATCGCGCAGGAATTCCTGGGGCGCGGCGCTCCAGCCCACCACTGGGCCCTGGAAATAGGACAGCAGCTGGCGCGCCAGGGCGGTGGCATGGGCCTCATCCTCGGCCACGATATCGACCACGCCGTTGCGCTCCTGCACTTCAATGGGCCCGATGTCGGTGGGGGCGAACTTGCCCAGGCCGCCGCCCTCGATCATCGCGGGCCCGGCCATGCCTATCCAGGAGTTGCGCGTGGCGATGGTGAAATCCGCGCAGCCGAACAGCGCCGCGTTGCCGGCGAAGCAATAGCCGTTGTTGACGGCGATACGCGGTACCCGGCCGCTCAGGGCGGCCCAGGTGGCGAAGGAGGGGATATTGAGACCGGCGATCTGGGTGGTGACATCGGTGTCCCCGGGGCGCCCGCCGCCGCCCTCGGTGTACATCACCAGGGGCAGGGACTGCTGCAGGGCGAGTTCGCAGATGCGGTCCAGCTTCTTGTGGTGGAAATAACCCTGGGTACCGGCCAGTACCGAGTAGTCGTTGACGATGATGGCGGCCCGGGCACGGCCTTCGCCCACCTGCCTGGCGTTGATGGTGCAGGTACCGGTGATGATGCCGTCGCCGGCAGTACTGGACTGCAGCTCCTGGTAATCGCGCCGACTGCGCTGGGCGGCCACCGCCAACTGGCCGTATTCCAGGAAGGAGCCCGGGTCGACGAGCTGGGCCACGTTCTCCCTGGCGGTGCGATAGCCTTTTGCGTGCCGCTTGTCCCTGGCCTCGACTCGGTGTTCGTCCAGGGTGCGCGCCAGGCGCTCGCGCAGCGCCAGCAGTTCCGGGCGGTTGTCTTCAGTCATGCCAGGCTCCAGGCCATTCGGGAGCGGCTACTATACAACAGCGCATGCGCCCTCGCCCGCTGCCCAGCCGGGTTACCTGCCCTGCCACTTGGGGGCGCGCTTTTCCATGAAAGCCGTCACCCCCTCTTGCGCGTCACTGCTGGTGAGGCAGAGATGTTGCAGGCGCGCCTCACCGGAAATGGTGTCCGCGAGATTATTCTCCACGGCCTCGGTAACCGCCTGCTTGGAATAGCGCAGCGCCAGCGGTGCCTTGTTAGCCAGTTCCTCCGCCCAGGCGAGCGCCTCTTCCATGAGTCGGTCGGTGGGCGCGACCCGGTTGCAAAGACCCCAGTCCAGGCATTTCGGGGCGCGTATCTTCTCCCCGGACACGATGACCTCGTAGGCACGTTTGCGGCCTATGGTGCGCACCAGGTGCCAGGTGGCGCCGCCATCCGGCACCAGGCTGATCGCGGCAAAGGCCTGGTAGAGATACGCGTCCTCCGCCATAACGGTCAGGTCACAGACCATCGCAAAAGCACTGCCTATCCCCGCCGCCGCGCCGTTGACAGCGCTGATCCAGGGCTTGGAGGCGCCGGTGATCTCCAGCATGATGGGCTTGTATTCGCCGTTGAGCTGGTCCTCGACCCGGAAGTGCTCCTGCTGGGTCACGGTTTCCGCCAGGTCGGCGCCGGCGCAGAAAGCCCGGCCTGCACCGGTCAGGACCACCACCCGCACTGCCTCGTCCTCGTTGACCTCGCGCACTGCAAGCAGCAGCTCCCGGCGCAATGCCGCATCGAAGGCGTTGAGGCTGTCCGGGCGATTGAGGGTGACTACCGCGATGCTACCGCGGCGCTCCACTGCTACTGTCTGGTATTTACTCATGTCCACTCCATGCGGGATTAAAGTATTCAGGCGATGGCACCGGCCTGCTTCAGTTCTGCGATCTCAAGCTCTCCAAAACCCATCGCCGCCAGCACCGCGTCGGTGTCCTGGCCGCTGTCGTGTCCCCCGTGGCGCACCTGCGAGGGCGTGCGACTGAAACGCGGCGCGGGTGCGGGCTGGGTGATGCCATCCACTTCGATATAGGTCTCGCGGGCCACATTGGCGGGATGGGCCGGGGCGTCCATGAAGGACAGCACCGGGGCAAAACACACATCCGTGCCCTCCATGATCTCACACCACTGGGCCTGGGTTTTCTGCTTGATGACGGCGGCGAGTTTCTCTTTCATCTGGGGCCACTGGGCCGCATTGTTCTGGTCGCCAAAGTCTTCTTCAGGCAGGGCTGCCAGCTCCTTGAGCAGGGCGTAGAACTGCGGCTCGATCGAGCCGATGGAGACGTACTGGCCGTCGGCACACTCGTAGGTGTCGTAGTAGTGCGCGCCGCCATCCAGCATATTGGACTCGCGCTGGGTGGCGTCCCACATGCCCATGGCCTGGAAACCGTGGAACATCCACATCAGCTGGGCCGCGCCGTCGACCATGGCCGCGTCGATGACCTGGCCCTTGCCGGAGTTGGCGGTCTCCAGCAGCGCGGCGAGCACGCCGTTGACCAGCAACATGCCGCCGCCGCCCATATCGCCCACCAGGTTCAGCGGCGGCACCGGCTTCTCGCCCTTGCGCCCCATGGCGTACAGCGCGCCGGTAATGGAAATGTAGTTGATGTCGTGCCCGGCGGCCTGGGCCAGCGGGCCCTCCTGGCCCCAGCCCGTCATGCGCGCGAAGACCAGTTTCGGGTTGCGCGCCAGGCAGACCTCGGGACCGATGCCCAGCTTTTCACAGACGCCGGGGCGGTAGGGATCGATAATGCACGTCGGCGTTCTCGACCATGCGCAGCAGGGTCTCGATACCCGCGGCTTCCTTCAGGTTGAGCACCACGGACTTCTTGCCGCGGGCACTGACATCCTTCATCACCAGGCGACTGGCACCCGCGGCGCGGTCAATGCGAATCACCTCCGCGCCCATGTCGGCCAGCATCATGCCGCCCATGGGCGCCGGGCCGATGCCCGCCAGCTCGATGACGGTATAACCGTTACAATGGCCCCATAGTGATCTCCTGCGCGTGAACGCCGGCTGCATGCGAATGGCGCCGTCCAGGCGGATGCACTCGCCATTGACGTAGTCATTTTCAGCGATGAGCTACCGCCAGGTGCGCAATTTCGTCCGGCTTGCCCAGACGCGTGCGGATAACAGCACGCTGGCCTCCAGCGACTTGTAGGCCTGTCTCCGGCAGCGGCACTCGATCAAGGGCGTGTGCGATCAGGCCCGGCACGATGGTGTTGACCCGGATACCCAGCAGCGGCGAGGTCGCGCGCCATGGGCAGGGTCATACCGACAACACCGCCCTTGGAGGCGGAGTAGGCCGCCTGGCCGATCTGGCCCTCGTAGGCCGCGACGCGAGGCGGTATTGATGATCACACCGCGACCGCCGTCCTGTTGAGCGCGTCGTTGTTCGCCATCTTCTGCGGCGCACAGGCGCAGCACGTTGAAGGTGCCCACCAGGTTGATCTGGATAATCAGATTGAACTGCGTCCAGCGGGAACGGGCCGTTCTTGCCCATGGTGCGCATGGCGTTGCCGGTGCCGGCGAAGTTACAGCAGATGTGGATGGCGCCGAACTCTTCCATGGTCGCCGCGATGCCGGCCTTGACGGACTCTTCATCGGTCACGTTGACGTTGCAGAAGATCGACCTGTCCTCGCCCAGTTCGTCGACCAGGTCGTTGGCTTCGTCTTCGTTCATATCGAAGATCGCCGCTTTGGCGCCGTTGGCGACGAAGCGCTTCACGGTGGCCCGACCAGGCCGGATGCGCCGCCGGTGACAACTGGCTACTTTTCTGTCGAGATCCATGTTGTTGCTCCTGATGGCGTGAGATGGTTAAAAGTTACGGGTGTTGAACGGCACGTAATCGTCGCCCAGGCAATCCCGGCTGATGATAATCTTCATCACCTCGGAACTGCCCGCGTAGATGGTGGAAATCTTCGCGTCGGTATACTGCCTGCTGATGGGGTACTCGTCCATATAGCCGTGGCCGCCGTGCAACTGCACGCCGAGGTCGGCGACCGCCACCTGCAACTCGCTGGTGACCAGCTTGGCCTTGGCGGCGTCCACCGCGGTCAGGTGCGCCGGCGTTGAAGGAGCGCACGCACTGGTCGACGTAGACCTGGGCGAGGTCCAGCTCGGTGCGCATCTCGGCGAGCTTGAACTGGGTGTTCTGGAAGGCCGCCAGCGGCTTGCCAAAGGCCTTGCGCTCTTTCACATAGTCGGCGGTGAGGTCCCAGGACACCTGGGCGGCGGACAGGTAGCCGGCGGCCCCGATCAGGCGCTCTTCGGCAAGCCCCTGCATCAGGTAGATAAAGCCCTTGCCGGGCTCTCCCAAGACGTTGCGCCTTGGGCACTTTCACGTCGTTGAAAAACAGCTCGGCGGTGTCCTGTGCCTTGAGGCCCATTTTTTTCAGGTTGCGGCCGCGTTCGAACCCCTCCATGCCCCGCTCCACGAGGAACAGGGTCATGGCGTGGGGGTTGTTGTCCGGATCGGTCTTGGCCGCCACCACCACCAGGTCGGCGTTGATGCCGTTGGAAATAAAGGTCTTGGAGCCGTTCAACAGCCAGTGATCGTCTTTCTCGACGGCGTTTGAGCGCATACCGGCGAGGTCGCTGCCGGCGTCCGGCTCGGTCATGGCAATGGCGAGGATGCACTCGCCGCTGGCGCATTTCGGCAGGAAGCGCCGGCACTGTTCCTCGTTGCCGAAGCGGGTCAGGTAGGGACCCACCAGCCGGCTGTGCAGCGAGTTGTACCAGTCCCCGACCCGGGCGTAGGCGGTTTCCTCGATGATGATCTGCTCGAAGCGAAAGTCGGGATCGCCCATCCCGCCGTACTCCTCAGCCGGCCAGACCATCAGAAAGCCCTGCTCACCGGCCTTGCGAAAAGCCTCGCGGTCGACAATTCCGGCCTCACGCCAGGCCTCCATGTGTGGCACAATCTCCTGGGCCAGGAACTTGCGATAGGCGTCCCGGAACATGACCTGCTCTTCGGTAAATTCTCGCTGCAGCATGGTGCACACCCTTCCTTAGTACGAAGCGGCGCACAGTATGGTCCGGCGCAGGGGGGGCTAACAATGACCTGCCCCGACACCAAAATTGACTTAAAATGACAGCCGGCACCAGGGCGACGACAAGGAACGGGATGGAGCAGATTTCCACCATTAACTGGGCTTATATGCATTTCGCCCTGATATTCGCGATAACCTGCGCCCAGATGCTGGTGGTCTACACCCTGGCCGAGTCCAGCAAACCCCCGGCGGGACTGGGCTTGTACACCGTGTATTTCATGGCCTCGCTGCTGGGCTGGATTGCCCTGACCCTGCAGCAGAATTCCGGTGTGGAGATGGGCGTGGACCTGCCCTCGGTGATCGCCATCCTCAACGGCTTTATCCTGTTCATGGCCGCCGGGCAACGCGGCGGCATCGTGGCCGCGCGGGCCCTGCTGGGGGCGCTGTGCCTGGCGGCCTGCCTGTGCGTGTTCTTCCTCCCCGCGAAAACCATGTTCCTGGTCGAGGCACTGGGGTTGGCGCTGTTCTTTGCCGCGGCGGGGCTACTCTGCGGCTGGCGGGGTTGGCGTCAGCGCAATGTCGGCGATGGGATTATCGCCAGCGCCGCCCTGCTGATGACCATCGCGATGCCGGTCGCGCAGCTACTACGTGCTGGCGGAGTCCAACAGCCCCAGGGCCGAAAGCATCGCTTTCGGCGCTCATACCGTCGGCCTATACCCTGATCGTCATGGGCTTTCTTGCCAGCGTGCTCATCGAGTACCAGCAGCACCTCTCCCACCTGGCGACGGAGGACACCCTGACCCGCCTGCTCAACCGGCGCGGACTGGAGGACGCCCTGCAGGTGAGCATGGCCCACGCCCAGCGCCACGACCTGCCGACTTCCGCCATCATGGTGGACATCGACCACTTCAAGCAGGTCAACGACAGTTTCGGCAACGAGATGGGTGACCATGTGATCCGCCTGGTCGCGGATGTCATTTCACGCGCCTGCCGCTCCAGCGATGTAATCGCCCGTACCGGGGGCGAGGAGTTCCTGGTCATACTGCCTGACACCGATCTCACCGCAGCGCGTGTGCTGGCCGAGCGCATCCGCCAGGCGGTGGGCGAGCGGCCGCTGCTGGTGGACTTCCAGCGCATCGCCGTGACCATCAGCCTCGGGGTCGCCAGCAGCAACGGCCACGTGGACCTCGACAGTCTCACCCTGGAGGCCGAGCGGGCCCTCTACCTGGCCAAGCACGGGGGACGCAACCGGGTGGCCTCGGTGGAACCGCGGCGCGTCCACCTCAGTAACAGTGCCAGCCGGAATACCATGACCTGATGCGCAACCTGTCAGTCTCTGTCCATTTTGCGCGGGCGGTGCTCCGCCACAGCGTGAACACCGGGCTGGACCCGGTAGCGCTGCTGCGCAAGAACCGCATTTCCCCCCGCCTGCTGATGGAGGACGACGCGCGCATATCGGTGGAGCGTTTCGCCGACCTGCAGGTCAGCACCATGCTGGCGATGCAGGACGAAACCCTCGGCTATGCGCCGCGGCGCATGCCCATAGGCAGCTGGTCGATGATGTGCCACGCAGTCATCGGCAGCGCCAGCCTGGGACAGGCGATGAGCCGTTTCTGCCGCTTCTTCCAGCTGTTCGAATCGGGCCTGGAGCCACTGCTGGAAGAGGATGACGACGCTACCCGGCTGCGCCTGCAGCCCAGCCCGGGGCAGACCGATCGCGGCGCCTATGGCAGCGAAATGTTTCTCTACAATGCCCATCGTTTTTGCAGCTGGCTGGTGCAGGAACACCTGCCCCTGCTGCGGGTCGACCTGATCGGCCCCGCCGCGGCACGCCCCGCCGAGTACCAGCAGGTATTCCTGCGCAACCCGGTGCATTTTGACCAGCCATCGGCCAGCCTGCTACTGGCCTCAAGCCTGCTGCAGCAGCCGCTGCAACAGGGCGAGGCGTCGCTGCGGCACTACCTGCGCCACCCTGTGCTGTTCATGCTCACCCAGGACTATGCCCGCCACAGCTGGACCGCCCGGGTGAGAGACCTGCTGCGCCAGAACATGGGCCAGTTGCCGGAACTGCGGGAGGTGGCGCAGCTGCTGGAGATGCACCCGCAGACTCTGCGGCGGCGCCTGTCGGCGGAGGGAACCAGCTACAAGGACATCAAGACGCGGCTGCGCCGGGACACCTCCCTGCATTTCCTGGGCAAGCAGGGCCTGAGTATCGAGGAGATCGCCCACCGCGCCGGCTTCTCCGAGTCCAGCGCCTTCATCAGGGCGTTCAAGGGCTGGACCGGGGTAACCCCCTACACCTACCGCAAGGGCTTGTGAGCCGCCCCGAGCCAGCGGACGTACAAATATCAATGCCCAGCCCCCACAACCCGCCCTGTTTTAGCTATAGTCTTTGGGTTGAACGCTGGCAAGGAAGTACTCGTGCGCAAGATTATCCGCATTCTCGCTATTATCTACCTGGTTTACCTGGGACTGGTGCTACTGGTCGTCACCCCGGCCCTGTATTTCCTACCCGCCAAGTACGTCAAGGACTACCTGGGCCGGGACCTGCACGCCGACTTCATCCTGTTCAACCCCTTCACACTCAGCCTGGAGGCCCGCAATCTGGCGCTGCCCGACCGCGACGGCAGCCCCTTCGTCAGCCTGGACAGCGCCAGCGTCAACCTCTCCCTCGCCAGTATCTGGCGTCCCGGCATCGTGTTCGACCGGGTCGCCGTGCTGGGGCTGCTGGTGGACATCAAGCAGGGGCCTGACGGCGGCTTCAACTTCGACGACCTGATTCCCCCCGAGGACCCCGATGCCCCGCCCGCGGAGCCCACGGAAATCCCCGGCATTACCATCGACCAGCTGGATTTCCAGGCCCGGCAGCTCATGTTTTCCAGCGCGGCCAGGGAGAACCCTTCAGCACCCAGCTGGATAATATCGCCATCAACGTGCAGGGGCTGTCCACCGTGCTGGAGGAAGGTAAGCCCTACCGCCTGGACGCCTACGGCGAGGACGGCGGTGCAGTGCACTGGGAGGGGGAGATATCCATTCCCCGCGGCCGCAGCGAGGGCACCCTCAGGCTGGTGACCCTGCACATGCCGCAACTCTGGCGCCTGCTGGAACCCTGGGTTGCTTTTGAAGTGCGGTCGGGGGACCTCAGCATCGGCGGCCACTACGTACTCGAATGGCAGGAGCAGCTGGCCTACCGGATAAACGATGGCGAGGTCAACATAGCCAGCGTCGATATCCAGCCCAAGGCCGCGGACGCCCCGGCGGACACCCGTGTCAGTCTTGGCAACCTGGCGCTGTCAGGCATTGCCCTGGACAGCGGCAAACAGCACCTGGACATAGACGGCCTGGAGATCGCCGAGCTGGCCGTCAGGGGCTGGAGCGAGGGCAGCGAAACCAGCCTGACCCGCCTGTTCGCCGTCAATCTACCCGCCGGCGACAGCCCGGACCCCGCCCCGGAGGGGCAGTCTGACGATGCGGGCTGGACCGCACAGCTCAAGCGCCTGCAGGTCGCCGACAGTGAACTGCACTGGCGCTCCGAGTTCACCGACCCGGCCAGGCTGGAGGTGCTGCCCATCTCCGCTTCAGCCACCGCCCTCAACTGGCCCCTGGCTGGCGACAGCGACCTCAGCCTGGCCCTGACCATCAACGGTGAGACCTCGGCCACCGTGGACGGCACCCTGGACCTGGGATCGGGTAGCGGCCAGCTGAACTACAAGCTGGAGGCCCTGCCGCTGCCCTGGTTCAACCCCAATCTGCCCACTCCCCTGAAGGCGAAAATAACCAGCGGCCAGTTCCGGCTGGCGGGTGATGTGAGCCTCGCCGGGTTCGCGCCGGGCCAGATCAACGCCAGCGGCGCCATCACGGCATTTTCCGGCCAACTGGAGGGGGCGGAACAATCGCTGACCTCCTGGGAGACAGTGCGCTGGGACAAACTGGCCGTCGACCTGGACCAGCGCAGCGTCAGGCTGGAGAAGCTCTCCATCGACAACTACATCGGCCGCATTCACATCAACGAGGATGGCTCCATCAACGCCCAGAACGCCTGGGAGGCAGAGCTGGCGACCGAGACCGGGGAGCAGACCGACAGCGGCGCAACCGACATGGAGCAGGCCCAGGCCAGCGCCCCCGAGGAGGAGACGCCGCCCTGGGCGGTCAGCGTGCCCCGGATCCACATTACCGACAGCGAAATCGACTTCATGGACGAATCGCTGCCCATCAGCTTTCGCACGGTCATAGGCGATATCAACGGAGATATCGACGGCCTCAGCAGCCAGCCTGACTCGCCGACCAAAGTGGATATCAAGGGCTCCGTGGACGGTTACGCCCCGGTGACCCTCAAGGGTACCGCCGAGCCCCTGCTGACGCCGCCGGCCCTGGACCTGGCGCTGGTCTTCAAAGGTGTCGACATGGCGCTGCTCAGTCCCTACGCCGGCACCTATGCCGGCTACGCCATCAAGCAGGGGGTGCTCGACCTGGACCTGAACTACGGTCTCAGGGACGACAAGCTGGATGGTCGCAACAAGATCGTGATTCACCAGATGGAACTGGGGCAGAAAATAGAGAGTGAACAGGCCGCCGACCTGCCGCTGGAACTGGCACTGGCACTGTTGACCGACAGCCAGGGTGTAATCGACATGGACATCCCGGTCAGCGGCGACGTCAACGATCCCGAGTTCAGCGTCGGCAGCGTATTGTGGGGAGCTCTTGTCAACCTGATAACCAAGGCGGTCACCGCACCCTTCAACCTGCTGGCGGGGTTGGTGGACAGTGAGGAAGACCTGCAGCGCCTGAACTTCAAATCCGGTTCCGCTGAACTCACGGATGCCACCCGGGGCAAGCTGGATGATCTCAGTACCGCCCTGTCACAGCGACCGGAACTGGGGCTGAGCATCGTCGGTCGCCTGCAGCTGGACGCCGACCGCGAGCGCCTGCAGAAAAACATCCTGGGAAGCGAACTGGTGGCCGCGGGACTGTCACCGCAAGAACTGGCCGACAAGGCACCCGCCTGGGAAGCGGCGATCAATGAACGCTACCGGGAGATGGCGGGAGAACCGGGTGAACTCAGTGTGCGCGAGCAGTACCTGGCGCTGGTCAAACAGGTTTCCCTCCCCGACAGTGCGCTGCTGGAGCTGGCCCAGGCCAGGGCTGTGGCGGTGAAAACCTACCTGGTCAATGACAAGGGCCTGGATCCCAGCCGCGCCGCCATCGGTCAGGCCGACCTCGCGGAAGACCAGAACCTGTACAGCGGCGTGGAACTCGCGCTGGACGTCTGAGTCAGCCGGCGTAAACCAGGTTGCCGCCGCAGGCCCGGCAATGGTAGCGCCCGCTATTGCGCTGCACCCGGTTGTGGCGGGTGCTGGACACCTGGTGCAGGCGACAATCGCAGCGATAGGGATGAGTGCGTTGCCGCCGCCGCGGAATACCGTCCAGGTCCAGGTCGAAGGTGACCTCGGCAGCGGCGCCAAAACGCTGCATGACAGCCTGCCACTGGGCGCCGTGCGGTTTGATGCCCCGGGAGCCATACAGCTCATGCACCACGAAATGAGCGACCTCGTGGGGTACCGTATCGCGCAGGTTTTCCTCGAAATACTTGGAAAATATCCACGGGTTATAGCGGATCCAGCGGCGGCGCCCGACTACCTTGAACATACCCGCCGCCCGCCCTCGCAGGTCGAATAGCACAGGTACGCGTTCGAAGGGGCGGTCATACAACTGTTCTGAACGCAGCACCAGGGCTTCCGTCGCCGCCAACACCTGTCGCTGCTGTAGCTGGCCGATAGGCTCTACCAAGAAACTCTCACCCCGTCCGCTGGTCCTCGCCGGCGCCCTCCCACGGGGCCGATCTGGCAGCAGGATAACGCCCAGCGGCGCGGCACTCAAATATTTCCCGTTGCGGCCCGCTTGCTGTACATTTGTTCCCCACATTTTCCGGGGAGTATGAAAATATCACCATGAGCACACAGCAACTCGACACGGCCAGCCTGGGCGCGTATCTCGCCAGGCATATAGACGGATTCAGCGGCACATTGAGCGCCGACAAGTTCGAGGGAGGACAATCCAATCCGACCTTCAAGCTGACCGCCGGGGGCAAATCCTATGTCCTGCGGCGTAAACCGCCGGGAGAATTGCTGAAGTCAGCGCATGCGGTGGACAGGGAGTACCGGGTAATCACCGCCCTGCAGGACACCGACGTTCCCGTGCCGCGCACCTACCTGCTGTGCGAGGACGAGAGCGTTATCGGATCCAAGTTCTACGTCATGGAGTACATGGAAGGCCGCATCCTGTGGGATCCGCTGGTACCCGAGGCAAAGGATAACGCCGAGCGCGCCGCCATCTACGACGCCATGAACCAGACCATGGCGGCACTGCACAGTGTGGACGTGGACGCAGTCGGCCTCAGTGACTACGGTCGCCCGGGAAACTACTTCGCCCGCCAGACAGACCGGTGGACCAAGCAATATCGCGCCTCCGAGACCCAGCGTATCGAAGCCATGGAGCGTCTCATCCCCTGGCTGGTGGAGAACATGCCCGAAGACGATGGCGTGGTAAGCCTGGTACACGGCGACTACCGGTTGGACAATATGATGTTCCACGCCACCGAGCCGCATGTCATCGCCTTGCTGGACTGGGAACTGTCTACCCTGGGTCATCCGCTGGCGGACTTGGCCAACCAGTGCATGGCCTGGATGCTGCCCCGAGAGGGCGGTATCAAGGGGCTGGCCGGCGTGGATCGAAAATCACTGGGGATTCCCAGCGACGAGGAATACATCGCACGCTACTGCGAACGCACCGGGCGCGACGACATCGAAAACTGGAACTTCTACATTGTGTTTTCGCTGTTCCGTCTCGCGGCAATCTGCCAGGGTATCGTCAAACGCGCCCAGATTGGCACTGCCTCCAGCGCCGAGGCCGACAGTCGCGGCGACGCCGTCATCCCGCTCGCCGAGATGGGCGCCAGCCTTATCTGAGGAGTGACCGGCGCGTGGCTGTGCCCCCTGTCAGGTGGTGTCAGTCGGGCTGGCGGCGGCCACTTTTTTCTTCGCCGCCGGCTTTTTCCGGGTCGCGGGTTTCTTTTTCGCAGCAGGCTTTTTACTGGCCGCGGGCTTGCTCCTGGCCACTGGCCGTTGCCGCGCCACTTTCTTTTCCCCGGGGGCCGGCTGCGCCCGCTCTGCCAGCGCCTGGCGCTCAGCCTCGGTGGGGGGCGGCCGCCGGCGCGAGGCCCGGGGGCGATGAAACTCGGACTGGTCGGGGCGCAGGTCGCCGACTTCGAAACGCAGCAGCAACTCCTCCATGGTGCGACTGATCCTGGTGCAGATGCGGATGGCCTCGACACTGGGGTAGGTGGAGTGCGCGCCGCCCTCCATCAGGGCGATCAGGTCCTTCTCCGACAGGTGTGAGAGTATCTTCGCCGGGTTGTACCATCGGAAGCTGGGTACGATGTTGATATCGCCGCTGTACTCCTGGTCCATCAGGGCGTGGATACTGTTCATCAGCAAATTGAAGCGCGGCCAGTTGTCGCCCTCCCGCTGGGCCACGCCGCGGTAGAAATTCAGCAATTCCCGGCCCATGCCGACACCTAACGTGCCCAGTGCGGAGCCCATAGCGCTGCGGCTGCCCTCCTTGCGGATAAAGGGAATGGCAATGGGATTTACCATGCTGACAATGTAGTGGTTGGTGCTGTACAGGCGGGACAGGCGTTTCGCAGGCAGGTCATCGGCGATGGAACCGTCAACCCACTTGCGGGTGGGCAGGTAGGGCTGCGCCTCGCCGTGCACGTTCTTGGCCATCAGCATCACCGGGGGAAATACCCCCGGCACGGCGCAGGACGCCATCACCGCGGAGCGCACGTACACGTTGGGTGAAGTGATCGCGTTCAGCAGGCGCGAGCGCTGGTGGGTTTCCGCCGGCGCCACGGTAACGCTGATCTGGCGGCCGGTTTTGTCGTAGGCCTCCTGGAAGGTCACGTCCGGGATCATGCGCGCGATCAGGCGCTCCAGGTCGCCCACATCAATCTGCGGATTGGAACCGAAAAACATCCGGGAAAAAACGCTGGCCTCGCGCTCCGCCTCGAACAACACATTCTCGGGGCGATAAAAACGCTCCAGTTCCTTTTCCGTGTGAGTGCCCACCACCCCCGCCACCAGGGATCCCGCGCTGGAACCGGAGATCACCCGCGGCAGCAGCCCCTGCTCCAGCAGTGTCTTGACCACGCCAAGGTGATAGAAACCCAGCACGCCGCCGCCGCTGAGCATCAGCGCGGAACGCCCGAAACAGACGTTAGCCCGGTAGAAGAACTCCAGCTTCTGCTGTGGAGTGATTTCATCGCTGTCCAGTTCCGCCAGGTAGCGCAGGGCGTCGTCTACCTCTTCGATGTATTGCTCTATGAGGCGTTTGGTGCCGAACTTGGAGCGGCGATACAGGCTGCTGCGGCCCATCCCGCCCATGTTGCCATGTATCCCTTCGTTGAGCGTGAACAGCAGGCCGTGATGATCGTGCCGCGCCCGCAGGCTGCGGATGCGATCCAGCCGCAGGCGGATCTGGGCATAGTCGTACTGGGTGGTCTGGTCTATTTCCCGCCAGCGTCGCTTGCCCGAGAGTTCGTCGTGCGCTATTGCGGCCTCGCGCCACTCCTCGTAGCTGGTGGCCTTGTCCATCTTGCGCTGCAACTTTTTCAGTTTGCCCGATTTGACCACTCTCTTACCTCCAGCTCGCAGGGAAACCCGACCACACTACCAAATTTGGGGCAATTGCAACAGCGTGCGCAGCACGCACAAAACGCCTAGAATCCGCACACTTCGGATCAGCTCTACCGCCCACATTGGGGAGGCACGGGTTTGCGCGCATATCTTATGGTTATCCTGCTGCTGCTGGTGATATTCAGCGGCATCGGGGGCTACCTGTTCCGCCAGTTCTCGGCACTCTCCAGCATGGACTTCAGCGCGCCGGCGGTCACCGTGAGCGCGGCAACCGCGCAACTGCAGGAATGGCATTCCGAGCTGGCCGCCATCGGCACCCTGCGCGCCGTACGCGGGGTCGAACTGAGCAGCGAGACCAGTGGCGCGGTGATCGCAGTGGATGTCGCCTCCGGCGATCGCGTACAGCGGGGGGACCTGCTGGTCACCCTCAACGACAGCGTGGAGCAGGCCAGCCGCGAAAACCAGCAAGCCGCGCTGGAACTGGCGCGCCTGCTGTTCGACAGGGACCAGCAGCTGATCAAGCAAAAGTCCATCCCCCAGAGCCAGTATGACCGCTCCAGGGCCGACCTTGACAGCGCCATAGCCCAACTGGCGGAAACTGAAGCACTCCTGAACAACAAACGCATCAGGGCCCCTTTTGCCGGCACCATCGGTATCGTGCATGTGCGGGTCGGCAGCTACCTGCAACCCGGGGACCCCGTCACCGCGCTGCAGGACCTGAGCGCCCTGGAAATCGATTTCACGGTACCGGCTCGCCATTATCCGCTGCTGCGCCTGGGCCAGTCCGTCGCGGTGCGGGTGGATGCCCTGCCGAAACGGGTCTTTGCCGCCACCCTGCAGGCCATAGACTCCAGGGCAGATGCCGACACCCGCAACCTGCTGCTTCGAGCTACCCTGGAACCGGACAGCGGGCTGCTGCCGGGTATGTTTGCGCAACTGACGCTGGACCTGGGTGATTCCCGCTCTCTGGTTACCCTGCCGGAAACCGCGGTGACCTACTCACTGCAGGGCAATATCATTTGGGTGCTGGAGCGAAGTGGCGACGCAATAGTGGCCACACCACGGGTAGTCACGACCGGGGCTGTGCGGGATGGCCAAATTGCGATTCTGAACGGCCTGGAAGCAGGTGCAGTGGTTGCCAGCTCAGGCCAGAACAAGTTGTCTCGCGGCACCCATGTCATCATCGATGACAGCGTGGAACTGGAAGGCCTCTGACAAATGAATGACGAGGGCTGAGTGCCGTTCACTGACATTTTTATCAGGCGACCCGTACTGGCCATCGTCATCAGCAGTCTGCTGTTGCTGCTGGGGCTGTCATCCGCGGGAAGCCTCACCGTCAGGGAATTCCCCGAGCTGCAGCGCAGCGTCATCACTGTCTACACTGTTTATGAGGGCGCCAGTGCCCGCACTGTCGAAGGCTTCGTCACCACACCCCTGCAGGTGAACATCGCCGGCGCGCGCGGTGTGGAGTACATGACGGCGCTCAGCGAGCCTTCCTACTCCGAGATCAAGGTGCATGTGCGCCTGGGTGAAAACAGTAGCGACGTGCTGGCGGAGGTCATCGCCAAGGTCAACGAAACCCGCGCGGAGCTGCCGGCAGAGATCGAGGACCCGGTGGTGTCCACCGGGGTTGGCGGCGACGCCCTCATGTACCTGGGTTTTGCCAGCGACCAGATGAGCATAGGCCAGATAAGCGATTACCTGCTGCGCAATGTACAACCAGAACTCGCCACCATCGAGGGCATGGGCAGCGCCCAGATCATCGGCAGCAATTACCTGGCCATGCGAGTCTGGCTGGACCCGGTGCGGATGGCGGCCCTGGGAGTAACCGCGGCGGACATCGGCGACGCCATTCGCCGCGACAATTATATTTCCGCCACCGGCAGCACCCAGGGCCGGCTGATCCGGGTCGAGGTGGATGCCCGCACTGACATGCAGACTCCCGAGGCTTTCAAGGCGCTCACCGTGAGACAGGTCGGTGATCGACGGGTGCGTCTGGGCGATGTCGCCGACGTGGAATTGGGCACGGAAAACTCCGAGTTCCGCTCCTACTCGAGCGGTTATCCCGCGGTCTACATCGCCGTCACACCCTCCCCCGAAGCCAACCCCCTGGAGGTCGCCCGGGCCGTCAAGGCGGCCATGCCTCGCATAAGTGCCAGCCTGCCTGCGGATATGGAACTGCAGGCCAGTTGGGACTCCACCCTGGCTATCGAGGCGGCACTGAAGGAAGTCGCCACCACGCTGGTGGAGGCCGCGCTCATCGTGGTGCTGGTTATTTTCCTGTTCCTGGGGTCGCTGCGGGTGGTGCTGATACCGCTGGTGACTATACCCCTGTCGCTGACAGGGGTGCTCTTCCTGGTGCTGATGCTGGGATTCAGCCTCAACCTGCTGACTCTGCTGGCCATGGTTATCGCCATAGGGCTGGTGGTGGACGACGCCATCGTCGTGGTGGAGAACGTACACCGGCACATTGAGGAGGGCGCCAGCCCGCTGGATGCCGCGCTGCTGGGTGCCAGGGAGGTGGCTTGGCCAGTAGTCGCCATGACCCTGACCCTGGCTGCGGTATACGCCCCTATCGCCTTTATCGGCGGCCTGACGGGTGCCCTGTTCAGCGAGTTCGCCCTGACCCTGGCGGGCGCGGTGCTGATGTCCGGCCTGGTGGCGCTAACCCTGAGCCCCATGATGTGCTCCCGGGTCCTGACCGCACACCAGGACCAGGGACGCTTCGCCGATTGGCTGGATGAGCAATTCGAACGCAGCATCGGCAGCTACCGTCGCCTGCTTGGCAAGTGCCTCGATAATCGCGGTGCCGTACTGCTGTTCGGCTGCGCCATTTTCGCCAGCATTCCGGTGCTGTTCAGCCTGTCACAGCGTGAGCTGGCGCCGCAGGAAGACAGCGGCGAGCTCTACATCATGTCGAACCCCCCCCCCTACGCCAATATTGACTACACCAGCTATTTTCTCGACCAGATTGTCAGCCTGTGGCGCGAGATACCCGAGGCCAGCCACTCCTGGCAGGTGGCCGACGGCAGCTTCGTACTGGGTGGGCTGACCCTGCTCCCCTGGCAGCAACGGCAGCGCAGCCAGGATGCGGTGCAGGCCGAACTACAGGAAAAACTGAATGGGGTGGCGGGCCTGGAAATCTTTACCTTCGGCTCCCCACCCCTGCCCGGATCCGACGCCGGCTTGCCGGTCAGCTTCGTGGTCGCATCTACCGCTGACTACCAGCAGGTGCAGCAAGTAGGCGAGGAATTGCTGGCGGCAGCGCGCCAGTCGGGCCTGTTTATCTTCATTACCCAGAGCCTGCAATTCGACCGCCCTGAGATACAGGTTGAAATAGACCGCGAGCGGGCCGCCCGATTGGGTATCAGCGCCGAGGACATCGGCCAGACCCTGTCAACCATGCTCGGAGAGTCGCCAACCAATCGCTTTACGCTGGAGGGACGCAGTTACAAGGTCATCTCGCAGGCCCAGTCGGGCTTCCGCCTGACCAGCCGAGCACTCGACGACTATTACCTGCGCACCAGCAACGGTGACCTGGTACCGATGTCTACGGTGATCTCACTGTCATCGACGGTGGAGCCCAATCTGCGCAGCCAGTACCAGCAGATGAACAGCACCACCCTGGAGGGCATGATGATGCCACCCAATAGCGTGGGGGCCGGGCTGGCCTTTCTGCGGCAGGAGTTGGCAAGGATAGCCCCGCTCTCTTTTCGCGATGGCTACACGGGCAGCTCGCGTCGGTTTATCCAGGAGAGCGCATCCTTCCCCATCCTGTTCAGTCTGTCCATGCTGCTTATTTACCTGGTGCTGGCAGCCCAGTTTAATAGTTTCCGGGATCCGCTGGTGGTACTGGTGACGGTACCGCTGTCTATTTTCGGCGCGATCGTACCCATCGCCCTGGGTGTGGCGACACTCAACATCTACACCCAGGTGGGCCTGCTTACCTTCATCGGCCTGATCAGCAAGCACGGGATATTGATCGTGGACTTTGCCAATCACAGGGTAAGCGAGGGCCTGACACGCCGGGAGGCGGTGTTGGAGTCCGCTTCGCTGCGCCTGCGCCCTATTCTGATGACGACCGCTGCCACCGTACTAGGGGTGGTGCCGCTGCTGATCGCATCCGGGGCCGGTGCCGAGGCACGCTTCAGCATAGGCCTGATGATCACCGCGGGGATGATGGTGGGAACACTGTTTACGCTGTTCGTGGTACCCGTTCTTTACCTGCCACTCGGCAGAGTCAGGGCCGGCCGCGACAGCACCACAACCAGCGCCGGGCAGGCTGTGCCCCGGCCCTAGCCGTCGGGCTGGTCGCCGGGCGCGGGCTTGTCGTCGGCGCGGGTGCCGCCGCGGTACTCATCCACCAGGCGGCGCTTGTACAACTTGCCGTTGTCCATGCGCGGCAGCTTGGGGTGAAAGTCCAGGGAGCGCGGCATCTTGATATGGGAGACGCGCTCGCGCAGCCACTCCAGGATCTCGAAGGCGGTCTCGTCGGTGGCGTCCGCCCAGTTCATGGGCTTCCCTACGGAAATATCCATTATCATCCAAAGGCCAACGAGCTATTGTCCTTGCAGATTTTATATTCTTTTCCCGTATTTCGTGCTTTAAATCTATTCCCCTAGCTTCTGCTTCCGCTAATAAAGCTTTGAGCCTCTTTGCCTTCTCTTCTTCAATATGAGAAGATGTTACATCAAATGACACGGTGTTTTCTACTCCTCAATCTTAGAAATAGTCACATTTCCAGCTTCAAGTATAGCAGAAATCTCATCAACCAACTCGGAATTGTCCATATTCATCATCTTCTTCAGCGCAGTACCAATTCCTCTGCTTCCCTGCTCTATGTTTATACCCTCAACCAGTAATCTAACAGCGGTACTAGAGTTTGACTCGTCTGGATGTTCTTCAAGATAGTTCAAGCCCAGGTTTTGCATCTGCACACCAGTATCAGCGTGGCGATTAAGCATTTCGACCTTTTCTTTTACCATCTGGGCATCCATCTGCAATCTAACCTGCTCGTCCAGAATGGCAGCCCTTTCTCTCCAACTTGCAATCCAAATATCTAAAACAGACTCGCTAGGAAGATAACCATCATCATCCTCTGGAATCATATTTCTAAGCCTCAAACGTCCAGGCTTGCCCTTTTCGTACCAAATACCAAAGAGCTTTTCTACATAGTTCTTATCAAATTTAGCTGTTCTTCCTCTAGGGGCTTTTAACGGCATCTAAAATTCTGTTTCTCCTCTCTGAAAGTCTATCTACCCACAATGCTGCACCATCTCTGTGAACTCTGCCATGACAGAACATACAGAGAGGCACTCTATTGCCTTTCCTTTTCCAGTCTTTAGGTAGCTGAGACTTCGGAATTATTTCGTGAAGAATATTAGTTTTTCTTCCGCAAAGTATACACCGATTACGAAACTTTGCTAACACCTGTTTTCTGTTCATAGATGTAGTCATAGTTCTCAAATCCATGTCTCTTTACCCAACTAATAATTCTGTTTTTGGAATACCCATATAAATGACAAGCCTTTTTTACAATAAACTCATCCCATTCAGTATCAGAGAATATAGCACCTTCTTTGATATAATATTCTCTAGCTTCATCTGGATTTTCAATTACCCACATCATAGAAGCTCTCCAGATAGAATATACGCTATAATGTTTACCACTTCTAGGATTGATTACACCTTTATTGTTCATGAATTCCAGACTTTTTCTACAGTACCAGTTTCCACCCAAGCTAAGAAACATTCTTTAGAATCATAGTCCAGACTTCATCTTGTTGATAATAGACATTTTTATCTCCTATAAATTAATGTTTCATTAAAGTTACTTTTTACCATTGAAATCATTATACATTTATGATATTATATTGTCAAGTAACTACAATAACAAGGAGAAACATATGAAAAATGGAATGTTAATATTAGTATCAAGAAAAGATGAATTATATAAAGAATCCCTTCCAGCTTTTAATTAAGCTCTTATTTAAAAGCTTTAAAAGCTTAAATAATAAAGGATATAATACTTGTTATATTAATATTAAAACTAAAGAGGTAGAAGAATATAGAGGTAAATTAATTAATAGTGTTTTAATTAAAACATATAATTGCTTACCAATAAATAATTATCTTTTTTCTAAAGAATAAAGACATATAGCTTAAAGGATAAAGCAAGAGTCTTCTAAACTCTGGATATAGGTTCGAGTCCTATTATGTCTGCAATAACTACTCTGGAGGTAGATATGGAAAAACGAAAGTCGTATAAAAAGCCTGAGATTATTCATGAAATTGATTTAGAGACAAGAGCTGGTTCAGTACCGACCAAAAGAAGATTGTATTGAATGGGGTGCTCCTAAATCTTTAAAATAAAAGTTATGAGGCGGCGGCGTGGTGGGAACACGCAATACGGGCGGATGAATATTCCGTGACCTCGCAAAAAAGCAGGTTCGAATCCTGCCCGTCTTAATTAAATGCCCTGTTTTGAAGAATATAGAACCTTACTAATCATGCTTATAGAAGAGATCAAGATAAGCCAAGGATAACTACTTAATATACTTGCGAGTAGAACAAATAAGTTAGTTTATGAGAAAATAACTTAAAATTTAGCCAAAACAGGGCATTTTTACTAAAATAACTATGAAAACCAACAAAAGCTGTCCAATTTGCAATTTTTACATATTTAGACTGGATTTATCGCTTAATGTATGCAAAAAGCACTTAGATACTTACTATGTAACCCGATGTGATGAGTGTAAGAGGTATTGCTTCAGCGATAAGCCTGGAATATGTAGAATTTGCCAATTAAAGGCAGTCCAGACTGCAGGATAAGTTTTTATTAGGAGAAAAGATATGAACAAACAGGTTTTGGTAATCGCTTTTGTACTTTTACTGTTTCTTTCCGCTTCTGTTATAGAATTTGTGTATGAAAACACTGTGTATATGCCTATGGTTTCATACAGTGTGCCGGACACTGCAACACCACTTCCAACCAATACTTCAACTGCAACCCAGAAACCTCCGACCAAAGTTCCAACACCTACATCAACTAAACCCCCTATCAGTACACCAATCGCTGAATACCCTTATAACTGGCTGAAGCCTGGAAGTGCAATTACTGTTGGTGATGAAACTAAAATTGGTGGTGCAAAGCCTTCTATGTGCCATAAAGTCTTTTCGCAGAAGTCTGGTAAGACCATTTATTTATGGGTAGAGTATTTTGGCTGGACACGAAGCGAATGTGAAACTGCTATGAACAGGGACTATTCTCACGTTCCAGAAAGTCACTTCCCGCTTCCGGTCTGCTTACCTCCAACATCTCCATTCTTTCCACCACCAAACTATCCATGTGTTTGTGAAGTATTCGATCAGGACTATTACTGTGAAGCGTTTGGAGTTGATTATCCAGCAAATGCACAAGAGGTATGTGCAATAACAGATGGTTGTATGTGAAATAAAATGTATGAACATAAAGTAATTAGAACACTCCATAATGATCAAGTTGAAAATTATTTTGATGAATATTTAAATAATGAATGGACATTCTTAGTCATACTATGTATGTTCCAGACAAATCTAAAGTGTGTCTCCTCATTTGTTCCTGACTATTCGTAGAATTTTGTGCATATTCGGTTACATAAACATGGAGCAACTGGCTTCTTGACAGACCAGGAGTTTTGTATTACATGCGCCAATGCCGAATATGCCACAGAATAGAGATAGTGTCGTATGGGTGAAACTGCGTTTAGCATTATTGCAATACCCTGCTGTATTTCTTATATCTTAATTATGTTTATTGCTTGGTTAGGGTATTGTATATTAGATCAGGCAAAAGAGTGGCTGGATGGAAAAGAATTATGAAAGAGGCGAGTAATGGACGATAAATGTATGATATGCGACAAGAAGCTTTCATCAAATAAATTTCACAAAATCTATGATTGCTTTCTATACATGAGGGAGCGAGCCGAAAAAGCCGAAGCAGAACGGGATAGTTTCCAGTGGGGATACACTGAATTGTAAACTGGTTGATAGAGAGCGCGAAGGGTGGATTAAAGAACACAACCGGCCGAAGCCGCGAGAAGCGGGTGCAGGAGTTAGAGAAAGTTTGTCAGTTAGTTATAGATACATGGGGACAAGCACCGTCACCCATGACTTATAACAGAATACAAGCCGTCTCAACAAGGAAGACGCCTCATGAAAGAGAATAGTTTAATATTACTTATCTGGGTAATATTCTGCGGAATTCTGGTACTGGCACTACCTAAATTCTGGTGGGTATTCTTCCTTATGTTCTTTCTAGGTACAGTGGCGATATTAGAGGCTTAGAGACAGCGAATAAAGGCATTTTATATTGCATAATAGGTAAAATATTAGGATTTGGAGATATGGAAGCAAGAATATTACAAGTTGAAATAAAATTAGTTTGTCCTCATTGTGGTGGGATTGTTTTTATTAAGTCTCATTCGCCACAACAATTGCACCAGTATTCTCATTTATCTGAGTGTTCCACTTGTTTTAAGGATATATATTGGAGTGTAAAAGTTCGGGAGGATTTGGATGGTATGCCTGAATATATAGAACCCATTTCTTCTTATTAAGATATAATGCCTTCGTAGGCTAGGTGACAGTCTGTTTGGAATACCCTCTTTCTCGGAAGGGGGTATTTTTCTTTTAAAGCACCATTAGAGATTTCGGTGGGGTATTAATCTTATATTAATCTATATATTACGTATATAAGAAAACTCTATATATACATATAGACTGCAATCCACTTTTGAGAAAAAATGTTCTAAGTAAGAAAAAATAAAAAAATTAAAAAATATTTCCATGCGTATCCGTGCGTATGCTTACCCTGGCGCAATCATTCCCTATTTTGTCCGAATTGTCCTAATAACTGCATGGTATCTTACATGTCCAGTATATAAATGCAACGTTCAATGTGCATTGTATTTTATTTATAATCCGGCAATATACAATGAATCTTGTGAGTGCACTGGACTATACAATATTCTATGTTCATTGCATGTTCTGGTATATACGCAATTTATATTACAATATAACATGATAAATAAGGTCAAGATTATAATAGACCTGAAAATTGACATTCTAGAAAGCATGTCAAGTATTTTATACATCAATTTTAATTTTCTAATCTAAATAATAGGTTATATAGTGTATTTTATATATGCCTACAGAGCGTCAGGAAGCGTTTTAAGGCACTTAAAAAGAGAGAAAGGTCAAATCATACATTTATCGTTAGAATGGAGTATTAGAATCGTTCCTGGTAAATCGGATAATGTGAGTAGAAATAACGATTTTTGAGTAGATTTTTACTGTTCTTCATTTAATGGTATAGAATGATTCTATTCTACACAACTAAATATTTTACTTTTTCAATGGTCTTCGAAGGGCCGAACATATGTCAGAA
>CAVPIH010000018.1:0-151806 GCA_963704965.1 uncultured Gammaproteobacteria bacterium
TTCTATGACGATGAGGATGCCCTCCCAACGCCTCCAGGTTCATTTGCGGAAAAAAAATACCAGCAACTGATCTCAGGAACCGATAATGCCTTCAAGTTAGCAAAGAAATATGACTTGCTCTTCGGATTTGGGACAGATTCGCAGGGTAATCCGGCACTCGCAGAGCGTCAGGGGGCTCAGTTGGCGAAGCTCGTCCGCTATTACGAGCCGTGGCAAGTGCTGAAGATTGCGACCAGCCAGAACTACGAGATCTTCAAGCGTTCCGGGCCGCGCGATCCCTATCCCGGTGACAACGGTGTGGTCCGGGAGGGTGCGTATGCCGACCTGCTGCTGGTCGACGGCAATCCGCTCGAGAACATCGATCTGATCGCCGACCCGCATACGAACTTCGTCATTATTATGAAGGACGGCGTCATCTACAAGAATACCATCGAGTGACCTCCTGCCTGGAAGTAGACGTCAGGTCAATTTCACTCAATAAAATCAATCAGCCTGGACTGAATTGTTATGACGGGAGAAGAGAAACGAAGCCCTGATCGAGACATATGAAGAAAAGAGAGAGACTCATGTTTAAAAAATATTTGATAGTCAGTACTTTTGTTGTCGGCGCTTTGGCAGCACCCACGCTATTTGCCAAGGATTATGATCTGGTCATCACGGGTGGCAGGGTCATCGACCCCGAAACACAGTTTGATGGTATTGCCAATGTCGGTATCAAAGATGGCCGCATTACCGAAGTCAGCAAAGCCCCGCTGAAGGGTGCCAAAACGATAGATGCCACTGGCAAGATCGTGGCGCCCGGCTTCATCGACACGCACTTCCACTTTCAAATGCCGATCGGCTATTCCCTCGGGTTGCGCGACGGGTTAACCAGCAGCATGGATTTCGAGATGGGCTGTGCGGGATCCTATATGGCAGAATGGTACGAAGCGCGTGCCGGTGTGACCCAGGCCAACTACGGCTGTGCGGTTAGCCACGAGTTTGCCCGCGCGATGGTCATCGATGGGTCGGACGGCGCCGATTACCTGTCACAGGGCCCCATCGCCGCTTACACAACCCGGGCGAAAACTGGATGGAGCGCGACGCGTCCGACCCTGGAACAGGGCAACGCGATTCTCGAGGAGATTGACAAAGGCCTGCAGGCTGGCGCCCCCGGCGTCGGCAGCACCGTAGGCTACATGAGAGAGGGCGTCTCGTCACGTGAGATGTACGAGGTGCAGAAAGTCGGGGCACGCTATGGCCGCCCGACCGGCGCCCATACCCGCTATACGCTTGGCACCGACACGACCGAGAACAACGGCGCGCAGGAACTCGTCGCCAACGCCCTGGCGCTTGGCGCCCCGGCGATCGTGCTGCACTTCAACAATGACGGCTGGCGGCTTGCACACGAAATGACCATTAAGCTTCAGGAACAGGGCCACAACATCTGGGGTGAAATCTATCCCTACGCTGCGGGGTCCACCACGATCAATGCTTCCTTCCTGGAGCCTGAGAGCTGGATCGACGTATTTGGTAGACGCTATGAAGATACCATGCTGGATCCGGTCACGGGTGAGTACTATACCCTGGAGACCTACAAGGCCACCGTCGCATCCGAACCGACCAGGCCGATCGTCATATTCAAGCAGCCCCAAGAAAACGAGGCAAAATGGCTGACGCTGAAGGGCGTGACCATGGCCAGCGATGCGGTGGGTGCCAAACCGTACGACGCCCCGTGGGATTACCCGATGGAAAAGCTGGGCGGCACCCATCCGCGGACGGCTGGCTCCCGAGGCGCTACGATTCGCCTTGGTCGGGAACACAACATCCCGATGATGCAGCTGATGTCGATCCTCAGTTACAACGCTGCCAAACATCTGGGCGATACGGGGCTGAAGTTCATGCAAGAGCGCGGCCGCATCCAGAAAGGCATGGTTGCCGATATCGTGGTCTTTGACCCCGACACCTTCACGGACAATTCAACCTACGAAAAGGGCGCTATCCCTTCGACGGGCATGAAAGCCGTGATCGTCAATGGTCAGATCGTTGTGCGTGACGATGTGCAGCTTCCTGTCTTCCCCGGTCAGCCGGTCCGGTTTGAACCCGAAGACAAGCCGCGCTTCGAGCCGATCTCGGAAGAGTCGTGGAATGCCGAATTCTCGACCGGTATGCCTATGCCAACTGACTTCACGGGTGCCTTCCCTCAGAGCGTCGGAAAGTGATCTTGACTACCCCACGCAGTAGACGATGAAAAGCGGACCCCTTGCCAGGAGGTTGCTCTTGGTTAAGGGGTCGAAGGCGCATATGACCCTGTCAGGCACTCAAATTCGATAAACGCAATTACTCAGGCGAGAAGTCCCATGAAACGAAACATAGCACTATTTTTTATTGCACTTGTCTCGTCATTGATGATAGTTCAACCGGCAGCTGCCCAGAAAAACAAGGACACGCGGTTTGAGGAAATCAGGAGCGAAGCTCAGCGACTCATGGACGAGATCAAAGTCCCAGGTATTGCCATTGGCATCATGCACGATGGCAAGGTCCAAATGGCCGGCCTCGGCATTACCAATGTTGACGATCCTCAGGCTGTCACTGAAGACACCGTGTTTTATATCGGCTCCCTATCGAAGTCTTTTACGTCCACCGTAGTTCTTAAAATGTCAGAACGCGGAGAGCTCGACCTCGAAGCCCCGGTTCGGAAGTATCTCCCGGAGTTTTCGGTCCTGGATAGAGAGGCTTCAGAAAAGGCGAAGGTCATCGACCTTTTCCAGCACCGGACTGGCTGGCAAGGCGACTACTTTGAGGATCCCAGTTCGGGGGAAGATGCCTTGGAGAAGGCCGTGCGGGCTTTTCGATTCCTACCGCAACGCACACCTTATGGCGAGGTTTGGGCCTACAACAATAACAACTTCATCATTGCAGGACGCCTCATTCAAGTCGTAAGCCGTGCAAAATCTTATGAACAAAAAGTTAAGGACGAGTTGTTTCTGCCCCTGGGCATGACGCACAGCTCCTTCTTCATGGCGGAACTAATGGCAGAACGCTTTGCTGTTGGCCATGCCGGAGTATATGACGGGACGTCCGAACCTCAGGTCAGCTTTGCGCCTTTTCCGCGCAGCGTCTATCCGGCCGGAGGCATACTCAGTAATGCCAGTGATATGATGAAGTGGATGCAATTTCAGTTTGACGGTAAGGACAAGGACGGCAGTCAACTGTTGTCTCCAAAATTGCTGGACATGGCGCACAGTCCCCTGGTCGAAGGCGAGCTGAGTGAATACACCGGCGTTACGTGGTTCGTTGAGGATGTCGGCGGTGTGCGAACCGTTTTTCATGCCGGTCGGTCGGCAGGGGCTACCGCCAAGATGCTTTTTGCACCGGACAAGAAATTTGGGATCGTTGTTCTTACGAACAGCGACCGTGGTATTGAGGTGTACGATGCGGTAATCGCACTGGCTCTCAAAAAGTATTTGGATATTGAGAAAATACCCTTGGTTGCAGTCACTGCAGATCGTAGCTCCCTTGAACCTTTCGAAGGTCTTTGGTTAGGGGATAATGAAGACTACAAAATCTATTTTGACAACGACCAGCTCATGGCTGAGCGCTTGTACAAACCATTAGGAGGAGTCCAAATTTATGAGAACCCTCCACCGATTTCGATGAGTAGCGCGGGTGAAGACATGGTTATCATGACAGATGGTGCCTTTCAAGGAACGGTTGGTGAGTTGCTGCGTGACAAGTCTGGAAAGCCGGCGTTCCTTAGCATGCAGCACCGGATCTTCCGTCGTAATGAATAGGTTTCATGGTTTTTGCCCTGAATAAGATTCAATCACCGGATCTTCATTCGCACCGACGCTGTACCGGCTAGTCGGGCACTTAAATGAGACAAATACAATGATTCAAAGGAGAAGCCCCATGAAACGAAACATAGCACTATTTTTTTTTGTAATAGCCTCGTCATGTTTTGTAGTTCAACCGGCATTTGCTCAGGAACAAAATGTTAAAGATGTTCCTCAGAAGATTGAGAAACTTTCGCAGGGGCTGGTTGGCCGCATTGGTGTGGCTGCACAGGAAATTGGCTCAGGGGAGACTATCACAGTAAACGGTGATGAAACGTTTGCTATGGCGAGTACCTATAAAGTTGCGATTGCAGTCGCCTTGCTGGACCGCGTTGATAAGGGCCAAATTAAACTTACTGATTTAATTGATCTCCCACAAGAAGAGATGGTCGTAGGCACCAATGCGATCGCAGAGAGCTACGTTCATCCCGGCGTACAGTTTTCTGTGGCCAACTTGATTGAAGTGATGATAACAGAAAGCGACAACACCGCGACGGACTTCTGTTTAGAGCTAGCGGGAGGTCCAGAAGCAGTAACGAAGAAATTGCGCAGTCTTGGTATTACAGATCTACGAGTTGATCGGGCGACTTCCGAAATCTTAAGAGATTTCTATGGTTTGCCCGACAAGGCCTTTTTTCCCGTCGTGACAAAAGCCATTGCTGATGACCCCACACTCCTATTAAAGATGACTCAACCAAACATGGAGTTCGAAAAGGACCCACGTGACCAGTCAACGCCCAAAGCAATGTTGCAATTGCTTCTAGCTATCGAGAGCGGAAAGGGCTTAAGTGTGAAAAGCCGCGAATTCCTGCTTGCTACAATGTCTCGCACACGTACAGGCGCAGGAAGGCTAAAAGGTCTTCTGCCGAAAGGAACACCGGTTGCCCACAAAACAGGCACTATTGGCGGTGTCGCTAATGACGTGGGTTTCATAACTCTGCCAGATGGCCGGCGTTTTGCGATTGCGGTATACACCAAGAGCAGTACGACGCCCGCAGCTGATCAGGATCGAGCCATTGCGGAAGTTAGCCGGACTTTATACGACTTTTATTATTTAACGGCACAAGACAAATAGCCTTTGTCATGCCTGACTATTGCTTGCAACGGACGGCGCTTCGCGCCGCCGCTGTCATCGGAGAATGGAAATGAAACGACTTAGTGATCTTTTTGCCGTAGCGGTACTCGCCGTGGCTATAGCCACGCCGGCAATGGCCGCCGATTACGATGTTGTCATCAACAACGGCAGGGTCATGGACCCTGAGACGAACTTTGACGGGGTGCGCAATGTCGGGGTAAAGGATGGCCGAATAGTCGTCATCACCGAGGACGCGATCAGCGGTAAAGAAACCATCGACGCCAGTGGTCACGTTGTTGCCCCGGGCTTTATTGAGGGGCACCAGCACGCAACGGATCAGTTTAGTCGCAAGGTGAATTTGCGTGATGGCTTGACCACCCAGATGGATTTCGAAGCAGGCGCCGGCGATATCGCTAAATGGTATGCAGATGCCGAGGGTAAAACCCAGAGCAACTACGGTATGGTGGTGCTCGCACTTATCGCCCGGGTATCGGTGTTGGATGGCCCTGAAATAGCAGCGGTAGGTAATGACATGGGTGGCCTGTTCGCTCATACGGTGAAAGCCGCCGCCGTAAAGGCCCAGAAAGAAGGACGCAAGCCAGGCTGGTCCTCCACCTTGCCCAACAAAGAGCAGATGACCAGGATTATGAGCTATGTCGACGAAGGCCTTCGTCAAGGCGCCTTGGGCGTGGGCGTTCCAGTCGGATATATGACCACGGGTGTTACCCAGTACGAATTGTATAAATACCAGGAGTTGGCGGCAAAATACGGCCGTGTTACCAATGGACATGTACGTTTTGCGGGTGTTCGCCCGCCCACAGAGGGGCAGTTGGGTGTTCAGGAAATGCTGGCCAATGCCATGGTTTTGGATGCGCCTTTCATGGCTTCACACCTGAACAGCAACATGGACTGGGAGTACACCATTCCCATGATTAACGAGGCCAGGGAGAACAGAGGCGCCAAGGTATGGGGTGAGGTTTACCCTTACGCAGCCGGCTCTACCATTGCTTCTACCGATATTCTTACCGAGGCAGGTATGGCTCAAATGGGCATTACCTATTCGAATGTTGCCAACCTTGATGGTACCCGTTGGGATAAGGCGATGTATGAGGACGTTCGCAAGAATGATCCAGGCAGAGCGATTTTGATTTACAACAACCCGCCTGAGGACATCGCTAAATGGATGGCTCAGCCGGGAGTTGTCGTTGTCTCAGACGGTATGGCTATCCAGGATGAAAAAGGCGAATACTACCCTTGGGATTCTCCTTATGAGGGCAAGTCAGTCCACCCGCGCAGCGCAGGTACCCGCGCCAAGGTGCTGCGCATGGTGCGTGAAGATAAGAACATGCCTTTGATGGAAGCCATTTCCAAGATGAGCTACCTGCACGCCAGGTATTTCGACGAGTTGGGCGGTATTAGCCAATTTAAAACCAAAGGGCGTATGCAGGAAGGTGCCGATGCCGACATCGTCGTCTTCAACCCGGACACGGTCACTGACAACAGCACTTACGAGCCAGGCAAGGGCGCGCTGCCCTCTACCGGCATACCCTATGTGTTGGTGAACGGTGTCGTGGTGGTGAAAGATTCCGTGGTGCAAAAGGTCTTTCCAGGTAAGCCGATTCGTTTCCCGGTGATGGAACAGGGCCGTCTGGACCAGATTTCCATCGAGCCCAGGGAATTTGTGCCCAACCAGAGCCCGTGATATTCGGCCAGATACTGATCACCGCTAGCCGGGCTATAAGCCTTGTCCGTTAGCGAAGAGGCCCAGGCAGGTTAGGCCTGCTAGGGCGCTGTTTCAATCCGCATTTAAGGAGACACCCGTGAGAAACATCCTAGGAACCGCCGCGCTCGGTGCGCTGGCACTGGTGCCAGGCTGGGCGCAGTCGGAGGATCAGCCAGTGTTGGAGGGTCAACTGAGCAATGCAGAGATTGCCAAGGAGCTGTCCAATCCCAATACCACATTGGGATCCCTGAATTTTCCCATTGACTATGTGAGCTACAAGGGAGATGCGCCGGGCGCCAGCAGTCAGGAGTCATGGCGGGTAGGCTTTCAGCCAATTCTGCCTTACCGGTTGAATGAAACCACCAACCTGTATGTGCGACCGAATATTCCGGTGTTATTCGACCAGCCGACTCCGATAGTGTTCGGGGCGGATGTCAGTCCTTCCGCAGGTGGTCAGTTCACGACCCAGGACAGTAACTTTAACAATTCCGACATGGAGCTCGGCGACATCACCTTTGATATCGCCATTGGCAAGTCGTTTCCCAGCAAGACCGTTCTGGCGGCTGGGGTCGTCGGCACGCTGGATACGGCAACCGACGACGCCGTCGGCCTTGGGCAGACTCTGTTTGGCCCCGAAATCGCCGCGGCGCAGATCTTTGACTGGGGCGTCCTTGGCCTGCTTGTTACCCACCAGTGGGACGTGGCCGGGGATGATGATTTCAACACCAGCATTACGGCGGGGCAGTATTTCTACACAGTTAACCTGGAGGATGGCTGGCAGATAAAGGGCTCGCCCGCCTACAGCTACAACCACGAAGCCAGCAACGGCGAGGAAAAATGGACGCTTCCGGTGGGAGGCGGTTTTGCCAAGACCTTGCGCATTGGCAAGATTCCCTGGCAGTTCAGTCTGGAGTATTGGCACTTCGTCAAACAGGCAGATAGCATTGGTCCTGATTTCCAGATCCGCTTCCAGCTCGGGCCTGTGGTACCGCTGCCCTGGTAGCCCTGTTTTACTCAGCAGTGAGGCGTTGCATCGCCGGTGGCACTTTGCTGGTAGCCGCCGGTACAGTTGTTCCCGGACTGCACGCACAGGAAGCGGCCAGCGACCTCATCGGCCCTGACGCCGTCACCTCTCAGTTGGCTACAGATGAAAAAGACAAGCCCGATCTCCTCGGGATCGACGCCCAGGCCGGCTTTGATGAATGGAAGGCGGGCGTCAAGGAGCGCACTGGACTCGACTTCGGGATCGACTACAACTCGCTGGGCTTCGCCGCGATCGACAGCCCCGGTAAGAGCTCCGCGGCAAGTGGAGTGTTCCGTGTGTTCGGCACCTGGGAATTGTATAACCGCGGCGAGGTAAACAACGGCAGCATCGTTTTCAAGGTCGAGAACCGCCATGCCTATACCGACGTCGCCCCGAGCGCTTTTGGCGGTGAGGTCGGCTACGTGGGCCTTGCGAACACGGTATTCAGTGATCAGGGATGGCGAACTACCCACCTGTTCTGGCAGCAGCGCTTTGCGGACGGGCGCGGGATCTCCTACCTGGGCTTCCTCGATACCACCGACTACGTGGACGTCTACCCACTCGCCAGCCCGTGGTCCGGGTTCGGCAATATAGCCTTTGAGAATGGTTCCGGTGCGATCGGCGGTATCCCGGATGGCGCGCTCGGGGCGATGGTCGGTGGCTTCCTGACTGACCAACTCTACCTGGTGGGAGGAATCGCCGATGCCAATAGTGACCCCACCGACCTGGGTGAGGGCTTCGACACCCTGTTCAACGATTTCGAGACCTTCAAATCGCTGGAGTTCGGCTGGGCCAGCAAGCGCGAGGAGGTATTCCTTAACAACGTCCATGTGACCTTTTGGCAAATCGACGAGAGAAACGATGCGGGCACTCCCGATGGCTGGGGCGTAAGCTTCTCTTTCGCCGCCAGCGACGACGACGGTTGGATGCCGTTCCTGCGGGGCGGGTGGGCGCAGGACGGTGGCAGTTTCTACGAGGCCTCGGTCAGCACCGGCTTTGGTTATACTCCCCGGCCTGGACAGGCGTTGCTTGGGGTCGGCTTGAACTGGAACCGCCCGAACGAGTCGACCTATGATGCCAGTCTCAGCGATCAATACTCTCTCGAGCTTTTCCAGCAGCTGCAGCTGACCGAGGGCGTCGAGATCACGCCGAACGTCCAGGTGATCAGGAATCCGGCCCTCGAGCCATCTGACAACTGGGGCGTTTTCTTCGGTCTCCGCTTGCGAGTCGCCTTGTGATTAGCCGGGGACAGACGAGTTAACGGGGCGCTTTCCCGGATTGTTTCAACAACCCGGAAGCGGCTGGAGTTGCTGTGTGCGGGGCCCGATTGGCAGCCCGCAAATATCGGCGCCATCCACAGGCAGATCCTTTTGGAAGAGGCGCTTGAAGGGAGTCGTGACGGGACTGATGACGAATTTCACCGCAGTGCTGCCCAGGGTGAAAGCCCCGCCCTTCATGCTGACGCGAAAGTCGTCGAATTCACCTTTGATTTTCAGGGGAGTCGCCAGACCGAAGAATTCGGCCCTTTTCGCCTTGGGTTCCGCCACCAGTTTGAAGTCCCGATCGGCGAAGCTGAGCTGACCCTCGCCGCAAATACGAATTCTGGAGGTGTCCACCGCAAGCTGCTGTGCAGTCATGACGCCGTTCTCCAGGTTAAAGCGACTGACCACGCAGTTCACTGTCGAGGCGTCCTGATCCTTGATGGCTGAGGTGACAACCGATGAAAGCAGATTGACAGCCCACAGATCGACAATGCCAGAGTTCAGGCCGGTTGGTTGTGCGGATATATCAAAGTAGCCATTGGCGCCCCCCATGATGTTGGTATTACTGGCGTACGAACTTACGTCGAGGTCCACGTTTAGCGTGCCGCCCACTTTGCTTGCGGGGTCTGATAAGCGGCTCAGGACACCGAAATCGAAGTTTTTGATCTGCACCCGCAAGGACGCCTCGGAAGCCTCCATCCCAGGTTTCAGCGAGGCTTTGACCAATATTGACGCCTGGGGTAACTGGAGGTGCAATGGCGCCAGTTCAATACGACCCCCCCTCAGGGTAACGGCCAGATCGGCGCTGCCCAGATAGTCTTCTCCTGAGCGCACCTCTTCAACCTTTGCCGAAAGTTCGATATCGGCACGCCGCAGCGCCTCTCCACTCAACAGCTTGTCGCGTTTCACCGCCTCATCCCGCGGCGGAGCGCTGACGGAGGCCTCGGCAGTGCTGTCTGTCGGATCCGGAGCGCCACCTTCGGCCGTCCAGTCTCCGGTATCGAAATCCTGCAACTGAATGTGATGGGCTGTCAGATTGATGCGTGCCACGGGATGAGCACTGCTGCGGTCAACCACCGCGCTACCGACCAGCTTGCTGTCTTTGACGATAAGCTCCAGCGTGGATAATTCGAGCTTGCGGGGCGTCACGTGTAAATCGGCTGTGATCTGGTAGTCCTTGATCGGTGGTAAATCCAGGTGCAGCAGATCATCGAGGCTGCTGAGGTCGGCTCCCTTTGCCGCCAGTTTCAAGCGCGTGCTGCGATTACCTCGCAGCGCTTCACTATGGCCTGTAAATGCCAGCGTGGTTCCGGCAATTTCGACACCAACCCCCAGTTTGGCGTGGGTCATGGCCAGGAACCCGGCCAGGGAGCTTGCCTTAAGTTTGAGGGTGAAGGCCTCATCCAGCAACTCGCCGCGCATATCAAGTTGCATGGGCTCGCCCAGCGGCGCACCGCCTTCAGCCCGAGCCAGATTAAACGCCAATGGCGCTGCGGCAGCGTCCACGAAACGTACGCGAATGTCCTCCAGCAGCAGTTTATCCATTGACAGGCTGTCCGGGTTTATCGCCTTTTCTGCCTCCACAGGGGCGTCTGTCACCTGTGCTTTCAGGGCCTTGGATTCATGCCCGTCCAGCACCCAGTTCGTTTCGCCATCGGCGGTTCTGACCAGATTGAGGTTGATGCCTGTAACCCTGAACTCCCTGATGTTGATTCTGCGCTTCAGCAGTGGCAACAAGCCCACAGTCACGCGTGCGATTTCCATACTGGCCATGTCCATGGGGCCTGAATCGCCTGCGGGAAAGCCGGGCGGGTTGCCGATACGCAGGTTCTGAATTTCGAAATAGGGCCACAGTGACGTGGTCACAGTAATGTCGCCATCCACCCTGACTGCGCGCCCCAGTGTCTTACTGGCGGCGGATTCGATCATTGGCCTGTAGGGGGAAAGATCTATCGGTATGCGCAGCAGCGATACAAGCAGCACCGCGGTCACCGTCAGGCCCAGGACCATGGTGAGCAGGATGAGTAGTGTTCTTAGCATTTGGATTGCCTTTCTGGACCGGCGCTCAGTCGCATTTAGAGATGTTATGGCACTATACTATGACGTTTCGACCGCTTGTAGAAGTTCGTGCTGTTGTACGGAGCAGACCACGGCTTTGTCAGTTTGATTTATGATTTTGGACGAGTTAAAGAAAAATGCAGGAGCCCCTGCACTGAACCAAGAGGAAAACGATATGAATACCATCAAATCAATTATTGTCGTTGGCGGCATCGCGCTACTGGTAGCCTGCGGTAGCTCGCCACAGCAAAAAAAGGATATAGCAGACGCGCGGCTCACAGAGGAGAAAACCAAGACAATGAAGGAATACAAGGAATGTGTTAAGAAGGCCAAGGAGAACACCGCCAAACTGGATGCCTGCGAGCGCCTGATGAAAGCGAACACCATCGGCGAGACAGTTCCAGCAAACGATTGATGTAATTATGTAAATCCCGGGCATACCTCGATCAGGGTTTCCCTTAACCTTGGTCTGTCCCCGTCTTCCACCAGGTCTATCGGGCCACCCTGTGCCGGTGCCGGCGACAGGTGTCGGGGGACATCCATGCTCTGGTGCGGAATTCCGATAACATCAACGGCGTCATCCGCCACGATGTAAAAGATGAAGTGGCGCCCTTCCCTTCGAGGAAGCAAAAGTAACCAGGCGTTATGTCGTCTCTCGGTTTACCGCCACCGGGATTGTCAGCCAGCCAGTTCAAGCGAGCCAGGATTGAACCGATACAGGCGTCAGCCTGTTCCAGATTCCATTCGGACAGGGTAAGGAGCCAGATTTCTTCCAAATCTGCTAAAGCAAGTCCCCGAATGAAATAGCGCCGCCTCACCCGAGATGTTTTTTATGGAGCTTCTCCAGAAATTCCCGGCTATCGAAGTTTTCAATGCGAGGGCTGTCCTCTCCCGCCTTTAGCCGGGCTCTCAACTCGCCAAGCCTGGCTTCATCCGCCTCGAGCTTTCGAAGTCCGGCGCGGACTGCTTCACTAAGGCAGAAGACTGTGAAGGTCGTGTTTTTGCGGTCTGAGTCTTAGCGAAAATGTTAGATCTGCTATGGAACCAGTTGCGGCAATTTTCCGACATCATCGTGCTTAGTGGTGCTCAGTCGTGCTTGGTGGACAGCGAGCGTCGTCAATAAAGCTATTTAAAACAATACTTTAAAATCAATTTGCAGAGCTACGAACCAGGCGGCCGGGGGGGCGGCCAGCCGCTTCGAATCGTGCCAGGCGCGCCATCCAAATAAAAAATGCCACCCTCGCGGTGGCATTTTTGTTTGGCAGGCGTGTTTAGCCGCGGGGTGTGACCGAGTCAACCCTGGCGGCTCCCCGCACCGCCCGTTCGACCAACTAACCGTAAATAGCGGCCAGTTCTACTTCGCGCTGCACGAACTCCGCCTCCACCGCACGAATTTCCGCAATGAAGGCCAGGGCGGCGGGGGAAAGAGAGTGCGACTTCAGGCTAAGTATGCCGTACCTGCCAAGTATAGTCAGGCCGGGAAGAGGCACCATTGTGCCCGCTGCCAGCTCTTGTTCCACCAGTGCAAGTGTGCCTATAACCAGTATTTCCTTACCCCTGGTAAAACCACTCAGATTAATGGGTACATCTATTTGCACACTGGGGACGAAGTCGCCATTGAGCGGGTCGATATGGCCAGCGGGGCAGGGCTCCCGTGGGAGCCTGCTGCCGACGCGAGAGGGTAAGCGGCTGGATGCCCAGGGGTACTGAAGCGCGTCTGCCAGGGTAATGCGTGGCTGGCGCAGGATAGGATGCTCCGGGTCGCAGAGCAGGCGGCCCTGGTGGGTACCCAGTACTTCGAATTGAAAGCGCATATCCGTTTCCAGTTCGTTTTGCTCAGCAAGGCCAAAATCCACGCGGCTTTCGATCACCGCATCCAGCACGTCACGCCAGTCCCTGACCTCCAGGGACAGTTGTATTTTAGGATGTTTCGCCAACAGCCGACCGGCAGCCGGGTAGCCGGATATGACGCTGGGGTAAGTACCGAACCTGACCTTGACCTGCCCTGAATCGAGATCGTTGAGCGATCTCAGATTCAGCAACATCTCCTTCTGGCTGTTTAAGATCTCAGTGCCGTGTTGCATGACAATCTCGCCGAAGGTCGTGGGTAACACCCTGTCGCGTTGGCGATCCAGCAGTTTTACTCCCAGCGCGGCCTCAAGCCCCTGAATGCTTTTTGACAGTGCCGGTTGCGAGATGCCCAGTGAGGCCGCAGCCAGGCCAAAATGCCCGTGGCGGACGACGCTGATCAGGTGGGTCAGGCGGGTTTCGGTAATGACCATATAGTGTCCAGTTTTTTTATTGCCGGGGGCTGCCCCCGTTACCAGTGCCTCAGGCCTGTAGGTACGCAGGAATGGGTCAATCGGGGCAAAATAACATATAGGTTATGGTTTCAGAAATTGCAATATATTTCCTTCTATCGAACAATTTTACTAAACTAATGGCCTCGGCTGTGCCTGATTCCGTGAGGAGCACGGGCAGACCTTGGGTGCCAACTCTCGGCCGCCAGCACACGGGGAACGCTCCAGCGTTTGTTGGAGCCACGAAGAATTTCGCTATCTGTAGGAGCTTTATATGAAACACCGCTTGAAAGGGCTGCTCGCATGCCTCGGGCTGGCCGCGGCCCTGCCCATGGTGGCGCAGGCCGCAGCCGACAAACCCAACATCCTGTTCATCATGGGTGACGATATTGGCATTATGAACGTGGGAGCCTACCACCAGGGCCTGATGGTAGGCGAGACGCCTAACATCGATCGCATCGCCAATGAAGGCGCGCGATTCATGACCTATTACGCCGAGCAGAGCTGCACGGCCGGGCGCACCGCTTTCTCCACCGGCATGCATCCCTTGCGGGCGGGTATGGTCATGCCGCAGCTTCCGGGTGCTACCAGCTCCCTGTTGCCGGGCACGCCCGCGATAGCCAAATTCCTGCTGGACCTGGGCTACACCACTGGCGAGTTCGGCAAAAACCACCTGGGTGACAAGTCGGCGTCGCTGCCGACCGCGCACGGCTTCCAGGAGTTCTGGGGCTACCTGTATCACCTCGACGCCATGCAGGGGGTGAGCTTCCCGGATATCAACAGCACCTCAACCGATCAGGCCATTGTTCCGCCCTGTATGAACACCCCGGTTAAGGGCCTCGAGGAGGTCCCCGGTGCGGTGGATCCCAGGAAGGCGCTCTGTATGACCCCGCCGCGGCCGGTTATCCATTGCACGTCCAGCGATGGCAGTGAGAAGAACCAGAGCTGCAAGGACATGGGGCCGCTGACATTGGAACGTTCCAAGACCATAGACGAGGAAATCTCCGCCCAGGTCATCGACTTCCTCGACCGCAACGACCCCGACAAAACCGGCAAGCCCTTCTTCGTCTGGTATAACCCGGCGCGCATGCATGTCACCACCATGCTCTCTGACAAGTACATGGACATGCTGGGCACGAAAGGCGGCAAGGACTGGGGTATTAACGAAGCCGGCATGAAGCAGATGGACGACAATATCGGCTACGTGTTCAAAAAGCTCGAGGAAATGGGCGAGATGGACAACACCATCATCGTCTTTACCACTGACAACGGCGCCGAGAGCATCACCTACCCGGACGGCGGCATCACGCCTTTCAGGGGCGGCAAGCTCACCACCTGGGAAGGGGGTATGCGCGCTCCTATGGTCGTGCGTTGGCCCGGACACATCAAGGCTGGCACCAATCCTGACCAGATATTCTCATCACTGGACTGGGTGCCAACGCTGGTCAATATCGCCGGCGGACCCAAAGGCGATGGCCTGAAGAAGCAGATTGAGGCCGGCAAGTACCCCGGCATCGTCAAGACCACGCTCGACGGTTTCGACCAGCGGGATTACCTGGAAGGCAAGGCAGATTCGGCCCGCGACACCTTCTTCTACTACACCGGTGCACAACCTTCGGCGGTGCGGTACAAGAACTGGAAGTTCTACTACACCATGGTGTCTTCCAATGCGCTGGAAGCGTTTAATGACGCAAGCACCTACCACTGGACCCAGGTCAACAACCTCAAGCGTGATCCTTTCGAGAGGTCGGTTGCATCGGCTGAAGGTACCCTGCTGGGCTACGGCGGCGCCCTGGCCGCCCCGAGCACCGCGTTTATCTATGACTGGAACCTGCTGCCCATCGGGCAACTGCTGTGGCTGAAGGAACTCGAGACGTACAAGAAGTTCCCGTCGCTGCAGATACCGGCGAGCTACAACCTGGATAACATCATCAATGCGATGCAGGATGCGAAACACATCAGCCACCAGGGTCACTAGCCAATTGGTGGTAGTGTAAAAGTAGTAATGCAGCGGGCGGCCCGAAAAGGCCGCCCGTTTCATTTACACCGGGTCTGGATGCCCCTGGCAGCCGCACCACTTTGATGTACAATACAAAAAAGCATCATTTCCCCTTGGAGAACACAATGAAAATCATTATCCCGTTTGTTGCCGTAATCACGTTTGTCATCGCAGGTTGTGCCGCCCAGGCACCCGCGCCGGAAAAGCAGGTGCAGGCCAACCTGGCAAAGGCTGTTGACTGCTCCACTGCAGCGGCAGATATCGCGACACTCAACAGTGAGAAGGCCCGCACTTCTCAGGAAATCGAAGATGGCGCCGGCTCCATCATTCCCATTGGCGCCGTGGCACATATGTTTGGCGGCAGCGAGAAGGAGAGCATGGAAATCGGCACCGGCGAGTACAACAGGAAGCTGGACGCCAAGATCGCCGAGATTCAGAAACAGTGCAATATAAAATAGCCGGGGAATGGTAAATAATAAACCCGATGGTGCGCTTCGCTGTTGTCACCGCAACGCTGTCTGTTGCGGCCATCAGCGAGGCGCATGGCCCTGCCGGAGCCGGGTTGTTTGCCGGGGCTGATTCAGCCGAGACTGTAGCATGCTGTGGGTTGAGGAACCCATGGATGAGAACGCCCGCACTTTTGGTATTTCCATGGACGAGATGTGGGGAATTGGCGCGGGGGTTACCTACAAACTGGAAAGCGGCAATGACCTCGCCCTGAGCGTTGACGTACTCGATACCGGCAGCGCCCCGATCGACACAGGCCCTTCTCTCGCCAGGGGACGCGTTGCCGGTGAGACCAAGGACTACTACTCACTGCTCCTCGACTTCACTTATAACTGGCGTTAAGCGTGGTGAGGCGCTTATGACGGGTGCCGAAGTTGGCTATGACATTTCCCGATATAACACGTTGCTGAGCGCTTACGGTTTTGCGTCACTCGCCGCTTTTGCCAGTCGATCATACTCGGCGCATTCGGGCGTTTTCATCTCACCGGCATTGTGTAGCTGTGGGCAGCTAAGCGACTCCATGCTGCGCAGGCAGGCGACCGATGGCTGGAAGAGTTGGTCGTCTCCAGGCACTGCCTGCACCCGGCTGCGTATCTGGGCACAGTTATTCTCCAGGACTGGGACCATCTTCCGGCGCAATTGGTCGGTAAGGCCCTGGCCAGCCACCGCTTCGAGTGCGCAGGACTTGATCGTGTCACACAAGCCCTCGGCAGCGTCTGTCAGGTCATCTGCACTGTTGGGTGCGCTCAACGTTAAAGCGAGAATCGCCGCCCGTATTGGTGTAGGGTTTATCATGGTAACCATCTCCCGGAAGTCGGGTTCAAGCATAACCGGTAACGCCGGCAAACGCAGCCGTGGCGGTCCCGGGCCGACAGCAAGCAGCGAGGCAATTTATGACCGCCGATAACGCAGTGCGCTCATATCAGCCCAAACCGGCTGGCAAGGCATATTGTCTGGTGCTGGCTATGTTGGGCATTTTCCTGGCCGGGTGTACCGTGGTCGGGCCCGCCGCCATCAGCAGTGGTCGGCTGGCCTACAACGATGCCATTACCACTACCGACAACCAGCAGATGCTGATGATCCTCATCCAGAACCGCTACGGGGAACGCGGCCATCTGCTCACAGTCGCCAGCGTCACCGCCAACGTCAGCGTCAAGACCAGCGCGGGTGTACAGGCGGGTTTTGGCGACCTCAGCGACTACCGGGGCAACCTGGTGCCCTTCGCTGGCAGTGTGGTGTACGAAGAGAACCCCACGATTTCGTATGTACCAGTGTCCGGTGAAAGATACCTGAGCCAGCTCACGTCGCCCATTTCCGTGAAATTACTGACCCAGATTGCACGCACCTTGAACAACCCCGCACCGGCGCTCTCAGCATTCATCACCACGGCAAACTACATCTATAACCCGAATTTCGATTTCGGCGAGGAACCGGAGGATCCGCGCTTCGACGAATTCGTCAACGTCATGGCAACGCTCACCCGCGACCACCGCCTGCACTGGGTACAATCTGCCACACACAAGGACCGGTTTTCCATTGTGATCGACCAAACCGAGGCGCGGCACCAGTCCCAGGTAAAACAATTGCTGCAGTTATTGAATTTACCCGCAACGAAACCGGGCCAGCGGGAGGTGGTTATCCCCGTATTCCTCGCCCTGGACGGCGCCGCCGTTGGCGGCCTGGGGATCACCACCCGTTCTGTGTGGGACCTGGTGGAAATTCTCTCTGCCGCAATTGAGGTGCCAGCGGAGGACGAAGCGGCGGGTGTCGTGGTGCCGGCGCCGCCGCCCGGGCGAGTGGGCCGTGAGTTGAAGATTGCATTCTCGTCAGAGAAGCCCGAGCACGCGTATATAGCGGTGGCCTATCGCGAAGGCTGGTTCTATATTGATGAGCGTGACCTGGTCACCAAAGAGTATTTCAAAATTCTGGGCAGCCTCTGGACGACGACCATGTCCAAGGCAATTGGTCAGGGTGCCGCGGCACCTCTTCTGACAGTCCCCGTAAGTAACTGACATAATCGTGGTTATTGCCTGGTTAAGTCGCAATCCGCGATCCGAAGAAAAGGGGAAGATCAGTGGAGCATAGATTGTGCGGTGTACCGGCGGCTATCACGGTGACGGTCTTGCTCTGCCTGTCAACGCTGTCCGCCCCACTGGTCGGCCAGGAGCGGCCGGAGCTGACCAGTGCACTTGTGGACAAGCGCATCTCTACCCTCCGGGAGGAGGGAGTTGACGATTCAGATGAGCCTCTGAAGACTTACAGGTCCATTGATCTGTGGCTTACCAGTACCCAGTTGCACAAAAGCGAAGCGGCCAGGTATATCGCGGAGCTGACCGAGGCTCCCCGACGAGAGGCCAGGATACAGGCGCGTCTCGATGCCATGCAGTCAGTGATTGGCGACACCGAGGACCTCGCCGGGATGACAGTGCAGGAACTGGAAGCGGAATTGCTCCTGACCCAGAGTGCCACCCGCGATGCAAGGTTGGCTAGGGACATGCTCACCCGGCAACTGGACGCCAGGGAGAGCAAAAGGGATGCCATACGTGATCGCCTGGATGAGATAGCCAATCGGCTCGAGGCGATGACGACCTATGGCGGAGTCGTCGACCCAGCCGCCCAGCCGTCTTTCGTCGAGGCCAGCCAATGGCTGGCGCTGGCGGAACAGGCATCACTACGGGAGGAGCGACTGGCGCTATCGGCGCAACTCGACAGCCAACCTGTGCGCTACAGCGCCATGACTGTGGAGCGCGCCGAACTACAGGCAACTATCGATGCTCTGGTGCATCGCACCAGGTTACTGTCCAAGCGCTTGCAGGACCAGCTTCTGACCACCTCTGCACAAGACTCGCTTAACGTGGCAGAAGATAGCCCGGTGTACCGGCTGGCAAAGAGCTACCATGCGGAAAACGTGAGTCTCCGTGACCAGCGGCTGGAACTGGAGTTGGATTTCACCAATCTCAGCGCTGAGCGACAATTGTTGCGACGCACCAACCGCATACTGAACGAACGGTTTGCCAGTGCGCGGCGAGTGGTGGAGTTTGCCCATGACAGTGACGGCCTGGGCGGAGCGCTGGTGGCTTACTGGGAGGAGCTCAACAGGCTGCGGCTGCAAAAGCCGCGGGAAGGGGTCTCCCGCCAGGTAGGGGATACCATCGTGAGCCGCATTCGCCATGAGGAGAGCCTGGCGAAAATGCTCAGCGCGACCAGCTATCTCAATACAGCCCTCAGTGAAGAGGGGCTCAATCCGAGCAGCGCCTCACAAGCAGAGCGGGACGCGTTGCTGGCACTTATTCTCACGCGACGCGAGCTATTGCGCAGTATCATCTCGATCGAGTCGGACGTCATCGATACCCTGAGCCAACTGCAGGCCGATTACGAGGAGCGCACGGCAACTGTTGCGGAATACAGGGGTTTCCTTGACCCGCTGGTGCTGTGGTTACCCAGCGGCTCGCGTTTATGGAAAACAGACTACACACAGATACCCCGGGAGGTGCAGGTACTGGTACAAGCCGCAACAGAGATCCAGCCTGCTCTCCAGGCTCGCTTTTTGGGCTTCATGAGTCTGGCCCTGGTTCTGCTGCTGTTTCATAGTCAACTGCGCGATTACCAGTACCGCCAGGGCGAGCGGATATCGCGGCCGCGTGAGGCATCAATCGGATTTACTGCGCGGGCACTGGTGGCCACTGCGCTGCGGGCGGCCCCGCCGGCACTGATGGTGGCGGCACTGGCTTCACTGTTCGCTGCCGACAAAGACATATTCTCGGTGGCGTTGACCGTTGTTCTGTATAACGTCGCCGCATGGCTGTTTACCGCCAAGCTCCTGAACCTGCTCTGCGCAAAGGACGGTGTGGCGCGTAAGCATTTCCAATGGAAAGAACCGTTATGTGATCGCCTGAGGCTGGAGACAAAATGGTTCCTGCGCTGGTTGCTGCCCGCTCTCGCAGTGGCAGCGGTCCTGTATCGGCTCTATGGCACCGTACCGCTGCTGGGCCGCCTGGCGATGCTGGCCCTTATCCTCTGGATAGCCTTGCACATTGCGAGCGCGATCGTCAGATCGGTAAAGGCCAGTGGGACAGCGATACTGTCGACGTTCATTGTCCGCTTTCAGCTCGTGCTGGCGATCGCATCCTTCGCGGCTGTCATCGGTGTTGTATTCGGATTGCGCCTGTCAGTCATCTTCGTGATCAACACGGTTCTGGATACGCTACAGGCCGGTGTCGCGTTGGCTATCGGCTACAGCTTCTTGCTGCACTGGCTGCAGCTGGCGCGACGCAGGCTCCGTTTTGAGGAGCTGCTCAAAGCGCGCGAGACTCAAACCGAACAGCCGCTCTCAGAGATGGGAGCCATCGAGGAGGCCAAGGAAAATCTTGCTGATCTCGGCGAGGAAACCAAACAATTACTGAACGCGGCGGCCATCGTGGTCGGACTGTCGATGCTGTATGTGCTGTGGGCGCCGCTTCTGCCTGTCTTTAATGCCATGTCGGCAATCACTTTGTGGACTTCTACCGTCATGGTGGAGGGGCAGGCCACCCTGCATCGTATCACCCTGGAAATCGTCGTCTTTGCCGTTCTGTTGATAAGTGTCACCATCTACGCTGCCCGCAAACTGCCGGCCCTGGTGGAACTTGTACTGCGCTCGCGCACACACGTTACCGCGGGTATGCGCTATACCATCAGCACCCTGCTGAATTACCTCATTCTCGGGATTGGTATTCTGGTGGCATTGTCCGGGCTTGGCCTGGACTGGTCGAAGCTACAATGGCTGGTGGCAGCGCTGGGTGTGGGTATCGGATTCGGCTTACAGGAAATTGTTGCCAATTTTATTTGTGGCCTGATCATCCTGTTTGAACGGCCGATCAGTGTCGGCGACATTATTACGGTGGGTGACCAGGATGGCGTCGTCACCCGGATTCGTATTCGGGCGACGACCATACGCGACTGGGATAACAAGGAACTGGTGATACCTAACAAGGAAATCATCACCGGGCGCCTGCTCAACTGGTCCTTAACCGATACCCGGCTGCGACTGACCCTGCCGGTAGGTGTTGCCTACGGCAGCGACGCCGCGCTGGCGCTCAAGATCCTCGCTGAAACAGTCGCCGATGATGAGCGGGTCCTGGCTGATCCGGCTCCGTCTATTATTTTCAGTGATTTTGGCGACAACTCCCTGAACATGGTCTGCCGTTTCTATATCGACAACGTCGATAACATGTGGCCGGTGAAGACCGCACTGCACCTGGAAATCTACCGCCGTTTCGAGGCAGCCGGGATCGTCATCTCGTTCCCGCAGCGCGACGTTCACCTGGACAGCGAGAAGCCATTGCGCATCGCTATCGACCAGGGGCCACAGCCTGCTGTGTAGCAGCCGCAGAGCCGCGCCATGATCGCTGCTCACGGGACTTATGACTGCCCTGGTGGGCGGGCCTGTACTTCAACTGCCGACCGGGAGCGTCAGCACTGGGGCGATGGTACTGCTATCGCCGGACTGAAGTTGGTACACCTGGCCCAACAGTGCAAACGTGGTCTTCGAGTCCAGGTCCGAGTCGTCGATATAAAACCAGCTGTTGCGATAATTGACCGCCACGGCGGCATTTTCCGGTGGCTGAGAGCTGGATTTGATCCGCATTACGCCTTCGGTGACCCGTTGCCAGTCGAATACCTGACCGGCTTCGTCCTGGGTCACCGTAACGCGCCCGGCGACGACATCCGCCTCCGGGACTTGAACGGACTGGGACAGGAAATACATGACCCCGGCCAGGGACCTGAAACGCAGGTTAATGCTGTTGGCATGGCCACCTCGGGCAGCCACGGTAACCGGGTAAACCAACTTGTCGGGATCGAGGTTAAGCAGGCGGGTAAATTCAAGGTAATCGGTACGATGACGCGCTTCGGGAGCAAATATCAGCACCGTCTGGTTTTTGTAACTGCCCCCCGAGACCATGCCGTCCTGCGCAAGATGACGCAGCAGAAAAGCCAGGTGTTTGAACTCCTCGTAGGCGGGGGCCCGCGCCGGCGTCGGCCCGTTGGAACCCTGGGCATTGCCGACTGTGTTCATTTCATCCACCAGCAGACGAAACAGTCTTTCCGAGCTCCAGCCCGAACTGTTCAGGAGAAACAGGGTGTCCAGGTCGATGGGGTCCAGTATCCGCTTAACGAAATCGGCACCCTTGAGCGGTGTATACGACACTGTCGGGGTTTCCTGGGCAATCACCGTGCCCCCGACGCCCAGGTAACTGTCACCCTGGCCAAGTACCGTGTTGGCGCTGACCTCGTTGCTGATCGAGAACTGGGTATTGAGCGCACTGACTTCCAGGAACATGGGTTGATCTCGATAGCGCAACCGCACCAGGTTCAACAGCATCTGCTGGTCGTCCGCCTGTCGCAATACTACGTTGTAGTCGGTGCGTGAACCGCTGACGAGTGTGGGGCCTGCAGACATGCAGCCTGCAAGCGTGATGCAGATGATGAGAAGAGTGAGTCTTGGCATGTGAAGGGCTACGTCAACATTGGACTCAGAGTATATCAATGAATCGTCTACTAATCCCGAGGGCAGAGGGAGGCGAAACGTTCGCTCATTTACGCACCCGCCGGCCGCTGATAAATCGATTCTCCCTCCTTGATGGTCTCCAATACCTTGATCTCAGCGAGCTGGTCCTCCTGCACGGTCAGGGGATTGTCGGAGAGAATGACGAAATCCGCGAGCTTGCCGACCTCGATACTGCCCTTGGAGTCTTCCTCGAAGTGTTGCCAGGCCGGCCAGATGGTCAGGGCCTTGAGGGCCGTTGCCACGGGCACCCGGTGCTCGGGGCCCAGCACACGGCCACTGCGCGATTTGCGGGTAACGGTGGCGGACAGGACCCGCATCGAATCAGGCAGCGCCACCGGGGCATCGTGGTGACTGCCGAACATCATGCCGCGTTGCAGCACCCAGCCCGTGGGTGAAATATTCTCGGCCCGCTCGGGGCCCAGCACCGATTCCCGGTGCCAGTCACCCCAGTAGTAGGTGTGCATCGGAAAGAGCGAGGGAAAGATGCCGAGTTCCTCTAACTGATCGACCTGGTCCTCGCGCAGGACCTGCCCGTGAACCAGGACGGGGCGATTGTCTACATCGGGGTATTTCTTTTCTGCGCGACGGATCGCATTGATAAAGCTGTCAGAGGCGGCATCGCCATTGGCGTGGACAAGAATCTGCCAGCCATTGGCGTAGGCCTTGTCGACGGCCTCGTTGGTGGTCTTCTCGTCGATGGCGGCATAGCCCCGGTAGTCTTCGGGCTGACCCTCGGGGGGAACGTGGTAGGGTTCGGTCAGCCAGGCCGTCTTGCCCTGGGGTGAGCCATCGATGGTGAGCTTCACGCCTCCGACCCGGTAGTGGTTGGTGTAAGTCCGGGACGGATTGACCTCATCGACTTCCAGGACATCCGGGTAGGCGACCAGGTCTATCGCCAACTCGCCCCTGTCCGCGACGCGCTGCATGGCCTCGAGGGTGGCACCCATTGCCCGGCCCTCCTGGGCGGTGGTATAGCCGAAGGAGGCATCGAGCTGGGTGCCTGCCACAACCAGGGCATCATTGACGTCATCGGTGAAGTTGGCCATCAACTTGGAAGCCAGTAAAAAGAAGGCGTACTCTTCCATCACGCCGTTGGGCTCCTGCGAGCCCTCCTGGCGGCGGAAGACGCCACCCTCCGGGTCCTTCGTCTCGGCCGTCACGCCGGCGATCTCCAGGGCCTTGCTGTTGGCGACACCGAGGTGACCGGATTGATGGAAGATCAGCACCGGTAGCTCTGTGGAGACCTTATCCAGCTCGTCGCGGGTGGGATGCCGCTGCTCGGCCAGCTGCGAGTCATCGTAACCGAAGCCCGCAATCCAGCCGATCTTCTCCACCGTTTCCTTATTGTTGGCAGCCCAGTCAGTCAGCAGGGCCTGGAGAGAAGCGATATCCTTGCCGGTGCCATCGGGCGGGGGCAGCAGGTTGGCGGTGGTCGCCTGGATTCCTATCAGGTATGCGTGGCCGTGCGAATCGACAAACCCGGGCAGCATGGTGGCGCCGCCCAGATCGATCTCCTGCGTATTCGTGCCCACGGTTTTGCGGACTTCGGCTTCCTGCCCGACGGCCAGGATCTTACCGTCCTTCACCGCTACAGCTTGCGCCGTCGGCGCAGCATCGTTGATCGTGAGGATCGTGCCGTTGTGGTAGATGGCGTCAGCTGTTGCAGCGGCCAGCGATACCTGCGCCGAAACCACCATGTACACGATACTGAAAAATACGGAGGATAATTTCATGCGGCTTTCTCTCCATTTTTGTCGTCACTTAATCGACTACGATCTAGTATAGGCGCAACGCATTCAACAGGCGAAACTGCCATATTGGCAGTCAATCCTGCCAGTTAGACCATGAGATCCTTGTTTATAGGTTCATGGCAAGTTAGCCAAATTGCGCAGTTCATCGCAGAAAAGTTGTGCCGCGGGTGAGGGTGTTGTATGCGCCCGCAGGGTGATGCCGATTGGCCGCGAGGTTCCCTCGAGGCGGATAGGCAGGGCAACCAGCAATCCCGCCGTCTCCTCAAAGTGAACCTGGTGGCGGGAGAGCAGGGCGAGTCGGTCACTGACAAGCAACAGGCCGCGGATGGTCGACAGGGAGCTGGTTTCGATTACCTGGGAAGGTTGGGCGGCACCCTGGCGGGCCAGGTACTGGTCGAACAGCGCCCGGGCCGGTGTCTGCCGAATCGGGAGTACCCAGCCAAAATCGAGCAATTCCGCAATAGTCACCTGGGTTGCCCCGGCCAGCGGGTGACCACGCCCGGCGATCACTGACAGTTCATCTTCGAATAGCACCCGGGTGGTCAGGTTCGAGCCGGGTTCGAGTTTCCGGGTTGCGCCGATGATCAGGTCCAGGTCGCCATTGCGCAGCGCTGCCTCCAGAATGACATAGGGCCCTTCGCGGGTGGAGATCTGCAGTTGCGGATGATCTTCCAGCACGCGGTGGATGGTGCGCGGCGTCAGCTCGGTGCGGGAGTAGGGGAGGGTGCCGATGACGACCGAGCCCTGGGTCATGCCATCGACGCTGTGCAACTCGTCTACCCCGTGGCGGATCAGGGCGAACGCCAGCTTCGCATGGTTTGCAAGTACGTCGCCAAATACCGTGCTGCTTGGTCTGGGTCCGGCGTGCTCGAACAGTGGCAGATTGAGCAGGGCCTCAAGATGTCGGATGGAGCTGTAGACCGCGGCACGGGTCTGGCCCAGTCGCTCGGCAGCCGCCAGCACATCGCGCGTTTCATGCAGGGCGAGGAAGGCGGCGAGGCGCTTGCGACTGATGTCCAGGGTGAATACCGGATTGCGCTGCGCGGAGTGCTTGCCCCGGACATGCGCGCGGTAAATGGCCTCTGCCGCGGCGAACTGGGCCTCGGCTTCGCGAATACGTCGAATGAATGCATCACCTTTAGGCGTTGCAACCATACCCCGGGACGACCGGTCGAACAGGCGGGTGGCCAACTGGCTTTCGAGTTCGCCCAGTGCCTTGGTCATTGCCGACTGCGAGCGGTTGAGGCTGTTGGCGGCGGTTGTCACGCTGCCGTGTTCGGCGATGGCGCGCGCGGCCTTCAGGTGCCTGAGGCTTAGGGATTCCAGCTTATCAGCGGTTTTCTGTTGCCCTTCCATGTCGCGGTTCTCCACCGATCGTTCTAATTGTGAAACCCAATATTCATGGAAATCGTGACAAGAGCGCTACTCACAGGACCGTCAATATTTCACTAAACAATTTGTAACACATTGAATAATATGCATTAAATATCCAATTTCTCGTCGCTGCCAGGTTCCTGCAGGGCATACCTTGCTCCAGCGCCAGTCTACATATGTTAACTTTTTTTCATAGCAAAGAAACCCGATACCATTGGTCGGCCGGACCACCTGCCACTACTATGATTCAAACATGGACAGCAGACCGTGGGAGAATGGCAGTGGCTATAGTGGTTACCCGAATTGAGCGAGCTGACGCGGCGCTGGTCGATAAGTTCGGCGAGTTGGGCGTTGCGACCGTCCACGAAGCCTACGGGCGTCGTGGTCTGCTGGCCTCCTATATGCGCCCCATCTATCGTCCAGTTCACGCAGTCGGCACCGCTGTTACTTGCGAGGTGGCGCCGGGGGACAACTGGATGTTGCACGTGGCAGTGGAGCAGTGCCAGCCGGGCGACATTCTGGTAGTGGCGCCTACCAGCCCCTGCGAGGATGGCTATTTTGGCGACTTGCTGGCGGAATCTCTCAAGGCGCGCGGTGTGCGCGGCCTGGTGATCGATGCCGGTGTCCGTGATATCGCCACCCTGACCGAGATGCAGTTTCCGGTGTGGTCCAAGGCGGTGTTTGCCCAGGGCACTGTCAAAGAAACCCTGGGCAATGTGAATGTGCCGGTGGTGTGCGCCGGGGCATTGATCAATCCCGGTGACCTGATTGTCGCCGATGACGACGGTGTGGTGGCGATTCCCCGCAGCGAGGTGGCCGGGGTGTTAGCCCGGGCGCAGGAGCGAGAAGCCAAAGAAGGCGAGAAACGCGCTGTCCTCGCCAGCGGCGTACTGGGGCTGGATCTGTACAAAATGCGCGAGCGGCTGGCGGCCAAGGGCCTCAAATACGTTGAATCCCAGGCGGACGCCTGAGTCATGCAGACGGCTATTCCATGTACAGTCATGCGCGGCGGCACGTCGAAGGGGCTTTATTTCCTTGCCAGTGACCTGCCTGCGGACAGCGCTTTGCGCGACCGGGTACTGCTGGCGGCGATGGGTTCGCCGGATGAGCGCCAGATTGACGGCATGGGCGGCGCCCATCCCCTGACCAGCAAGGTGGCCGTGGTCGGTCCTTCAGCCCTACCCGGTGCCGACGTCGATTACCTGTTCCTGCAAGTCGTGGTCGACAAGGCCGAGGTATCCGACAGCCAGAACTGCGGCAATATCCTGGCCGGTGTCGGCGCTTTTGCGATTGAAAGCGGCCTCGTCGCGGCAGGCCCGGAGTACACCGATGTGCGCATCCATATGGTCAATACCGACGGCATTGCTGTCGCCCGTATCCAGACACCCGGTGGCGCTGTCACCTATGCGGGTGATGCGCGCATTGATGGTGTGCCCGGGACTGCGGCGCCGGTTACATTGGAATTTCTCGACATCGCCGGCTCATCCTGCGGCGCGCTGCTGCCCACGGGTAATGTGGTCGATGAGGTACTGGGTGTCGAGGTGACCTGTATAGACAACGGTATGCCCGTGGTGATGCTCAAGGCGGCGGACCTCGGGGTAAGCGGCTATGAAAGCCCTGAGGAGCTGGAAGCGGACAGCGAACTGGGCGTCAGGGTTGAAGCGATTCGCCTGGCGCTGGGAGAGCGCATGAACCTGGGCGACGTCAGTGGCAAGACAGTACCGAAGATGAGTCTGGTCGCCCCTGCGCGCAACGGCGGTGTGATCAGCACTCGCACCTTCATTCCACACCGGGTGCATGAGGCCATAGGTGTGCTCGGCGCCGTCAGTGTCGCCACCGCCTGCCTGTTGCCGGGGTCAGTCGCGCAACAGGTCTGCGGGGTACATGCCGCCGAGGGATCTCTCAGCCTCGATGTTGAACACCCCACGGGGTTTTTTACCGTGGACGTCGAGGTCGCAGGCCGTGCTGACAATGTCGAGGTCAAGCGAGCTGCCCTGTTGCGAACAAGCCGAAGCCTGATGAAGGGTGCGGTGATGATTCCCGCCGCCCTCTGGGGCGGGCGATGACGGCCATCCGCACGATTTGCCTGCTGGGCTTTGGGGAAGTTGGCACAACCCTCGCCAGCGACCTCGCCGGTCGGGCCGACATTGTGCTCCAGAGCTGGGACCTGCTGTTCGGCGACGCGCAGAGCAGGCCCTCGCAGGCGTTGCGGGATTTGCCGCATGTCAGGGCGGCAGACTCTGCCACAGCGGCCGTGCAGGATTGCGAGCTGGTGATTTCGGCGGTCACCGCCGCCCAGGATTTACCCGCGGCGGAATCGGTGCTGTCGGGTTTGCGCTCCGGCGCCTGGTTCCTCGATCTCAACTCGGTTTCTCCCACGACCAAATGTGCCGTGGCAGACCTGGTAACGCACGCCGGCGGCCGCTATGTGGAAGCGGCCGTCATGTCGCCGATCGCGCCGCAACGCATCGCGTCACCCGTCCTGATCGGCGGGCCTCATGCAGAGAACTTTCTCGCCGAGGGTATGGCCCTGGGCTTTAGCGGTATGCGCTTTTGCTCCGCAGACCTGGGCACTGCCGCGGCCACCAAGATGTGCCGCAGTGTGATCGTGAAGGGCATTGAGGCCCTGGTGAGCGAAGCCCTGCTGACGGCGCGCCACTACGGGGTTGAGACGGCGGTCGTGGAATCACTCGCCGACCTGTTTCCGCGTCCGGACTGGGCAGAACATGCGCGCTACCTGGTTGCGCGCACCCTGTTGCACGGCACCCGTCGCGCCGAGGAGATGGAAGAGGTGGCGCATACAGTCAGCGATGCCGGTGTCACGCCGTACATGAGCGAGGCCACGGTGGCCCGGCAGGCGTGGGCGCCGCAGTTTGCCGCGGCGCTGGCGAACGAGGAACTGACAGCTATGCTGGACGCAATGCGCGCGCTGGCACCATAGGCTTTGCCTGAGAGGAATAAGGGATGATTATCGATTGCCACGGCCACTACACCACCGCGCCTGCGCCCCACCAGGCCTTTCGCGAGGCACAACTGGCCGCCTACAATGCCGGCGAGCCACTGCCGGCGCCATTGCCGATCAGCGACGATGAGATTCGCGAAAGCGTTGAGGAAAACCAGCTGCGCCTGCTGCGGGAACGCGGCGCCGATATGACCATTTTTTCCCCTCGCGCTTCCGCTATGGCGCACCATATCGGTGACGAGGCCGTCTCCCGGCAGTGGACAGTCGCCTGTAACGACCTGATCAAACGCGTGGTCGATTTGTATCCCGAAACCTTTATCGGTGTTTGCCAGCTGCCGCAGTCACCCGGCGTGGCTATTGCCAATTCAATAGCGGAACTGGAGCGCTGCGTGAACGAACTGGGTTTCGTCGGCTGCAATCTCAATCCCGACCCCTCCGGCGGCCACTGGACGTCGGCGCCGTTGACGGATCGCAGCTGGTATCCCTTTTTCGAGAAAATGGTGGAACTGGACGTGCCGGCGATGATACACGTGTCGGGTTCCTGCAATGCCAACTTCCACGCCACCGGTGCCCACTACATCAATGCCGATACCACGGCGTTTATGCAGTTTCTCGAGGGTGACCTGTTCCGGGACTTCCCCGATCTGCGTTTTATCATTCCCCACGGTGGTGGTGCCGTGCCCTATCACTGGGGTCGCTACCGCGGCCTGGCCGATATGCTTAAACGTCCGCCGCTGGCGGAGCACGTGATGAAAAACGTGTATTTCGATACCTGCGTATACCACCAGCCCGGCATCGATTTGCTGTTCCGGGTGATCGATATAGAGAACATATTGTTCGGCTCCGAGATGGTGGGGGCCGTGCGCGGCATTGACCCGGAAACGGGGCAGTATTTTGATGACACCAAACGCTATGTGGATGCGCTGCAGTTGTCCGACGATGACCGCCATAAGGTGTACGAGGGTAACGCCCGTCGTGTCTATCCGCGTCTGGATGGGCAGTTGAAGGCCCGCGGGCTGTGAGTCCTTCTTTTACAATGGATGCCGACTGGTTGCCGTTTCACCCGGCGCCAACGAAGCCGGAGTTTACGCCCCCCCCGGGGGCAGTCGACGCGCACTGCCATGTGTTCGGTCCCGGTGACGACTTTCCTTTTGCCCCACAGCGCAAGTACACCCCCTGCGATGCGCCGAAAGAACAGCTCTGGGCGCTGCGGGACCATCTCGGCTTCAGCCGTAACGTGATTGTGCAGGCCACCTGCCACGGTGCCGATAACCGGGCGCTGGTGGACGCCCTGCTGCACTCGGGCGGGATGGCCCGGGGGGTGGCGACTGTCACCCGTGATGTAAGCGATGAGCAGCTGGCCGAGTTGCACGCCGCCGGTGTGCGCGGCGTGCGCTTCAACTTTGTCAAACGCCTGGTGGATGCGCTGCCCTTTGACTCCCTGGTGGAGATTGCCGGGCGGGTAGCGCAATTGGGCTGGCATGTGGTGATCTATTTCGAGGCTGCGGAGCTGCCGGGTTTGTATGATTTTTTCAGTGCATTGCCGACCACGCTGGTGGTCGATCACATGGGCAGGCCTGATGTGAGTAAGCCGGTAGACGGCCCGGAGTTCGAATTATTTGTGAAATTGATGGCGGAGCATCCGCGCATCTGGTCCAAGGTCAGCTGTCCCGAACGTCTGTCCCTGAGCGGTCCGCCGGGATATGACGATGTGGTGCCCTTTGCCAGGCGTATCGTGGAAGCGTTTCCGGACCGAGTGCTGTGGGGCACCGACTGGCCGCACCCGAATATGAAGACCCATATGCCGGACGACGGCCAACTGGTGAATATTATCCCGCGCATTGCGCCCACACGCGAGCTGCAGCAGAAACTGCTGGTGGACAATCCCATGCGCCTTTACTGGTCCGATTGAGGAGGAGAGCAATGTCCCTGAAAAAGCCCTACCAGGATATTCCCGGTACCACGATATTCGACGCCGATATGGCTCGTATCGGTTATCACCTCAACCAGTTTTGCATGTCGCTGATGAAGGCTGAAAATCGCGAGCGCTTCAAGGCGGACGAGCGCGCTTACCTCGACGAGTGGCCGATGACCGAGGCACAGAAGCAGGGGGTGCTCGACCGCGATTACAACCGGATGATGGCACTCGGCGGCAATATTTACTTTCTCGCCAAGATATTTTCCAGTGACGGAATCAGCTTCCAGGCGGCGGCTTCAACAATGACGGGCATGACTGAACAGGAGTATGCACAGATGATGATCAATGGCGGGCGCGCTCCCGAGGGCAATCGCGCCAGCGGGGAGGGCAGCGACCATGGCTAGAATTACCGCAGGCGTTGCCAGCTCGCATGTGCCGGCGATTGGCGCGGCACTGGATAATGGCAAGTCCACAGAGCCCTATTGGGCGCCAGTGTTTGCCGGCTACGATTTCTCGAAGAAGTGGATAGCCGAACAGCGACCGGATGTCGTCATCCTCGTCTATAACGACCACGCCACCGCCTTCAGCCTGGATATGGTACCGACTTTTGCCATCGGCTGCGCGGAGGAATTCAAGCCGGCAGATGAGGGTTGGGGGCCGCGACCGGTACCTGTGGTGAAGGGCCATCCTGAGCTGGCGTCACATGTTGCCCAGTCGGTGATCCAGGACGACTTCGATCTCACCATCGTCAACAAAATGGACGTGGATCATGGCCTCACCGTGCCCCTGTCGCTGTTGTTCGGCCAGCCCGAGGCATGGCCCTGCCTCGTCATCCCCCTGGCCGTCAACGTGGTGCTGTACCCGCCACCTTCGGGTCGCCGCTGTTATGAACTGGGCAAGGCTTTGCGGCGGGCTGTGGAGTCTTTCGACGCGGACCTCAACGTGCAGGTCTGGGGAACCGGCGGTATGAGCCATCAGTTGCAGGGCCCACGGGCCGGCCTGATAAACAAGGAGTTCGATAACGATTTTCTGGATCGCATCGTCGACAGCCCGGATGAGCTGTCGCGGATGCCGCATATCGACTACGTGCGCGAGGCCGGCTCCGAGGGGATCGAACTGGTGATGTGGCTGATCATGCGCGGCGCCCTGAATGATGAGGTGACACAGCGTCATCGTTTTTACCATGTGCCGGCGTCGAATACGGCAGTCGGCCACCTGGTCCTGGAAAATAACTGAACCTCGCAGTCAGCATGTAGGGCCGAATTTATTCGGCCCGAAAAAGGGAGAACATTATGAAAGTCGTACTCGCGGGCCCTGGCGCCTTTGGTATCAAGCATCTCGATGGCATTCGCAATATCGATGGCGTGGAGGTGGTTTCCCTGGTGGGGCGCACCCTCGACAAGACCCGGGCGGTGGCCGATGACTATGGCATCCCACACGTTACCACCGACCTGGCCGAAGCGCTGTCCCAGCCCGGTGTCGACGCCGCGATCCTGTGCACACCCACGCAGCAGCACGCGGCAGAGGCGATTCAGTGTATGCGCGCCGGTGTACATGTGCAGGCCGAGATTCCCCTGGCGGACAGTTGGGAAGAGGCCCAGGCGGTGGACCAGGTGCAGCAGGAGACGGGGCTGGTGTGCATGGTGGGCCATACGCGCCGCTTCAACCCCTCCCACCAGTGGCTGCACCAGCGCCTGGCCAGCGGCGAGCTGAACCTGCAACAGATGGATGTACAGACCTATTTCTTCCGCCGCAAGAATATGAATGCCAGGGGAGAGCCCCGCTCCTGGACCGATCACCTGCTGTGGCACCACGCCGCCCACACGGTGGATTTGTTTGCCTACCAGGCCGGCGGCGAGATCGTGGCGGCCAACGCCTTGCAGGGTCCATTGCACCCGGAGCTGGGCATCGCCATGGATATGTCGATCCAGTTGAAGGCCAGCTCTGGTGCCATCTGCACGCTCTCCCTGTCCTTCAATAATGACGGCCCGCTGGGTACCTTTTTCCGTTATATCTGCGACAACGGCACCTATATCGCCCGTTATGACGACCTTGTCGATGGCAAGGAAGAGCCAATAGACGTATCAAAAGTGGACGTCTCCATGAACGGTATCGAGCTGCAGGATCGGGAATTTTTTGCCGCTATCCGCGAGGGCAGAGAGCCCAATTCCAGTGTGGCCCAGGTACTGCCCTGCTACCGGGTGCTGCACGAGCTCGAACAGCAGTTGATGTGAGCGATGCACAAAGAAAAGACTCAGGTGGCAATTATCGGCGCGGGCCCGGCGGGGCTCATGCTGGGGCACCTGCTCAGGCAAGCCGGCATCGAGGCGATCATCATCGAGCGCCAGAACGAGGCACATGTTTTATCAAGAATTCGTGCCGGCGTGCTGGAAACCGTGACTACGGGTATCCTCGAGCAACTAGATCTGGCCGACCGCATGCAGGCCGAGGGCTTGCCCCACAGCGGTGTTATGCTCGCCGACGGCGAGCGCCTGATCCGTATTGACATCGAGGGCCTGACAGGCAAAACCGTCATGGTTTACGGGCAGACCGAAGTGACCCGTGACCTGATCGACGCGGCGCCGGGCCGCGATCTCGAAATTATCTGGGAGGCGGAGGGCGTTGCGCTCCATGATATTGAAAGTGATGCGCCCTTTGTTACCTACACCAAAGCCGGGATCCAGGGGCGTATAGAGGCGCGCTTTATTGCCGGCTGCGATGGTTTTCACGGGGTATCCAGGCCTGCCATTCCGGGTCCTGTGGGGCGTCCCTATGAAAAGGTCTACCCGTTCGGCTGGCTGGGTGTCCTGGCGGATGTGCCACCGTGCCATCACGAGTTGATCTATGCCAACCATACCAACGGTTTCGCCCTGGCCTCCCAGCGTTCGCTGACCCGCAGCCGCTATTACATCCAGGTGCCGCTCACTGAAAAGCTGGAAGATTGGCCCGATGATCGGCTCTGGGACGAACTGGCCCTGCGCCTTGGTCCCGATGCCGCGGCGCACATGACTCGCGGCCCGGCGCTGGAAAAATCCATAGCTCCGTTGCGCTCTTTCGTTTTCGAGCCTATGCGCCACGGCAGCCTGTTCCTGGTGGGTGATGCCGCCCATATCGTGCCGCCCACGGGAGCCAAGGGCCTCAATTTGGCGGCCTCCGATGTCGCCTACCTGTCTGCAGCCTTGATCGCATTTTTCAGTGAGAACGACAGTGATGCCATAGCAGCCTACTCGGAAAAGGCACTGGCGCGAGTCTGGAAGGCGGAGCGCTTTTCCTGGTCGCTGACCATGCTGATGCACCGATTCCCGGATGATGGGGTCTTCGAGCGGCGCATGCAGGTGGCACAGCTGGACTACATTGCATCCTCGGAAGCGGCGCAAATGGAGATAGCGGAAAACTACGTGGGGCTACCGTTATAAGCAATGGCACTGCAGTAGCGTGCCGGCCTGAACGATAATTTGAGTAGCCCGACTCATGATAGGGCAATCATAAGAAGAGGAATCCAATAATGAAGCAACCAGCTTACAAGATTATAGTGGCCCTGGTGTTGGCCACACTGGCATTGGGCGCCGGAGCCCAGCAAGCGGTGAAGCCGAGGCCCAACTTTTTGTTGATCGTTGCCGATGACCTGGCCTATACCGACTTGGGTATTTTTGGCGGGGAGATCGCAACGCCTCATCTCGATGCCCTTGCGGACAAGGGCGTCAAGATGACCAGCTTTTACACAGCCCCAACCTGCTCGCCCACCCGGGCCATGCTATTGACCGGTCAGGATGCGCACAAAGTCGGGCTTGGTACCATGGCCGAGGCATTGCATGAATTCCCGTTCCTGGCCGGCCAGCCAGGTTACGAGGGTCACCTGGATCCGGATGCGAGTACGATTGCAGGCCTGCTGGGCGCCGGCGGTTATCGCACCATGATGGTGGGTAAGTGGCATCTCGGTTTTGCGCCCCAGCACAGCCCCAAGGCGCTTGGCTTCCAGAAGTCCTTTGTGCTACTGCAAGGGGGCGCGGACCATTTTGGTGCCGACCAGGCCGAGCCGGGAAGCAAGGGCCGCATTCCTGCGAGTTACCAGGAGGACGGGGCTCCGGCTCGCTACCCCGTGGGTCGCTACAGCACCGACTTCTATACCGACAAGATGCTTGAATACCTGGCGCGCAATCCGGGTGAGGAGCGGCCGTTCTTTGCCTACCTCGCTTATACCGCGCCCCATTGGCCAGTGCAGGCGCCGGACAATCTCATCGACAAATATAAAGGCCGCTATGCCGATGGTCCCGATGCATTGCAACAAGCTCGGTTGGCACGCCTGAAGGAAACCGGCCTATTTAACGAAAAGTTGCTAGAGACGCGCCCCGGGAGTCTCCCGAATTGGGACAAGTTGTCGGCAGAGGAGCGGGCGCAATCTGCTCGAATGATGGAAGTGTATGCCGCCATGGTCGACAGTCTGGACCAGAATGTCGGTCGGCTACTCACCGCCCTGGAGAAAACGGGTGAGCTGGATAATACCGTTATTATATTCATGTCCGACAACGGCGCCGAGGGGCTCGCGCAAGCCGGACTCGAAAGATACCTGGGACCGATGGGATACTCGGCCGATCGTATTGCGGAACTTACCGCCGCCAACGCGGATCTGGAAAAAATAGGCCGGCCAGGCAGTTTTGCGACCTATGGGCCGGGTTGGGCCCAGGCGTCTACCGGACCCTTCAGGCTGTTCAAGGGAGCTACCAATGAGGGCGGGATACGCACACCCGCATTTGTCTCCGGTGCAGGTGTCAGCGGGGGACGGATATACCGCGATCCAGCCTCCGTGCGGGACATCTTTCCCACCTTGCTGGAACTCGCCGGGGTGCAGAACCCTACCGCCAGTGATGCGGTACAAGCGGGCGACCTGCCCGCCGCTATCTCCTGGGTCCCCATGCTGGACGATGATCCCGCAACCATCATGCCGCCCCATACTGTTCTGGGCTGGGAGTTTATTTTTCGCCGGGCGATCCGGCAGGGCAATTGGAAGGCCGTATTTTCCAGGGAGGAGCAGCACCCGGTAGGCCAACCTGGTCCCGGCCAGCAGGCACCCAGATGGCGGCTTTACGACCTGGGCGAAGATCTGACAGAGCTACATGACCTTGCAGAAAAACATCCGGCGATTCTCGAAGGACTGGTCAGCAACTGGAATCGTTACGCCCAGGCCAATGGTGTTGTGGCCTCTCCACCGGCCCCGGGAAACAACTCCCAAGCCCGGCCCGCAAGCAAATAATTGCCCTGGAGAGGGACTATGGCAGGCGGATTAATCGCTGAATGGAACAGAGAATGAAGCAGCTGCGAAAAATTGCATCACGTTCGGTAGGCGCCATCGGCCTGGGTTGTATGAACCTCAGTCACGCCTACGGAAACCCTCCTGGAAAAAGCGATGCGATTCGATTGATACACCACGCCTGTGATATCGGATTGCAGCATTTTGACACGGCCGCCCTTTACGGCTTCGGTAGCAACGAAGAACTGGTCGGGGAGGCGTTAAAGGACCGGCGTCACAAGGTTTTTTTGGCGAGCAAATGCGGGATGACCGGTGTCGATGGCAAGCGTGTGATCGACGGCCGGCCGGAAACACTGTTGAAGACCGTCGATGAGGCGCTCAAACGCTTGCAGACTGACCATATCGATCTGTACTACCTACATCGATGGGATAAAGCTGTACCTGTAGAAGACAGCATGGGTGCGCTGGCGAATATGGTCAAGCAGGGCAAGGTGAGGTCAGTTGGCCTATCCGAGGTGTCAGCGGACACACTGCGCAAAGCCCATATGGTACATCCCGTAGCGGCTTTGCAAACGGAGTATTCACTGTGGACGCGTAATGCTGAGATCGCTGTACTGGAGGCCTGTCGGGAACTGGGAGTTGCCTTCGTGGCCTTCAGTCCGGTGGCCAGGGGATTTCTCTGTGGAAGTGTGGGCAATTCCACGACCATGGCGGATAAGGATATTCGCCGCGGCATGCCGCGCTTTCAGGCGCCGAACTTCGCAGTCAACCAGCAACTGTTCCGGGAATTCAGCGAGCTGTCTGAGCAGGCGGATTGTACGCCCGGGCAATTGGCGCTTGGCTGGTTGCTGAACCAGGGAGAGCATATTATCCCTATTCCGGGTACTCGCTCGATTGAGCATCTGGAGGAAAATTTGCGGGCGGCTGAAATCCAGATCCCTCCTGTTATTCTGTCCGCCGCGGGGGCACTGATCAACCAGGATACCGTAAGTGGGAAGCGATATCCCCTCGCGACGCAGGCGGAGATCGATACTGAGGAGTTTTCCAATGACGAGTCCTGAAGATCGTGTATCTTCTGCATTGGACCGACCCCAGTATCTATTTTCATGGCGACCGGGGCACTGACAGTGGCCGCAGCGGTCTGACACCGGCGCCACTCGATTAACTTGAAAACACATTGGAGAAACCAGATGGTAAAAACTTTTCGAACAGCCCTGGTTGTATTGCTATGCAGCCTGCCGCTGGCCGCATTGGCCGATTTGACGGCAATCCCGTCGGGCAAGTACACCCTGGACAAAACTCATGGGTATATCACTTTTTCGTACAGCCACCTGGGTTTTTCTACCCCTCAAGTCGGCTTCAATTCGTTTGATGTCGTCCTGAATCTGGACACGCAGAATCCCCAGAAGAGCACGCTGGAGGTACTGATCGATGCGGCCAGTATCGACAGCCGGGTCGAGGAGTTCGACGAACACCTGACTGGTGAGGAATTCTTCAATACAGCGAAGTATCCGGACATCAGGTTCGAATCGACCGATATCAAAAAAACCGGAGAGAGTACCTTTGATATTGTTGGCAACCTGACCATCATGGGGCAGACCCACCCGGTAACTTTCGCTGCCACTATCAACAAGGCGGGCAAAAATCCGATGAAAAAGGTAGACGCCCTCGGGGTATCGGCGGAAACGAAAATACTGCGCTCACAATGGGGTCTTGGCCGTTATGCGCCGGCGGTGGGTGACGAGGTAACAATCCAGGTCACCGCGGAGATGTTCTATCAGGAATAGGGTATGCAGACCGGGGCTACGGAGCAGGCGATTCCTCGCTATCCACTGATATCGCGGTTGCTGCATTGGGTTGTCGCTGGCCTCATTGTTGTGCAGTTCGTGTTGGCCAATCTGGCGGAGGGTGCCGAGGACTCCGGCGCAAACCTGCGGCAATTGGCCTTACTGGCAAACCACAAATCCGTGGGTATGACCATACTGCTGCTCGCGACAGTGCGGTTGCTCTGGCGCATCGGTTACCCGCCGCCCCCTCTGCCGGAGACCATGCCCCGCTGGCAGCTCAGAGCCTCCCGGGCCAGCCACTGGGTACTCTACGGGCTGTTGTTTTTGCTGCCGATCTCGGGCTGGTTGATGTCCTCTGCGTCCTCATATTCCGTGAGTTGGTTCAACCTGTTCCAGTTTCCGGATTTACTGGGGGCGAACCCGGACCTGAAAGAAGTGTTCGCGGATATCCACGAGGCACTGGCAGTGTCGCTGGTGGCAGTTGCCGCGCTACACATTACCGCCGCCATTAAACACCACTTTATAGACCGGGATACCGTTTTGCTACGTATCTCATCACGCTTCACAGTAGTGACAGGCCTCTGCCTGGCCCTGTTGGGAAGCTTGTGGTTGGGAGCTTCGGGAAGGGTAGTCACCACCGGACCTATCACAGCCAGGCCTGGCCCGCAGTCAGCTGAAGCTGAAAAGCAATTGACGCGCGTTTCCAGTTTGCCGCTGTGGCAGATAGATTACGAAAACAGTTTTATTCGCTTCACCGGTAACCAGGCGGGGGCGAATTTTACCGGCAGCTGGGAAAACTGGACTGCTGATATCCGCTTTGACGGCAGCGCCCCGGGGGAGAGCTCCTTTGATGTCAGTATACATACCGCCGATGTAATGACGGGTGACAGCGAACGCGATGCAACCCTGGCTGAAACTGACTGGTTCGACACCCAAAGCTATCCCATGGCTTATTACCGGGCAGACAGCTTCATCCCGCAGTCAGACGGAAGCTATATCGCAGAGGGCAAACTGATTATCAAGGGTTATAGTGTCCCGGTTCAATTCCATTTCTCCGTTACAGAGTCGGGTGGCCAGCGTATCCTTCAAGGCAGAGCCGACCTGTTACGCCTGGCTCTGGGGGTCGGTACCGGTGAGTGGGAAGATACCAGTTGGGTCAGCAATGAGGTGTCAGTGTCTGTGCGAGTTCAGGGTCCACTTGACAGTACGCTACCTTGAGTGGCCTGGCGACAGTCAATCTCTGGAGGACACCTCAATCGCCGTCTCCCGACCCATTCGCAGTGTGCGGGTAGCCAGCTGGATCTCCGTCAGGAACAGTAACAACGACACGATCAGCAGTACCAGTGCCATGACAAAGAGGCCCACGATCAGTGCACTTATATCAAGCGCCCAGAAGCCCTCCGCGAACAGGCCGACGATAACGGTGCAAACGAGCAGGGCCGAACAGGTACACAGCGCGATGGATTGATGAGTCACTGATACCCTGCGCCATAGAATGCGCAGTTCGCGCCGGGCGATATCTTGCTGGTCGGGGTTGTTTAACCGGGAACCCATTGAGCCCACTATCCGGGCGCGGTCGATGATGCGGCCCAGGCGCCCCGACATGACATTGAGAAAACCGGCTATGCCTGCGAGGAGAAACACAGGTGCAACGGCGAGCGAAATGATCTGGGCGAGCTCGTTGGCCGTGATCATTGGCATATCACCTCCTGGCAAGACTGTCTCGTCAAGTATGAGTTATTGCTGCGCCGATCGGGCGTCATCCTGTTTCTCAATCTTGTGTTCCTCTTCGGTGCTGCCGATTTTCCAGTAACTGGAAATATACAGACTGTCCTTGGGTAATTGGCGCTCCAGTTTGAAGTATTTCCTCAGTGCGCGCATGCTGTGGAATTCACAAGCTGCCCAGACAGCAGGCTGGCCCGGTAACCAGGTAAGCCGTTCCACCCGATCAAGCAGGGGGCTGCCAGCAACAGCAGGATTGGAATTTACAACCCAGTGCACTTCAATGCCTGACGGAACATTGAGTGGCTGGATATCGTGTTCATGCACCACTTCGAGTACCACATAGCCCTGTGCGTGTTCCGGAAGATGCGCAAGATTGACTTTGATTGCCGGCAACGCGGTCATATCGCCCGCCAGTAGAAACCAGTCTGCGTCGGTGTTGATAAGCTTTTTGGGACCCGGCCCGCCGACCAGGATTTGATTGCCTGGTTGTGCGCTAAGGGCCCAGGCTGTGGCGGGCCCTTCCGCCGCGTGAAGTGCAAAATCCACGTCTATCTCATCGCAGCGTTGTGCGCTGACGGTGTAGGTGCGCATGAGTGGACGCGCTTCAGCCGGCTGGGGAAAGACCAGTTTTACATAGGCGCTTTCCTGATCCGGCGGAAAGTCTGTCAATCCTGAACCGCCGAGTGTAACGCGTAGCATATGTGGCGTGACGTGCTGGGAACGGATGACCTCCAGGGTTCTTGGTGTCGGCTTGCTCATGTCAGGGTTCTCCTGTATCTGGTGCGGGAATCTGCTCGGCGCTGTCCGCCATGGTGTTGCTGACGCGCAGAAACAAGGCGATATCATCTGCCTGTAGATTCCTGGTTAGTTGTTGTACAGCCCAATCTTCCGCCGCATCCAGCCTGGCCATGATTTTCCTGCCACTGGATGTCGGTTTCAGAAAGTGACTGCGACCGTCCGCGGGGTTGTCTACCCTGACGATCAGCCCGGCGCCAATCAGGTCGTTCAACGCGCGGGTAATTTGCGCCTTGTCTCGTTGCATGCGCTGGGCAATGGATTGCGCCGTGCCCCGCGGACTGCGGCAGATCCCCTTCAGGATCCTGATCTGCGTGACAGGCAATTCGATTTCCTGCTTCGCGATAGCTTCCCGTAGCAAGGACTTGTAAGCGTGCATCAGTCGGTGCACAGCCTCACCAAGTGATATCCCGGGCATGTGTCAGATCTCAATATAGTTGATAAGGTCAACTATAAAGGCATAAGGTTGATAGTGTCAACTATAATTTCCATCGGCGGGATGAAATTTAGCCTGAGATCTCCGCAGATCAGCCGGCCTGTGCTCTCGATACCATGAAAGCAACAATGGCGCCGATCAGAGCCAGTACTCCATACACCGCCAAGAGATTACCCAGACCACCCAAGCGCCACTTCAAGGGCAACCGCAATCACTGGCGCGATGAATTGGCCCAGGAAAAAAGTACCGGTCCATATACCGGTGCCACGTCCACGAAAAACCGGAGGCAGAATGCGCATTGTCCAGCTCAGCAGCGTAGGCAACATTATTCCCACCCCCAGACTTGCGCAAACTGCACTGGCGACACTGACGTAGAGACTCCCGCTTACGCTCAGCCCGAAATATCCTGAAGCAGCGAGCGCCAGACCGGCTGTTAACAGCGAGGGCCCTGAAGCGCTCTTGAACCGGCCGAAAAGAATAGCACCCCCGACATGGCCCATATTTGCCGCTGCACCGGCAGCGCCAATAATTGCCGGCGTCACCACGGCGGTAAGCATCAGGATGGGACCCAATTTGACGACGATAGTGTAAAAAAGCAGTGATACGCCGAGGGTAATCGCGACCAGAGGAATTACTTGCCTGAAAGGGAAGCCCCCGAGGTCTATGTAGTGGGTATCTTCATGCACTGCGGGTTCGAACAAAACGAATGCACTTACCAGCGCTATCGGTAGTGCCAGCAGGTAGAGCAGGAAAGGTCCACGGGATCCCAGGGTTTCTCCAAGGATTCCGCCAATGGCGATCAACAAAATCGCCGAAATACTGGCGACGCCGACCTGTATGGCAACCCACTTTTCGCGGCGTTCCCCATGGAAATAGTCACCAATCAGGGCGGTAGCAACCGTCATGATGGTCGCTTCTGACACGCCCAGAAGAACCCTCGATGCAATGATGTGTCTTATGTCTGAGAGAATAAGCGGCAGTACTCCTATGGCCGCGTAGAGGATAAACGCCACAAGCAACAGATTTTTGCGCCCGATCCGGTCTGATGCCCATCCGGCCAGGGGCGAGAAGATCGCCACGCAAAGCGCGGGAACCGTGATGGCAATGGGTACAAGAAATTCACTTCCCTCGACTGCTGCGAACTCCTGCAGCAGCATAGGTAGTACCGGCACCAACGAAACAACAGCCATCACCGGCAACACAGCGGCAAGCATAAGCACGATGCCCTGTGTCGTTGAAGCTTTATTCAGGTTCAAATTATTGATAGCGGTGTCGCTCATTTTTGGCATCTCATACAAGAAATTTGTTGTGCTTTTAGTGGGTTATCAGAGTCAACTGCTTAGGCTGGCTCCGACTACCTGCTTCCCTCGGCTTCTGCCGCCAGTTTATCCATTGGAATGGCGATAGCCTCTGGTAGCTCGTTGTTGATGGCGACGCCATACAGCCCCGTTAGCACGGCAATAAGAACCCCGGCGAAAATTGCCACCGAGCGCGTTTTCACGTATCCCAGAATTGATCGATAGTTCAGGCTCAAGTGACCGATGACGGACAAAATCATCACCAGACCGAACAGCTTGTGAACGGGGTGCATCTGGATGGTGAATGACGGTTTCTCTATGACGAACATCATCAAACCTGAACTCGACATGGCGATAAACGACACAAACAATGCCACTGCGATAAATTTTCTGAACATCTGTGCTATTCCTCCAGCAACGTGATTATGCGCGGTGAGTTGAAATCCAGATTTCTGGTAATGAACTTTATGCGTCCGGCAGTGGTGGTGGTTTAAACGCCAGTCCTTTCGCTTCCAGCCCGGCCTGCGCGGCTTGCTCGCGCGCCAACGCACGTTGCACTGCGGGCCGCTGTTCCAGACGTCTGGCATGGTCGCTGAAGCGGGGATAGTCGGCAGTGGGGAAACCGGCACCATCCACGCGCCAGAAAACCCAGTAGAGATACCCGTCCATCGCGCTCCAGCTGTCGCCGTACCACCATGGACCGATAGCCAGACGGTTTTCGATAAGCTGGAAATACTCGCGCATCGCCTCGCAACCGGTGTCGAACACGCTGCGCGCTGCTTCCGTTGAAGCAAAAAACCGCGGCATTCGAATACGGGTAACCAAAGGGTGTAGTGTTGCCGAACAGAAGCAAAGATCGGCTAGCTGGCGCATCCGCTCCAATTCGTTCGCTGTGGGCGGTAGCAGCGCCGCATCGGGAAAGCGCGTATTCAGGTAACTGAGGATGGCGACGTTCTCGGTCAGCGGCTCGCCATCGATTACCAGGCAGGGGACTTTTCCCTTGGGATTCAGCTTCTTGTAATCCGGAGATTTGTGTTCGCCCTGCATAAACACCACTGGCCGGTAGTCAAAGGGCAGGCCGATTTCTTCGAGGGCAATGCATGGCACCCGTGAACAGGAGCCCGGCGCGGCGTACAGGATAATATCCGTCATGGTTGAACCTCGGCTAAGGGGTTAGCGTTGTGCCGGTAGCAAGCCGCTTCGTGCGCTGTGTTCCATAACAGCGCAAAAGCTGCGTCGCCCGATGGAATCCGCTGCGGTGTGAACGACTCGTCGGAGCGGATGACCGCGTGCGCGTTGTCATCGTGACCGGTAACGACCCGCCGCACAGGGTCAGCCATGTTCATATGTCTCTTCGGGTGACGCGCTGGTCGATCGCACCAAACGCCGAGGTACCGTCTTTGCCATAGGCCTCCATCCGCACCCGGTCCCCGAAGCGCATAAAGCCTGTTTTAGGTGCGCCGTCGTCGACAATTTCAATACCGCGTCGCTCGGCAATACATGAAGAGCCGATTTCACGGAAGTTGTCATTCGACACGGTACCTGACCCGATCACGGTGCCGGCACAGAGATCGCGAGTGGCCGCTGCATGTGCAACCAGTTCATGAAATCCAATGTCCATGACTCCGGCTTGCGCATTGCCGAAGCGCTCGCCATTCCAGTCCACCGTCAGCGGCAGGTGAACCCGTCCGTCCCGCCAGGCGTCTCCCAACGCGTCAGGGGTCACGGCAAAAGGCGCCATCGAGCAGGCCGGCTTGGCCTGGATCCAGCCAAACCCGGTTTTCATCTCGGCCGGCGCCAGGCGCCTGAGGGACCAGTCGTTGATTTGCACAATGAGCTTGATGTGATGCATTGCCGCTGCCGCGCTGACGCCCATGGGTACATCATCGGTGATGATCCCGAATTCACCTTCGAAGTCGATATCATCCTCCTCCCGAGGAAACTCCACGTCTTCTGTAGCAGAGAGAAAACGGTGTGACATGCCCTGGTACATCAGCGGTTTATCCATTGGAACCGGGTCGATACCGAAGACCTTTTCCATCAGGTCGCCATGGCTCTTGAACGCGGAGCCATCCAGCCACTGCCAGGCACGGGGCAGGGGTGCGAGAAAACGTATGTCGCCGGTGGGTGAGCCGCCTCCCTGTTCCAACGTGGCGGCGGCCGCCCTGAGCTTCGGCTCCGTGGCAGCCCAGCTGTCCAGTGCGTCCTGCAGCGTAGGGGCTGTATCCGCAGCCTGCAGATAGCGTTCTCCATCACGGGAAATTACGGCCAGCGCGCCGTCCCTGGTGTCGTTGGCGATGGTGGCAAGTTTCATTGATAACTCTCCTGTTTTAAATACATGAAAAGTTGGTGGTGATCACCCCCCTCATGGCGCTTTTAGCTTGCAAGCGATGTCCAGGCCATTGCAGATATCGATCGACACCGCTTCGATGTCGGGTTTGGCTCGCACGGCCGCACGGTACGCTGCCGCGTCGGGCTTTGACCTCTCCGGAAACAGCATATTGTCGGCCACCAGGATGGCGCCCTCTGCCAGGTTGGGATAAAGAACTTCAAAGCAGGGGACATAGAGGTCTTTCCACAAGTCAATAAAGACAAAATCCACGGGACCGGGTTGGTCTTGAAGCAGCGAAACTGCGTCACCAAGGCGCCACTCGACCAGGTCGGCCAGGCCAGCTTCTCGCAGGCGTTCGCGCGCATAGGTTTGCTTATCCTCGGCGAGTTCGTAGGTATAAACCCTGCCACCGGTACGCTGTGCGGCGCGCGCGAGAAATAGCGTTGAATAGCCGTAGGAAGTACCGAGTTCAACGATGGTTTTGCGTCTGCGCCGATTATCAGGTCTGCGAGCAGGTGGGCAGCTTCCTCGCCGACCTCCAGTAACAGCAGGTCGCGGTGACCCAAGCGCTGCTCGGCGGGGAGAGACTCAATCCACGCCCGCTCTGTTTCGATGCGCTGCCGGTAGTGGTCAAGCACGTCGGAGAACGCCTGTTCATCGGGTGTCATAAGGCCACTCAAGGTTCGTCAACAATTGCCACCGCCCGGGTCCAGCCGGCAGAAGCGCCTTTTATCTTGTGTGGAAAACACGCTACGGTGTAGCCAAAGGGCGGCAGGGACTCGAGGTTGTGCAATTTCTCCAGGTGGCAGTAGCCCTTGTCGCGGCCCGCTTTGTGGCCCTCCCAGATCTGCGAGGTATCGCCACTCTCCGCAACCCGTTTTGCGGTATAGCTGAACGGCGCGTCCCAGGACCAGGCGTCCGTGCCGGTGACCTTGATGCCCCGGTCCAGCAGGTACATGGTGGCCTCGTAACCCATACCGCAGCCGATATCGACAAAGTCGGGGTTGCCCACCGCCATGCCGGCGGCGGTGTTTACCAGCACGATATCCAGTGGCTGCAGCGTATAGCCGATACGCGCCAACTCCTTTTCGACATCGGCTGCAGTCACCACATAACCGTTCTCGAAGTGGCGAAAATCCAGCTTTACCCCGGGGCGGAAACACCAGTCCAGCGGTACCTCATCGATGGTGATGGCGCGCTCGCCGCCGTCCATCGTCGGGTGGAAATGCCAGGGCGCATCGAGATGGGTGCCGTTGTGGGTGGTTAACGTGACCGTTTCAGCCGCTGCGAAGCCTTCGCCCCCCGGAAACTGCTCGGCGGTGACACCGGGGAAAAAATGATTCGCCTCCGCAACACTCTCCGCATGGTTCTGGTAGGTGATCTTGGGCCGCATAAAGGGTGGGTCGGTGATCACGTCATTCTCAAGATAGATAGACAGGTCGATAAATTTACGGGACATGTTGGTTCCTATGCGAGTTGGCACGTTTACGGGCAGCGATGCCAGCGCGTGCAGGGTGTTGTTCAGGCGTCGTACCGGCTCTGCGGTACGGCGAATCGATACGCAGCGCTCGGCGAGGGCTCCTACAATCATCTGGGCTTCCAGTCTGGCGATCACCTGGCCAAGGCACTGGTGAATGCCGGCGCCAAATCCGACGTGGCCACTGGTGGTTCGTGTCAGATCAAACAGTTCCGGCTTGTCCCATTTTCTCGGGTCGCGATTAGCCGATCCAAGAAACAGAAGCACTTTTGAATCCCTCGGAATGAGGTGGCCTGCCACTTCAGTGTCTCGGGACGCGGTGCGGAAAAAGGTTTGTACGGTAGAGTCCCAGCGAATGCTTTCGTCGACTGCCCGCCTGATGAGGCGCGGATCTGCCCGCAGATTGTCCCACTCTGCGGGGTGCTCAGTGAAAGCCAGCAGTAGGTGGCCGATACCGTTTACCGTGGTATCGACACCCGCCGACAGCAGGGAACGAACGAGTCTTTCTGCCTCGTCCGGTGTGCACTCCCCGCGATCCGCCGCAGCAAATACATCCTGGCCCCATCCTCCTGGTTTGAGGTTCTCCCGCTTGCAGGCTTCAGCCACCCATGCAGAAGCCTCCACCGAGGCAGCATTACCTTCCTCGAAAATATGGTTGCGGGGACCAAAAGCGTTGAACACCGCAGCGGCATAGGTCAGCAGGTGTTCCCGCCCCTCGTCCATCAGTCCCACGGAATCAGGGAATATCCGCATTGGAAAAACTTCGGCGAGATCCGTCACAGCATCAAAAGTGTCACTTTCGGTAGAGTTCATCGACCAACTCATGTGCGCGCTCGCGCCACAGCGGCTCGCGTTCTCGCAGTCGTGCCGGTGCAAGGATTGCGCTCATAATCCCGCGGGTGCGATCGTGTAACGGAGGGTCGGCCTCCAGTAACAGCGATGGTGGGCGCCAGGGCTCCTCTTTGGCGAAGTCGGCCACGCCAACGCCGCGGCTGGAGACAAACACCTCGTGATTGCTCAGGGATGCTCTTACTTCGTCAAAGCGCGCCATGCCGTAGACACCCAGGGACTCCAGCCAGAATACGGGTCCCGCCTCGCGCAGCTGTTCGTGGTAGGCATAGGGGTCTTGTAATACCGCGTCGCTGAATGGGTCGATGTCTACTCGGGGTACTGAAGTGTTATTCATGTACGCGACCTCAAGTTGTTAGCGAGAAAGCGGCGTCTTTGGCACTGCCCAGTCAGAGCTGAACTATAGATCCAATTTATTCATTCTAAAAAGTGATTATATTTATGGATTAGTATAGATAAATAATATGGCTGGTGATTAGTCAGGGCGACCGGATGACTCCAGCCGGTCAATAGAGCAGTGCGCGTTGCGACACATCTCAATGTATAAATGTTAGAATATGCATTTGTATCAATATAAACAATTTTTATTATTATCGATCGAGTGCCATATTGCTCCATGCGCACTGACAAATAGTACTGATATCACTTCAAGGAATTCAAATGTTTAAATACTTTCCCACCAATTACGTGTGGAATCTGTCGGTCGACCTGGCTATCGAGATGGGGGCTCGAATTGGCGAGATAGAAGCCATGTGTGCACCTCTACAGGAAGCTGCCCGGAAACCCGATGCGGAAGGAACCCAGGCCTTCCGCGACACCTGGGCAAAGATGGCCGACCAGTTGTGTGAGTTGGCTGAGGAAGATGAAGCCAAAGGGCGTTTGCTCTCAGCGGGTGAAAAGTATGGTCGCGCAGCTTCCTACCTGATCACCTGTGAACGTCTCCAGGCTCATGATGCGCCAGGGCGACTGGATCTGTACAAGCGCATGCTGGAACTGTTCGACAAGGGCATCAAACTCGCCGGCGAAAACTGTGAGCGAGTGGAAATTCCCTACGAAGGGAAACATATTTCCGGGCTGTTGGTACAAGCGGAAAACACCAGCGGGCCGGCGCCACTGCTGGTGCAAGTCAACGGCCTGGACTCAACCAAGGAAATGAAGTATCGCGTTGGCCTGCCCGTGTGGCTGGCGAAACGGGGTGTCTCCTCGCTCATTATTGATCAACCTGGTACGGGTGAAGCCCTGCGGCTGCAAAACCTTACTGCACGTTATGACTCTGAGCACTGGGCCAGTCCTGTTGTCGATTGGCTGGAGGCTCGTGACGATGTTGACTCGCAACGGATCGGCATGGAAGGGGTGTCGCTGGGCGGCTACTTCTGCCCGCGGGCCGTGGCCTTCGAACCTCGCTTCGCCTGTGGTGTGTGTTGGGGAGCGAACCATGATTGGCGCGATGTGCAAAAACGCCGTCTCGAAAACGAAGGAGACTTCCCCGTCCCGCACTATTGGAAACATGTCTGCTGGGTCTGGGGCGCCAAAGACATCGAGGATTTCATGAAAATTGCTGAAGATGTACATCTCGATGGGGTCGTTGACAAGATCAAGGTGCCATTTCTGGTTACCCACGGTGAGCAAGATTCGCAGATTCCGCTGAAGTGGGCCCAGCGTACCTATGAGCAACTGGTCAACAGTCCCAAACGGGAGTTGAAAATATTTACCGAGCGCGAAGGTGGCGTGCAGCACTCAAGCTTCGACAACAGCATTAACGCTGGACACTACATTGCCGACTGGGTTGCCGAAAATCTGGGCGGCCGAACCGCCAGTCCTTGAGGAGATGAACATGAATATTGTTGGACCGGATGCACTGATTTTTGGTGTGGATGATGTTGAGGCCTGTAAACAGTTCCTGTTGGACTATGGCCTGGATGAGGCGGGTGCGGGTCGCTTTGAGGCGCTGGATGGCACTGCGGTAATCATAGCAGGGAAGAATGATCCGTCCCTGCCTGCGGCTTTGGCGACGGGTAGCATGTTGCGAAAAACGGTCTATGGGGTCGGCGATCAGGCTACCCTGGATACCATTGCTGCGGAATTGGGCAAAGACCGGGAAGTCAAAAAACTGGATGACGGTTCGCTGGAGACTGTCGATGACAGCGGCTTCGTGCTGGGCTTCCAGGTCACTGTGAGGAAAAAGCTGTCACTGCCTGCGGGCAGAACCAATGTACCGGGGGCATCGGAGCAGCGGCCGATCAACGATGTTGCCGTCAGTAAAGACGCGCTGCCCAAACCCATAACGCTCTCTCATATAGTCTATTTCGTGCCTGATTATGCCAGGGCGGAAGCTTTTTACGCAAAGCGCCTGGGGTTTGTTATCACCGATCGCTTTACCGGTGTCGGTCCATTCATGCGCCCGGCCGGTACGCATGATCATCACACATTGTTCATGATCCAGACGCCACCTCACATGCAGGGTTGCGAGCATTTCACCTTCCATATGGCGGGCCCCAGCGACGTGATGCAGGCCGGATCAAACATGGTCAACAAGGGCTACCAGAGTTTCTGGGGTCCCGGCCGGCACATTTTTGGATCGAACTGGTTCTGGTACTTCTCCAGCCCGCTGGGGTGCAAAATGGAGTACGACGCGGATATGGATCTTCACGATGCCAGCTGGAGCGCCCGTGAAGCCGCCCTGGGCGCTGACAATTCGCAGGTGTTCCTGATGGAGTATCGCGAGAAGTGGGCACCCATGGGGCCTCCGCCCAGGAAGGACTAGTCGTTTTGGGAAGCGACACTGCAGACAATGAGAGGGCTTCGCTGCTGAAGTCGTCCCGCATGGTGGAACTGTGTCACATCGATGACATTCCCGAGCAACGGGCGCAGGGCTTTGACCCTTTCGATCAAGGTCGGGTCAGCCTGTTTATAGTAAAGCGGGATTCGACACTTTATGCGTATCGGGACCTCTGTCCGCATTACGGCGATACCCAACTGCCCTGGAAAACAAATGAATACCTCGACAGGGCCGGTGAAGTCATTGTATGTGCCGGGCATGGAGCGCGTTTTGATATACGGACTGGTCACTGCATTTCCGGTCCCTGCCTGGGACAGGCACTGACAGCAGTGCGACTGCATGTCAGTGAAGACGGGCGCGTATTGGCGGAAATGCCAACGTAACTTTGCTGACAGGAGAAGCTTATGAGTGCTTCAGTACAAAAAGTTTTGATTATTGGTGGCGGCTTTTCCGGTATGTCCGCGGCAATTCAGCTGCGCAAGCAAGGCATCGAAACCCACTTGTTGGAGATTGATTCCGACTGGCGGGCAGACGGCGCTGGCATCACCGTCGGTGGTGCCACCCTGCGTGCCTTCGAAGTCCTGGGCGTACTGGACGAGTTTCTGGACCAGGGAAGCGTTCAGGAAGCGCTTGAAATCTACGCACCCACGGGGCAACTACTGCAGACGATACCCAATCCGCCGGTTGCTGGCGCCGATGTGCCCGGTGGCGGCGCTATTATGCGGCCCGTTCTGGCCAGGATACTGTCCAAAAAAGTGGTGGATGCGGGGGCCAAGGTACGACTGGGCTATACCTACAGCGCGATCGAGCAGGATTATGCGGGTGTAACGGTTACCTTTGAAGACGGCAGCAATGATCGCTTTGACCTGGTAATTGGCGCCGACGGACTCTACTCAAAAACGCGTGAATGGCTGCTGCCGGACGCGCCCAAGCCCCGCTACAGCGGGCAGGGAGTTTGGCGTGCAGTGCTGCCGCGCCCGCCGGAGGCGAGCAATACCATGATGTGGGTGGGGCCGAAACTGAAGACCGGTATTAACCCGATGTCAAAAGACCAGGTCTATCTATTTTTGACAGAGGACAAACAGCTTAAGGAACGCGTTCCCGAGGAACAGCTGGTTGGCACGCTCAAAGATTTGTTGAGTACTTTTCCCGCGCCAGTTGTACAGGCGTTACGGGAGCAGCTGGATGAAACATCACAGGTTCAGCTTAGGCCATTGGAAGGATTGCTGGTCCCGCTCCCCTGGTTTCGCGGCCGGGTCGTGCTGATAGGCGACACCGTACATGCGACGACTCCTCATCTGGCCTCTGGTGCGTGTATCGGTATAGAGGATGCCATTGTGCTGGCCGAAGAGCTGGCCTCCAGGAGTACGCTTGATGAGGCCCTGGATGCCTTTCAACAACGCCGCTGGGAGCGTTGCCGCATGGTCGTTGAGAACTCAGGGCGCCTCGGCCAGATCGAAATCGAAGGCGGGGATAAACAAGAGCACGCCAATATCATGCGAGAGTCAATGCAGGCCCTGGCTCAGCCTATTTAAGTTCAGCATAACCGGCTCAAGTTTTCGATTTTCATTATAAAAATACTAGAGGAAACCATGCTTCATCTCTACCACAACGACATGTCGGTCTGTGCACAAAAGGTGCGGATGGTGTTGGCACATAAAGGCCTGGAGTGGGAGGGTAGCAATTTGAACCTGCGGGCGGGAGAGCAGTTTTCTCCCGATTTCCTCAAGATCAGCCCCAAGGGCCTGGTGCCCGTACTGGTGCATGATGGCGAGATCATTCTCGAGTCGAATGCCATCGTCCAGTATCTGGATGAGGTCTTTCCCGATGCGCCGTTGCTGCCGCAGGATGCAGCGCAGCGAGCACGGGCCCGGGGCTGGTTGATCCGGCTCGATGCGGGCCTGCATGAGCAGGTGGCTGTTATCAGTTTCTGCGTGGCCTTTCGCCACCAGGTGCTGCAACGCCACCCCACAGAGGAATCTTTGCATGGTTTCTTTTCCCGGATTCCCGATCCCGGGCGACGTGCCGTAATGGAAGATATGGTAACTAATGGACTGGAGTCTCCAAGACTGCGCTTAGCGGCCCTGGCTTATGGGAAGCTCATCAAGGATATGGCTGCAGCCTTGACAGGCAGCGATTGGCTGGTGGGTGGAAAGGTTAGTTTGGCTGACTTTGGCATGCTGCCCTATATCGAGCGGCTGGAGCAGTTACAGTTGGCCGGGTGGTGGTCGGATTGTCCGCGGCTGCACCAGTGGTTGACCCGACTGCGAGACACTCATGCCTATAAAGCAGGCGTGGGCGAGTGGAATAATTCTTCGTATATTCAACTTATGAGTGATTCAGGCGCAGAGGCCTGGCCCAGAATGAGCGCGCTATCAACGGCACAGTAATTCGTGCTGACGGAATAGCGGGTGGGTTCGAATATGGCAGTTACTGGATCAAGAGGTGGGGAAATGCATGAGACCCGAACAGTAGAGTGTCCAATGAACACCTGGTATGTGGCCTGTACTCCTGACGAGATCCATGGGAAGCCGCTGGGACGGGTTATCTGTGGTGAGTCGCTGGTCCTGTTCCGGACCGGCGAGGGCGAGGTGGCGGCCCTGGAGGATTTTTGTCCCCATCGGGGGGCGCGGCTATCCCTGGGCACAGTGGAGGATGGCCTGGTTGTCTGTGGCTACCACGGCATGAAAATGAATGCCGATGGCAAATGCGCTGCCATGGTGGGTCAGTCTGTTGAAAAGTTCCGCAAAGGCATACGCAGTTACCCGGCGGTTGAACGCCACGGCTATGTATGGGTTTGGCCAGGTGAAGCCTCACTGGCGAATGCCGACCTGATCCCCGACCTGCACTGGGCGCGTAGCCCCGATTGGGCCTTTGGCGGGGGATTGTTCAATATCCGCTGTGATTATCGTCTGCTGGTCGACAACCTGATGGACTTGACCCATGAGACCTACGTCCACTCCAGCAGCATCGGCCAGCCGGAAATAGAGGAGGCGGCACCGGATACGGCTCGTGATGGTGATAGCGCGACGGTGAGCCGCCATATGGCGAATATCCCGGCGCCACCCTTTTGGCGGGATGCTCTGAAGGGCAACAATCTGGACCCGGATGTACCGGTGGATCGGTGGCAGATCTGCCGTTATACGCCACCGGCCAGTGTCATGATCGATGTGGGTGTAGCCCACGTGGGCCACGGTGGCATCGATGCCCCGGTGGAGCACCGCGCATCGGGTATCGTGGTCGATCTCATTACCCCGGAAACCCAGAGCAGTTGCTGGTACTTCTGGGGGATGGCGCGCAATTTCAAGGTCGGAGATTCGGACCTGACGACTTCCATTCGTGAATCACAGCGGAAGATATTCACGGAAGACCTGGAGATGCTGGAGTCCCAGCAGAAAAACCTGGCTGCAAACCCCGGCAGGCGCTTGATGTCACTCAATATCGACCGGGGCGGGGCCCACGCAAGAAAAATACTGCAGCAGCTGATCGCCAGGGAAAACGCGATCACAGATTCCTGATTGTGGGCTAACCCAACTGCTTTATCTGATCAATAAGCCAGCGCAGGCCCGAGTCGTTGGTGCGCGTCTGGTGGTACTGGATCATTTCCCGCATGGCCGGGAAATCGACGGGCATTTCGGCAATGGCGATGTCGAGCCGGTTGGCGAACAGGCGCGCCAGCCGCTCGTGCATGACCGTGAGCTTCATGGTGTTAACAACCATTTCCGGGGCGATAAGAAAGGAGGATACCGTCATTTCGATTCTCCGCTGCCGGGTGGTCCCGCGGAGATGCGTTTCTGCGAATGATGTACGCGCCTGCCGGCCGATTTCAACGACCACGTGGCCGGCACTGAAAAAATCATCCTCGGTTATTTTACCGCCGCTCAGCATCGGATTCCCCGCCCAGCCAACCACCACATAGCGCTCCTCGAATAGCAGCTCCGCGGGGTGATCCGGGGAAATCTGCTGCTCGGGGGTAATAAACAGATCCAGTTCGCCCTGGTCCAGTAACTGTGTGGTCAATTCGGACGGCTGGACGCAGTCCATGGTAATACCGGGGGCGATATGGTGTAGTCGCTGCGCCAGGGCCGGGAAGACCACGGCGAGCAGGAAGTCGGATGTGGCGATGCGAAAGCGCCGGTCCGACTTTGCCGGGTCGAAATGGGTAGTCTCGGTGACCAAAACGTCAACGTCCTGCAGCAGTGCTTTCAGGGGCAGTTGCATGCGCAGGGCCGCGGCGGTGGGGATCATGCGTTTGCCGTGCAGGACAAACAGCGGCTCTCCAAAATACTCCCGCAGTCGGGATAGCGCCGCGCTCATCGCCGGCTGGCTGACGTTCAGGCGCTCCGCGGCCCGGGTGACGCTCTGCTCGTCGAGGAGGACGTCGAGGGCTACCAGCAAATTCAAATCCAGTGCTTTGAATCGCATCAGCTAAACCTATAAGCAGTATTAATGGATACTGATCAATATAAACAATTTTTCCTATTAATCGTCAAGTCGTATGATTCTTTGCAACAGTAAGCCCCATGCTGCCTTGAAACTATAAAACCCAAAGGTGCCCGTTATGTATAACAAAACACTCGTGTTCAAATCATCTTTGCTCGCAATCGCGGTGGCCTCAGCCAGCGGAGCGTTCGCCCAGGCTCCGGGCAGGGCCTCACCCGTGCTCGAGGAGACCGTTGTCACGGCGCAAAGAAAGACCGAAAACATACAGGACGCGGCAATATCCATAGACGCGGCCACGAGGGAGGAGCTGAACCGACTGGGGATCACCGATGTAAAAGGCCTGAACAAGATAGCGCCCGCGTTGTCGGTGGTAAATGGCGGTGGCTCCAATAATGTTTTCTTTGTGCGTGGGGTTGGTAACTTCTCGGTAAATGCCTACACGGACGCCGCAGTTGCATTCAACCTGGATGGTGTCTTTATCGGCAGGCCAACGTCCACGAGTGCATCCTTTCTCGACCTGGAGCGAGTGGAGGTGCTTAAGGGACCACAGGGTACGCTGTACGGACGTAATGCCACCGCGGGCGCAATTAACGTCATTCCCGCAAAACCGGAGCTTGGGGAAACCTATGGCAACATCGCATTGGGAGCCGGCAATTATGAGACAGTGGATGCCACCGGCTATTTAAACCTTGCTCTGGGCGATAAGTGGGCCGCGCGGCTTTCAGCGGGGTATTTGAACAACGACGGCTACAACGACGATGGCACCGCGAATACCGATGATACAGCGTTCAGGGGCCAGATATACGGGGAGCTTTCCGACAGGGTCGATGTCCGCCTTTCTGCAGATTACTCCACCGTAAAGGGTGATGGTAACAGCCCCACCTTTTTGGGGAATTACGGGTTTCCTTTTGCCGGGCCTTCGGATAACCCGAATAATCTCCCCGGTTACAATTTTAATCCGTCCCCGTCGAATGTTTCCTCAGCCCATACCGGGGCCCGTACCAACGACGCGAAAGAGTATTACGCCTCACTCATCACGCAACCCGCCTTCACCAATACTGCGCCAATGCTGAGCCCCTATATCGATAACACCTACTGGGGTTTTACTGGCGAGGTAAATGTCGATCTCGGCTTTGGTGATCTCGTCGTGATCCCCGCGTATCGAAAATCTGAAGTCGATGTCCTGTTCAATAACCCCGGTTTCCAGGCGGCATTCAATAATGACACTGCCAAGCAATCCAGCCTTGAGGCCAGGCTTTCGTTCGACACCGGTCCTGTTGACTGGATATTAGGGGCTTACTACTTTGACGAGAAAGTCGATGGAATAGCGTCTTTTAACCAGCAGAGTGTGCAGTCCACCCAGGAGATCGATAAATCGACATCGGAATCAGCGGCACTATTTGCTTCCGGTACTTATAACCTGACGCAAAAACTCCGGCTGGTGGGCGGGATACGTTGGACTGACGACCAGAAGGAGATCAAGGCCACTAATAATACCTTCATTGATCTTTGTATCCGCGAACTGCCGGCCTTTCCCGGCGGTCCGCTGATACCAAATTGTGAGGGCGCACCGATAGTCCCCGCAGGTAAAACCGTGGAGGAAACCCTGGCTCTGATACCTGCCTCCGATCTGCCCGCCGGTCCGCCGGGAATCGGCACGGGTCCGGTACCCTATGGTACCGTTCCATTGATCCCCGGCCTGCCAGACGGTCCCAGGTCCAATCTATTGCTGATTGCGCCCGTCGACGTCGACAAGAAGCAGACCAATGACAAGGTTACCTACCGCCTTGCCGTAGAGTACGATATTGCCGATGACAACTTGCTCTATGCCAGCTATGAAACGGGCTATCGTTCAGGCGGCTTTAATCTCGCTTTTGAGCGCGAAACATATGAGCCTGAGACCCTGGATGCATATACCATAGGCTCGAAAAATCGTTTCATGGATGATCGTCTACAGGTGAATGGCGAGCTGTACTATTGGGAATACGACGATCAGCAAGCCAGTCACTTTGGTCTAGATGGCAGGGGTAACACCGCATTTTTCACCGAGAATGTCGGTAACTCAACCATCAAGGGGGTAGAGCTGGATGTTGTATATGCATTGACCTCGACAACGCGCATTACCGGCAACCTGCAATACCTTGAAAATGAGATCGATGATTACAGCTATCTGCAGCAAACCCCGGACGTGGCGGTGCAGGTAGTCACCGGCTGCAATACCTCGCTGGTAGAGGTCACTCCCGACGGGGAGGCGAATTGGGATGTCGATTGTTCCGGCCAGGACGGCCGTAACTCTCCCAAGTGGTCGACTAACCTGGGTATTGAGCAGGCCTTCGACTTCGATGACCTGTCAGCGCTCTTCACCCTGGATATGCGCTACCGCGATGACCGCTGGATCGGCTTTGACTATACCCCGCCGCAAAAGGCTGATTCCGTGACCACCTTTGACGCCACCTTCGAAGTGGGATCCCAGGAGGGAACCTGGTCTGTCCTCGCCTACGTCCGCAACCTCACTGATGAAGATGTTAAATCCATCGCCCAGGTTTTTGGTAATGTCAGTAATCTTGTCTCCACAGCATACGAGCCACCAAGAACCTACGGACTTCGCCTGAGTTACAACTTCTAGGCAGCGGGTAAGCCCCGGGCCTGAGCATAGCTTGCCAGGGGTGCAGGGAGGTATTCCACCCCGCACCCCTGGCGACTGTAGTCGGGCTAAGCTAAGTCGAAAACGGGGCGCCCAGGTCGACGCATTCCGGCTTGCCAAAGGTCATGCGGGTGCTTTTGACGGAGACCGTGAACAGCGGTTTTTTGGGAAGGCCGAGCGTGCGCAGTTCTTTCGCCAACGGGTGACTGTCGCCAATCCTGGGCGTCTCGCCTCCCAGCGAAAACGTCAGCCCGGTACTGCTGTTGGTGCCAATGGTTTTCCACGCCTTGCCGTCACGGATTGCCAGTGAGGCAACACCTTGTTCTTTGGGGGCACTTTTACCGCCGGTCCTGGCCGCTATGGAGTAAACCAGCTCATCCTCATCGATAAAGGTACCGCGCGCGACACTGGGCCCGAACTCGATATCGACGCGGCTTACCCACTTAGGGAAACCCCAGATGAAGCGACCTGCGTGGGTGGTGAATTCCTGGTCCACAGGCATTCTGTACACGTAGTTGCCCAGGTTGCCGCTCGCCATGCGCTTGAGGGCACCGAAGAACGGCAAGGGCCTGGTTTCTCCCGGGGTCAATACCGGGAAAATAATCGCTCCCTCGTTGTAGTCGCCCAGGTCATTCTCTTTGTAGTCGACAGCCAGCAATTGCAGGATGGCCTTGCCGGGAAAAATCTCCACTACCCGGAAACCGGTCCCCTCAAGCATTGCCTGCGCGGCCCTGGCATTCACCAGGAAGCCGTTCATCAGCATTGAGGCGTCGGCCACGACCACCGGCAACGAAATATTCCTGCCGTCGATCGTGTAGTCACCGTCGGCGTTTTTTGCGCAGACGTCATTGGTAAACCTGTCGCCCCTGTCGCTGTGGACGGGGGGTTCATCGAAGAGGGCGCCGGTTGCTTTCATGGGAGGGCCTGTCCTGGTGGGCAATATCCTGGAAACGGGAACTGTGCCATGAAAGGGCTGCCTGTGCACCACTGACAGGCGTTTGCTGTGCAAATGGCGATACCGCGGTTCATCAAAGCAACCTGTATAGCCGCGAAGCTCACACGTAGCCGTTGTCCCGGAACCAGTCTATGGCGTCGCTGATAGCCTGCTCGATCGGGCTCTGGGGCATGCCCAGTTCCGTCACTGCCTTGCTGGCATCGACATAATTTTCCTGCAGGATAAACAGGGTGTTCTTGTAGGTGGTTACGGGGGCCCTGCCGGTGAGCTTCGACCACAACTCCATGAGGCGGGCGACCCGCAACATCACCCTGGCGGGCACCTCCCGGGTCGCAACTCCCTCGACGCCGGCTATGCGGCCGATCATCTCGAGCAGGTCCCTGCTGCGCATATTGGCGGCGCTGTTGGTCAGGCAATAGGATTCACCGATGCCACCCTTTTGCATGGCCAGCAAATGGCCACGGGCGACGTCGCGGACATCCACCGTGCAAACCCCGCCCTGCCACCAGTCCTTGGCCTTGCCCTGCAATACCCGCAGGATCATGCTCCCGGTGGGCGTCGGCGCCCGGTCGCCGGGCCCGAAGGGCAGGCCGGGCAATACCATTGTGGCGGGCAGGCCCTTGCTCACCAGGCCCAGGACCACCTGGTGGGCGATAAACTTGGACATGATGTACTCGCTTGCCCAGGGCCAGCAGTTGAAGGGGGTCTCCTCATTGGACATTTCCCCCGGGTTGATGCCGATGGCGGCAATGGAGCTGGTGTAGACAATCTTTTCGAGATCTGCCCGCAGGGCCGCCTTCATCAGGGCCTCGGTACCCTGCACATTGATCTTGTAGTGCAGGTCGGGGTCTTTGGTCCAGATGGCGAACAGCGCGGCGAGGTGGTACATCCGCTCCACGCCCTTCAGGGCCGTTGCAAACGTCGACTGATCCAGCAGGTTGCCCTCGACGAACTCCACGTCCATGCCGTCCAGTGGGGAACGGTCCTCGCCGGGCATCACCATTACGCGCACCTCGTCTCCGGCCTCGAGCGCCATCCGGGTTACGTGATTGCCGATGAAACCGGTGGCACCGGTGATCAAAACCTTACTCATCAGATTCTCCTTTGACCAGCGCGTCGCGGGCGAACCCGGTGACGAAGGCGTAATCGGGCTTGCCGTTGGGGGCTCTTTGCAGCGAGGGAATCGCCAGCACCTCCCGGGGCACCTTGTAATCCGCAAGGTGAGCCGCCACGTGGGCGCGCACAGCTTCGCTATCGAGGGTGTCTGCCTCCAGACCCGGGCCCTCGACCACGGCGACCACCATCTTGCCGAAGCGCGGGTGGGGGAGGCCCACAACCAGGGCGTCGGTGATGGCGGGGTGGTCGATCAGCACCCGTTCCACTTCCCCCGTATAGACTTTTTCGCCGCCGGTATTGATGACGGTGCTATCGCGTCCCAGCAGGACCAGGTTGCCGTCTGCACGCACGGTGCAGCGATCACCGACCATCACGTAGCGCTTGCCGTCGATTTCGGGGAACGTCTCGGCGGATTTCTTCGGCTCGTTGTAATAGCCCACCGGCTGGTAGCCGCTCCAGTAGATCATGCCGATGGTGTCACTGCCCGGCGCCACATCGCGCAGTCCATCATCCAGCACGCGCACACCGCGCTGGGGCTTGAAGACACCCGGCTCGCCGGTGGCCATCGCAAAGCCGGATGACTCAGAAGAGCCCAGGGTGTCGATCACCACCAGGCCGGGGTTGTGCCGATGCAGGCCGGCACGGGTCTCAAGGCCCAGGGCCGCGCCGGAGGATATCATTACCCCCAGCGAGCTGATCAGTGCTTCATTCGCGCGCCGGTCCAGCGCCGCCAGCAGGGGCACGGCAAAGGCGTCGCCCACCAGCGCGACACAACCGATCCGGTGCCGCTTGATGAAGGTCAGGGTAGCATCGGCATCGAATTTCTGGCCCGATACCGTTGCCACCGGCACGCCCTGGGCGATCATCAGCAGTGCCGTCATGAAACCGGCACCGTGCATCAGGGGGGACAGCGACAGGAAAGGCGGCGGCGACGGCAGCGAGGCCACGTTGGCGACGTGCTCGTCAAGCGATTTGGGATGGGCCTGTAGCTGCAGTGGTTCCAGGGCCATGTGGGTGCCCGTACCCATCTTGCGCCACAGGTCCTCGTTGCGCCACTGGGTGCCCTTGGGCAGGCCGGTGGTGCCCCCGGTGGCAATAAGGATGAGATCGTCGCTGGAAGTCACGGTTTGAAAAGCCCCCGTGGCGCGATCGTAGAGTGAGGCCAGTGGTACGGCGAATTCGCAGGCAGGCGCGGCGCTGCAAACCTCTATGAAAGCGACCGTTTTTTCCAGGCCCTCGCGAATGGCGGCCACCCACTCCGCAAACTCCGTGTCGTACACCAGCACCCGGATGTCCAGCCCGTTGGCCAGCCCGATCAGCTCGTCATCGCGGTAGCGGTAGTTGACATTGACGTGGGCGTGGCCGGCGAGACCCGCGCCGGCATAGGTTTCCATGTAGGCATTGGAATTGCGCAGGTAATGGCCAATATGCGAGCCCGCCGGCAGGTCCAGGGACTGCAGGTAGCTGGCAATACCGGTCGCCCGGCGTCGCAGTTCGCCATAGGAGATGACCAGCTCGTCGTGGATCAGGGCAGGGCGGTCCGCGGTCCGGCCAGCTCCCAGGCGGTAAATGGTCTCGGCAAAATTCCAGCGGCTCATGGCGGGGTGTCGCTAGCCGATTTCCCTGCCGGCATCCTTCCAGTAGGGTTCGCGCAAGACCTTCTTGAGAATCTTGCCGGAGGGATTGCGCGGCAGTTCCGAGACTATCTCCAGTCGGCGGGGAATTTTGTAGCCGGCGATCTTGTCCCGGCAGAACTCGATCATTTCCTCCACGGCCAGACTCATGCCCGGTTTGGTGACGACAAAGGCCAGCAGGGCCTCGCCGAATTTTTCATCGGGCACGCCGATCACGGCCACGTCGGCCACCGCCTCGAGCTTGGCCAGTGTGTTTTCCACCTCGACGGGATAGATGTTTTCGCCGCCGCTGACCACCATATCCTTGATGCGGTCCTTGAGGTAGAGATAGCCCTCGTCGTCCAGGTAGCCGGCATCCCCCGTGTGTACCCAGCCATCGGTGAGATTGGCGGCGGTGGCCTCGGGCAGGTTGTAGTAGCCCAGCATATTGGTATCGGATTTCACCCAGATTTCCCCCACCTCACCGGTGCTGACTTCCTTGCCCGCGCTATCCATGATCCTGATCTCGACGCCCACGGAGGGTCGACCGCAGGATCTCAATAGTTCGGGTTTGCCCGCCAGCGCCCGGCGGTGGTCACCGGGTGAGAGGTTGACCACGGTACCGGTGGTTTCGGTCATGCCGTACATTTGCACGAACTCGCACTGGAACACCTCGATGGCGCGGCGCAGGACGGTTTCCGAGATCGGAGAAGCGCCGTAGAACACCGTTTCCAGCTTGCTGAAGTCCCGCTGCTCCACACCGGGAACCTGCAGCACGGCCATGATCATGGCGGGGACCATGAAAATGCTGGTAACCGGGTAGGTTTCCATATCGTTTAGTAATTGCACGGGATCGAATACCCGGTGCAGCAGTGTATGTTGGCCGTTATAGATGCCGGCCACTACCGACCCGGCCCCGCCGATGTGGAACAGCGGCGCGCAGACGATGCCCGCAGACCCGGCATGTGGCCGCCTGGGTGTGGCGATAATGTTCATCATGGTCAATTGCAGGATGTTGAAGTGGGAGGTCACCACGCCCTTGGGGTTGCCGGTGGTGCCGCTGGTATACAGCTGGATGAACGGATCGTCCCTGTCTACCTCGACACTGGGACTGGTGCGGGGCAGGCGGGCCAGCAAATCCTCCCAGTGCAGGCTGTCGGCCTGGCCGGAGGTGATGATGGCAATGTCGGCGGGTAGCTGGGGGCGCAGTGCCGCCAGCGCCGCTTCCATGCCATCCAGCACCAGCAGCACCCGGGTGTTGGAGTCTTCGACAATGAATGCCAGCTCAGCCGGCGCCAGCCGGTAGTTGAGCGGCACGGCGACCGCGCCCACCTTGCTGGCGGCCATGAACAGCAGGCAGTGCTGGATGCTGTTTTCACCCAGGACCGCCACCCGTTGCCCCACCTCGACGCCCAACTCGAGAAAGCAGTTGCCCAACTGGTTGGCTATGGCGTCGACCTCGCCATAGCTCATTGAGGTTTCATGGTGGCTGATGCAGGGGGCGTCAGCGGTATTTCTTGCGTAGAATTCCAGGTAGTGGTGAACGAGCATGGCGATCTCTTTTTTTTGCTGGTGAGTTATCGGTCAATACCGGCTATTTTGTCCCAGGGGTACCTCGATACCGCGGCAGGCATCCTGCAGGGCGACTTTACCGGGGCGTCCATGTCGAGTCCAATGCTTCGCAACCGGTCTGGAAAGCCTCGGTGGGCCCGGTCGCCCATTCGCTGTCCACGGTTTGTTCCCGCCAACAGTAAACACATAGCAGGAGAGTATCAGATGAGCGATAACGAAGGATCCATTACGGTAGAAGTGCGCGACCACCTGTTGCTGATCGGCATCAACCGGCCTGAAAAATACAACAGTTATACGCCGCATATGGAGCGGCAACTCATCGAAGCCTTTACCCGCCTGGATGAAGATCCGCAGTTGTGGGTAGGCGTGCTGTTTGGGCATGGCGACCACTTTACGGCGGGTCTGGACCTGCCGAAATGGACTGCTAAGATGGCCGCTGGCGGCGAGGGCCGCAATCGCGAGTCGCAGGTGGATCCGATGGCGCTGGGTCGCAGTTGCCGCAAGCCAATCGTGACCGCGGTGCAAGGCATCACCTTTACCTTTGGTATCGAGCTGGCGCTGGCCGGGGATATCGTCATTGCGGCGGACAATTGCCGGTTTTCGCAACTGGAGCCCGCCAGGGGTATTCATGCCACCGGGGGCGCAACCTTTCGCATTACCGAGCGGGCCGGCTGGGGCAACGCCATGTACCACCTGTTGACCAGCGACGAATTTGACGCCAACGAGGCCTATCGCATCGGCCTGGTTCAGGAGGTGGTCGTTGTCGGGTCGCAGCTGGATCGCGCCATCGAAATTGCCCAGCGCATCGCCGCCCAGGCTCCCCTGGCAGTGCAGGCGACCAAGGCCTCGGCGCGCCGCTATCTCAACGAGGGCGTGCAGGCCTGTGTAGCGGCGCTGGGTCCGGTACAGGCTCAGCTGCTGGCCAGCGAAGATGCGCAGGAGGGGGTCAGGTCATTCATTGAGCGCCGCACGGCGGTGTTCGCGGGCAAGTAAGGGAACATGGAGAGAGCAATGGACGAGCGTATAAGCATAACCGTGGAGCAGGGCATAGCCGATGTGCGCCTGATTCGCAGCGACAAGATGAACGCCCTGGACGGACGCATGTTCGCGGCGTTTGAAAAAGCCGGGGAGCAACTGCGCGGCAATCCGGAGATTCGGGTGGTTGTGCTGTCCGGAGAGGGAAAAGCGTTCTGTGCCGGACTGGATGTTGCCAACTTCGCCGGCATCAGCCCGGGGAATGCCTCCCAGTCGATTCCGAACTCGTTGAGCGAGCGAACCAATGGCATCGCCAATTTACCCCAGTACGCGGCCTGGATGTGGCGCGAGTTACCGGTTCCGGTGATTACAGCCTTGCACGGGGTCGCCTTTGGCGGTGGCTTCCAGGTGGCATTGGGCGCGGATATTCGCATCGCCGCACCGGGTACACGCATGTCGGTAATGGAAATAAAATGGGGCCTGGTTCCCGATATGGCCGGCACCCAGCTCATGCGGCACCTGGCCCGCGACGACGTGATCAGGGAGCTGACCTACACGGGGCGGATTTTCGATGCCGAGGAGGCGCTCGCTATGGGCTTTGTTACCCGCATAGCGAACGACCCACTGGGAGAGGCCATGGATATCGCCCGGCAAATCAGTCAGCGCAGTCCCGACGCAATTCGTGGCGACAAGCAACTGCTGAACGAGTGTCTCTACCTGCACCCGGCAGAGGGCCTGTTGCTGGAGTCGCAGCTGCAGGACCGCATAATGGGCAAGCCCAACCAGGTCGAGGCAGTCATGTCCCAGCTGGAGGGCAGGCCGGCGGCTTTCAGCTCCTGAGGCCCACTCAGGCCTCGCTGTCGAGCTTCCACACGCAGCTGGAAGAGGCGCTCAGGTTCTGCCGCGCGGTGACAGCGGCAGGGTTTTGCCGGTCGGCCTCCCTGAACACGGCAACCGTGAATGCGATGCCCCCGATGACCAGCAGGTGCGCCAGCCAGGTCAGCCCGAATTCGAAGATGGATAGGAACGACAGGCTGAAAACCATGCTCCACATCCACCCCAACACCTGCATGAAGTAGTGCTGGGAGGCGAGGTCAAGATGCCTGAGGGGGTTGCGTTGGTTGTCCATTACTGCGTCCCAGCTGTCGATAATCAGTTGTTTCATGGCTGTGTGCTCCTGTTGGGTCCTGTATTGATACGGGCTGACTGCGAACCCGGTTCAGTCGAGGCGTCCGATGTCGCGATTCCCTCCGGAGCCTGGCTGCCGCTTGCAACTATTGCTGGCCTTGTAGTACCTGCTCAGGATTTACGGCCCAGTAGTCGTTGCCACCAGGATTTTTTGCTGCTGCGGTCGCCGCGCTGATGGGTGTCGGGCACGCCGTGCAGGGCGTACCACTGCTCCCATTCGTGGGGGGTGAGGGTCCTGGGGACTGAAGTCGTGGTTGCACGCTTGAGGGACTGTGCGCGCAGGGAGAGGTCAGAGCTGGCCTGCTCCTCTCCCAGGAGTTGCGCAATACGGTCGTGATCGACGGCCATCAGGTACCCCGCTGTGCCCTGTCTATCAGGAACCGGGCATGATCACCGCGTCTATCACATGAATGACGCCGTTGGATGCCTCTATATCTGTCGCGACAACCGTGGCACCGTCAACCATTACGCTGCCGTCTTCTGCACTGATGGCGATAGTGTCTCCTTCCAGGCTGGTCGCCTCGGTCAAGGTCACTACATCCGCGGCCATTACTTTACCCGGGACCACGTGATAGGTAAGAATTGCCACCAGTTTGTCCTTGTTCTCGGGCAGGAGCAGCATATCGAGCGTGCCGGCGGGCAGCTGGGCGAAGGCCTCATTAGTGGGGGCGAAAACCGTGAACGGACCGTCGCCAGACAGTGCTTCTACCAGGCCCGCGGCTTGCAGCGCGGCTACCAGGGTTGAAAAGTCCGCATTGCCGACCGCGATCTCGACGACCGTAGGTTCGGCCTGTGCCTCGCCACCCTCGTGATGGGCGGCATAGCTGATGGTGGTGGTAAACAGTGCGCCGCAGAGGGCGGCGGCAGCAAATATTCTTCCAGTGATGGTCATAGTGAGTTCCTCGCAGAGGGTTCAGGGGCGGAAGCAGGATTGTTCCGCTACATTCCTTGTACGCGCATTCACTCGCCCCGGACTCGTGCTGTCATGGTTGTGCCCAGTTCCCCGCTGTGAACCTTCGGCATTTTTACTTCATGGTCGCGGTACAGTTCAGCCCACCACGCAGGTGAATTCCGCGTCGTTGAGTTGCGGGCAGAGCGTTCGTAGCGGCTTGCGCTGCTGTTCGTCCAGGGCGTCCCAGGACTGGCAGAGGTCCCGCCACACGGGTACCTGGAAACTTTTGACCACCGCGCGAAAAGGCTGGTCCATGAGGGTGCCGTCATACAGTGCCTGCCGCTGGTCGAAGGCCGCCTCGTTGAACAGGGTCTGCCCCCGCTCCACTGCTGCCCGGTACGCGCCGGTATTTTGTCGCATCAGGGGCACGAAGGTCTCTGCAATAACCTTCAGTAGTGGACGCAAACTCTCATGCAGATACAGTTTTCCCGCGCTACCCTGGTGTCCGCCGTCGCGAATCATGCACAGCCACTGGAGGGTTCGTGGCGCCAGCTCTCCCAGCAGGCTGGCAGCGCGTCCGTCCACCAGGTTCATGGCGAGCTGGCCGTAGGCACTTGCATCGGCCAGGGTAAAATGTTCCCCAAGCAGATAGGGCTGCCGCTCCAGTACCGTTTCTATGGCCGCGAGGTATTGGCGCCACGCGTTGTCGAGAAGTTCGTGGGTCGGTGGAAAACCCGGTAGTGCCGGTGGCGTGAGTTCCCGGCTTACCCCGGCGTCAAATCCCAGCGGAGCCACGCTGAACAAGTAGGGGCAGCGCCGCACCTGGCGTTTTGCCAGGCTGCGGGCAACTCGCCGGTGCAGGCCCAAAGGAAACAGCTTGCGCATTTCCCGGCTGGTAAACTCGCCCATGCGGTTGGTTGCAGCGGAGATGACCCAGCGATTGTGGTGCACCATGTAAAGACCGAACTCGTCAAAGGCCTCATCGATAAGTTGGCACGCGAACCGCAGGCCCGGCTCAGGCGGCAACAGTCCCTGGGCGGCTGGCGTGAGTCGCAGCAGATGGTAGCCGAGTCCGCTGGAATCGTAGTAGAAGGTTTTACCGTCCAGCGTGTAAAAGGGTACAGAAGGGTATTCGTCCAGGCCGGCCACTCGCGAAGGCAGGCGTTCGATGGACTCGGTACGGATCGCCCGGCGCAATCGCCAGGCCATCCCCAGGGCTCGGGCGCTACTGAGCTGTTCCGGTGCGCGCTGCCAGGGGATGCCGGCGGCATTTGCCAATGCCTGCATCTTGAGCTGATAGGGAGAGGCCGTGACCCCCCAGAAGGTAATCTGTGGCATTGGGGTCCCTTGAAGATTCAAGCTGGTTCATGGTTTTCTGGTGTCGTAAAATATGGCATAAATGCTGCCATAAGATGATCGGCCATGCCGGTTCCTATGATAATATAGCTGATGAAGACGAATACGATACCTGGACCTCATAGTGAACAAGAGCGCGCAGATAGAAATCACCGTCGTTCCGGACGGCAGGCGCCTGCGCAGCGAGCGCAGCAAGCAGGCCATCATCGACGCGTCCCTGGCGCTGATGGAGGAGGGCAACCTCATCCCCACGGCACAACAGATTTCCGACCGTTCGGGGGTGGGCATTCGATCCTTTTTTCGTCACTTCGAGGATATGGAGAACCTGTTTGCCACCATCGAGCAACAGATTCGTGAGACGACTGAAGCGCTGTTTCTTGGGGGTGATCGGGACGGGACTCTTGAAGAGCGCGTGCTGCACGCGGTAGAGCGTCGCGCGGCGGGCTACGAAGTGGAGCGGAATATGATTCTCTCCACGCTTGCCCAGTTGTGGCGCTCGGAAACCCTGCGCCGAAACTACGCCCGTTACCAGCGCGGCTTGCGCAAGGACCTGGACGATTGGCTGCCGGAACTGGCGCAATTGACAGGCAACCAGCGCGAGGCCGTGGACGCGCTGACCTCCTTCGAAATGTGGCACCGCCTGCGCTATCACCAGGGGCTTGGTAAGGCGGCGGCCATCGATGTTATCGTCGGCATGCTGAAAGCGCAGCTACAGGGATGAGCGTTCTCAGGAATGAATAGCCCCCGGCGGTTCCTCGCCCTGTAATCCGTTTGCGTCCTCTGCCTGTCAGCCTGCTATGCAGGGCCGGCAAAGTTGCTTTCCCAGGAGATTGCCCATGAAAAAGTTACTCACCATCGCCGTCGTGCTGTTCGCCCTGGTCGGGGCCTTGTTGCTATCACTGCCCACGATTTTGCACAGCGCCGGCCTGCACCCCGAATATGACGGACCATCGGTGGCTTTGCCTGGCAAGCGCGCCCTGATCATCACTACCAGCCACGGAGTGCTGGCGGCGCCGGGACAAACCGGGGGCCCTGCCACCGGTGTGTTTGGTTCCGAGCTGACTCACCCCTACTACACTTTCCTGGATGGTGGCATGGAAGTCGACGTGGCCAGTATCCGCGGTGGTTCAATACCCGTTGATCCCCAGAGCTTCCTGTTCATGATCAAGTCACCCGAGGACGAGCGTTACCTCAACGACCCCGTAGCACAGGCCAGGGTGAAGAACTCCATTCCTATTGCCGAGGTGGATATCGACCAGTACGACATTGTGTTCATCTCGGGAGGCTGGGGGGCAGCCTATGACCTGGCGCAATCCCCCGAACTGGCGGCAAAGGTGAGCGCAGCCTATTACGGCCACAAGGAGGCGATTATCGGCGGTGTCTGCCACGGCGTGCTGGGCCTGGTGAGCGCACGGGACCGGGACGGTGATCTGCTGATTGCCGGACGGCGCATGACCGGCGTGACCGACAAGCAGATCGGGGAACTTGATATAGAAATCACGCCGCTGCACCCCGAAACGGAGCTGCGCAAGGCGGGCGCCGTGTTTGAGGCCCAGACGGCATTCAGGGACATTTTCGCCACCCATGTCGCGGTCGACGATGAGCAGCGCTTTGTTACCGGGCAGAACCAGAACTCCGGGCTGGAAACCGCGCACCTGATGATGCAACTTGTTGCGCAGAGGCAGCAGCAATGACTTCAAAGGATGTATACCGCCTATACGCCATCACCCACTCACTGTATTCCGGGCGGGCGCGTTCTTACCTGATCAAGCAGGGCATACCGTTCCGGGAGTTATCCACCGGGCATGAGAGCTTCAAGGCGGAGGTTCTGCCCCGGGGCAAGTTGCCGACCATACCGACCCTGGTGACCCCCTCGGGAGACGTGATTCGTGACGGTGCCGCCATTATCGAGCACTTCGAGGCGATCGGCGGCCGTCCCTGCCAGCCCACCGGGCCGCGCCAGCAGATCATCAGCGCGCTGTTTGACGTGATCGGGACCGACGGTCTGTTGCGTCCGGCCATGCACTATCGCTGGAATTTCCCCCAGGACAACCTCGACTTTATCCGCTACCACTTCCTCTATTCGCAGCGGGACCTGCCACAGCGGGAGCAAAAGACCGAGCAGATGATGGGCCGGATGCGCCACGCGGCGCAGCTGTTCGGTGTTACCGAACAATCGCAGGAACTGGTGGAGGGTCTGTACCTGGAATACCTCGATGCGCTCAACGCCCACTTCGAGCAATATCCCTACCTGCTGGGCTGGCGCCCGTGCATAGGGGACTTCGGCTTGCTGGCGCCCATGTATGCTCACCTGGGACGGGATCCTTATCCGGCGCGCTTGATGCAGCAGCGGGCGACCCGTGTTTATCGCTGGGTGGAGCGAATGAACCGCGCCGACCAGGACGTGCCGGAGTATTTTGAGGCGGGTACGGACTTCCTGGGCGATGACGAGGTGCCGGCAACCCTGTTGGCGGTGCTGCGTGTGCTGGCGGAGGACTTTGTGCCGGAGACCCGGGCCGCCGCCGGGCGTATCAACGCCTGGCTGGCGGAGACGCAACCCGAGGCCGGGGTGTCGGCCGTGACGCGACCCGGTAGCGGGCCCGGCAACGCCGAATTTTCCCTGCGCGGGCAGACCATCAGTGCCCTGGCCCAGCCCTATCGTTTTTACCTGTTGCAGCGGGTGCAGGCCATTTACACGGGCCTGGCTTCGCAAGACCGCGCGTTGGTGGATGACATGCTTGCCGCCTGCAATATGTCTGAGCTGCCAGACATCACGCTGGATCGACGGATTGCCAGGGCAGACAATCTGGAAGTCTGGACTTGATGCACGACCTGATTACCGCATACAGCGGCAACTGATATAGGGAGAAGTAACATGGGATTTGAAGTCAGCGAAAATGTTGTGGCGCTGAATGCCAAACTCGAGGCGTTTATGCGGGAGCATATCTACCCCCGGGAGCACGACTGGCAGGCGTTTACCCTGGACCAGGACAACCTTTGGCAAGTGCCACCGTGGTTTGACGGCTTGCGGGAGAAGGCCAGGGCCGCGGGACTTTGGAACCTGTTCCTGCCCCACGAGTACCAGCCCTGGAGCCCCGGCTTGACCAATGCCGAAATCGCCCCGCTGTTTGAAACCATGAGCAAGGTGATGTGGGCGCAAGCGGTGTTTAACTGCAACGCGCCGGATCGCGGCAATATGGAGGTGCTGGCAAAGTACGGCACGCCTGAACAGCAGAAGCGGTGGCTGGAGCCCCTGCTGGCGGGCGAGATTCGCTCGGCCTACGCCATGACCGAACCCCAGGTGGCTTCGTCCGATGCCACCAATATGGAACTGGAGATCAAGCGCGACGGCGATGAGTACGTGCTCAACGGCCGCAAATGGTGGACCACCAACGCCGTGGGCGGGCGCTGCAAGATCATGCTGGTGATGGGCTTGTCCAACCCCGATGCGGAGCGCCACCGCCGGCACTCCACCATTCTGGTGCCGCGCGATACCCCGGGAATTACGCTGGTGCGCCCCTTGCGGGTGTTTGATAATTTGCATTCGCCAGGCGGCGAAGCGGAGTTCCTGTTCGAGGATGTACGGGTACCTGTTGGCAACATGATCAAGGGCGAGGGCTGCGGTTTCGAGATTGCGCAGGGCCGCCTCGGGCCGGGCCGTTTCCAGTATGCGATGACCCTGGTGGGTGCGGCGCAGCGCTGCCTGGAGTTGATGTGCGCACGCGCCGAGGAGCGCGTGGCATTCGGCGAGAAACTCAGCAAGAAAACCAGTGTCCAGCATGAGATCGCCCGCTGTCGTTGCGAGATCGAACAGTGTCGCCTGCTGGTCCTGCAGGCCGCGGAGGTGATGGACAAGCAGGGTATGAAGGCCGCCTTGCCCTACATCTCCATGGTCAAGATTGTCGCGCCGCAGATGGCGCAGAACGTGGCCGATCGCGCCATGCAGGTGTTCGGCGGTATGGGCGTCTGCCAGGACACACTAATCCCCGACGTGTTCACCCACGCGCGCTTCTGCCGTATCGCGGATGGCCCGGACGAGGTGCATATGTCGCAGCTGGCCAAGCTGACCATCCGCGACCTGGTGGGATAACAATCAGAAAACGTACCGCAGGGTTGCCCCGTAGGTGCGCGGTGCAGCCAGGAATTCTGCCTGCATGCCGGTCAGCAAAAAGGGTGCCGCCGACAGCGACGAATAGGATTCGTCGGTGGCGTTCTTAACCCATAGGGACGCATCCCAGCTATCGTTGCGCCAGCCTAGGCGGGCGTTGACCAGTTCCCGGTTCTGCTCGGTGTCCGGGGGCTGGTAGGTTGCATTGGTGTAGTGATCACCCATGAAGCTGTAGTCGGCGCGCAGGTAAGTCATGCCCCCGGCGAGAGGCAGGAGCAAGGTGGCGGCAATATTGCCACTCCAGTCCGGGGCGAAAACGACGTCGAACCGCTCCAGTTCCCCCTCGGTGTATTTAGCGTCCAGGTACTGCAGGCCGCCGTCCAGGATCAGGTTGGGGAGTGGCATGGCCGTAAATCCCAGGTCGACCCCTTCGATTTCAGCCCTGGCGGCGTTGCTTACGAAGGTGCCGGCACCGATTGGCTTCTGGGCTAAAAACTGCAGATCGTCGAACTCAGAGTAAAATGCCGTGGCGTTCAGTTTGAGCCGGTTTTCGAACAGCTCTGTTTTCACCCCCAATTCGTAGTTGGTGGTTTTCTCTTCCTCGAACTCGAGTTGGGGGTCACCCGGGTTGTTGAATCCCGGTGACTTGGTGCCCGTGGCCACAGAGGCGAACAACATGGTGTCGTCGCCGAGGAAGTAGCGCAGATTTGCCAGCCAGGTGAATCCGTCCTTCTCCAGGTCTTCGTTGCCGGCGCCGGGCGCGGCGATCAGATCGACGAAAGTGGGCACTCCTGGAATATTCGCGGCCGGTGCCGTGGAGACGTTTTCTACATACCCATCCACCGTCTTCTCCTCGGCGGTATAGCGCAGGCCCAGGGTCAGCAGCCACTCATCGGTAAAGCTGTAGGTAGTCTGGCCGAAGGCGGCATAGACATCGGTTTCGTAGTTGGCCTTGGCGGTAATGTAGTCACCGGGTGCAGCCAATACCGCCAACTGTGGCCCGAAAGTGACGGTGCCGACCGAGAGGATATCCTCGCCCAGGATGGTGAAGGGTTCAGGGTTGTCCCGCTTGTTTTCCTCGTGCAGGTAGTAGAGTCCGGCCAGATACTGCAGGGGGCCGTCCAGATCGCTGCTGAGGCGGAACTCCTGGGACCAGGCACTGCCCGAGAAGGTGTCGTTGACAAAGTAGAGAATGTCGAACTGGGACCGGTCGGCGTCCGCTGAGGACTTGTAATCATATTCGTTCCAGGCAGTGAGAGAAGTCAGTTGCGCCCGGTCCATATCGTAGTCGACGTTCAGGATCACCATATCTGACGTCATGGTGAATTCACTGCTCCGGTCGGCGTTGTTTTTCCAGTCCCAGGCATCGTTTTTGGGTACCGGCAAATCGTTTTCCGCCAACAGGGCCAGCAGGGTTTCCGTCTGCAGTGCGTCCGCCGCGCAGCAGCGGTCATCGCGGTCGACGTGGCTTGCCGTCAGCATAATGCTCCAGGCATCGGTCGGCAGCCACTGTATCTTCCCCCGCAGATTCCAGTCCTGCGCCGACATCTGGTCCGGGCCAGTTCCGTTCTCCAACCAACCATCCTGCTCGCGCCAGTTGCCTGCCATCCGGTAGGCGAGTTCGTCATTGACCGGACCTGTCACCGACGCGGTGTACTGCTGCAGGCCGTAGTCGCCCACCGTTCCCTCCAGGTAACCTTCGACTTCCTCGAAATTCGGGTTGCTGGTTACGACGCTGACGACACCGGCGTTGGAGTTCTTGCCGTACAGAGTGCCCTGGGGGCCCTGCAGTACCTCGACGCGCTCGATATCCGTCAGGTCTGACATACCCAGGCCGGAGCGCCCCATGTAGACCCCGTCGACCACAAAGGCAACCGACGCCTCCAGGGCGATGGAATTCTGGGAGGTGCCGATACCGCGAATACGTATGCCAGTGGCAAACGGACTGAGATTAGTGGTGGTGGTCAGTGACGGCACCAGCTGTGCCACGTCGGCCAGGTCGACGACGCCGGCGGCCTGCAGGGTCTCTGCAGTGACCGCGTTCACCGTGACCGGAATGTCCTGCAGGCTCTCCGCCCGTTTGGTTGCCGTCACTACTACCTCTTCGAGGGCGCCGGTCAGGCCCAGCGCGGCGGAAGCATAAATTGTCAGGGCGATGGCAGACGCAAGCGGCTTGATGTTCCGCATTATTACACTCCATTTTTATACTTATCTTAAAATGGCATAAACTGTGCCATAATGTAATGGCAGAGACTATGTTAATATAATCGTTTTTGCAAGCGTCTTCGATTGCGCATGGGCTTTGATTCAACCTCGGCGAGGCGGGCTCCGGTCTTTCCCGCGGGGATCATTGGCCGGTCCTCAGGACATTCAGGCAGAGGGAACACAGAAGCGTGAAACCGATTATACTCGCTATAGTACTCGTCCTGCTCGGCGCGTTCCTATTCTGGTTGGGGTACCTGTCTCCCCGACCGCCGCTTACCACCGATCCGGCCACCCTGGCGGGCGATGGCAGCACCATCAATTACTGTGAATTGCCGACACTCGACGGCAGTGGCAAGCTGGCCGCGGATATTCCCAAGGGCAATACGCCGGGCTGCGGCTACTCGCACTTTCCGCTGCCGATTCTGGCCCAGTGCACCGAGCGATTACCCGCAGGAGCCGACGATATCCGGGGCCTGTGGCTCGGTGTCGAGGGCGGGCATGTGGGGCACCTTGAACGGGTTGAGCAGTGCGGCAGCCGTACCGTGGTAACGTCCAGCGGAATCATCCACGACTATGGCCCAAACAGTACTGCAGGCCTCAATACTGACGATACCGAGGGTTCGGTACTGTTCACGATCGGTGATGAGGAGTACTGCATGCGCACCTCGGCCTCCATGATCTGGGAGGAGGGCGTGCTCCACTTTCACGCCTTCGGCTGGGGGCCGGTGGTTGTGAAGCGCTACAGAGATGGCGAGCAACTGGTGTGGGAGTACGCAGATGGCAGTACCACCCACATGGACAGGATCTGCACTCTCCCCGCGGAGCACAAAGTACCCCGACCCAGGGGTAGGCGATATTCGTTGTTCTGATTCCAGGCGCTACCCGCCAGTCGGGTTGTGAAACCCGCGCGTTCAGCCCAGGCCCAGTGCTTTCGCCTCTTTCTGCAGCACCGCCGCTACCTGCGGCATTGCCTTCACCCGGGCGATCAGTCCCGCGAGACGTGGCCAGCGCGATGGGTCTACCTCGTAGCCGGCATAGGAGGCGTTGTAGAAGGGCGAGGCGATGCTCAGGTCCGCCATGGTGAAGTCGCCGAAAACGAAGCCTTCTGCCGGCACCTGGCCTTCCAGGTAGTCCAGCATCGGCGGCAGGCGCTTGTCGATGATATTGGCAACCAGCTCCTCGTCGGGCTCCTGCTTGAAGGCGAAGGGGCGCATAAAGCGCTGGAAGAAAATGCCTGCAGCCATTTCGGCAACGGCGCCGCCACACAGGTCCTCGTACCAGTCCGCCATCGCCCGCTGGGCGGTATCCCGCGGATACAGGGCCGGCTCCGGGTAGGCGCTTTCGATATACCGGCAAATCACCTTGGAGTCGCCTAGCGTCAGGTCACCGTCCACCAGGGTGGGTATCTTGCCCAGCGGGTTGATCTTGAGGTATTCCTTGTCGCCGGAAAACGGCATCTGGGGGATTGTTTCGTAGGGGATATTCTTGATATCCAGCGCGATGAAAACCTTGCGCACGAAGGGAGACCCGTGCACACCGTATACCTTGATCATTGTTACTGCTCCTTGGCGCTTGCGCTCGCTGCCTGCGATAGTTTTGCCGACATCTTCCAGCCGTCTACCAGTGCGGTCAATGCCAGCAGTATCAAGCCCAGCAGCAGCCTGGGGTCGCCCAGGTAGAGACTGGGCTCTATCGGGTAGGCGATAGTCTTGTCCAGCGCCGCGAGCTTGAAGTGGTGGGGACCCAGTATAGCGGGATTGCTGATGATCTCCATAAGTGCGCGCCGGCTGCGGTAGCGGAACAGGGCGGCGCTGGTCCACTGCTCGGCGCCCTCGATGCCGCTGATGTCGATTGCCGGATACACCGCGGGCCCCATGATGACAGGGTGACAGGCGCGTTTGAGCAGTTCCGGGATCATGTGCTCCATGTACAGGCCCATCAGGGTATCGGCATCGGCGTTCGCCGGGGCGCCCTCCACGGCGGGGGGATTTTCATTCATATCGAGGTTGTTGACCATCAGGAACTGGCGACCGGTGTCCTGGCGCAGGAATTGGGCGTAAAACTCGATCTTCTCCGGGTTGGCGCCATTGCCAGTCATCACCTCGATGAAATGGTCGACCTCCGCATTGCTCAGGGGGCCCCTGAAATCGGTGTACCAGAACACGAAAGCGGCGTAGAGCAGGGCGGGGAACAGCCAGAGTTTCATGCGTGGTGACATGGGAGTTTCCCGTGCTGGTGTGGTAACGCCTTGCACTACCGCCAGGGCGTGTACAAGGGCTTCCAGATAATGAATCTGCTGCACGCAGCCTTACATATTGACAGCCTGTATGTCAATAAGATGGGCTGCGATGTCCAGGCCTGCCTAGCCGTTCACAACGGCCTGTGCGGGGCGGGTGCCGTAGACGAGTTGCGGCTCGTCCAGGTCCAGGGCGGGGAGGATATCTTTCTCTATGTAATAGTCGTTGCAGAAGGTCCAGGGTTCGTGGCTCCCCTGTTTCGGCAACAGGTGCATGCTGCGCTGCAAATAGCCCGGGTTGAAGTCGTCGCTGGAGATCCAGGGCAGCGGCTCCATGGCCTGCTCGCTCGCCAGCAGGGTGGGCGTCACACTGGTGGCGCCTTTGTGATCCATGTGATTCAGCATGCGGCAAACCACATCCGCAAGCAGGTCGACCCGCATCGTCCAACTGGTGCGCAGGTAACCGAACATGGCAGCCATATTGGGGATTCCGGAATTCATGAAGCCGCGATAGGTGAAGGTGCGGGCGAAATCCACGGGCTTGCCGTCCAGGTCGAAAGCGATGTCGCCCATCACGCAGATGTCGAAGCCGGTGGCCGTGACAATGATATCCGCCTCCAGCAACTCGCCGGAGCGGGTGAGGATGCCCTTGTCGGTAAAACGCTCTATATGGTCGGTCACCACGGACACCTTGCCGGACTTGATCGAATCGAACAGGTCGCCGTCAGGCACATAGGCAATGCGCTGCTGCCAGGGTCGGTAGGAGGGGGTGAAATGGGACATGTCGAAGTCCTCCCCCAGGTAGTCGCGAATCACCCTGAACAGTTCTTCCTTCATCGCCTCCGGGTCCTGTTCCGACGCCTGGTAGATATCCTGCCCCAGTTTGAGCAGATCCCGGCGCACGATATCGTGAACGATGTCTTCCTCCACTCCCAGCCCGCGCAGGCGATCCGCCAGTTCGTTGCGATTCTCGCCGGTCCAGAAATAGGTGGGCGAGCGCTGCAGCATGGTGATGTGCTCGCAGTCCTGGGCCATGTTGGGGATCAGGGTCGCGGCGGTGGCACCGGAGCCTATGACCACTACCCGCTTGCCCTTGTAGTCCAGGTCCTCCGGCCAGGTCTGGGGGTGGACGATAGTCCCCCCGAATTCGTCCATACCCTGCCATTGGGGTGTATAACCCTGCTCGTGGCGATAGTAGCCCTGGCACATCCACAGGAAGCTGGCGGTGAAGTGCGCGATGTCGCCACTGGCAGCGCGCTTCGCCTCAATAATCCAGTGCTGGTCTTCGCTGGACCAGGAGGCGCTCAGCACCTGGTGTTGATAGCGAATGTGCTGGTCGATGTGGTCGTCTTCGATAGCCTCTCCCAGGTAGTCCAGGATCGCGTCGGCCGCGGCGACAGGTTTGCCCGACCAGGGCTTGAAGCCATAGCCGAAGGTGTACAGGTCGCTGTCCGAACGCACGCCCGGGTAACTGTGCTGGCGCCAGGTACCACCGAATGAGGCCTTGTTTTCAAGCATGACGAAGGTCTTGCCGGGGCACTTGGCCAGCAGGTGGTGCGCCGCGTCGATGCCGGAGATGCCGGCGCCGACAATCAATACGTCGAAGTGTTCGCTGGTCGGGGTGTGCATGGCGGTTACTGTGGACATGGATTGTATCTCCCTGGGATATGATTCCTGAGCCACTATCCTAGCGCTGGAGGGGGAGGCGGTGACATTGCCAAACGGGACGGAAAATTGATATTTTGGGACATATTCGGTCTATTGGGTAATGCATGAAGCAGGGCTCCACGATCCTGGCCAGCGGCAACCTCGCCAGTCCCCGCCGCTTGATAGCGGGCATACTGGGCCAGTTCGGCTTTCTCGGTATCGACGGGGATGCCGCCCGGGCCATCATCACCAGTGCCGGCCTGCCGGCGCGGGCCCTGCAGGAGCCGGATTTCCCGGTGTCGCTGCAACAGGAACTGGAAATCATAGCCGTGCTGGTGGCCCAATTGCCCGCGGGCACATCTCCCATCCGGCTGCTGTTCGGCGCGCTCCCCGACCTGGGTATAGACAACCTGGGGGTGGTGGGCATGGCCATGTGCCATGCCGGGACCGCCATCGATGCCCTGAAGGTGCCGCTCACCTACCCGGAGTTGACCATGGGGCACTGCCGCATGCTGGTGCGGCGCCGGCAGGAAACGGCAGTGTTTGTCTTTCAAATGGACCGGCCGAGCTTGCCGGATGCTGACGATGCCCTCACGGACCGCCTGATGCAGTACTGCATGGTACTGGATCTCACCAGCTCGCTGCGCAATATCGAGGACATGCTCGGCTCCGATCGACTGCCTGTGGCGGTGACTTTGCCCTACCCGGAGCCCGAGGACTGGGCCGCGGTTGCCCGGGACCTGCACTTCCCGGTGCAATTCTGCGCGGAGGAGGCCAGCTTCACCTACCCGGCAGCCCTCAATCGCGCGCCGCTGCCAAAAGCCAATCCCGTGATGCATGCCATGTACGTGTCCATTGCCGACAAGCTGTCCCTGATGCTGGCCGAGGAAGTGGGGCTGGCGGAGCGGGTAAGTCGCTGGTTGTGGGCGTATACACCCTCCTTGAGTCGGGGGGAAATCGCGGAGCTTATGGCGATGTCGGAGCGCAACCTCACCCGCCAGCTGAGCGCGGCGGGCACCTCCTACTCCGAGTTGTTGGCCCGCGTGCAATCCGAGCGTGCCTGCAACCTGCTGCGCAACCGGGGACTGTCGGTGTCCCAGATCGGCTACCGGCTGGGATATGCCGAGCCGGCGGCCTTTACCCGGGCATTCACCCGCTGGACGGGGCAGTCGCCGCTCAAATGGCGCCAGGCGCACGGTGGCGCGGATTGACGGGTGGTCGCTGCCGCGCAGCTGCCGAGGAGGTCGTTTATAACACCCGCAAGTGTGCTATCGTCGCGGCTTTCCCGACCATCAAAGGAGCACAACAATGGCTTTAGGATTACTGGCAACCATCACCGTCCAGGAAGGCAAGAACGCTGAATTCGAGAAGGTGTTCATGGACCTGACCGCGCAGGTGCGCGCCAACGAACCGGGCAATATTTTTTATATCCTGCATCGCAGCAAGTCCAACCCGCAGGTGTACAAGGTGATGGAACAGTACGAGAGCGCCGAGGCACTCGAGGCGCACGGCAAGACCGACTACTTCCGCGAAGCCAACAAGGCGCTGGGCGCGCTGGTGGCCGCCGCGCCGGAGATCGAGGTGTTGGACACCGTCTGAATGCCCGCCGATCCAGGCCGGCGGCGCGGCAGGGCGGGCGGTTCCTACAGCCCTTCGCGGGTGAGAATGATCTCGTCGGAACCGGCGGGTAGTGAAAAGCTCACGCCGTCCTGGCCAATGGTGTAGTTCGGGAAGATCTCCCCGGCACCATCCAGGTACAGGATATCCTGGCCGGGAAACACCAGCGGCGGCACGATGTGGTAGTACAGCAGGTGGCCGACGCCGGCATCCCGGGCGGTCTCCGCGGCTTCAACAGGGCTGGCGTGGTAGGTCAGGATATCGTCGGTGATCTGCGCCATGATCGGGTTGCCGCTTTGCGCGGCGGCGGCGTGCATCATCCCCACCAGGTTCGGGGCCAGCGCCTCGTGCACCAGCAGGTCCACGCCCTGGGCGAATTTTTCGATATTGGCGAGCTTGACCGTGTCCCCGGTTATCAGCAGGGAGCGGTCCTTGTAAGTGAAGCGATAGCCCACCGCGGGCTCCACGGGGGAGTGGTCCACCGCCAGCGCCTCCACAGTCAGGTCGCCAGTGCTGTAAAGGGTGACCAGTTCCCCGGCGCCGGGCTTGGTGAAACTCTTCGCCACCATGCCGGCGCCGCTCAGCGGGGCCACGCTGTCGCCGTGGTGGGCGTGGCGATAGTCGGCATCGAAGGCGTAGGCGGTATTGAATCCGTCCACGACCTGCTGGACACCCTCCGGCCCGTAGACGGGCAGGGGGCTGGTGTGGGCGCCGCTGGCCCAGCGAATCGTGGCAGTCTCACCGAGGCCGTCGATATGATCGGAATGGAAGTGGGTGAGAAACACCGCCTCGATATCCGCCGGCTGGTATCCCATCCTGGAAATATTGCGCACGCCGTCTGTGCCGGCGTCCACCACGAACATCTGCTTCCCGGCCACTACCACCACGCAGGGGCCGGAGGCGTTGGGCGCCGGCATCGGGCCGCCGGCGCCACACAGGGCCAGGTGCAGTCCGTCCTCCAGGGTGTCGATCATGTTCGCGCCCATGCGGGCCTCCAGGCCCTTCTCCATAACCCTGGTGACTATGGTTGCGCGCTGGCTATAGGCCAGCAGCCCGATGGCAATTATCGCCAGGGCGATGAGGAGTGTTTTTTTCATTGCAGTTTCCAGTTAATGGCACATATGATGCCAATACAGTAGCATTGCACGGGTCGGAAATATACGGGTAATGGGCAGGTCATCGGGCCCTTTTTGCGGAGCTGGTGCTTTTTTCCATTGATATGGCAACCTGCGTCTTGAGGTATTCGCCCATACCCGTTTAAGGTGATCCCGCGCAGGCGTTATCGCCGCCGCCAACATTCTCGACAAGGACTGAATTTTCGTGGAATTCAAACGCACACCCGAGGAAAGATTTGCCGAGCTTGCGGATTACTCCTTCGCTCCCCACTACCTGCAGGTGAGTGATACGGAGGGTGGGCAGCTGCGAATTCACTACCTGGACGAAGGTCCACCCACTGGCGACGTGGTGCTGTTGCTGCACGGCCAGCCTGCCTGGAGCTACCTCTATCGCCACATGATTCCGCTGCTGGTGGCGCGAGGCTTCCGTGTCCTGGCGCCCGACCTGGTGGGCTTCGGTCGTTCCGACAAGCCCACCCGGATGCAGGATTACACCTACGCACGACATATCACCTGGATGAGTGAGTGGCTCACCGCCCTGGACCTGAAGGGCATTACCGTGTTCTTCCAGGACTGGGGCAGCCTGATCGGGCTGCGCCTGGTGACGGCCTTCCCGGAACGCTTTGCCAGGGTGGTACTGGCCAATGGTGGTCTGCCCGCGGGCACCATCCCGGCGCAACACACGGACGCCCTGAAACAGGCCTACGAGACCCTGCCGGTGGTGCCGGCAAGGGAATTGAATGCGCGCTTTCGGGACCGCAGCGGCATTCCCGGCTTCCTGTACTGGCGCAAATTCTGCGCCGCCAGCCCCGACCTGGACATTGGCAGCCTGATGGCGGCGGTCTCGGCCAGGCCGCTGTCAGCCGCGGAAATAGCCGCCTACTCGGCGCCCTTTCCCGACCAGAGCTATATGGCGGGGGCGCGCCAGTTCCCCAGCCTGGTGCCGGTGTTTCACGATGAACCGGAAGTGGAGGAGAACAAGGCGGCCTGGGAAGTGCTGCGCCGCTTTGACAAGCCGTTCATGCTGGCATTTGCGGACGGCGATCCGGTGACGGCTGGCGGCGACAAGAAATTTATCGCCGAAGTGCCCGGCTGCGAGGGCATTGCCCACCGCACAATCAAGGACGCAGGCCACTTCCTGCAACAGGACCAGCCCGGGCAATGCGTACAGGCGATCCTGGACATCTGCGGCCGGGCTTGAATGGCACAGGCCGACAACTGAACTTCGATGCGGAGGTGCGCGCGTGTTAACAGACGACTGTATTCGACTGGTGGGTAATACCGGCTCGCCCTATACACAGAAAATGGTGGCGCTGCTGCGCTACCGGCGGGTGCCCTATGCCATTACCTGGGGCGAACCGGGCGCGGTCTGCGATGCCCTGGGGGTGCAAAGGCCCAGGCCGGTTTTCATGCCCACTTTTTTCTTCCCTGGTGACGGTGGTGAAATGCAGGCGGTGTGCGACTCCACCCCGATCATTCGCCGCCTCGAGGAAATGTATCCGGAACGTTCCGTCCTGCCCGGGGACCCGGCCCTGGCCTTCATCGACTACCTGATAGAGGACTTCGCCGACGAGTGGTGCACCAAGTACATGTTTCACTACCGCTGGTACCCCGCGCAGGATGCCGACAACGCGGGCACGCTGCTGCCACTGGGCCTGGATGTGAGCATGCCCGCTGAGCAGTTGCAGGAAGCCAAACACTGGTTTTCCCAGCGCCAGATCGGGCGCCTCTACGTGGTGGGATCCAACGACACCACCGCACCGGTGATCGATGCCAGCTACCGGCGTTTCCTGGCTGCCATGGAGAGCCACCTGGCCAGCCAGAAGTTCACGCTGGGCGGCCGCCCCGGGGCGGGTGATTTCGGCCTGCACGGCCAGCTGACCCAACTGGTGGGATTCGACCCCACGCCGCGGGCCATCGCCCACGAGGTTTCGCCCCGCACGGTCGCCTGGGTCGATCGCATGCGGGACCAGAGCGGCCTGGAACCGCAGGACAGCGACTGGGTGGCGCTGGAAGACCAGCCGGACAGCCTGCGCGGGCTGCTCACGGAAATTGGCCGGGTCTACGCGCCCGCGCAGCTTGCCAACGCCAGGGCGGTACAGGCGGGGGAGAAAACCTGGGAGTGCGAGATCGACGGTGCCACCTGGACCCAGCAGACCTTCCCCTACCAGGCCAAGTGCCTGCGGTGGACCAACGAACGCTACCGGGCGCTGGGCGCGCAGGATCGTGCCCGTGTGGACGCACTGCTCGCGGGCACGGGCACAGAGGATATGTTGTTGCAGTCCTGAAGCGGCATACACCGGTCATGACCGGTGCCGGCCCCTCAGGCTGACCAGTGGGGCATCGTTCGCCGGGCGTCTTGAAATTTTTTTGCCAGTCCTTATCTTTCCCTCAGTCACTCGTCACGAAACTTGTTTAGCGGGAACCGCCCTGCCATTGAGGAACAGAAAAACAATATCTGTCGCGATTGGGATTTCTACCGCCAGGGCGCGTCCCCCTCCCTGCTGACTTCCTGAAAGGAACGTCAGCGCGCCCCGGGCGTTGTCCAGGGGCTCTTGTCTTGTCAGGAGGGTCAGATGCTGGAGGTCAGCCAGTTAACACGCAGCTACGGCGAATTCGTCGCCGTGGACCAGGTCAGTTTCGCCATCGGTCGAGGGGAAATCGTCGGCCTGCTGGGGCACAACGGTGCCGGCAAAACCACGATCATGAAAATGCTCAGTGGCTACCTGGAGCCCGATCAGGGCGCTATCTCTATTGCCGGGCTGGACCTGGCGGCGCATACCAAGGAGGCCCAGCGCCAGTTGGGATACCTGCCCGAGAATCTGCCCGTGTACCCGGAAATGGTGGTGGCGGACTACCTCGAGTTCGCCGCCCGTCTCAAGGGCCTGCGGGGCAGCGCCGGGCGCGCGGAGATCCGGCGCGTGGTGCGCGCCACCGATCTGGGCGCGCGGCTGTTGTCGCCCATCGCCACCCTGTCCAGGGGCCTGAAGCAGCGGGTCGGGGTCGCCCAGGCGATCCTGGGCAAGCCCGGCCTGCTCATCCTGGACGAACCCACCAACGGCCTGGATCCGACCCAGACCGGACACATGCGCGGGCTGATCCGCGAGCTGGCCAACGAGGCCACTGTCATCCTGTCCACCCACATCATGCAGGAAGTGGACGCCCTGTGCGATCGCGTGCTCATATTGCGCGCCGGGCAGTTGTCGGTGGACGCCCGGCTGGAAGCCCTGCGGCGCAGCAATCGCGTCCTGCTGGCCACCACGCTGGCCCCCGACGATGCCCTCGACGCCCTGGCGGCGGTGCAGGGGGTGGCGGCGGTCACCCGCCAGGAGGGTGCGGGGCAGGGCGCCGCCCATCGCTACCAGTTGGAGCTGGACGGGCAGGGCGACCGGCAGTTGATCTGCGGCCAGCTGGCGCGGGCGGTGCTGGATACCGGGGCCGAACTGTTCACCCTGCAGGTGGAGCATCGCGACCTGGAAACCCTGTTCAGGGAAGTCAGCGAGGCGCCCCTGAGCACCCTGCCTGGCGCTGCGGAGCAGCGGGAGGTGGCCGATGCCGCGTGATAACCGGGCCGGAGCTACCGTGCTGCGTATTGCCGCCAAGGAAACCGCCATCTTTTTTGCCTCGCCGGTCGCCTACCTGTTTCTGGCGACCTTCGCGGCGGTGACCCTGTTCGTGTTCTTCTGGGGCGAGGCCTTCTTTGCCCGCAACATCGCCGATGTGCGGCCGCTGTTCGAGTGGATGCCCATCCTCCTGATATTCCTGGCCAGCGCGCTGACGATGCGCATGTGGAGCGAGGAGCGCCGCTCCGGCACCCTGGAATACGTGCACGCCCAACCCGTGCCGCTGTGGCACTTTATCGTCGGCAAGTTCCTCGCCTGCCTGGGCCTGCTGCTGGCGGCGCTGCTGATCACGCTGCCGCTGCCGGTCACCGTGGCGCTGCTGGGGGACCTGGACTGGGGGCCAGTGGGCGCCGGTTACCTGGCGACTTTCCTGCTGGGCGCGGCCTACCTCAGCATGGGCCTGTTCGTGTCGGCGCGCAGTGACAACCAGATCGTCAGCCTGATCAGCGCCGCGGCACTGTGTGGGGTGTTCTACCTGCTGGGCACCGGCACCATCACCGATTTTTTCGGAGTCCAGGCCGCGCAGTGGTTGCGACAGTTGGGTACCGGGGCGCGCTTCGAGTCCATCACCCGGGGGGTTATCGACCTGCGCGACCTTTACTATTACCTGAGCCTGGTGGCGGTGTTCCTGGTACTCAACGCCCTGGTGCTGGAACGGGAGCGCTGGTCAGGGGCGGCCAGCGCCGGCGGCCATGGCGGGGTGCGCCTGCTGGCCGGGCTGCTGATCGCCAACGCGCTGGCGGGTAACCTGTGGCTGGGCCAGCTCAAGGGCCTGCGGGTGGACGTTACCGAGGGGCGGCTGTACTCCATTTCGGATGCCACCGGGAACTACCTGCGCCAGCTCCGGGAACCGCTGTTGATCCGCGGTTATTTCAGCGCCCGCACCCATCCCCTGCTCGCCCCCCTGGTGCCGCAGCTGGAGGATCTGCTGAAAGAGTACGAGATAGCCGGTGGCGGCAAACTGCGCCTGGAAATCATCGACCCGGCGCAGTGGCCCGAGCTTGAAGAGGAGGCCAATCGGCAGTTCGATATTCGCCCGGTGCCCTTCCAGGTGGCGGATCGCTACCAGGCATCCATTGTGAGTTCCTACTTCAATATCCTGGTGCAATACGGCGACGAGTCCGAGGTGCTGGGCTTCCAGGACCTGGTGGAGATCCGCGCCGGCAGCGATGCCGGCGCGGAAGTGCAGTTGCGCAACCCGGAGCACGATATTACCCGGGCCATCAGGAAGGTGCTGAACAGCTACCAGGCCGGGGGCAACCTGTTCGAAACGGTTACCGGTGACTTGCAGGTCACCGCCTATGTGTCGCCCCGTGACCGGCTGCCGGAGAACCTCGCCAGCTTCCGGGATACGGTGGAGCAGGTACTGCAGGAGTATGCGGCCTCGGCCGAGGGCAGGCTGAAAGCGGAATTTGTCGACCCGGACGCCGGCGACGGCGCGCTGCGGGAGCAGCTGTTCGAAGACTTCGGTTTCCAGCCCATGACGACCAGCCTGCTGGACGACGACGCGTTTTTCTTTTACCTCACCGTGGCCAGCGACGACCTGGTCGTGCAGTTGCCCCTGGGCGATCTGACGGAAGCCGGTTTCAGGCGCAATCTCGAGGCCGGGATCAAGCGCTTTGCCCGCGGCTTTACCCGCACCGTCGCCGTGGTGAAGCCGCTGGCAGATCCCATGTACACCCAGTACGGCCTGGCGGACAACGGCTTTACCCTGCTGCGTGAATTCCTGGGCTCGGAATTGAATATTGTCGAGGAGGATCTCACCGACGGTGCCGTGGCCGGGGAGGCCGATCTGCTGCTGTTGCTGGCACCGCAGGTCAACAATGACCGGGAGCTGTTCGCCATCGACCAGTTCCTGATGCAGGGTGGCACTGTCATCCTCGCCAGCTCCCCTTTCAATATGCAGTTTGTCGGCCGCAGCATGCACATGCAGCACCATGACAGCGGCCTGGGTGACTGGCTGGCGCACCACGGCCTGCGGGTGGGCGAGCAACTGGTGATGGACACGCAAAACGCTCCCTTCCCGCTGCCGGTGACCCGCGATGTCGGCGGTTTCCAGGTGCAGGAAGTGCGCATGTTCGATTACCCCTACTTTATTGATGTGCGCGGGGCGGGACTGAACCCCGACAACCCCATCACGGCGGACCTGCCCCAGGTGAGTATCGCCTGGGCCTCGCCCATCACCCTGGATGAAGCCGCCGGCCAGCAGCGCCGGCTCACACAGTTGCTGCGCAGTTCGCCGCACAGCTGGTTGTCCGACGCCAGGGACGTGACCCCGGGGCTGGCAGCGGAAGAGATCGAGGCGATGAGCCCCCGCGGTGAGCAGGAATCCCATTTACTGGGCGTTATCAGCGAGGGCCGCTTCGATTCCTGGTTCGCCGGCCGGACCTCGCCCCTGCTGGCTGCGGCGGAGGTCGCCGCTGAAGCGAGCGATGAGGCGGTCGAGGCGGGCCCTGCAGCGAGCGCGGCAACCGACACCGGGTCTGTCGGGGGCGTGATCGAGCGCTCGCCGGAATCGGCGCGCATTGTCCTGTTCAGCTCCAACGATTTTCTCAAGGACAGCGTGATCGGCATGGCCGGCGTGGCAGTGGGGAGTGAGTACCTCAACTCCCTGCAGCTGATGGCGAACGCCGTCGACTGGTCGCTTGAAGACCAGGGGCTGCTGGGCATTCGCTCCCGCGGGCATTTCAATCGCACCCTGCCGGCCATGGATCACAGCGAGCAGAGCTTCTGGGAGTACCTCAACTACGGACTGGCACTGGCGGCACTGGGCCTGATAGCGCTGCTGTGGCAGTTGCGCCAGCGCCAGCGGCGGCGCGCGTTTCTCGAGTACGCATAGGGGGATCGTATGAATGCGCGATATGGTTTTCTGGTCCTGCTGCTGGGCGCCCAACTGGTGGCGGCGGGCTTGCTCTACCGGGCCGGTTTACAGCCCGCGGACGGGTACCAAGCCCGACCGCTGCTGGCTGTCGACAGCGGCGCTGTGGACCGCCTGGTAATCGCTGACGGCGACACCGAGGCGGTCCTGGTCAGGCAGGGTGACGGATGGCACTTGCCCGCCCTGGGCGACTTGCCGGCGGACAGCGCGCTGGTGCAGGCAGCGCTGGATCGGGTGGCCGGCACCCGAATCCAGTGGCCGGTGACAACCACCGGGTTCAGTCATGAGCGCTTTGACGTGGCCGCAGACGATTACCAGCGCAAGGTGCAACTGTTCAGCGGTGACCGCCTTGTCGGCGGTTTTTATCTCGGCACCGCGCCGGGTTTCAGGCGGGTGCACCTGCGGAACCTGGAAGGGGACGAGGTGTACGTGGTCGAGATGAATGTCAGTGACCTGCCGGCCACGGGCGACGCCTGGCTGGACCAGACCCCGCAGGTGGCATCGGACTCCGCGCCTGTTGCGGACGCAGAAGCGGAGATGCCGGGTGGGGAGCCGGGCCCGGCCGAGCCCTGAACTCCCCGAGCCTTCGCAAGCGCCTGTGTCTGCGCCGCTGTGCGCTTGAAACCTGGCAGTTTTCGGGCGGTGTGCGTCAACAATGAAGGCCGGGGCCGTTGAGTCCAATAATTTGGCCCGGGGCGGCGCATCATTGGTTGACGGCCGCCCCGTACTTTCCTAGCTTAGCTGCTGCAAAAGGGGAGCGATTGCTTGAGCGGGGAAATCCAGGGCCTGGACCAGGTCAGCGATACGTCAGTGGGCGGCAAGGCCTACGGGTTGGCGCGCCTGGTCACCATGGGCCTGCAGGTGCCGCCGGCATTCATCATACGCGATGCCTGCTCGGGAATTTATCCCCCTGACCTGGACCGGTATTACCACAGCCTGGGTAGCGACAAGGTGGCGGTACGTTCCTCCGCCCAGGGTGAAGACGGGGCTGAGGCCTCCTTTGCCGGCCAGTACGATACGGTCCTGAATGTGGTCGGCGCCACCCACCTGCGCCAGGCCATCGATCACTGCGTCGCCTCGGCGCTGACCGAGCGCGCCAGGAGTTACCAGGCCGCGCAGGCAGGTGGCTCGGTTGCCGGCATGAACCTGGTGGTGCAAAGCATGGTCGATGCCCGCGTGGCCGGTGTCGTGTTCACGGCCGATCCGGTAAGCGCCAGGCGCGACCTGTTGATAATCGACGCGGTAGCCGGGCTGGGAGAGTCGCTGGTCAGCGGCGAGGCCACGCCCGACCACTACGGCGTCAACGCCGCCGGCGCGATCGTGCGCCGGCAGCTGGTGGGCGATACGCCGCTGCTGGACGATGTGCAAATAGCCCTGATCGCCAGGCAGGCGCTGGCGGCGGCGGTGCACGAGGGCCAGCCGTTGGACCTGGAGTGGGCGATAGACCAGGACGGCGAGCTGTTCTGGCTGCAGGCCAGGCCCATCACCACCCTGCCTGCCGACCTCAACGAACTCGATACCAGCCTGCCGCGCCCGGACGACGTGCTGACCATCAGCAATATCAGCGAAATGATGCCCGGTGCGGTCTGCCCCCTGACCATGTCATTCACCGGGTGGGGCATAGATTACGGGCTGCAACACATGCAGGTGACCGTGGGGGCACGCCAGACCATAGACAGCAACTGGCAGGTCACCGCCTCGGCCTACGGCCACCTGTTCCTCAACCTCACGGGCAATGTGGTCATGTCGGCGGGTGTGCTGGGGTCCAGCCCCGAGCAGGCGGCACAGACCCTGTGCGGGCGCATGGTGCCCGAGCTCCGGGAGCTGCCCCCGCTGCCCTGGTGGCGCAGGTTGGTGAATACCGGAAAACTGTTGCGCTATTGCCTGGCGGCCCCGGGGGTGGTGGAGCGCTTCGGTGGCGAGCTGGAGCAATTCCAGCTGGAAGAAAAGCGCAGCAGCGCCGCCATGTGGGAGGAAATTGCCGCGAAATCCTGGTTTTTTGAGCACGCCATGGCCGTGCATATCCAGTCCTCCGCCCTGTCGGGCTTCCTGTGCGCCATCGTCGAGAATATGGTCTCGGGCAGGTCCAACGACAGTACCGTCGCCGAGCAGGCCGAGGCCGTGCGCCTGCTGGCCGGCGCCAGCGATGTGGAAAGCGCCCTGATGCTCGAGCAATTGGACGAGTTACTGGACCAGGTAGCCCGGCACCCGGATGCCGAGCGGGGTTTCCAGCGCGCCACGGTGGAGGCGGCCACCGCCTGGCTGCGCGCGACCCCCGAGCTGGGACCGTTGTTCGAGCAATTTTTACACAGCCACGGGCATCGCGGTTATCGCGAGCTGTGCATGCGTGACCCCTCCTGGAGCGATGAGCTCACGCCGCTGATCCAGAGTATGCAGGCCGCGGTGCACGGCCGGTTGCTGACCGGCGGTCACAGGGAACTGCACAGCGAGAACATAGACTGGTCGGCACTGGGCCGCGGCCTGCGCTGGATCCTGCCCAGGGCGCACAATGCCATCCGCCGCAGGGAGCACACCAAGTCGCAGTTGGTGGAGCTGGCACACCGCTTCAAGCTGGCCTTTCGCTGCCTGGGGGAGCGCATGGTCGCCGAGGGCCTGCTGCCCGATGCGGACCTGGTGTTTTTCTTTACCACCGCTGAACTGCCGGCATTCCTCGCCGCACCGGACGCCGCCGCTGTGCAACACGCCAGCGCGCGACGCCGGGCGCTGGATTACCAGCAGCGGCTTGAATTCCCGGAGATCTGCGTGGGCCTGCCGCAGCCGCTGGAGTTACAACAGATAGACCGTGGCGACGGTGTGCTGCACGGCCGGCCGGCATCGTGCGGTGTGGTGGAAGGCGTTGTCAGGGTTGCCCATACCCTGCAGGAAGCCGCGGCGCTGGAGGCGGGAGAAATTCTGGTCACGCCGATTACCGATATCGGCTGGACGCCCTATTTCAGCCTGATAGGCGGGCTGGTGACAGACCTGGGCAGCTCCGTTTCCCACGGGGCGGTCATCGCCAGGGAGTATGGCCTGCCCTGCGTGGTGAACACCCGGCAGGGCACCCGTTTCCTGCAAACCGGCAACCGGGTGCGCCTCGATGGCGACACCGGCACCGTGACCCTGCTGGCCGGGTGAGGGGCGGGCGTCACGGAGCCGGCTGTGGCGCCGGCCCATTCTGGCGGTACTGTTCCAGGGCCTGGTAAAGCCAGTCCCTGCTGGGCCGGGTGACACCGTCGCAGACTACTGTGTAGGGCTTGCCGCTCCAGGAACTTTCGCTGGCCAGCCGGTCGATGAATTGCTCTGCACTGTCAACGTAGTTTGCGCCCCGGCTGTACTTGAGGCGCAGGTGATCGGCGGCATCCGCTGGATCGTGAGCCGTGCCATTGCGAACGAAGCTGCACTGGCTGGCGGCGACGAAAGCCAGCAGGTACTGGATCTCGGTGTCGGTCTGGGTGTCGCTCCAGGCCGGTGTGCACAGGGATAGCCCCAGGGCGAGGCACAGGCTTGCAAGGGGCTGTGTGAACCGGCTGCCCGCGGCTGGCATCAGTCCAGGCTCAGGCTTACCCGCAGCGGGTTGTGGTCGGAGGTCGAGACCGCCACCACCCGCGCCTCCAGGGTGCGCATGCCGCGCACGTAGATGTGATCCAGTGCCCTGCCAAATACGGTGGAGCGCAGGTCGGGGCTGAAGGATACCGCCCCCAGGCCGTATTTGCCGGTGAATTCGTCTACCCACGCCTGGCGCTGTTCGCTCCATGTGTTGAGGTCTCCCGCCAGGATGACGGGTCCCTCGTGACTTGCCAGCAACTCGTCCAGCCCCCGGAACTGTTGCTCGAAGTCCTCCAGTCCCAGGGCGAAATTAACCGCGTGCAGGTTGATCGCCAGCAGCGTGTCCTGGCGATCAGCCAGGGCAAATTCGGTGACACTGGTGGCCTTGGGGGTGCCCAGCCAGGGCTCCATGCTGGTAAAGGCGCAATCCAGGCTGGGTGCGCTGCTGCTGAGGGTCATTACGCCCGTCTCCAGGGCTCCGCTGCGGTAACCTGCGGCGAAGGCAGGGTGCAGCAGGCCGCCGAGCACGGTGGGAATTTGCGCCTGCAGGGACGCTTCCTGGATAAAGGCCAGGTTGACGCCCTGGCCCAGGCCGTTAAGGTCCTCCGACCAGCCGCTGTTGCTGGCTTTCTGGATATTCCAGCTGAGAATTTCCAGCGTTCCCGACAGGGCCGCGGGCGCGCTGCCAAGGTTCGGGGGGGCGGCGGAGGAGCAGTATTGCGCCCTGGCGTCCTGGCTGTCGGCGCTGGCGGGCGGCAGCCAACAGGTCGCGAGGATAAGCAGGGGGGTGGCGAACCGCTGTATCACTGCCTGCAGTGGGCGCCGGTTGTCGGTGCGATGGTTGTTCATGCGCTTATTTGAGCACCTCCGAGCGGGCCTGGTCCATGGCAATTCCCGCCAATATTAAAGCTTAGCTGGCGCTTGCGGCGCTTGGCACGCGCCGCTCACCCGCCAGCTGCCATCCTTTGTCGGTAATCCCAGCTGAACATGCGGGTGATCTCCACCCGGACCAGCAACTCATCCTCGGCCCGCGAGAGCAGCCACTGGGCCAGGCTGGAGTCCGTGCCGCCCAGGTAGCGGTGCAGGTGGATGCGCAGCGTGTCGGCCCCGCCATCCTCGTGCAGGCTGACCAGCCCCTGTCCGCGCACTCCGTGGTAGGGCGGTTCATTGGGCGACACCTCGAAACCGACCTTGTGGTTGTTGCGCAACAGGGTGCTCAGTTTGGAATCCCGGTGGGTTACGCAATAGAATGCGGCACCGTCGTAGCGGTACCACAGGGAGACCACCCGGGGGAAACCGTCGCTGCCCACGCAGGCCAGGCGCAGCGGCCAGGTGGATTCCGTGAGGAAACCCGTCACCTCCGCATGCTTCCAGGGCCCCTTTATCTCGAACGTATCCGGCATGATCAATTCCCTTTCATTCCCGCTGCACCAACCACGGTTCCAGTCTGGTAAAGTGTGGAGCAGTTCCCCCCCGAGAGCAACGCCGTGAGCCGAATACCTGTCCTGATGCCGCTGTTTCTATGTCTGCTTGCCTGCAGCCCCACGCCGCAACCGCAGCGCAGCGTGGAGGTAGTGGTGGACACGGTCGTTGAAAAGGACTACCGGTACAGCACCAAGTACATCGGGCGCCTGCGCGCGCGCGACGACGTCGCCATCCAGGCACTGGTGACCGGCTACCTGATGAGCCGCGATTTCCAGGAGGGAGCGCTGGTGGACGCCGGCGATGTGCTCTATACCATCGACCCGTCGGAATACGAGGCGGCCATGGCGCGCGCCCAGGCGGACCTGGCAGCGGCGATCGCGCTGCAGGCCAATGCGGAACGCAATTACAACCGCGGCCGTGAATTGCTGCCACGGGGGGCCATCTCGCAGTCGGAAGTGGACGACCTCATGGCCAAGAAGCTGGATGCTGACGCCCACATCGAGGCGGCCCGCGCCCTGATCACCAGTGCCCAGGTCAATCTCAATTACACCGTGATAACCGCCCCCATACGCGGGCGCATCGGTCGCAGTGCCGCCAGTGTGGGCGACCTGGTGGGGCCCAACACGGGCACACTGACCACGCTGGTGAGTATCGACCCCATCGAGGCCCTGTTCCAGGTCAGTGAACTGGTCTTTATCGAAATCGCCACGGGCAGTGCCGATTACTCCAGCAGTGCCAGGATCCAGGATATCCAGGTGACCCTGGAACTCAGCAACGGGGTGATTTATCCGGAGACTGGCAGGATCGACTACATCGCCAACCGCATAGACGCCACCACGGGGACGCTGGAGGCCCGCGCCAGCATTCCCAATCCCAGGCAGCTGCTGGTGCCGGGACAGTATGTGCGGGTGATACTCACCGACCCGACGCCGCGGCAGGCGCTGTTCATACCGCAGGCCTCCGTGCAGGCGGACCAGCAGGGTAATTTCGTGCTGGTTGTGGATGCCGATAACACGGTGCGGCGGCGCGCGGTGGAACTGGGGCACCGCGACGACGACCGGGTGCTGGTAAAGCAGGGCGTGGAGGAGGGTGAGCGGGTTATCGTGCGCGGCCTGCAGCAGGTCCGTCCGGGTATGCAGGTAGAGGTGAAATCCATCGCCGGCCTGGCGGCACAGGACTGAGCCGTGTTCAGCGCCTTTTTTATCGAGCGCCCCAAGTTCGCCATGGTCATCGCCATTGTCATGACCCTGGCGGGTGCGCTGGCCATAGCGACCCTCCCGGTGACAGAGTACCCGGCGATCTCGCCGCCCAATATCACGGTATCCGGCGTTTATCCCGGCGCCTCCGCGGAAATCGTGGAAGCGGCGGTGGGCGTGCCCATCGAGGACGCGGTGAACGGCGTGGAAGACATGATCTACATGTCTTCCAAGAGCGCCAACGACGGCAGCTATCGCCTGACGATCACTTTCAGGGTGGGAGCGGACCCGGACATGGCCCTGGTCAGGGTGCAGAACCGGGTCAAGCTTGCGGAGCCCTCCCTGCCCACGGAAGTGACCGCCATGGGTCTGACCATCTCCGAGCGCTCGCCCGACATGCTCAAACTGGTCAGTTTCTACTCCCCCGATAAATCGCTGGATTACAAGTTCATATCCAATTACGTCAAGATCAACATCCAGGGCGCCATGACGCGGCTGGACGGGGTTTCCGCGGCGAATATCATGGGCGAGGCCGACTACTCCATGCGCCTGTGGCTGGACCCGGACAGGATGGCGGCCCTGGGCCTGTCCGTGACCGACGTGCGGGACGCCCTGCGCGAGCAGAATGTGCAGGCGCCCGTGGGCAAGATTGGCGCACCGCCCTTCGACGGCTCCCTGCAGACTGAATACACCCTGCAGACCCGGGGCCGGCTGCAGGAGGTGGAGGAGTTCGAGCAGATCATCCTGCGCGCCCTGCCCGACGGCTCCGCCATCTACCTGCGGGATGTCGCCAGGGTCGAGCTGGGGCAGGCGGGCTATAACTTCTTCGGCGAGACCAATGGCTTTCCCTCGGTCAGCCTGGCCATGTACCAGGCGGCGGGGGCCAACGCGCTGGCCACCGGCGCCGCCATCGACGCCCTGGTCGCGGAGCTGTCCCAGGGCTTTCCGGAGGGCCTGGACTACGTGGTCAGTTACGACACCACCCGCTATGTTTCCGCCGCGGTGCGGCAGGTGGTCATTTCGCTGCTGCAGGCGGTGGCCCTGGTGGTCGCGGTCACCTTTGTGTTCCTGGGCAACTGGCGCTCGGCGCTGATTCCCACCATAGCCATCCCCGTGTCCCTGGTAGCGACCTTCGCGGTGCTGCTGTTCATGGGTATGTCCATCAACACCGTTACCCTGTTTGGCCTGATCCTGGCGATCGGCATCGTCGTGGACGACGCCATCCTGGTTATCGAGAACTGCGAGCGTCACCTGCGGGAGGACCCCACCATGACGCCCAGGGAGGCGGCCCTGGTGACCATGCGCGAGGTAGGCAGCGCAATCATAGCAACCACCCTGGTGCTGCTCGCGGTGTTTGTGCCGGTGGCGATGCTGCCCGGGATCACCGGGGTGATGTACAAGCAGTTCGCGGTGACTATCTGTGTTGCCGTGGTGCTGTCGTCGGTCAACGCCCTGACCCTGAGCCCGGTGCTGTGCTCGCTGCTGCTCAGGCCCGGTGAGCAGCAGGACGCCGGCTGGTATCGGCGCTTTCTCGCCGGCTTCGGCAGGATTACGCGGCACTACGACAGCGGCGTGCAATGGGTGCTGCGCAGGCTGCGGCTGGTGGTCATTATGTTCCTGGCCTGGCTGGGCGCACTGGCCGTGGGCGCGCTGGTCACTCCGACTGGATTCGTGCCCGACGAGGACAAGGGCCTGTTGCTGGTCAGCGTGCAACTGCCCGACGCCTCTTCCATCAGCCGCACCCGGGCGGCCATAGACAAGCTCATGGCTATCCTGGAGCAGGACCCGGCAGTGGAAACGGTGACGGCAATCACGGGCTACTCCATCCTCACCGGCGCCATGGCCAGCAACGGTGGCACCCTGTTCGTGGTGCTGCGTCCCTGGGAGGAGCGCAGTGGCGGCCAGCAGTCGTCGTTTGAGCTGGTGCGTCGCATCAACGCCACGGCATTTGCCCGTCTGCCCGAGGCCCAGGTGTATGCCATCAACCCGCCGGCGATCCGTGGCATGGGTGCGGTGGGTGGCCTGGAACTGCTGTTGCAGGACACGCTGTCGCGCTCGCCCGCCGAGTTGGCCGGGGTGCTCAACAACTTTATCGTGGATGCCAACCAGGCGCCCGCGCTGCAGCGGGTGTTTTCCAGTTACCGCGCCAATGTTCCCCAGTACTTTATCGATGTGGACCGAATCAAGGCCAAGAACCTCGGGGTGCCCCTGAGTGAAATATTTATCACCCTGCAGGCGCAGATGGGGTCGCTGTACATCAACGATTTCAATATTTTCGGGCAGACCTACAAGGTCATCATGCAGGCGCAATCCGCCTATCGCTCCGACCTCGCCGACCTGGCCCACTTCTATGTGAAAACCGGTGGCGGTGAAATGGTGCCGCTGAGCACCCTGGTGAGCACCCGGCCTGTGCTGGGAGCCGATGTCGCGGCCCGCTACAATCTCTACCGCGCGGCCCCGGTGCAGGCCAGCGCGGCCCCCGGTTACAGTTCCGGGGAGGCCATGGGTGCCCTGGAGGAACTGGCCGCCCGCACCCTGCCTCCCGGCTATCGCATCGAATGGACCGGCATGGCCTACCAGGAGCGGGAGGCGGGACAGACAGCGGTGCTGGCCTATGGGCTGGCGCTGATGTTTATCTACCTGTTCCTGGTCGCCCAGTACGAGAGCTGGTCCATCCCGGTGGCGATTATCCTCGTGGTGCCCATGGCCGTAGGCGGCGCTATCGCGGCCCTGCTGCTGAGTGGCTACGCCCTCAATCTCTACGCCCAGATCGGCGTGGTGCTGCTGATAGCCATGGCCGCCAAGAACGCCATCCTGATCGTCGAGTTCGCCCGCCAGCAGCGGGAGCGGCAGGACCAGCCAATCCTGGTGGCGGCGCGGGAGGCGGGCCGGCTGCGTTTTCGCGCGGTGTGCATGACGGCGGTATCGTTTATTCTCGGCATCCTGCCGTTGGTATTTGCCTCCGGCGCGGGAGCGTTTGGCCAGCGCTCGCTGGGGATAACCGTGTTCGGCGGGATGCTGGCGGCACTGCTGGTGGGCACCTTCTTCATTCCCGGTTTCTATGCCATCGTGCAGACACTGCGGGAGCGGGTGAGGGCGGGTTGGCAGGCGCGCGGCGCCCGCAAGGCGTAGCAGGGGTGCCAATCAGGGGCCCGGCGGCGCCCTGTCCAGGCTGAAGGTCTCGCGCCGGCCGTCGCGCAGGCGGGTAACGGAGATTGGCGCCCGCTGCAGGCCGAACAGTCCCACCGCGTCCAGCAAGCTGCAGAAGCCCGCGAAATCGGTGTCGGTGGTGTCTCGGCCATCGACCTCCACCAGCTGGTCCCCCAGTTCAAGTCCCGCCTGCTGCGCAGGGCTCCCGCTCCAGAGGGTGCCGACAACCAGGCCGTTGTCCGCCAGTTCCGGGGTGAAGCCGTAGCTCGCGTAATCGTAGTAGAGTGCCGCTAGGGGCGTCCGCAGTTCGAGATAGAGCTGGTCGTTGAGCCAGTCTATGGTCACCCGAAAATGACGCAGGAATTCTATGCCGACGTGGAAGTCGGAGACAGACGGACCGGTGATCACCGGGAAGTCCGCGAGCTGCAGGTCTCCCAGGCGCAGTTCCCCGATGCGGGCGATGCGCGTTTCCGATTGCCCGTCTCCCAGCACCGTCGAGGCCCCCCGGCCCCGCTCCCGCGGCGCTGCGTCGGTAATCCTGTCCCCCGCCGCCTCCAGCATTGCCGTCGGCATAGCCAGGGACCCGTTGAAACCAAGGTCTATGAGCAGGGACAGGTCCTGCGAGTTGCTCACCCCCACCGAGATCCGCGGCGACCCGGCGGCATCGGCGCGGATAAAGGGCAGCCTGGTAGCGCGGTTCAGCCCGGGCAGTCGGGATGGCGAGTCAGTGATGGTAATGACGCCGGACTGGAAATCGATCTGCCAGATGGCGGCCTGCAGCAGGCTGGCACCGAGCAGCCCGTCGCGCGACAGGCAGGCGAGTTCATCGGGCGGCTGTACCCAGTCGATGACGCTGCCCACGTCCATGAAAGTGAGCCCGGCGATCCCGACCCGCGGGATACGCGTCAGGGGCACCTGGTCGTAGCCACCCGCGGGGCCCGCCAGCGCGATGTTGCCGGATGCCTGCAGCGCGAGGTCGCCCGCCAGCGCCGGCGAGATGGTCATCGGCGCGCCCGAATCGAGGATGAAGGTGCGCGCCGGCGCGGCACTGCCGGTATCGGCCTGCAGGCGGATGGTGTTCTGGGTCAGCTCGAAGTGGGTGGAGACCAGGTACTCGCTGTTGTCGGTGCCGGTGCCGGTGAGCAGTTCTGTGGCCGTCGGAGCGGCCCGGGTCCCGGGCGATTCTGCGCCGCTGCTGCCGGTGCCCGCGGTCAGCAGCCAGACGCCCAGCGCGATGGCCACCGCGTTGCCAATCCCGGTCGGCGCGGCGGCTGATGCCGGGGGCAGATCCATGGCGGCGGTTGCTGGCAAAGTGACCTCAAGGGCGGGGAGGGGATACAGGGCGAGTTTAGTCCGTCTCATCCTCGCAGCATAGCATCCGGGCCCGCCCCCGGTCGCAGGTGGCAGCTGAGCGCCGCCGGCAGGTACACTGTCTGGCCAGGACCTTATCAGTAGCTCCCGGATGGCTGAGACGTTTTTTACATTGCTGTTAATGCTGGTGGCCAGCAATGCCGGGCCGGTGCTGGTCGCCTGGTTGCTGCAATCCCGCTGGGCCCTGCCCGTGGACCTGGGCAGGCAGTACCGGGACCAGCGGCCGATCTTCGGTCCGGCGAAAACCTGGCGCGGGGTGATTGCGGCCCTCGCTGCGGCCTGCGCGCTCGCGCTGCTGCTGGGCTACGGGGTCGGGTTTGGCATCGTCTTTGGCCTGTTGGTGGTGGCCGGGGACCTGCTGTCCAGCTTTATCAAACGCAGAATGGCCCTGGCGCCCAGCAGTCGTTGCCTGGGCCTGGACCAGTTGCCCGAGTCACTTTTTCCCGCCGTGTATGCCGTGGCAGTGCTGGAACTGGCCTGGTGGTGGGCGCCGCTGTTGGCGCTGGCGTTTCTACTGGTCGACGTGCTGGTCTCCGGGCCGCTGTACCTGCTGAAAATACGCAAACGCCCCTACTGAGCAGCGCTGGCGGGCAGGCCTACCCGTCGCCCCGGCGCAGCTTGTGCAGGGTTATTTCGGGTGGGCAGTTAAAGCGCGCAGGCACCACAGAGCTGCCCGTTCCGGCCGATGTATAGCCCTGCATGAGATCGTATGACCAGGGACCGACGCCGGTAAAACGGGGCGCGGAGGAATTGAAGGTGAGCGCCAGACCTCCCGGCAGGCAAATCTGGCCGCCGTGCGTGTGCCCGCACAGCATGACATCGAAACCGACATAGGCGGCGTGCCGGTAGATTTCCGGGGAGTGGGCCAGCAGCACGGACACCGCCTCGTCGGGTATACCTTCATAGGCCTTTTCCAGGTTATCCGCGCAGAAGTAGTGGGGGTCGTCTATTCCCGCCAGCCAAATCCTGTGGCCGTCGCGCTGCAGCGGTATGTTTTCATTCAGCAGCAGCCGTATACCCATCGCCTCGATGGGACGCACCATCGCGACGGGATCATGATTGCCCAGAATGGCGTACATGTCCGCGGTGATGTCCCTGCGCAACCGCTCCAGGCCCAGCATGGCGTTGTGGTGCGGGCCGTGGGTGAGGAAACGGTAATCCCCGGTCAGCACGCAGATATCGAACTCGAGCTCACTGATTTTGTCAGCCAACACCTCGGGAAACGCAGCCAGGGAGTCCAGGTGCAGGTCACTCAGTTGCAGCAGGGTGTAACCATCGAAAATTTCCGGCAGATGGGGCAGCACCAGCTCGTTGCGGCGCAGCTGCAGGTCCAGCACGTTGGCCCTGCCGCGCGCCTCCATGCCGGTAAGCCGCAGTACCAGCTTGATGAACGTGGCGGCGGCGTTCCAGTTTTCGATGTGGAACAAGGTGCGGCCCTGGCCAAAGCGGTCGGCCATGTGTTCCGCTTCGACGCCAATGCGCCGCCGCAGGTGGGCCTTGCCGATGCGGTGCAGCAGGTATTCGTGAAGTTCATGGTCCGGTGTGTACAGTTTCGACATGCCTGGCCTGCAGTTTGCCCCAGTTTACACCAGGGGAGTACTGCCGCAATCGACGCCCGCCCCGTGGTTGCTGGAACTTTCCAGGGCCATTGCTAGACTAATACTATGGATGCACGACCAGGCCGGGACATGAGGCCACAGTCGCCTGCGTCAGGGTACTGTCATGCCCCGGTCTCCGTTGTGACAAGACAACAGAGCGGGATTTTCCCGCGCAGGAGAATCATCATGGCAACCACAATCGATATGTTTCCCGTGCACAGGGTGCCGATCAGCCGACCTTTCGTATGGCTGGAAAGAGGCTGGGATGACCTGCGGCACGCGCCTCTTGCCAGCCTTGCCTACGGCTGGTTGATGGCCTCTCTCGGGGCACTGATACTGGCCTATTCGCGCCATCCGGTTTTTCTGGCCTCCGCCATCGTCGGCTTTTTGCTGGTGGGGCCGGTGGTGACTGCCGGGGTATGCGAATTATCCCGTCGCCGCGACCACGGCGAAACCCTGACATTCCAGGATTCCCTGCGCGGGCTGGCGGTAGCCCGGCGCGGGCTGCTGGGTTTTTCCGCGCTGCTGTTGCTGCTGGCGATAGGCTGGTTTGCCGTGTCTGCCCTGTTCCTGTTGGTCAGTGAAGGCGGCGTGGCGCCGGACATCGGCAGCACCGTCTGGGGCAACGTCGCGGCCCAGCTCAGCGCCGGGCAGGTCAGCGCCTACGCGGTGGTCTTTATCGTGTTGGCCTGTACGGTCTTTGCGGTATCGGTGGTCAGCGTGCCCATGCTAATCGATCGCCACGTGGATGCGGCGACGGCGATCAGGATGAGTTTGCGGGTAACCGCCCGGGACTTTTCCGCCATGCTGGTATGGGCGCTGCTGATCGTCGGCCTGGTCGCGCTGGGCTATGTCACCTGGCTGCTGGGCATGGTAGTGGTGTTACCGCTGCTGGGGCACGCGACCTGGCACGCCTATCGGGATATCGTCGAGGAGGCCTGATGCCCGCCGCTGCGACGCTTGCGGCAGCCTTCAGACGTAGCCGGCCTCGCGCAGTTCCGCCAGGATCAGTTTCTGCACGGCGGCTTCCTTGAGATCGTGTGGCTGGTCCAGCCCCATTCGCGCCAGGTAGGGCTGGGCCGCCGGGGGCATCGCCATGCCCGCGGTGCCTACCGCGCCGGCCAGGGTCCTGAACAGGGTGCGGCGCGAGCCCATCTTGGCTTTCAGGTTCTGCAGCACGTCGCCCAGCACCTGTTCTTCATGGGTGAAGTCGGTGCCGAAGGGGAATTTCGGAAACAGGCCCTCGGCTCGCAGGCGGCCGGCAACCCGCTCCAGGCGCTCCGGCGTATTGTGCCGGTACCGGGCGGGAATCTCGTAGTCCGCATCGATCTTGCCACAGCTCTTGGCCTGGGCGAGCAACTCCTCCTGGAAGCGCGAATCGGCAATGTTCAGCAGGCGGGCGATGACATCCTTCTCCCGCTGGCCGCGCAGCATGGCGATGCCGTATTCAGTGATGACGATATCGCGCAGGTGGGCCGGTATGGTGGTGTGCCCGTAGTTCCACACGATATTGGAGGAGACCTTGTCTCCCTTGGTGCGGGTGCTGCGGCACATCAGGATGGAGCGGGCATCGTCCAGGGCATGGGCCATGGCGACGAAATTGTACTGGCCGCCGACACCGCTGATTTTACCGCCGTTATCCAGGCCGTCCGAGCAGGCTGCACCCAGCAGCGAAACCATGATGGTGGTGTTGACGAAGCGGGCTTTCTGGCGCTGGGCACGGGCGATCTCCTCGCAACCGTAAAGCTGGTTGACGTAGGCGATGTCGGTCATGCAGATCTTTCTGGCTTCTTCCTCCGGCATGCTCCTCAGTTGCTGGTACATGGCCTGCGGGCCGAGGAAAAAGCCGGCGTGCAGGACAATACCGCCCCTGAGTGCAGTACCCAGGCAGTTCTGCTGGATGGCCTGGCGCGACTTGCCGTCGGCGAGGTCGGCCCTGATTTCGGTGCCGTCTGCGCAGCGCAGCATGCCGTCGGCAAGGGTGACGGAGTCCCGGAAGATGCCGTACTTCTGCAGAAACTCCAGATCACCAGCCGAGAGTTCACTGTCTATCAGGCCTTCGGCCAACAGCGTGTCGAGGGTCGCCGGGGTGACCTCGGCGCTGATCTTGCCGGCGTTGACCAGGCGCTGCAGGCGCGCATCGTCGTACACGGCGCGCTTGAGTATGCCGTGGTTATAGAGGTGGCGAAAGCCGTCGGCGAACATCTCGGTAGAGCCGTAAAGTCCTCTATCAAAGGGTTCGGTCCCTCCCACTTGCTCGATAGCAGTGCCGAAGTTTTCCAGTACCCCCAGTTCGGACAGCACCGACTTGAAGCGTGCGTTCTGCTCCTGCCGCAGGATGCAGCCGTAAGTAATGGCATCCCCGAGGGCGCCAATGCCGATTTGCAGGGTGCCGCCGTCGGGCAGCAGGCTGGTGGCATTCAGCCCGATCATGTAGTCGGTGGTGTCCACGGGCGGTGAGGGCGGGCCCAGCAGCGTGTGGTTGTAGGCCGGGTTTTCCAGGATGAAGTCGTAGGTTTCCGGTGGCACGATGGCATCGTTGTACATGAAGGGCAGCTCTTCATTGAGCTGGCCGATGACGGCCACTTTCTTTCCCTGCTCCCGCAGGGATTGCAGGCGTGGCAGTATATCCAGAGCATAGGCGTCGCCGCTCATGCTGTAGCACAGTTTGCCGTCGATCTCCCGCTTGCAGGTCATCTGGCTGAACACGTTGCAACCCTGTTCCACCATGTCGCGCAGCCAGTGGGTAAAGTTGCTGTAGACGAAGTTTTCCTGGGCGTGCCTGTTGTTCAGATACGTACCGGCCTGCAGGAATACCTCGACGATCTCGATATTACTGGGCAGTTGGCCCTTGAGGTAGGGCTCCACGTAGTCCAGATCCGGCAGGTTGCCGAAGACCCTCTCCACGAAGGGGTCGATAAAACGCTTTTCCAGGTCACTGCTGCCCTTCGGGCGGCTGAAGGAAACCCCGGTGATTATGGTCAGATCGATTCCCGGGTCGGCCACCGCGCGCCGGTACAGTTCGTTGAAAAGATGCGCGGGACGCCCGAAGCCTCCGGCGATGACCACCTTGTTGCCGACGTGCTGCAGCAGTGCTTCCACGCACTGTTCGAGATCCGAGAAGTATTTCGGTGAGGGTGCTGTCATGTCTGGCTTGCTCCGGAGCTGCGGTGATGCCCCACATGCTGCATGGGACTGTTACTGGTTTTATGGCTAAGGTATAGCACCCGGTGCCTCCAGTTTCCATAGCAGTGGTCATGGTGCCGCGTTTTTTTCTGCAGTGGCTGGCGCAGCGGCCTGCGCTAATATACGCTAGTTGAACAACCCGGAGCCGCGTGTTCGGCTTGCCATCGCCGGCGAAGGTGCCGGTGAAAAAGGAGAGTGCGCCATGTCAGAGCAGAATATGAATACCGTTCGCCGCCTGCTGCAGGAGGTGTGGACCCAGGGTGATCTCGCCCTGCTGCCGGAGTTGTTGGCTGACAATGCGCTGGCCCGCCCCATGCCGCACATGGGCGCCTTGCAGGGCCCCGATGAATACATGCATTTTATCGCGGTGTACAAGGGCGCCTTCCAGGATATGTCCTTCAGTATCGAGGACCAGTTTTCCGCGGACAACAAGGTGGCCACCCGCTGGGTCGCCACGGTGAGCGATGCCGGAGGCGGTGGCGGTGAGCAGATCTCGATAGACGGTACCACCATCACCCATCACGACAGCGACGGCAAAATCATCGCCGAATGGGGCACCTGGGATACCCACAGCCTGCTGGAATCGACAGCGGCACCGCAGATCTACGAGCAACTGTCCGTCAATATCTGAACCGCAGCGCCCCGCCGGTGGCGCTGTCACCTTAACCGCGGTCCCCGGGAGACAGCCGGTCTTGTCCACGCAAACTCCAGGTAACCCTCCGTCGCCGCTGCGGATGCCAGACACCTATTTGCTGATCGGCGCCGTGGGGCTGTTCGCCTACGCCCTGAGTTTCGTGCTGAACCCCGGTTTCTTCGCCGTCCAGGAGGTGCTGCGCAATGGCGTACCCACGGTGGCCATTGATCCCGACAGTTTCCGTTTCGTCGAAGGCGGTGCCGGGTTGCCACTGTTTTCCAGCGATGGCTCTCCCGCCTTGTTCAACGCGATTTTCGAGGGCCTGGTTTCCGGCGGCCGCAGTGGCGGGGCGGTCGGCATCATGGCCTTCATCCTGCTCACCGGCGGAGCTTTCGGGGTGGTGCTGGCAACCGGGTCGGTGAATCGCGGCCTGGGGCGCTTGATCGCGCGTCACGCCACCGATGGACGGGTACTGCTGGCCAGCCTGTTCCTCGCGTTTTCCCTGGGGGGCGCCATCTTCGGCATGAGCGAGGAGACCATTCCCTTCGTGTTGATGCTGGTACCGGTCATGCAGCGCCTGGGCTATGACAATGTCACCACGCTGCTGGTCACCTTCATTGCCACCCAGATCGGCTTCGCCACCTCCTGGATGAATCCCTTCAACGTGGCCGTCGCCCAGGGTATCGCCCAATTGCCCCTGCTGAGCGGGCTGCCCCTGCGGCTGGCCATGTGGGTGGTATTCACCGCTTTTGGAATCCTGTTCACCCTGCGCTACGCGGCGCGCACCCGCAACCTCGACGTTGCCGCAGAACCCCTGCACGTCGGCGCAGCAGACAGGCTGCAACTGGCCGACAGGCTGTTGCTGTGCGCCCTGGTGGCTACCATCCTGTGGATAGTCTGGGGAGTGGTTTTCGGCGGCTACTACCTGCCTGAAATTGCCACCCAGTTCGTCATCCTGGGAATCGTGTCCGGGTTTATCGGTTGCATCTTCCGCCTGGACGGTATGCACGCCAACCAGGCGGTGGAGGCTTTTCGCCAGGGAGCCATGGGCCTGCTGCCGGCCGCCCTGGTGGTGGGCTTTGCCCGGGGCATTGTCTTCCTGTTGGGCGGCGACGACCCCACCCAGCCCAGCCTGGTCAACACCCTGCTGCACTACGGCAGCCAATCCCTGGAGGGCCTGCCGGGCTGGCTGGCAGCCTGGGGCATGCTCTGTTTCCAGTCCGTGTTCAATTTCTTCGTCCCCTCCGGCTCCGGCCAGGCGGCGCTTACCATGCCGCTGATGGCGCCGCTATCCGATCTCATCGGGGTGACCCGGCAGGTGGCAGTGCTGGCTTTCCAACTCGGCGACGGGCTCACCAACATGCTGGTGCCGACCTCCGCATCGCTGATGGGTTGCCTGGGCGCCGCGCGGCTGGACTGGCTGCAGTGGGTGCGGGTTGCCCGCGGCTTTTTCCTGGCGTTGTTTGTACTGGCCAGCGTATTCGTGCTGGCGGCGTCCCTGTCAGGCTATCACTAGCGCGACTGCGATTGACGCAACAGCGTCGGGGCCAGTGCCTGCAGTTGTCGCCTGATGCCATCGCGCCAGTCCACTCCCGTGGCCCCGATCAGTTCGTGCATGCGAGTGGTGTCGATATGCAGGCTGCCGAATGCGGTGTCGGTCTCCCTGAACACCGGCTCGAAGCCGGTCAGTTCCGTTATGTAGGCGCACCATTCCTCGATACTGGTTTTCTGTGAACCGCCGAAATTGGTGGTGGTGACCCCGGGCGTCGCGGCCGCCAGCAGATAGGGTATCTTGTCGATATAGTCGTCCACGTGCAGCAGGTTGTAGTAGTTGGGCCGCTCCGGGTGGATGTCTATGGGGATGCCCTGCTGCATCATCAGCAGGTGGTAGTACGGCCACCCGCCGTTGTCACCGTAGGGTACGCTCAGGCGGGCGATGGTGGTGGGTATCCCCTGTGAGCGGGCGACAAAGCGACACACCGACTCGGCGGCGATCTTGGAAAGGCTGTAGGTGGGGAACATGGCGCGGTGGTTATCGCCCAGCGGATCGCTTTCCTTGCGCGCTTCCTGGCCGCCGTATTGGTAAACCGCGGTGGAGGAAAAATGCAGGAAGGCTCGCGCGTTACTGCAGTGAGCCATCAGGTAGCCCGCGCCCTCGGCGTTGGCGGCCAGGTCATAGTCAAAGTTGCCGGTCTTTACCACCGCAAAATTGAGCACGTAGTCGTAGTCGTCGGGTATCGCGGCGATGGCCTGCGGATCGGCGAGGTCCGCCTGTATTGCCTTCGCGCCCAGGGATTCCATGGCGGCCCGGTCTTCCGCTTTGCTGAACCGGGCCAGGGCATGGACCTCGGCGATTTTTGCGAACTGTTCGACGACGGGGCGCGCCACCTGGCCGGTGGGGCCGGTGACAAGGATTTTGCTGCCGTTCAGGTCAACGGGTTGTACTGGCATATCGTCTTAGCCTCGCTAATCTGGTCAGTGATAAAGGGGCCGTGGATTGCACCGCGACCCCCCGGGTAGCCGGGCTTGCTCAGGTGCCAGCGCAATCCACCGGGTCCATGGCATTGATCCACTCCTCGATCAACTGCACGCCCTCGGTATGGATGACGCTGCGCCCGATCTCCGGCATGCGCACCGCCGGTTCGTTGGACTCCATGCGGAAATCCAGGATGGACGCCTCTGAGTCGCCGGGCACGATGTCGTAGTCCAGGTCGCCGGCGCCGTCACCGGCAGCGACCGGCGTCTTGCACTCGCCGACGTCGTAACCGAAGGGGCGGAAGTACTCCAGGAACAACCCCGAGGTGTCGGCGGCCCCGCCGGGTTCGTGGCAATGGGCGCAGTTGACATCGAGGTAGCCCCGCGCGCGGTCATCGAGGTCGGCAGCCGTATCGCCCCACAGGGGGATGGTATCGATTGAGCTCTTGTCCCCGGGCGCGCCGATCAGGATGCCCTGGTCGGTCCAGTAATCCAACTGATTGGCAGTGCCGCCGGCGTAGGCAAAGTCCTTGTTCAGGTGGCGTGCCTTGGGCCCTATGGGCAGCAAGGTGTCCTCACCGTGGCAGTTGGCGCAGTTATTGGTGTTGGGTATCACATAGTCGGTAGCCTGCTGCACGCCATTGACGTCGATCCAGCTTACCGCCTGGGTTCCCCCTATCCTCGTCAGCACCGCGTCCGTCTTGCCCTGGTTCCAGATGTAGGGCAGGGCCACCCAGCCTTCCTTGCGGTGGACCAGCAGGCGCGTCTCGATAAGCTCCTCGGCGCTGTCGTCATCCCGCAGATCGGCCTGGATGGTAAACGTCTTGGCGATAATGGTGCCCACCGGGAAGTCGAATACTTCCCGGGAGCGGTAGGCCGCCTGCACACCCTCGGGCACGAACACGAAGCGGTGCTTGTTGGCGTAGTCAGTGAACAGCGGCGTGTTGAGGTCGTAGATGATGCCGCCGTTGGCTTCGCCCATGGGGTTGGTGGGGTCGGCGAACAGCCGGTAGTCAGATAACTGTGGGCAGTCCGCGACATAGGCCCCGGTGTTCAGGCCGTCACCCTCGGCGCCGCACAGTGCCTCTGTATCCACCGGGTTGTCACCGCCGCCACCCGGCTCTACCGGCGGTTCCAGTTCTATGGCCGGCAGGGAGGCGTGGCGACAATTAAAGTAGTCGGGATCGGTGGAAATACCCGGGTCGTAAGCGAGACCGCCGGTGACCACCGAAATATTGAAGCGTCCCATACTGGTCTCGGGCCCGTTGTCGACGATGCAGATCGCCTGGCTTTCGCTGAGCCCGTCGGGAAACTCCAGCAACAAACCGGCGTCGGTGCCAACGCCGGAGCTGTCGTAGAAATTGGCGGTGGGCTCGCCCAGCACCAGGCCGATCAGGGCCGCGTCGGCCTGCTGGTCATAGGAGTTGTTGCTCATCTCGTTGTCGTGAACGTAGATTTTTTCCGGCACGGGATCGTAAGTCGGTTTGCTGATACCCAGGTCGACCGCGTAGTAGCTGACGATCAGCACCGCCGAGGACTGGTTGCCGGTGATGGTGTTGCCAAAGACCTCGATATCGTCATTGGCCATGATCATCAAGCCGGTGCCGGTGGGCACAGTGCCGACGATGTTGCCCGCGGGGGCGAAGTTGGGTTCGTTGTTATCGATGATCTCGTTGTTGAAGACACGGGTGGCCTCGCCGCCCTGTACGGGGGGCCCCGGCAGGTCGAACACCAGGATGCCGCCGGTATTACCGGTGGTCAGGTTGTCGTAGACGTCGGCGAACTTGGAGTTCTCGATCTCGATGCCGGCGACGTTTTCATAGACATAGTTGCGGCGCACGATGATGACCTCGGACTGGCCCACGTAGACACCGGCATCGCTGGCGCCGCGCACCTCGCAGTCCTCGATCAGCACGTTGCGGGTCTGTACCGGGTACAGGCCGTAGGCGCCGTTGTTTTCGTCCGGGCCATTGGTCCACTCCACCCGGACGCGGCGTATGGTCACGCCGTTGGAACCCTCGACCTTGATCGAGTCTCCAGGGGTGTTCTCGATGGCGATATCCTCGATGACGAAGTTGTTGCCGGTGGCGAATACACCCTGGGCGCCGCTGGCCTGGTTGTCGAAGCGCAGCACGGTACCGCTGTCGTTGTCCATGCCGGTACCGCGGATGACCACGTTGTCCACGCTGACGCTCAACTCGCCGGTGAAGTCGTAGACCCCGGCGGGAAACTGCACCACGGTTTTCGGTTGCGCGGTAATCAGCGCTTCCAGCGCCCGGCTTTCCAGGTCGTCACCCGCTGCCAACTCCACCAGGGTATAGTCCGGGTAGTCTGGATCCACCGGCACTTCCGGTACTTCCGGCACCTCGGGTTGCTGGTCGTTGTTATTGTTATTGCCGTCGCTGCAGCCAGCCACCAGGGCCAGCAGCAGGGGCAGCAGGAACAGGGCAGCCAGGCCCCGTCCGGAACCAGAGGTCAGTTGGTCTCGCATAGTAGTCACCTTGTGCGGAATAAAAGTTGTTCAGGCAGGCGTTGTTCGAGTGCTGTAAAAGCCGCTGAAGTTCACCGGCGGCTGCCGGTGGAAACGATTGCCGGTTATTGTTGTTATCCAGCGGTCGAGTGTGCGCGAAACCAGTTTGTTAAGCAAATGCGCAGGGCGCCTTGCGCGCCAGCAGCAGCGGCAGGCCGCCGAATTCAGTCGCCCGCGGGCACCGGGCCTTGCCATCGGCGCAGTTGCTCACCGGCCGTCCCGGCATCCACCAGCGCGGCGGTGTGGGGGTAGTCGGCGGTCAATACCGCCAGCAACTGGCTGGCTGCGTTGACGAAGGCGGTTTCATCCCCGAAATCGAGATACTCGATGGCCGCGGCGACGGCCGGGTTGCCGCGCACCGCGCCCGCCAGTACGGTTGCGGGGATGGTGATGGCATCGTCCCCGGGGGTCGCGTCCAGCGACTGCAGCAGGCGCGCAATATTGATTGCTGCGGCGCTGCGGTCATCGCCATCGGGTACCAGTTCCAGGGGGGTGATCACCGCTTGGCCGCGCACCGGCGAGCCCAGCGCGATGTCGCCCAGGGCAAACCGTACCGGCTCGCCGGGCACGTACTCGAACTCCCCGGCGGGTCCGGTGATGCCCTCCACCGTCCCCGAGCTATACGACACCCCCTGGACCGGGGCGTTGGTGAAGTTGCCGGTGCGGGTGGCGACCACGATCTTGTCCTTGTCCTCGTCCTTGTCATCGTCATCCGAGTCACCCGAACTGAACAGCACCACGCACTGGCTGGCAACGATGAATGGCAGCGCCGCCAATAACAGCAGCAGGCGGTTTCGGGAACTCAACAATATTCTCATGACGCGGGACCACGCGGGTTGCCGGGCAGGCTCTAAAAATGGCACATCCGCAATGGAAAGGAAAGTCGCCCGGTGCGGTCATGCGCCGTAGTCGACAGCCGGCCCGATGGGGACCACACCGGTGGGGTTGATGTTGCGGTGCGAGGCGTAGTAGTGCGTCTTGATGTGCTCGAAATCGACCGTGGCAGCCACACCGGGCAGGCGGTAGATATCCCTGACGTAGCGCGGCAGGGCATCGAAATCCTCCAGTCGCTGGCGGTTGCACTTGAAGTGACCGTGGTAGACCGCGTCGAAGCGGATCAGGGTGGTGAACAGGCGGATGTCGGCCTCGGTCAGTTGCTCGCCCAGCAGGTAGCGGTGGTGCGCCAGGTGGGCGTCGATGTGGTCCAGTTCGGCGAACACCTCGGTGTAGGCCTCTGCATAGGCCTGCTGGCTGGTGGCGAAGCCCGCCCGGTACACGCCGTTGTTGACGGCCGGGTAGATGCGTTCGTTCCAGGCGTCGATGTCGGCGCGCAGTGCCTGCGGGTAATAGTCCGCGCGGTTGCCGGTGAGGTCGTTGAAGGCGGTATTGAGCATGCGGATGATCTCCGCGGACTCGTTATTGACGATGACGCCCTGTTGTTTGTCCCACAGTACCGGCACGGTGACCCGCCCGCTGTAATCCGGCTGGTGGGCGGTATAGACCTGGTGCAGGAAATCGTGTCCGCCCAGCCGGTCGCCGCTGCTGCCCTCCTGCCGGGCGAAGGTCCAGCCCTGCTCCAGCATCAGCGGGCTGACGACCGACACGTCGATGATGTCGGCCAGGTCCTTGAAGGCGCGCATGATCAGTGTGCGGTGCGCCCAGGGGCAGGCCAGGGAGACGTACAGGTGGTAGCGTCCGGCCTCGGCGCGGAACCCGCCCTCGCCGCTGGGTCCGGCACTGCCGTCGGCGGTGACCCAGTTGCGAAACTGTGATTCCTTGCGCACGAAGCGGCCGCCAGAGGATTCGGTGTCGTACCATTGGTCATGCCAGGTACCGTCTATCAGTAAGCCCATTTTGCTACTCCTTTCCGATCAGTTACATGTCGCGCCGGGGCCACTGGCCATCGGCTTGTTGCTGGGCATAATGAATTCGATCGAGTGGAATTAAAATTGCAAATAAACGGCTTAAACTTTCGAAAATATCAGAAGGTTTTCTGGTAGCGCCGGGTTTCCTCCCGCAGTAGTGCCGCCAGGGCGCAGGTTGCCGGTCCCGCCAGGTCGGGATCGGCGTAGGTCAGGTACACATTGGCTAACCTGCGAGAGCCGCTTGCCAGGGGCAACTCCCTGAGGGAGCCGGCTTGCAACTGTGCGCCGATGCGGGTGCTCGGCAACCAGGCGAAACCCATGCCGCGAGCGATCATGTCCACAGACGTGGCCACGTGGCTGACGGTCCAGCGCTGTTCGGCCCCCAACCAGCCGGAGTCGGCGCGCGCACCCAGGGCCGAGTCGCGCACCACGATCTGGCGCTGCCGGGCCAGGTCCTGCAGCGTGGGCGGCCGGCCCAGCTGGTGCAGGGCGTGCTGCGGATGAGCCACGGCGATGAATTCCACCTCCAGGATCGGCTCGCCCAGAAAGCCCTGGGGCACGCTGCCGGCCACCAGCAGGTCTACCTGGCCAGCCAGCAGTTTCTCGGGACCGCCGGACAGCACGGTTTCGGTCAGTTCCACCCGGGTATTGGGATAGGCCTCTGCCAGTCCCTGCAGGGCCCCGGCCAGGCAGGCATGGGGATAGATTTCATCTACCGCCAGGTAGATCTCCGGTTCGGTGCCCCTGGCAAGGCTGGCGGCGATATTTTCCAGTTGGCCCGCCTGGTCCAGCAATTGTCCGGCGCGGCGCAGCATCAGTGCCCCCGCATCGGTCAGCTGCGCCTTGCGGCCGACGACCTCCAGCAGCTTGAGCCCCAGCTGGTCCTCCAGCTTGTGTACCGCGTGGTTGATGGTCGACTGGCTTTTGTGCACGGCCGCCGCCGCCTGGGCGAAACCGCCGTGTTCGACCACGGCCTGCAACATGCGCCATTGTTCCAGTGTACTTTTGTGCATGGCCAACCCTGTAAATTCTAATAAATCGAAAACAACAGGCTTTATAATGCGTTTATTGTTCTAAATATGCGAGGGCCGTATCGGCCTCAATGGTACTGGAGGTCATCATGCGACAGCGAACAGTCAGGGAAATCCGCCGTGCCCACGCCAGCAGGGACGGTGACGGGGAGCTTCCTCCGGGACGCAGCGCGCCAATGAAGCTTATGGCATTATAAGTGCCATTATATTCAGCCGGTGCTACAATTCGGCGGGCTGGTGCCAGCGTCCGGGGAACAACCGGCGTGGGCGGGGCAGGAAAATGATAGCCGGGCACTGCGCGCGGCGGGAGCAAGCAATGACACAGTGTACGGAATTATGGGTGGACCGTGCCGACCCTCGCAGGACCCGGGTCGTTACCCGGCCCCTGCCTGTGCCGGGGCAGGGCGAGGTGCTGGTAGCCATCGACAAGTTCGGCCTCACCTCCAACAACGTCAGCTATGCGGTCACCGGGGACCTGATCGGTTACTGGGGCTTTTACCCCGCCGAGGAACACTGGGGCAAGGTGCCCGTGTGGGGCTGCGCCGAGGTGGTGGCCTCCGGCTGTGACCAGGTGCCGGTGGGCGAGCGCCTGTGGGGTTTCTTTCCCATGGCCAGCCACGCAATCCTGCAGCCGGGCAAGGTGCGCGAAGACCAGTTTGTCGATGTCGCCGCGCACCGCCAGGCGCTGCCCGCCCTGTACAATGGCTACCGCCGCACCCGGGCTGAACCGGCCTTTCTGCAGGACATGGAAGTGGAACGCTGCCTGTTGTTTCCGCTGCTGGCCACCTCCTGGTTGATCTACGATTTCCTGGTGGACAACGACTTCTTTGGCGCCGGCCAGGTGCTCATCGGCTCGGTGTCCTCCAAGACCGGTGCGGGCCTGGCGGAGATGTTGCACGCCGACCCCCAGGTCAGCCAGCGCGTTATCGGCCTCACTTCGCCGGGCAATGTGGCCTATGTGGAGCGGTTGGGCTGCTGCGACGAGGTGGTGGTCTACGGCCAGGAGCAGCGCATCGATGCCGCGGTGCCGGCGGCTTACGTGGATATGTCGGGTGATGCGCGGCTGACCACGACCTTGCACCAGCTGTTGGGGACCAATATGGTGAACAGCGCCATGGTGGGCGCCACCCACTGGGAGCAGCGCGGCGAGACCGGCGACCTGCCCGGCGCCAAACCCACTTTCTTCTTTGCCCCGGCGCAGATCGGCAAGCGCGATGCCCAGTGGGGGCCGGGTGCCGCGATGGCCAAAGCCATGGCGGCCAGCGCCCAGGTGGCGCAGAAGTGGCAGGGTGAGTTGGCGGTGGAATGGACCCGCGACGTGGACGGGCTCGCCGCATTGTGGCGGCAGTTGCTGGACAACGAAATTGCCCCCTCCCGCGGCCTGATGGTCTCGCTGCTGTAACAGCGGGTCCCGGTGCGAGGCGAGCCTGGGTTGCTACCCCTGCACAGAACCGCCGAGGTATAAATGAAAAAGCTGATCTCCCTGTTACTCGTGCTGGCCATAGGCGCCGCACTGGCCTGGCACAACCGCGTCAACATCCTGGTGTGGGGCCTGCCCATTGTCAGTTCCGTGCTGCGCCCGGTGGGGCCGAATGTGCCGGTCAACTGGCCCCAGGGCCCCGCCACCAGCGAGCAGGCACCCGCGCAGCGGCCGCCCAATATCATCCTGATCCTGGCCGATGACATGGGGTTCAACGATGTGTCGCTGTACAACGGCGGCGCCGCCGACGGCAGCCTGATGACACCCCATATCGATGCCATCGCCCGCCAGGGTGTGGTCTTCGAGAACGGCTATGCGGCCAACGCGGTCTGCGCCCCGTCCCGGGCCGCGTTGATGACCGGTCGCTACTCCACCCGCTTCGGTTTCGAGTACACACCGTTTTTCAAGATCGGGCCCACCATATTCCAGTGGATGAGCGATCTGGACCCGCCGCCGCTGCCGATATTCATCGATCGCGAGGAAGCGGCCCGGATGCCGGAAATCACCGAGCTGGGGATGCCGCCGGGTGAAATAACGGTGGCCGAGGTACTGCAGCAGGCGGGCTATTACACCGCCCATATCGGCAAGTGGCACCTGGGCTCGGTGGGCGACATGGTGCCCGAGCGACAGGGCTTTGACGACAGCCTGAATCTCGCCGGCACCCTGTTCCTGCCGGAGGATGACCCGGACGTGGTGAACGCCAAACGCGAACAGGATTACGTCGACCAGATGGTGTGGGCGACGGCCCGCTACGCGGCGAATTTCAATGGCAGCGAGCCCTTTGCGCCGGACGGGTACCTGACGGACTACTACACCGACGAAGCCGTCAAGGTGATAGAGGCCAACCGCAACCGGCCCTTCTTCCTCTACCTGGCGCACTGGGCGGTGCACAATCCGCTGCAGGCGAAGCGCGAGGACTATGACGCCTTCCCGCATATTGCAGACCACACCCTGCGGGTATACGCCGGCATGATACGCGCCCTGGACCGCAGCGTGGGGCGGGTACTGCAGGCGCTCGAGGACCACGGCCTGAGTGACAACACCCTGGTGATTTTCACCAGCGACAACGGCGGCGCGGGCTATATCGGCCTGCCGGATATCAACAGGCCTTATCGCGGCTGGAAACTGAATCACTTCGAGGGCGGCACCCACGTGCCCTTCATGGCGCGCTGGCCCGCGCGCATCCAGCCCGGCAGCGTGCTGGCGGCGCCGGTGCACCATGTGGATGTATTCCACACCGCGGCCGCCGCCGCCGGGGCCCAGGTGCCCACAGACCGCAAACTGGACGGGGTCGACCTGCTGCCCTTTGTGACCGGTGAGCGCGATGGCCTGCCCCACGATGGCGTGCCCCACGACACCCTGTTCTGGCGCGAGGGCTACCAGCAGACGGTGCTGCACGACGGCTGGAAGCTGATCCGCGCCGACCAGCCCGACCAACCACCGGGAACCGGCCAGAAGAAATGGTTGTTCGACCTGGGTGCCGATCCCACCGAACAGCACAACCTGGCGGCGCAGTTTCCCGAGCGGGTGGCGGCCCTGGAAGCCCTGTTGGCGGCGCACAACGCCGAGCAGGCCGAGCCCCTGTGGCCCAGCGTGATCCAGTCGCCCCAGCGTATCGACAAAACCGGTATCGAACCCTATGCGGAAGATGATGAGTATATTTACTGGCCGAACTAGCACCGCGGACACCGGCGCATGAGTTCCGCCGCGCAATACCAGCCCACCCCGGCGGGGGCGGGCGAGTACCGCGAGGGCGGTGGCAGGGCGGTGCGCCCCAGGGATGCGGCGACCCTGATCGTGGTGCGCCGGGACGGCAGGCTGCCGCGGGTGCTGGTGGGCCAGCGCGCCGCCGGCCACAAGTTCATGCCCAACAAGTTCGTGTTCCCGGGTGGCAGGGTTGACCCGGGTGATGGCCGCCTGCGCCCGCCCCACGACCTGCACCCGGCGGTGCTGGCGCGCCTGCTGCAAGGCTGCAGCGAGACCCGCGCCCGGGCACTGGCCATGGCGGCGATTCGCGAAACCTACGAGGAAACCGGGCTGGTGTTGGGGGAGCCGCATTCGCCGACCCTGAAAACCCGCTCGCCCCAGTGGCGGGATTTCCTGCAGTACGACGTCAACCCCCGCCTGGACCAGCTGCAGCTGGTGGCGCGCGCCATTACCCCTCCCTATCGCAACCGGCGCTTCGATGCGCGCTTCTTCATGGCCGATGCGGAATTGATACAGGGTGAGGTGCACGAGCGGCCGCAGGGTTCCGGGGAATTATTGCAGTTGCACTGGGTTTCGCTGCAAGATGCCCAGGCACTGGAGCTGCCCAATATTACCCGCATCGTGCTGGCCGAAGTGGAGCGGCGCCTGCGGGAAGGGCACGGCCCGGGCGACCCGGGGCCTTTCGTCTATTTTCGCCACGGCAAACCGGTGGTGGACCAGGTTTGAATTGAAGCGAGACCTCTAACAAGGATGCAAACACAGACCATGAGTGACACCGAAGAGCTGCTGTTCGACATAACCCCGACCGAAGAGCAGCAGATGACCCGCGAGGTGATGCAGCGCTTCGCCCGCGAGGAGATGGCCGCGGCGGCGCGGGCCGCTGACGAGGCGGGCGAGCTGCCGGCGGGCTTGCTGGCCAAAACCGTGGACCTGGGCCTGAACTTCATGCCGATTCCCGAGGCCCTGGGCGGCATGGGCGCCGGGCGCAGCCCGGTTTCCAACGTGCTCAATATCGAGGATTTGGCCTGCGGCGATATGTCCATGGCGATCGCGACCCTGGCACCCCTGGCGGTCATCAACTGCATCATGGACTGCGGCACCCGGGGCCAGCAGGAGCGGGTGAGCCAGGCCCTGGCCAGTGCGCAGTTTACCCCGGCGGCCCTGGCGTGGATGGAGCCCGGTATCGGTTTCGATGCGCGCCGCCTGCAAGCGACGGCCGCCCGGCAGGGGGACGGCAGTTTTATCCTCAACGGTCGCAAAAGTATGGTGGCTTTCGGTCCCGAGGCGCAGCTGCTGGTGGTATTTGCCGACGTGGAGGGGGAGGGCACCCAGGGCTTCCTGGTGGAGGGCGACAGTGCCGGTCTCAGCTTCGAGCGCGAGGACTACATGGGCCTGCGCCCGCTGCCGCTGTATGCGATGACGCTGGACAATGTTGCCATGCCGGCCTCGTCCCGGCTGGCCGCCGGCTTCGACGCGGAGCGCCTGCTGAGCCTCAGCCGGATAGCCATCGCCGCGCTGGCGGTGGGTACCTGCCAGGCCGTGCTGGACTATGTCATCCCCTATGTGAATGAGCGGGTGGCTTTTGGCGAGCCGATTTCCAATCGCCAGGCGGTGGCTTTCATGGTGGCGGACATGGCCACGGAAATCGAGGGCCTGCGCCTGCTGGTGTATCGCGCCGCCGGCCAGGCGGAGCGCGGCATGGACTTCACCCGCAGCGCTTTTCTGGCGCATCGCAGTGCCATCAAGTACGGCATGAAAGTCGGCACCGACGGCGTGCAGTTGCTGGGTGGGCACGGCTTCACCCGGGAGCACCCGGTGGAACTGTGGTATCGCAACCTGCGGGCCCTGGCGGTCCTCGACGGCATGCTGCTGGCCTGATGCCCCGGCACCCCTATAAAGCGAATCTGGAGAGGGCGACACGATGATCAACCTGGAACTACCGAAAAAAATAGAGGACACCCGGGCGCTGCTGCGCCAATTTTCCCGGGATGGCCTGCGGCCCCTGTCGCGCAAGTACGACCTGGCGGAACAGAAAGAGATGCCCGAGGAATTGTACGAGCTGAGCAAGCTGCTGCGCGCCAGGCCCAACCGCGGCAAGGCTGTCGACGCGCAGCCGGCGGCCAGTGCAACCAGCAACCGCAACGGCAACAACCTGAGCATGGTGGTCAGCTCGGCGGAGTTGTGCTGGGGTGACGTGGGGCTGTTCCTGGCGCTGCCGACCATCGGTTTGGGCAATGCCGCGGTGAGCGCGGTGGCCTCCGCCGAGCAGCAGGCCGAGTGGGGCGAGCTGTTCGCGGCCATGGCCATTACCGAGCCCGGTGCCGGCTCCGACTCCGCCGCCATCAAGACTACAGCGGTGCTGGACGGTGACGAGTGGGTGCTCAACGGCGAAAAAATATTCGTGACAGACGGCTACCGCAGCAAGCAGGTGGTGGTGTGGGCGTCGCTGGACCTGACCCTGGGCAAGGCGGCGATCAAGTCTTTTCTGGTGCCCAAGGGCACGCCGGGCATGACCGTAACCCGGGTGGAGCACAAACTGGGCATTCGGGCCTCGGACACCGCCCAGATAGTGCTGGAGAACTGCCGGGTGCCGAAGGCCAATCTGCTGGGCAATCCGGAGATCGCCACCACGGCGGAGGCGCGCAAGAAGGCCTTCGGTGGCGTCATGCAGACCTTCGATAACACCCGCCCCATGGTGGCGGCCCAGGCTGTGGGTCTGGCCCGGGCGGCGCTGGATTTGACCGAGGAACTGCTCGCCGAGCAGGGCGTGGAACTGGATTTCCGCAAGAGTTACCACCAGATGAGTGCGGTGGAGAGCGATCTCTACGAACTGGAGGCGGAATACGAAACGGCACGCCTGCTGGTACTGAAAGCCGCCTGGATGGCGGACAACAAGCAGCCCAACTCCAGGAACGCCTCCATGTCCAAGGCCAAGGCCGGACGCATGGGCAACCAGGTGGCCCTTAAGTGCGTGGAGATCTGCGGGCAGCTGGGCTACAGCAAGGCCCAGCTGCTGGAAAAATTTGCCCGCGACTCCAAGATTATCGATATCTACGAGGGTACCCAGCAGATCCAGCAACTTATCGTGGCCCGCCAGGTGCTGGGCAAGAGTTCCAGCGAACTGAAATAAGCCCTGCATGGGAAACCGGTGGCACTGCCCCCGGTTTCCGGTTTGCCTGTGCTAGCCCGCGTCGGCGACGTCCAGGATTTCCTTCAGCTCCCGCTTGAGGAACTTGCCGCTGGCATTGCGCGGCAGGGGCTCGTCCAGGATCCAGATGTAACGGGGCGCCTTGTAGGCGGCCAGCTTGGTCTTGCAGAACTCGCGCAGTTCCTCGGCCGTGGGTTTGCTGCCCGGGGTCGGGAAGATGGCTGCGCCGACTTCCTCGCCCAGGCGTTCATCGGGCACCGCGAACACGGAGCACTCGGCCACGCCGGGGTGTTCGTAGATCGCTACTTCCACCTCGGAACAGAAGACGTTTTCCCCTCCGCGCAACACCATGTCCTTGGCCCGGTCCACCAGGTAGACAAAATTGTCCTCGTCCACATAACCGATATCGCCGGTGTGCAGCCAGCCGTCGACGATGGTCTCGGCGGTGGCATCGGGCCGGTTCAGGTAGCCCTTGATCACCTGCGGGCCGCGCACACAGATTTCACCCCGCGCTCCCGCGGGTAGCGCGTTGCCATCGGCGTCTATGGTCTTGATGTCGTAGATCGGCATGAGTATGCCGGTGCTGGTGGGTTTGTCGGCCAGGAAAAACCCGCTGGCGGAGCTGATAATGCCGCAGGTCTCGGTCATGCCGTAACCCTGGCCCGGCTGGGCCCCGCGGCCCACCTTGGCGATCTTGTCGACCAGGTCAGGCTGCACCGCCGCGCCGCCGCCATTGAACGCGGACAGGGTAGAGGTGTCGCGCTTGCTGAAATCCGGGTGCATGATGATTTCCCGGCTCATGGTGGGCACACCGCTGAACACGGTGATTTTTTCTTCCTCGATGATGCGCAGTGCCTCCCCCGCGTCCCACTTGTGCATATGCACCATTTTGCCGCCGGCGACGGTGGCGGTCTGCGCCGCGCAGTTGTTGGCCGTTACATGGAACAGGGGGGTGGCGACTATCGTCGCCATCTGCGGCCCGCCACCACCCAGCAGGTCGGGGGCTTGCTTGCCCAGGGCCGTCGCCTGGGCGGTAGCCTGGGACAGGGTGGCGAAAATGACGCTGAAGACATTGTTGACGCAGCCGCGATGGGTGAGCCGGGCGCCCTTGGGCTTGCCAGTGGTGCCGGAGGTATAGAATATGCAGGCGTCGTCATCCGGCGCGATGCTGGCCTCGGGCAGGGCCGGCTCTGTCGCGAGCACCTCACTCCAGGGGGTGGCCCAGGAGGGCACGTCGTCCACCCGCACCGCGGCTGTCTTCATGGCGGGGAAATCCTCGCGGATCTCAGCAAAACGGGCCAGGCGCTCGCTGTCGCATATCAGTACGCTGGTGTCGGAGTCCTGCAAGCCATAGCGCAGCTCATCCGTGACCCACCAGGCATTGACGCCCACTGAGACCGCACCGATGCTGGCGATGGCCCAGTAGGACAGCATCCACTCCGGGTAGTTGCGCATGGCGATTGCCACCCGATCCCCGGGGCCGACTCCCTGGGAGACCAGCCAGTTGGCGATGCGCGCCACCTCCTCGTGGGCCTGGCTGTAGGTCCAGCGCTCATCGCGGTAGACCAGGTAGTCGGCCGCGGCGTGCCTGGCTGTACTGAGCCAGACATCGCGCAGCGAATTGGGGGCCATGGCCCAGGTTCTGAGCTTCTCGCCGCCTACCTCGACCTCGGCAATGCTGAACATCTGCCCCGGGGCAGTCATGGCTGCGGTGGTTTCCTTCAGTTCCTTGTACATTGGCCTGTTACTCCCAGCTAAACGCATGATCGGATCGGACCGTCCATTCTGCCTGTCTGGCCCCGGCATGCAAGCGGTGTCGGCCAGGTGTTGCGGCAAGCTGTTGCGGTAAGTGTAGCCCAGTCTCACACGGCCGCTGTCATGTCACTGGCCAAGGCAGCGCAACAATGTGACACTCTCCCTCCCCTTTAAGAAATGATGGATCCCCGGCCATGAAGAGACTGTATGCCCCTGTTCGCTCCCTGCTCGCCGCCGCCCTGGCGCTCACGCTGTATGGCTGCGGCGTGCCGGAGGGCACCCTGGTCACCGATTGTGAGGACCGCGGCCCGCTGCACCCGGTGTGTGGACTGCAAAGCCCCGAGGATATCGCCGTCGTGCCCGGAGGAGATTACCTGTTGCTCAGCGAACTCGGCAATATGGGCGAGTTTCCCGGCCGCATAGCCCTGTTCAGGGTGGACGATGAAAGCGTGCGTCCACTGTTTCCGGTCACCGGCGCCGCAGCACCCGGGGTCCTGCAGGGCGACCCCGCCTGCACCGAGCCCCCGGGGGAGGAGATGAGCCCCCACGGCACCCACCTGGTGCAGCTGGAGGACGGCAGCTGGCGCTACCTGGTGGTCAACCACGGCGGTCGCGAGGCGGTGGAGCTGTTTTCCCTGGCACTGCCGGCCGACGGCGAACCGCAGTTGCACTGGCAGGGCTGTGTCTTCCCCGCGGACAACACCCTGATCAACGACGTGGTGGGTCTGGCCAACGGTGATGTCATCTACACCCGCATGTTCCGCCCAGACGATGTTCTCGGTTCGCAACGTGCGCTGCTGGGCTTCCAGTCAGGGGATGTGTGGCGCTGGAGTCAGGGCAGCGGCCCCAGGCTGTTGCCGGGAACCGCGGGCGCCCTGACCAACGGTATCGAGATAAGCCCCGATGAGCGCTATATCTTCATCAACCAGTACATGGACGGGGAAATACACAAATACGACTTGCAGACTGAGCAGCGGGTGGCCACAGCGGAGGTGGCTAATGCCGACAACAGCAGCTGGGGACCCGATGGCCAGTTGTGGCTTGCCTCCCACCAGATGGAGATCCCGGTCTACCTCGCCTGTACCGAGGACCATGGCGTCACCTGCGGCATGGGCTTCGAAATCGTCGCCCTGGACCCCGAGACCATGGCAACGCGCGTACTGTTCCGGCACCAGGGGCCACCCATGGGTGCGGCCACCGTCGCCACGGCGCATCGCGACAAGGTCTACCTGGGCTCCTTTCTGGGCGACCGCCTGTTGATCGTGCCGCTGGCCGAGTTTGAGCAATAGCAGGTGTTATGAACAAGGCAAGCAGACTCGACCCCGGTACCAAACCCGACGGCCGCCTGCAGCGCAGTGAGCGCAGCAGGCGCCTTATCGTGGAGGCCTCGCAACAACTCATTGGCGAGGGTATCCTGGTGCCCACCGCGCAGCAGGTGGCGGACCGGGCCGGGGTGGGGATTCGCACCCTGTTCCGGCACTTCGCGGACATGGAAAGCCTGTATGCGACCGTGGACAGTTACCTGCGGGCAAGCTACGAGGGTCTGTTCCTGGGCGGTGACCGCGCCGGTACCCTGGCCGAACGCGTCCTGCACGCGATCGAGGCCAGGGCCACCGCTTACGAAAAACTCTCGCCACTGATTTTATCCACCAGGGCCCAGATGTGGCGCTCGGCGGTATTGCGGAAAAACTATGCCCGCAACCAGCGCGGCCTGCGCAAGGACCTCGCCGACTGGCTGCCGGAGCTGCTGGAACTGCCGCCGCACAAGCGCGAGGCGGTGGAGGCCGTTACCTCATTTGAGACCTGGGACCGGCTGCGGTCCATGCAGGGCCTGACCAGAAAAACCAGTATTGAAGTTATTTACGAGATGCTGTGCCTGTTGTTCGTGGTCGATCAGGCCGCGCCCGGGGACAGCGCAACCAGAGAAGGAGACGTTCGAACGTGACTATTGATAACCGGGTAACCCGCATGACCGGCACCCAGTACCCGATAATACAGGCGCCCATGGGCTGGATAGCCCGGGCCCAATTGGCCTCGGCCGTGAGCAATGCCGGCGGCCTGGGAATCATCGAAACCTCCTCGGGAGAACTGGACAATATCAAGCGCGAAGTCCAGTTGATGCGCGAACTGACCGACAAACCCTTCGGCATGAATGTGGCGCTGTCCTATGTCAAGGGCAGCAATATCATCGACTTCGTGATCGAGCAGGGTATCAAGTTCGTGACCACCTCATCGGGCAGTCCCAGCGTTTGCACACGGGATTTCCAAGCGGCGGGTATCACGGTCTTTCACGTGGTGCCCACCCTGGACATGGCGCTCAAGGCCATCGATGCCGGCGTGGATGGCCTGGTCGTAGAGGGCGGCGAGGGCGGTGGTTTCAAAAACCCCAGCCCGGTGTCGACCATGGTGCTGCTGCCGCTGGTGCGCTCCCGGGTCGAGGTGCCCATCATCGCCGCCGGTGGCATCAGCGACGGTCCCTCGATGGCGGCGGCCTTCGCCCTGGGGGCGGAGGGGGTGCAGATGGGCACCCGCATGCTGTCCTGCGCGGAGTCCCCGGTGCATGACAACTGGAAGCAGGCGGTGGTGGCCGCCCGCGAGACCGACACCGTGTTTCTCAACCAGCAGTCCCGCCCGGCCCTGCGCGCCCTGCGCACCGGGCGCACCGCCGCCCTGGAGCCCCTGGGCAAGTTCAATGTCATGGAGAATATGGCGGGTATTCCCCAGCTGTATTTCGGCGGTGACATGGAAGCCGCCATTCCCCTGTCTGGCCAGGTCTGCGGGCGCATCGATGCCGTGCTCACTGCCCGGCAGGTAATCGATGACACCATGGCGGGCTTCCACGAGGTGGTGGCCGGCATGTCGCGGCAGTATGCCCCGGAAGCTAACCCTGCCTGAGGCCGACCGCACCAACCAACTTTAAGGGAGATTGAAGCGATGCAGCTCACCAGCATGGTCGACTATGAAAACGTGGATGGGGTGGCCGTGCTTACGCTGGACAACCCACCGGTAAACGCCCTCAGCCAGGGCGTCCGCCAGGGCCTGCTGGAGGGTGTGGCCAAGGCGGTGGCGGACGATTCGGTACAGGCCATCCTGATTATCTGCGCGGGCAAAACCTTTATTGCCGGCGCGGACATTACCGAGTTCGCCAGCGGGCCCGCGGAGCCGGGCCTGCACGCGGTCCTGGCAAGCATAGACAATGCCTCCAAGCCCGTCATTGCCGCCATCCATGGCACCGCCCTGGGGGGTGGCCTGGAGACGGCGCTGTGCTGCCATTACCGGGTGGCGGTGCCCCAGGCCAGGCTGGGCCTGCCGGAGGTAAACCTGGGCCTGTTGCCCGGCGCGGGTGGCACCCAGCGCCTGCCCCGGGTGGTCGGCGTGGAAAAAGCGCTGCAAATGGTCACCTCGGGGGCGCCGATCAGCGCTGCCGAGGCGCTGGAGGCCGGGCTGGTGGACCGGGTTGTGGAGGGCGACCTGCGCGAGGATGCGCTGGCCTTCGCCAGGGAAATCATTGCCCGGGGCGAGCCACTGCCGCGCATCCGCGACCGCGACGACAAACTGCAGGCGGCCCGCGATAATCCCGCCGTATTCGAGCAGTTCCGCCGGGGCATTGCTCGCAAAACCCGGGGTTTTCTCGCCCCCGAATACAATATTCGCTGCATCGAGGCGGCGGTAAACCAGCCCTTCGACGAGGGCATGAAAACCGAGTCCAAACTGTTCAGGGAGTTGCTGCAGGGCCCGCAGTCCGCGGCCCAGCAGTACTTTTTCTTCGCCGAGCGCCAGGCGGCGAAAATTCCCGATATCGACCGGGATACGCCCGAGATACCCATTGCCGCGGTGGGCGTGATCGGCGCGGGCACCATGGGTGGCGGCATCGCCATGAACATGGCCAATGTGGGTATCCCGGTCACCATCGTCGAGACCAGCCAGGAGGCGCTGGACCGGGGCCTGGGGGTGATCCGCAGGAACTACGAGAACACGGCCAGCAAGGGCCGCATCAGCGCCGCGGACGTGGAACAGCGCATGGGCCTGATAAGCGGGTCGCTGCAGCTGGAGGACCTGGCGAACTGCGACCTGGTCATCGAGGCCGTGTTCGAGAACATGGAGGTGAAAAAAGCTATCTTCGGGCGCCTGGAAGCCATCGTGAAACCCGGCGCGATACTCGCGTCCAATACCTCCGCCCTGGACCTCAACGAGATGGCCGCCGCGACCGCGCGCCCCGAGGCGGTGATAGGGCTGCACTTCTTTTCGCCGGCCAACGTGATGAAGCTGCTGGAAGTGGTGCGCGGCGACGCCACCGCCAAAGCGGTGATCAAGACCTGCATGGCCTTTGCCAAACGAATCAAAAAGGTCCCGGTACTGGTGGGGGTGTGCCACGGTTTTGTCGGCAACCGCATCCTGTTCGTGCGCCAGGCCCAGGCGCACCAGCTGGCGCTGGAGGGTGCGCCGCCCCACGAGGTGGACCGGGTCCTGTACGAGTTCGGTTTCCCCATGGGCGCTTTCCAGATGAGCGACCTGGCGGGCCTGGATATCGGCTGGAACAAGGAGACCTCGCGCGGCGAGACCATCCGCGATCGGCTCTGCGAAGCGGGGCGGCGCGGCCAGAAAACCGGCGCCGGTTTCTACGATTACGATGAGAACCGTACACCCACGCCCGCGCCCATGGTGACCGAGTTGTTCGCCGAATTTGCAGCCAAAGCGGGTATCACCCAGCGCGCTATATCTGACGAGGAAATCCTGGAGCGTTGTGTCCTGCCGATGATCAACGAGGGGGCGAAGATCCTGGCGGAGGGCATTGCCATCCGCGCCAGCGATATCGACGTGGTCTATGTCTATGGCTACGGCTGGCCGGTGTACCGCGGCGGCCCCATGCACTACGCCAACAGCCTGGGCCTGGACACGGTGCTGCAGCGGTTACGGCATTACCAGGAGCTCAGCGGCGACGATTTCTGGCAGCCCAGCCAGTACCTGGTGGAACTGGCGGAGCATGGCGGCCGGTTCAGCTGATTATGAAACAGCGCATCGCCCGATGGTTATTGCACCTTTTTGGCTGGCAACTGGAGGGGTCCCGTCCCGAACTGGAGCGCTACGTGTTGATTGCGGCGCCCCATACATCCAACTGGGATTTTCCCCTCATGCTCGCCTTCGCGGCCGCCTTTGATATCAAGGTGACCTGGATGGCCAAGCACAGCCTGTTTTTCCCGCCTGTTGGCTGGCTCATGCGAATGCTTGGAGGGCTGCCGGTCTTTCGTCACGAAAACCGCAATGTGGTTGATGCCATGGTGGACGTGTTCGGAAAGGTGAGCCGGTTGGTGCTGGTTGTTCCCACCGAGGGCACCAGGGAGCGCACGCAGTACTGGAAATCCGGTTTTTACCACATAGCCCGGCAGGCCGGCGTACCCATTGTCCCGTCGTTCCTGGACTTTGGCCGCAAACGCGGTGGCTTCGGCCCGGCGCTGGAGGTATGTGGTGATGTCGGCAGGGATATGCAGTATTTTCGCGATTTTTACGCGGGAATGACGGGTAAATTTCCCGCCCAGGTCGGTCCCATACGGCTCAGGGAGGAGGAACCGGCGGGCGGGTAGCTCCGTTGTCGGTGCGGCTGTTCGCCACCACCCTGCCGGCGATCACTCGCCCTCTCGCCCGCAATACAGTTTCCACGCCACGGTAGGTCAGTTCAGCACCCAGCAGGGCAAGGCTTGCCGCCAGCAGGACCATGATGGCGTTATAGCCCGTCGGTCCCGCGGCTGCCGCCAGGCCCTGGCCGAATTGGCCGAACAGGTCCCGGACCGTGAGGAAGACGACCAGGTGGGACAGGTACAGGGAGTAGGATCGGCTGCCCAGGTACAACATGATGCGCCGGTAGCGCCTGCCGATGGCAAATACATCCCTGTCGTAGGAGGCCAGCCAGACGATGGCGGCGCAGATCAGCGCCACCACCGCCACGCCGTAAGGCTTCATGTTGGGCCCTATGCCCTGGATATTGGCCGCAACCAGCGGCAGTGCCGCCAGTAGTGCCAACCCGCCCAGGGGGCCGACATGGCGCATATTGACCAGCCCGGGGACATGCCGCTGGTACAGCGCGCTGCGCGCAACCAGCGACAGCAAAATGCCCCAGCACAGGGCATCGGTCTTGAAGTACCAGGCATAGGTGAAAAAGGGGCGTTGCCACAGGAACTGCAGCGCGATCGCGGCCACCAGCAGTGCCACCAGGGCCCTGCGCCGGAGAAAGAAAAACAGGAAGGGAAATACCAGGTAGAACTGCTCTTCCAGGGACAGGCTCCAGTAGTGGCCCACGAAATTGTCCAGTACGCAGGCCTGGCCTCCGCCGTTGGCGACACAGTAGGGCGTGTAGACATTCATCACGTTGCCCAGGGCGGCCGCGGTGCTGATGAAAACGTCCCGCAACGGGTAGTGGATATCCGTGGTGCCGATGATCGCCAACTGGGCGAGACAGGCGATTATCACCCAGGTCCAGGCCGCCGGCAGCAGGCGAAATATCCGCTTGATCCAGAAGGCGAACATCAGTGGGCGGCGGGTGGTGCCGGAGCGGCTGGCCGAATCCATGACCGAACCGGTGATCACAAAGCCGGAAATCACCAGGAACAGGTCCACGCCCACGCTCAGGTCCAGGTGGTCCAGCAACCGCACCGGCGGGCTGCCGGCGGGCAGCAGTACCCTGAAATGCAGGATGATGGTGTATAGGATGGCGAAAGCCCGGAGGATTTCGATATCGTTGTTCTTGCGGGGCAGCGCCTGCTCCCGGGTCACGGCACGACGTCTTGGTACAGGTACTCGCAGCCGGCGCACAGGGGGTTGGTGACCTTATTGGCGATCATCTCGCGCCGCAGGGCGTGCATCTTCTCGCCGTTCCAGATCTCCAGCAGGCTCTGCTCGTTGATATTGCCCAGGGCGTAGCGCTTGTTGTAATCGAAGCAGCAGGGCACCAGGTCGCCGTCCCAGGACACCGTCATTTTCTCCCAGGGGAAGTCACACAGCACCTTGCGGTTGGCGGGCTCGGGCGCGGCCACGTGGCGGGGCGCGAGCTGGTTTACATCCTGTGCCTTGCCGTCCCAGCTCACGAAGGGCTTGGCGACGAAGTGGTCGATGCCGGGCTGGGCGTTCCAGAAGTCCTCGACTTCCTCTATGCTCTGGCGGTTGCCCGGGAAGTCGATCATGGACAGGGTAATTTTGGTCCTGACGCCGCGCCGCTCTTTTTCCGCCAGGAACTTCAGCAGGCGCTTTTTCGACTTGTGGTAGGCATTGGGCACCCCGCGAATCTTTTCAAAGGATGCGTCGTCGTGCCCGTCCAGCGCGACGTACAGGTGTCCCGGCCCCGCGTCCAGCAGGTCGCTCGCCACCTTTTTGGTGAGCATCAGCGGGTTGATGGACAGGCCGGCGTTGACGCCCTGGTCTATGGCGTAGCGCATGAATTTCGCGAACTCCGGGTGCACCAGGCTCTCGCCGAAACCGTGCAGCCACACTTCCTGGGAGCGGGCATAGCCGGGGTTCAGCGCCACGAATTCGTCCACGGCCTTCTTGAAGGTCGCGAAGGACATATGCCCCTCGGCGCGCGTCATATTGTTGGTGCGCGCGCACATGATGCACTTGAAGGGGCACAGGTTGGTCAGCTCGAAACTGAAAATTGCCGGGGGAGTATCCACCTGTACGGTGCGGTCCTCGGCGTAGCGCGGCAGTTTTTTAAGGGCGCGCAGTTTGCCACCTTCCAGGGGCAGCACGGTGACGGGCGTTTTCTGCAGGTGCTGCGGGTCGCCGGTTTCGAACCAGGAAATCCCCTCCTGCAACAGGCCGACCTGCAATTCATAGTCCCCGGCCCGGGCCGGGGGAATGATGCGCATCTCTATGTTGCACTGGCCCCCGGGTGCCAGCGCTGCCGGCAGGGCGGTGCGCCGCCCGGCGTAGGTGTCGTAGCTGCCATCCTCGTTTGCCCAGTGGTAGCCGAGGAAAACCCGCTGGGGATAGTCACTGGATATGGCTTGGGAGGAATCGTTGCGCAACTGCACGTCCAGCAGCAGGCCCTTGCCAGCGTGCATGTCCGGGACCGGATGGCGCAGGACGATGTGGACCTGCTTCCGATCCGCGTCGGGCAGGGTAATCAGTACCGGCTGTGGCTCCGTACCGCTGGTGGTCGCCATCTGGTCTCCCGGGGAATGCGTGCAGCGTGTGGTGGCAATGCGCCAGTATATATTTACCCGCCGGGCGCGGCCAGTGCGGCTCAGTCATTCTCCAGGCACCATTGGGGCGGGCAGTCGTAAACCGGCCGGCCGCCAATGGAGGATGAGTGGGTGCTGTCGAAGCAACTGCCTAAACCAGGTCGCTGCGGGTATGGGCATCGTAGCCACCGTCGATATACAGCACCGAGCCGCAGATATAGCTGGCGTCGGGCCCCAGCAGGAAGCTGATTGCGGCGGCAATTTCTTGCGGTTTCCCTGCCCTGCCCAGGGGCGTGGTGTCGATAAGGTATTGCATCACTTCCGCCATTTTTGGGTCGTCGAACAGCGGTTTGGTCATGGGGGTATCCACCGGCCCCGGCGCTACGGCGTTCATGCGGATACCGTCCTGCGCGTAGGCCATGGTGTGGCGTCGCATCCAGTAGGCAAGGGCGCGCTTGCCCGCCATGTAGTGCATGCCGTTGTCGTTTTCCCTGGCGATTTGCATGGCCTGTTGCTCGTCACCGGCGAGCAGGCTGGCGACCAGGGGGTCGTCGGGGGACGACATGGGCGCGGAGTTGGAGCACAGCAGGACGATGGCGCCACGCTTCCTGCTCACCAGGTCGCGCAGGCCTGTGATGACTTCCACCGCGCCGAAGTAATTGACCGAAGTGATAAGGGTTCCAGGTGGGCCGCTGCCCCCGACACCCGCCACGGGGACCAGCCCGTCCAGGCCCTGGGGCGCCCGCTCGCGCACGCCGGCGACCGCCGCCTGCCGGCCGGCCGGGGTGGAGAGGTCGGCGATGACCTCGGCCTCCCGCATGTCCACGTTGATGACCTGGTGTCCCTGTTCCCGCAGCAGCGCTGCGAGGCTGGCGCCGATACCCGAGGCGCCGCCGGTGAGAGCGTAAGTTCCCATGTTGCCAGCTTCCTTGTCGATGGTGGCCGGCAAGCTTAGCAAACGCCGCCTCGCCACGGGCTGTTTGCGGGCGCAAACCATGGGCATCCCGGCCTCCGGGGCGGCGCTATAGCCCCTCCGGTCTGCTATGCCATACCCGTTTTGCCATGCCGTCCAAACCGGTTTATATCGTCAGGCCATGTGGTTACGCTGGGGGCTATGCAGGCCCACCCGCTGGGCGACGGAGAGCAAGCCATGACCCGCGAAGTATCCGCACAAGTCGTTATCGATATGCCCCGCGAGCAGGCCTGGGCCCGATTGCGGGATATTTCCCTGGCCCACAACTATGTCCCCGGCATTGTCAGGACCGAGATTGTCAGTGCCCGGACCGAGGGCGTGGGCGCCAGTCGCTATGTCTGGCGCAATGCCAGAAGCTACCTGCAGGAAACCGTGGTGGAGTGGCGCGAGGGGGAGGGCTTTCTGATCCGTCTTCACAAGGGCGACAAGCCCGCGCCGCCATTTCGCAGCGCCTCCTTCCGCTACGAACTGGCCGACCAGGGCTCCGACCAGACCCTGTTTACCGCCTCACTGCAGTTCGAAATGCCCTGGGGCGCGCTGGGCAACTGGCTGGAAAAGCAGATGGCCAAGCCGGTGGCCGCCACCGTGGCGGATGTGGCCACCGCGATGAAGCTCTACTACGAGACCGGCGAGCCCACCACGGCGGCCGCCCTCAAGGCCTACAAGGCGGCCCACCGTTAACAAGCGCTTTCCCAGGGCCGTTCAGTTGTGTAATTATTCGGGTAGCGTTGGCTGGCCCGCGGGGCTGCCCCGGTATTGAAACCAGATAAAAACAAGGGAACTACCATGGTGCAGAGAAAACTTGTCTCATTAGCTGTTCAGGGCGCAGTGCTGGGGGCGACCCTCGCTATGCCGCAGTTCACCCTTGCCCAGAGTGGCGCGTCGCTGGAAGAGGTGGTGGTCACCGCCCGCAAGCGCAGTGAGAGCCTGCAGGACGTGCCCATCGCGGTGACCGCTTTCACCCAGTCGGATATCCAGAGTGCCGGTATCGAGCGCCCGGCGGATTTCATCGCCCTGACGCCCAACGTCTCCATCGTCGACACCGCCAACGTCGGCGATACCCAGGTGACCATACGCGGCCAGTATTCCACCCGCGATGCGGAGAGCTCCTTCGCCTACGTGGTGGACGGGGTGCTGATCACCAACCCCAACGGCTTCAATCGCGAACTGTTCGATATCGACCAGATAGAAATTCTGAAGGGGCCCCAGGGCGCCCTGTACGGCCGCAACGCCAGCGCCGGAGCCATTATCGTCAATACCGTCAAGCCGACGAATGAGTTCGAGGGCAGCGTCGGCGGCGGCTTCGGTGACGACGACCTGGTCAAGGGTAACGCCCTGGTCAGCGGGCCGCTGATCGAGGACAAGCTCCTCGGCCGCCTGGCGCTGAGTTACCGCGATACCAACGGCAGCTTCAGCAACGCGTTCACCGGCAGCGACAACTCGGTCAATTACCTGGAAGACATGAGCGGTCGGGGCAGGTTGATCTGGCTGCCCAGCGACCGCCTGACCGTGGACTCCCAGGCGGCCTACAGCAAGGTCAAGGGCGGCGCCATCAACTTCAACGCCACCTTCGCCCTGCCGCTGGCGGCGGAGTTCGTGCCCAACCCCGACCTCTACAAGAACGTCAACGACACCGATTTCAAATATATTTTCAACGTCCCCGGGGAGAACAAGCAGGAGAACTCCTTCTTCTCGGTGAAAACCGATTACGAGATGGACGATGGGCATACTCACTGTCATAGGCTCCTACGACAAGCTCGATGAATACCTTCTGTCCGACGGCACCAGTGCCGCCTTCGGGGGTTATTCACTGGGCGCGCCCGCCTCCCAGACGGCCTGTACCCAGACCTATAACAGTTTCGATACCTCCCTGCTGACCAGCCCTTTTTACGCCATCCAGGACGGCCTGCCACCTGGCACCTACCTGCCGGACGCCGGCATTCTCAATGGCCTGCTGCCGCCTTATTCGCCCACCACCTGTGACGGCTACCAGTACCAGGAGCGCAACCAGGAGAGCACCAGCGTGGAGGTCAAGTTTACCTCCGACGAGGAGGACAGCTTGCGCTGGGTGGCGGGCCTGTACTACGCCCACATCGATCGCGAAGTGGTGGTGGCCTACGGTGCCGACCTGGGCCTGGGTTTCCAGAAGCAGCCCTATGTGACCCCCGAGGGCAAGAACCCCACGGACCTGTTGTTCTGGGATGATTTCACCACCGACGCCTACGCGGCCTTCGGCCAGGTGGAACTGGACGTGGGTGAGCGCGGTGAACTGGCACTGGCCCTGCGCTACGACCAGGAGGATCGGAAGGTCTCCAACAAGGTGCCCGATGTGCTGAACGCGCAGATTTTCGTGGCCGCCTTCGGTCGCCAGCCCATCAATCCGGCCTACGCTAATGCCGACACCATCCCCGATCGCAGCGAGACCTTCGACCAGTGGCAGCCCAAGGTCAGCTATACCCAGCGTTTTACCGATGACTTCCACGGCTACGCCTCCTACGGTGTGGGTTTCCGCTCCGGCGGTTTCAACAACCTGGGCAGCGCGGACACGGTCAACAATGCCTTCGGCACCTACCCCACGGCCCCCCAGGAAGTGCGTGACGAGTACGATCAGGAGACCACCTACACCTACGAGGTGGGCGTCAAGTCCGAGTGGCTGGACAACACCCTGCGGATCAACGGCGCGACCTTCTACACCGAGGTGGACGATTACCAGTTCTTCAACTTCTTCGCCGGCCCCTTCGGCCTGCTGCGGGTGGTGACCAATATCGACAAGGTGGAAATCTACGGCGCCGAAATCGATTTCGCCTGGGCCCTGCACCAGTACCTCACCTTCAGCGGCGGCGTCGGGGTGGTGGATACCCAGATCAAGAAGAACAATAACCGCCCCTACACCGAGGGCAACGACCTGCCCTACGCGCCGGAGGCAAACGGCGCCCTGAGCCTGGACTTCAACATGCCGGTGTTCGGCGACCTGGAGTGGATGACCCGCCTGGATTACCAGTATGTCGGCGAGACCTGGTTTCACAGCGTGCAGGACAACACCACCCAGAACTTCTTCACCGACCTGTCGGGCGTCTACGGGGTGCCCGGTTTCGGCTTCGGCCCCAGCGACTTCTCCAAGACCTCCCGGGATGACTACTGGACCATCAACCTGCGCGCCGGTATCTCAGGGGAGAACTGGTCCGTTATCGCCTGGAGCCAGAACCTGACCGACGAGGACTACCTGGAGGAAGTGATCCCGGCGCCGGAATTCGGCGGGTCCTTCAATCACAACTCGCCCGGGCGGATCAGCGGGGTGGACTTTACCTACAAGTTCTAGGCTGGCAGCGCGGGAACTGCCGGTTGCAGCGGTGGCCGGCAGGGCCAAGAATCTGCCCAACGGGTTATCTATGCAAACCTGTCCAGAGTTTAATCTGCGACCGTAACCGCTATGATATGGACAGCCTCGACAGCGCCGCTGTCCGGGGTTGCACAAAATTATAAATATGCTTCGGTAGCGCTCTTCTTGTGGGGGCCTGCCGCGAGCCACAGCAGAGGTAAGGTGTCATGTCCGCAGGAAAAATCATTTGTTCGCCTGGTCGTCGCGTCAGGCCGGAAAGCGCCGTGTTCTGCAAGACGGCCATTGCCGGCGCCCTGGGCCTGCTCGCTATGCAGGCCGCGGCCAGCGAACTGCAACTGGAGGAGGTTATCGTCACCGCGCAGAAACGGGCGGAGAACGTGCAGGACATCGCCGCCACGGTGAACGTCGTTACCGGCGACAGCCTGGAAAAATTTGCCGCCTTCGATTTCAGGTCCCTGGAACAGCAGACCGCGGGCCTCACCCTGTCCGCGCCGAATGCGCGCAACAACTATATCTCCATGCGCGGTGTCAGCGTCGACCCCGAATCGGGGGTGTCAGCGGCAGTGGACGTGTACTGGAACGACGCCACCGTGCGCTCGGATATCGCCTTCAACCAGATGTACGACCTGGAGCGCATAGAAATACTGCGCGGGCCCCAGGGCACCCTGCAGGGCAAGACCTCCCCCGGCGGCGCCATCAACATGATCACCCGGCGCGCCAGCCTGGACGAGACCAGCGGCTACGTGCAGGGATCGGTATCCGACAACAACGGCTACAACGGCCAGTTCGCCTACGGTGCCCCCCTGCTCGACGGCACCCTGGGGGTGCGGGTAGCCGGCGTGTACGACCTGAACAATGGCAGTGACGTGGAGAATCTCTCCACCGGCTTCGACGACCAGGAGGTGAAAGCCTATTCCGGTCGACTCAGCACCATCTGGCAGGCCTCTGATACCTTCCAGGCGGAGGCGATCTACCAGTACCTCAAGCGTACCGCCGACGACCCCAAGGCCATGAGCGGCACCGACCTGCACGACCCGGCCGACCGGCCCAGGTTGCAGAGCGATGACCGCAAGGCACTGGGCAACAGCAACGACTTCGGCGATATCTGGTTCAACCTGGCCAACCTGATCATGGACTGGGAGGTGTGGAACCACCAGGTGACCGGCATCGTCGGCTACCAGGAGTCCACCAAGCCGGCCCAGACGGAGAACGACCGGGCCTACTCCCTGCAGTACGCCAATACCGAAGGGCCGAGCTTCCAGACCACCCAGACCAAGACCGACAGCATTTCTTACGAACTGCGCGCGGCCTCCATGGACAATGATTTCTGGAACTATATGGTGGGCCTGTACTACCAGGACCAGAATACCACCACGCGCTTTGTCTCCAACGGCGTGCGCCTGGATGTGTCGGGCCTGGGCTTCCAGACGGTCGGCAAGCTGCCGGTCAATTCCAACAACTTCGCCATCTTCACCTTCAATACCGTGGATCTGACCGACACCCTGCAACTGGAGCTGGGGCTGCGCTGGACCGACTACGAGAACTATCGCCGCGCCGACATCGATTACGGCGGGCTCACCTGGGTGCCGCCCGCGCTGGAACCTTTCCGGGACCAGATCGAGGCGGGCTTTGCGGCCAACTTTCCCATCGAGGGGGTGCCCGATGACAAGGATTCGGATAGCGAGGATGCCTTCACCGGGTCGGTCGCCCTGCGCTGGGACTGGCGCGACGACGTAAACCTGTACGCCTCCTATAACCGCGGTTACCGGCCCAGCGGCATCTCCATCGTGCCCAGTCCCGATATCGAGTTCCTGCCCAACGGCGTGGATGACCTGCTGTATAACGACGAGACCAGCGACGCCTTCGAGGTCGGCTTCAAGAGCAACCCGCTGGACGGTCGCGCCCGGCTGGATGGCGCCCTGTACTACCAGACCTTCGACGGTTACCTGGGGTTCACTCGCGGTGTGCAGGTACTCAACGACCTGGGTGAACCGGTGGACCTGCCCGGCGGCCTGGTATTCAACGGCGACGCCAATATCTGGGGGGTGGAATTGTACGGCGAAATCCTGCTCAGCGAGACCTGGAACTTCGGCGGCACCTTCAGTTACAGCAAGGGCGAATGGGACGGGGCCTCGGAGCCCTGTAACGATCGGCAGCCGGGCGAGGTGCTGGGCAGTTGCGACATCGACGGGGAGCCCCTGGGCGGCGAGCCGGAGTGGTCCTTCTCGGTGAATTCCGAGTACTACCTGCCGCTGGCGAATTCCACCGAGGCCTACGTGCGCGGCCTGTTCAAGTACACCGATGATCGCATCAACACCGAGGCCTCGGCGGGCATCGGCCAGGTGGCCAAGGACTTCGAGTCCTACCAGATACTGGACCTGTTTGTCGGTTGGCGCAGCAGCCAGTACACCTGGGATGTCTCGCTGTGGGCCAAGAACGTGTTCGATGAGGACGCGGTGGTTTTCCAGCAGGGGCCCGACCAGTACGATATCGCGGTCAGCGACGGTTCCTATACCCAGACCAACACCCTCAAGGAACGGGTGATCGGCATGACTGCGCGCTACAGCTTCTAGCGCTAAGCACAGCCCGGTGGCCCGCAGGTAAGGTGGGGTCACCGGTTCAACGCGGGTTCAGCCTGACCCGCCCCCAGGGGGTGCCGTAGTGCACCCGTCCGTCCTCGTCCAGCAGGCGCTGGGCTCGCTGCGGCAGGTACCAGGGCACATTGCGCGGCGCGTTATGGCGAGCAGGTAGCCGTGCTCCGTGGCGACCACCAGCCAGCCGTCGTTGCGGAGGTCAGGGCGGCGAAAAAGCCGGGCCCGGTAAACGTGTACTGCAGTTCGCTGTCTGAGAGGGTGCGCGACGGTCCCATCGGCCCCGCCTGGGGCACCGCATCCTGCTGGGCCGGGTCCACGTGGCCCATGGGATAACAGGAACTCGCCAGCCAGGGATTTTGCGGCGGCATCTCGAAGGCTGGCACCGTGTTACTGAGCAGTACCAGCGCCGCCGCGAGACAGTAGCCGGCAACAGGTATCGGGGTTGCGCTGTAAGTCAAGTCCGAATCCTGTCAGCCTGGTTCTCGCCAGTATCAGGGGGATGGCTGGAGGCCGCAAGCATGGGAGGCGCGGCTGCAGGCCGTCACCGGCCCAGGGGGCGGGTCGGCGCCAATTGACTGGGCAAAACATTCCCTCTACGGTGCTGGTATCCAGGGCGGCCGGAGCGGCGAGGCGTGGGCGAGGAAGAGGGCACGGGTCCGGCATTTCACACGGAAGCGGTTACCAAGGTATACGGGGCCGGCGCTTCCCGGGTGGATGCGCTGCGCGGGGTTACCGTGGACATTCCGCGCGGCGAGATCATCGTTCTGCTGGGAGCCTCCGGCAGTGGCAAATCGACCCTGCTCAATATTCTCGGCGGCCTGGATCGACCCACCGCCGGCCGGGTGCAATTTTTCCAGCGGGAGCTGACCGCAATGGACGATGCCGAACTAACCCGATATCGCCGTGAGCACGTGGGTTTCGTGTTCCAGTTCTACAATCTCATGCCCAGCCTCACCGCCCTGGAAAACGTGGAACTGGTGACGGAGATCGCCGACGATCCCATGTCCCCGCGGGAGGCCCTGGCGCTGGTGGGACTAAACAAACGCGCCCACCATTTCCCGGCGCAGCTGTCGGGGGGCGAACAGCAGCGGGTGGCGATAGCCCGGGCGATTGCCAAACGGCCTACCGCGCTGTTCTGTGACGAGCCCACCGGGGCGCTGGACAGCGTCACCGGCCGCGCCGTGTTGCGGGTGCTGCAGGATGTCAACGAGCAACTGGGCACTACCGTGATGATCATCACCCACGCCGCGGCTACCGCCGAGATGGCCGACCGTGTCATCTACTTTGCCGATGGCGATATTCGCCAGGTGGTGGAAAACGAGAGCCGGTTGTCTGCCGAGCAGATCGAGTGGTGAGCCCGGCATGATCAGCCCCCTGAATCGCAAGCTGCTGCGGGACCTCTACCGGGTGAGAGGCCAGGCCCTGGCAATAGGGGTGGTCATTGCCCTGGGCGTGCTGCTGTTGGTAATGATGGACGGCCTGGTCAATACCCTGGAGGAAACCCGGCGCACCTATTACGAGCGCTATCGCTTTGCCGATGTGTTCGCGCCGGTGAAGCGGGCGCCGCGGCGGCTGCTGGACGATATCGCCGCAATCGAAGGGGTGCTCGCGGTTGAGGGCAGGGTGCGTGGCGGGGCGCTGGTGGATCTGCCGGAACTGGCGGTGCCGATCAGGGCCCTCGCGGTCTCGCTGCCGGTGTTCAACCGCCCACGCCTGAATGATATTTACCTGTCCGAGGGACGCTGGGTGGATGCCGCCCACAACGACGAGATCATCGTGCTGCAGGATTTCGCCCGCAGTCACGGCCTGGGCCCCGGGGATACCCTGGCTGCCAACCTCAATGGCGCCCGGCGGGTATTCACCATCGTCGGCCTGGCCCAGGCGCCGGAGTTTCTGTACGCCACCCCGCCCGGCGAACTGGTCCCGGACGACGCGCGTTTCGCCGCCATCTGGATGTCCGAGGAAGCCCTGGAGGCCGCCTTCGACCTGGAGGGCGCCTTTAACGATGCACTGCTGTCAGTGGCGGCGGATGCGCACCTGGATGCGGTCATGGCCAGGGTCGACGCCATCCTGGATCCCTACGGCGGCACCGGCTCCTACGCCCTGGTGGACCACGAGTCCAATCGCTTCATGGTGGACGAAATCAAGGGGCTGCGGGCCTCCGGCAAGACCGTGCCGCCTATTTTCCTGGGGGTGGCGGCGTTCCTGTTGTATATCGTGATCACCCGCATGGTGCAGTCCGAGCGCGCCCAGATCGGTCTGCTCAAGTCCTTCGGCTACAGCGACTGGGAGGTGGCGGGCCACTATTTCCGCTTCATCCTGGTGATCGCCATAGGCGGCGCGCTCCTTGGCTGCCTGCTGGGGGTGCTGGCCGGCCAGCGCATGGCCCAGCTGTACATGGACTTTTACAAGTTTCCCTTCATGGTGTTCCGGGTTGACCCGGGCAGTTTCCTGCTGGCGGTGCTGGCCAGCGTGGCCGCCGCCTCGGCCGGGGGCATGCTGGTATTGCGCCGGGTTTTCGCCCTCACTCCCGCGGTGGCCATGAATCCGCCGGCGCCGGCGGATTACAGCCGCTCACTGCGTCTGGACGGCGCGCTGAACCGGCTGCTGGACCAGCCCACCCGCATGGTGCTGCGCGATTTCCTGCGCCGTCCCGGGCGCGCCCTGCTGGCCGTACTGGGAATCTCCTGCGGTATGGGCCTGTCGGTCGCCATGATCAGTGTGCTGGGCGGCTTCGACCAGACCGTGGAACTGAACTTTTCCGTGGTCGATCGCAGCGATGTGACGGTGAGTTTTATCGAGCCCATGTCGGACAAGACCATTTACGAGTTGCAACGCATGCCCGGGGTGATCGCGGTGGAACCCTTCAGGATCGTGCCGGCGGTGTTGCGCAGCGGTCGGCACAGCTATCGCGGCGCGGTCAATGGCTTCGTCGAGCGGCCGCAGCTCAATCGCGCCCTGGATGCGCAGCAGGGTGAGATCGCGATTCGCGCAGACGGTATCGTCCTGAGCAGCGCCCTGGCGGAGATACTGCATATCCAGCCGGGCATGCCGCTGCTGGTGGAGGTGCGCGAGGGGCGTCGGCCGCGCCTGGAGATCCCGGTGGTGGGCGTGTCCGAAACCCTGCTGGGCGCCCCGGCCTATTATGAGTTGGCGGCGCTGAACGGCGCACTCAAGGAGCCCCGGCGGGTGTCGGGAGCTTTCCTGCGGGTTGACGCCAGCCAGGGCGGGACCATCTACCGCGCCCTCAAGGAGATGCCCGCGGTCGCCGGGGTCAGCCTGCGGGCGGAAACCCGCGCGGCATTCCAGAAGATGCTGGACACGGGAGCCGGCGCGGTACGTTTCGTAATGACGGCCATCGCCGCGGTAATCACCTTCGGTATCATCTACAACAGCGCCCGCATAGCTTTCGCCGAGCGCGCGCGTGACCTGGCGAGCCTGCGGGTGATGGGACTCACCCGCCAGGAAGTGGCCTTCGTCCTGCTGGGCGACCTGGCTATCGTGACGCTGCTGGCACTGCCGGTAGGCGGCGTCCTCGGCTACTATCTTGCCCAGGCCATTTCCGCCGGGTTCAGCACCGACCTGTACCGGGTGCCGGCGACCATCGTACCGGAAAGTTTCGGTGCCGCCGCTGTCGCTGTCATCGCCTCGGCGCTGGCATCGGGGGCACTGGTCAAACGCGATGCCGACCGGCTGGACCTGGTGGCAACCATCAAGACTAGGGAGTAGGGGTTCTTGCCGAATAACAAGCGTTCAAGGTTCTGGCTGATGCTGTCGGTAGCGGTCTTGCTGCTGCTGGGGCTGGGCTACGCCTTCTGGCCGCGGGCGGTGCTGGTCGATACAGGCCTGGTGCAGCGCGGCCCGATGCGGGTCACCATAGACGAGGAGGCCAAAACCCGGGTGCGAGATGCCTACGTGGTCTCCGCACCGGTTGCCGGGCGCCTGTTGCGGGTAACCGTGGAACCCGGGGATACCGTGCAACAGGGCCAGTCCACCATCGCCCGCATGCTGCCGGCCAACCCGCCGGCGCTGGATTTCCGCACCCGGGAGGAGGGCAAGGCCCTGGTCAGCTCCGCCGAGGCGAGCCTGTGGATGGCCCAGGCCGAACTGGACAAGAGCCTGGCTGACCGGGACCTGGCGGCGGAGGCGCTGCGGCGGGCGCGCAGCCTGCGGAGTGAGGGTCTGCTGTCGCAGGCATCCCTGGACGAAGCGCAGCGCAACTACAGCGCGGCCGATGCCGCGCTGCGGGGCGCGCGCTCCGCCATTTCCCAGCGGGAGGCCGAACTGGCCACCGCCCGCGCCCGCCTGATCAGCTTCAGCAGCAGCCGCGGCGCGGGCGCGGATGCAGAGACTGTGGATACGGCCCAGACCATACCCATCAACGCTCCCGTCACCGGCCAGGTGCTGCGGGTGATGCAGGAGAGCGAAACCATTGTCGCCGCCGGCACGCCCCTCATCGAAGTCGGCGATATCACCAATGACCTGGAAATTCTGGTGGAGTTGCTGTCCACCGACGCGGTCAGGGTCTCACCCGGGGACCGGGTCAGCATCGTCAAGTGGGGCGGCGAAGAAGAGATCAACGGTGTGGTCGAGCGGGTGGAGCCCTGGGGCTATACCAAGTATTCGGCCCTGGGAGTGGAAGAGCAGCGGGTCAACGCCCTGATCCAGTTCACCGACCCGGTGCAGCGGCGCGCCGGCCTGGGCCACGGCTACAGGGTGGAGGTGCGGATCGTGGTGTGGGACACCGGGGACGCGCTGACGGTGCCCTCCAGCGCGTTGTTCCGCGAGGCTGACAGCTGGTCGGTATTCGTGGTGGAGGAAGGTCGGGTGCGGCGGGTTCCCGTCGAGGCCGGCCACAACAATGGTCTGCAGGCGGAGATTGTGGAGGGCTTGGTCGAGGGCCAGCAGGTGGTGTTGTATCCGGCCCCCAGCCTGGAAGACGGCAGCCGGGTGGCCCGGCGCTCGGTGCGGTGACGGCGGGCGGTGTTACCAGTAACGCACCCGGCCGGTGTCTACGTGGATGAAGTTAGAGCCGGTGTACAAGCCCACGCCGCCCGCCTTCATGTTTTTGGCCGCCCGGTGCAACTGGGCCAGTTGGGTACCCGGCATGCGGATATCGATGGCTTTGCCCTGCATGTGCAGGCTGCGCTTGGCCACCCCCGAACTCCTGCTCTGCAGTTTGGCGTTGGTGGCGGGCGAGCGATAGCCGGAAATGACCTCGTAGCCTTTGGCAGGGCCGATCTGGTTCTGCAGGGCAGACAGCAGGTCCAGCAGGCCGCGGTCAATGGGATACACCTCGCCGCTGCGGTGATCGCGCAATACCGAGTTGATCTCCGCCAGGGAATCGGGCAGGTAGTTGCCCTGCATCCAGTAGGGCTGGCTTACCCGTTCGCCGGTGTGCAGGTTGTGCAGGGTCAGGCGGCGCTCGCTGGCTGCCCACACGGTGGTTGACATGGTGGACAGTGGCGCCGCGGCCAGCACTGCGCCGGCCACGGAGGCGCGCAGGAATTGGCGGCGGCCCGCACAGTCCAGTTCGGTCAGGTCTCTTTCGTTCGACATGCTCTCAGCGTCCCCTGGGGCATTCTCAAGTACATGAATTTACCTCGCCAGCGGTATGATCTACAAGAGTTTTTTCCACTTCCACAAGTTGACTCGGGAGGGTTCCGGCCCGGCGCAGGGCACTGCTCGCGGTCGGCCTTGCAGGCTAAAACGGCAGGCCCACAGCCATGGTATACACGTCCTTGTCCCGGGCCGGGTCGTAGTTTGGGGTCGACCTGAACCGGCGGCCCACCAGCTCTACCTTCAGACCACCTTGCCCGGGTTGAGGATGCCCTTGCTGTCCAATGCATTTTTGAGGGTGCGCATCAGGGCCAGCTCATTGTCCGAGCGGCTGATGCCGATATAGGGCTTTTTCTCCAGGCCGATGCCGTGTTCCGCGGACACCGAACCCTGGAAGGCGGCCAGCGGCGCATACACCTGCTGTTCGACGACAGGTCGCAGGCGTACATAATCTTCCGCCTGTACCTGCACGTTGATGTGTAGGTTGCCGTCGCCCAGGTGCCCGAACACCCACAACCTGTGCTCGCCGATGGCGTCTTTCATGTTGGTCTTCAGGTCGCAGATGTAGCGATCCATCTCGCCGATGGGCAGGGAAATATCGAAAATGATGGGGAAGCCGCCGTGCAGCACCTGCTCCACATCGTCGCGCAGGCCCCAGAAGGCCTCGCAGTCGGATTCCGACTGGGAGATGGCTGCGTCAACGATCAGACCGTTTTCATAGGCTGCCTCCATGGCGTTGTTGAAGCGCTGGGTGTCCAGTTCGCGGTCCGCGCCCTGGCTTTCCACCAGCACGTAAAAGGGGTAGTCCTGGGCGATAGGGGGCTTGCCCTTGGCCGGTGGCGTGGTCACCAGTTGGTAGAACTCCTGCCACATGGCCTCGAAGGCGGACAGGGTGCCGCCCAGGGCGTGATCCATATGCTTGAGGAAGGCGGCCACATTGTCGAAATTCTCCAGTCCCACCAGGGCCATGTTGCGGGCGCTGGGCTGCTCCCGCAGGCGCAGTACCAGGCGGGTAATCACCCCCAGGGTGCCCTCTGAGCCGATAAAAAGTTGTCGCAGGTCGTAGCCGGCGTTGTTCTTGATCAGGTGGTTGAGGGAGGACAGCACCGTGCCGTCAGCCAGCACCGTCTCCAGGCCCAGCACCATATCGCGCATCATGCCGTAGCGAATGACCCGGTTGCCGCCGGCATTGGTGGCGGCGTTGCCGCCCAGGGTGGCGGTGCCGCGGGCGCCCAGGTCCAGGGGAAACATCAGGGCGTGCTCATCCACCGCCTCCTGCAGGGCCTGCAGGGTCACCCCCGCCTGTACGGTGGCGGTGCGCTGCACGGGGTTGATCTCCTCTATGGTGCGCATCCGCTCCAGGGACAGGATCACCTGGTCGGGGCCGGCGTCCGCGCCGTGTACCAGGCCGGTGAGGCCGCCGTGAGTGACCACGCTGATATCGTTGGCGTGACACCAGGCCATTACCTTCGATACCTCTTCGGTATTGGCCGGTCGGGCCAGCGCCGCCGCCTGCAGGTTGTCAGGCCGCCACACCCCGGCGGACCGGGTGGCAGTATCGGCGGCATCCAGTACCGCGTTGTCGCCAATGATTGCGCGCAGTGATCCGACTATATCCATGTTCCGGGTTCCTGAAGGTTATTATTTTCAATCGCTAGAGGGCCTTACTATGCCGCATCTGGGCAGCCCGGGTACAGTCCCGCAAGCGCGTCTTGATGGCGAGTATAGACAAGGATATAAGAGCATGCGAAAAGCGCTATGCTATTAGCTGCGCTTCCACTGCCACTTATGGAGAATGTTATGTCAGACCCGCAACAGCAGCCGCAGTCATTCCAGGACCAGGTTATCTGGATCACCGGGGCTTCCTCGGGAATAGGCGAGGCCCTCGCCCGCAGTTTCGCCGCCCGCGGTGCGGCGGTCGTGCTCTCCGCCCGGCGGGAGACAGAGCTGCAAAGGGTGCGGCAACAGTTGCTGGAAGAGGGCGTCGGCGCCGAGCGGGTCACGGTGCTGCCACTGGACGTCACCGACTACGATGCCATGCCGGCCGCGGTACAGCGCGTGCAGGACAGCTTTGCCCGCATCGACATGCTGATCAATAACGCCGGGATATCCCAGCGCTCATTCTGTGTGGATACGGATATGGAGGTCTATCGCACCCTGTTTGAGGTAGATGTACTGGGACAGATCGCGCTGACCAAACAGGTGCTGCCGGTGATGATAACCCAGGGTTCGGGCCGCCTGGTGGTGACCTCCAGTATCGCGGGTAAAGTAGGCGCCCCCCAGCGCACCGGCTACTGCGCCGCCAAGCACGCGGTGATGGGTTTTTTCGACGCCCTGCGCACCGAAGTGGCGCACCAGGGTGTCAGGGTCAGCACCGTGGTGCCAGGATTCATTGCCACCAGCATCGCCAGGAATGCCCTCACCGGCAGTGGTGCGGCCAAGGATAGCGCCGAGGCCGACATAGATGAGGGTATGGACGCGGACCGCTGCGCCGAGGTGGTCGTGGAGGCGCTGGCCCGGGGCGAGGAGGAGATTCCCGTGGGAGAGGGGCCGATAATGGGACTGCTGGACCTGAAGCGGGATGACCCTCAGCAGTTGTTTCGCACCATGGAGGCGATGGCGGCCCAGTTGCTGGCCGGTGAGTAACAAGTCCCCGCTGGCCAAACCCGCGCGGTAATGCTATTGGTATATTTATCCCTGCAAGGTGGTGTGGCGACAGGATGAGCAACTCTCTCACGATTCGAATCAATGACCTGCGGCAGATCAGGCCACTGCAAGCCTGGCGCTCCATGCGCGCCCTGATGGCCAATCCGGAAAGCACCGGCGAGGTGTTCAAGATCATCGAGGCGCTCAAGGGCAACGCCATCTTCCAGGCCGTGCAGCGTTTGCGGGACGACACCCGGGGCAGTGCCCTGCTGCGCGACAAGCCCGACATCCTGCCCCTGCTCAATGATCGCGAGGCCTTGCGCGCACTGCCCCGGGACAGTCTGGGGCAGGCCTACCTGCGCTTCGTCGAGGCGCGGGATATCAGTGCCGATGGCCTGGTGGCCGCCAGCGAGGAGGCGCCGCGGGAGCGGGAGCTGGACCCCGATAGCCGCTGGCTCGCCAACCGCCTGCGCGATATCCATGACCTGCAACACGTGATGTGCGGCTACGGTCCCGATGAGCTGGGCGAACTGTGCCTGCTGGCCTTCATGCACGCCCAGACGCCCAATCGCGGCATCGGCTTTATTATCTACATGGGCAGTCGCCAGTTCCGTCGCGAAGCGCCACATATCGATATCGATAGCTGCGTGGCGGAGGGCCGGCATACCGGTGAGACCGCCACCTGGTTTGCCACCCAGGCCTGGGAACAGCGCCTGGGGGAGCCACTGGAGGCCCTGCGTGGCGAACTGTGCGTGCAGCCGCCCACACGATACCGCGAGGCGCTGGCTACCCTGGCCCCTGAACAGCTGGCAACCGGTTAGCGTCCGGGCCTAATTATCCTGGAGAACGATATGCCCCGATCAGCCGCGAAGGCGAAACCAAAAGCGAAATCCCGCACCGGGACCAAATCCGCTACAACCCGGTCCTCCGGCAGCAAGGGGCTTGCCCTGATCACGGGCGCCTCCCGCGGTATCGGTGCGGAACTGGCAAAGCAGTTTGCCCAGGGTGGTTACGACCTGGTGCTGGTGGCGCGCAACGCCGGGCAGCTGCTGGACCTGGCCGCCAGTATCAACGAGGAGCACGGCCGCTGGGCGACGACGGTCGCGGCGGACCTGGGAGAGCCCGGCGCGGTGCAGAAACTGGGCCGGCAGTTGCAGGAGGAGAGCATCGAAGTGGATGTGTTGGTCAATAATGCCGGCCTGCTGGACAACGGCGACTTCACCGATATTTCCCTGTCTGACCACCTGCAGTTGATCGAGCTCAATATCGCCGCGCTCACCGCCCTCACCCACCAGTTCCTGGGCCCCATGCGGCAGCGGGGCAGGGGCAGAATTCTCAACGTGGCCTCGCTGGCCTCCTTCCAGCCCGTGCCCCAGCTGGCGGTCTACGCCGCCTCCAAGGCCTACGTGCTGTCGCTGACCGAGGCGCTGTCCGAGGAACTGAAAGGCTCCGGGGTGACGATCACCGCCCTGTGCCCGGGCTTCGTGCGCACCGGGATGACGACGGGGGGCACCGATGGCGGTGACCTGCACCTGCCGTCGGCGCTGATGTTGTCGCCGGAGTTCGTGGCCCAGGAGGGCTACAAGGCCTGCATGAAAGGGGAGACTATTCACGTGCCGGGCCTGGGCGGTCGCCTGGTGGCCGGCATCACCGAGCTGCAGCCGCGCGCGGTGCGGCGTGTCACATCCGGCCTGTTGGGCCGGATGTTGTTGAAGAAGTGACCCCCGTAAGCTCCGCCCCCGGGCATCGCTGGCGGATTGAAATCCGCCCTACAGGGGTTTGGTTTTACGTAGGGTCGAATTCATTCGACCCCGATTACGCCCTCAATCGATATACCGCTTCACGATATTGCCATAGGCATCCACCCGCCGGTCGCGCAGGAACGGCCAGATGCGGCGCACATCCTCGCTGCGCTGGAGATCGATATCCACCACCAGCAGGGCCGCTTCGTCCGCCGGGGCCTGGGCCAGGATTTCACCCTGGGGGCCGGCCGCGAAGCTGTGTCCCCAGAAATCGATGGTCCCGCCATCCGGCGACAGCTCGGTGCCGGTGCGATTGGTAACGATCACCGGCAGGCCGTTGGCCACGGCGTGGCCGCGCTGCACGATCTGCCAGGCGCCCAGCTGGCGCTGTTTTTCGGCCTCGTCATCCGCCGGGTTCCAGCCGATGGCGGTGGGGTAGATCAACAGCTCGGCGCCCGCCAGGGCCATGAGCCGGGCCGCTTCCGGGTACCACTGGTCCCAGCACACCAGCACGCCCAGCTTGCCCACCCGGGTCTGGATGGGCCTGAAGCCGTTGAGCTCGCGATCACCGTCGCCGGGGGTAAAGTAGAATTTCTCGTAAAAACCCGGGTCGTCCGGTATGTGCATCTTGCGGTAGAAGCCCGCGCAGCCCCGGTCCGCGTCCATGACCAGGGCGGTGTTGTGGTACAGGCCGGTGGCGCGCTTCTCGAACAGGGAAATCACCAGCACCAGGTCCAGCTCCCTGGCCAGGGCCTCGAAGCGCTGGCGGCTGGGTCCGTCCAGCGGCTCGGCCAGGTCGAACTGGCCGGTGTCTTCCGTCTGGCAGAAATACAAGCCCGAGTGCAGTTCCTGCAGCACCACCAGTTGCGCGCCGGCGGCTGCGGCATTGCGGACCTGCCGCTCTGACTCGGCCTGGTTGGCGGCGACATCGGCGCTGCAGTTCTGCTGGACCAGGGCGACCTTAAGCATGGGCGAGTACTCCTTCGGGTAATTGCATGGTGAGACAGTGCAGGCTGCCGAACTCCTCGATGGGGACGCGGCAGTTGACGGGGACCACCTGCCGCTCACCGCAGACGGCCGCCATGGCGGCGACAGCCTGCTGGTCGGCGGGGTCGCCGTAGACCGGCACCAGTATGCTGCGATTGGTAATCAAAAAGTTGGCGTAGGTGGCGGGCAGGCGGCGCGGGGCTCCGTCGTGAACGCCGGATGGACGAACTGCAGCCGGGTCGCCGTGCTCGGTGATCGCGCGCACGACGCGCTGGTCGCCGTGACCGATGTTCACCGACATCAGCTGGCTGTTGAAGTCGAGGATCCGCTCGCCCTCGGGCGTGTACAGGTAGACGCCCTCGGCGCGGTCGATGGCGATCGGGTCGATCGCACCCTGGATCGACCACGAGGTGAAGGTGTGGGCCCGCGAGAGCGCGACGATCTCGGCGCTGGTCATCGCGGTGGATCGTTCGACGGCCATGTTGGGCTCCGTTCGGTCGGCGGGACGTGTCGCCGATTGTGGCAGATACGCCGACAGCCTGGCCACCGGCCGCGGGCACAGCATCCGTCGCAGGTCCGGATCGCCGCGCCGATGCCGGGCGCACGGGTCGGACAAGGTTGACCCGCCCGGAATTGGGCGTAGATTCCGGGGAGGAAGGAGGGCCGACGATGCGTTCGATCAAATTGGCCCGTGCGGCTGCAGCCGCGATCTTGCTTGGGATCTGGCTCACGGTTCCCGCGACGACCCTTGGCACCGTGAGCGGAGGTTGCACGGCGACGGGGACCTCGACGTCGGGCGGCGTGGACATCACCACGGCCACCGAGTGGCATCTCAAGTCCACCGACGTTGCCGGCGGCTCGGGGACCGCGCCATCGAAGATGACCAGCGCCCAGGTTGGTGCGGCCGCGCTCGGACTCAGCATCCCGGTCGCGGGCGGCTCCGGTGACGGGGATACGGCTGGATCGGTCGACGGCATCTCCGTGGAGCCGTACGCGATCCTCGGGCATCGCTTCACGGTCGCCGGCTCCGCGTCGGGCGAGGGCGCGCCGTGCTCGGGTCAGATCGTGATCATCCTCGACGACGTGGATCCGCTGTTCACCGTCCTCGGCGGTGGCGGCATCCTCGCCGCGCTGATCGGCCTCATCGTGATCCTGGCCGTAGCCCGCTCGCAGGGCGGCGCCGGGATGGCGTTCATCGCTCTCCTGTTCGGTTTCCTCGGCGGTGCCGGTCTCGGCCTTGCGCTGGAGCAGTTCGGGATCCTGGATCCCACTGGATTCGTGGGACTCGCGATCGCGATCGGCGTCGCCGTCCTGGGCCTGATCCTGAACGGCCGATTGCGGTCGTCGGCGACCGCAACCTGAGCCGTCCCGGACCCTGGGGTGCCGGCTGCCCGGCGTGCGGCAGCCGGTGTACCCTCTGTCCTCTGACCACGGGAACCGCACGAGAGGACCAAGATGCCGCGAGTCGTTCGAGGAGCACTCCTGCAGGCCAGCTGGACCGGCGACAAGGAGTCGATGATCCAGAAGCACGAGGCGGCGGCCCATGATGCCGCGAAGCAGGGCGCCCAGGTCATGCTCTTCCAGGAGCTCTTCTACGGCCCCTACTTCTGCCAGGTGCAGGATCCCCAGTACTACAGCTACACCGAGCTCATCCCGGACGGGCCCACGACGAAGCGCATGCAGGATCTCGCGAAGCAGACCGGCATGGTCCGGTCGTCCCGATGTACGAGGAGGACGAGCAGGCGTCGGGGATCTACTACAACACCGCGGCGGTCATCGACGCCGACGGGAAGTACCTCGGCAAGTACCGCAAGACGCACATCCCGCACGTGAAGGGTTTCTGGGAGAAGTTCTACTTCCGCCCCGGCAACATGGGCTACCCGGTCTTCGAGACCGCGGTGGGCAAAGTGGGCGTGTACATCTGCTACGACCGCCACTTCCCCGAAGGCGCGCGCGCCCTCGGACTCAATGGCGCCGAGATGGTCTTCATCCCGTCGGCCACGTCGCGCGGTCTCAGCGAATACCTGTGGCGCATCGAGCAGGTCAGCCACGCTGTGGCGAACGGCTACTTCGTGGGGACGATCAACCGGGTCGGCATCGAGAAGGAGATCGGCGATGACGACTACTACGGTCAGAGCTTCTTCTGTGACCCGCGCGGCCAGTTCATCGGCGGCGTCGGCGACCCCTACAAGGAAGAGCTGATCCTTCGCGACATGGACCTGGACCTCGTGTCCGAGGTTCCGCCAGACGTGGCAGTTCTACCGCGATCGGCGACCTGACGCGTACGGCGACCTCGTTCGACCCTAGCCCATCCCGCGGATCGGCCGGACGGAGGAGGCCGGCCGATCCGCCACCGACCGGACCCCGATGGAGGCACTGCCCATGAAGTTCGGATTCACCCTCAGGCCGGACCACCCGATCGAGCGGTCGGTCGCCCTCGCCCAGGCGGCCGAGAAGGCCGGCTTCAGCTACGGCTGGATCTTCGACTCGCACGTGCTCTGGCGCGATCCGTATCCCTTGCTGACCCTCATGGCCCAGGCGACGACCACGATGCGCTTTGGGACGTGCGTGACCAACCCGGCGACGCGCGAACCCTCCGTGACCGCATCCACGCTGGCGGTCCTCGACGAGTTGTCCGGCGGACGGATGGACCTCGGGATCGGTCGCGGGGACAGCGCGCGTCGCGTCCTCGGCAAGCCACCGACCACGATGGCCACTCTCGAGGAGGCGATCGTCGTGATCCGCGACCTCGTTGAGGGGCGAACCGTGACTTACGAGGGCACCGACCTCGTCTTCCCGTGGACCGGCAAGTGGAAGCTGCCGGTGTGGGTCGCGGGCTACGGGCCGATGGCGCTCAAGATGACCGGGCGGGTGGCCGATGGGGCCATCCTGCAGCTGGCCGACCCCGATCTGATCCGCTGGTTCGTCGGTCAGATCCGCGAGGCTGAGACGGCCGCGGGACGGCCCGCCGGAGCGGTCAAGGTCCAGGCTGCAGCGCCCGCCCACGTCGGCGATCTCGCCGAGTGCCGCGACCGGACCCGCTGGTTCCCCGCCCTCGTGAGCAACCACGTTGTCGATCTCGTCAACAAGTATCCGCCCGAGGACCTTCCCGAGTCCCTGACCGGGTACATCCGCGACCGGACCGGCTACGACTATCTCCACCATGCCGAAGTCGGGTCGTCGAACGCGGGTTTCGTCGGCGACGAGGTCACGGACCGGTTCTGCGTCCTGGGTTCCGTGGACGACCACATCGCGAAGCTGCGCGACCTGGCCGATGCGGGCATCGACCAGTTCAACATCTACCTGATGAACGGCGACGAGGAGGACGTCCTCGACGTTTACGGCTCGAGAGATCATCCCGGCGCTCCGGGATGTCGCCGCCGGCACGGCCGGCTGAGACACGGTGCGGCTGGCTCAGCCCGGCACGACTGGCTGAGCCCGGCCGCGCGACCATCGCAGGAGGACCGATGCGCACCCTGATCACGAACGGAACCATCGTCACGGCGGACGGCTCATACGCAGCCGACGTGCTCGTGGACGGCGAGACGATCGCCCAGATCGGCCGCGATCTCGCGGCCGCCGGAGTGACCGCCGACGACACCATCGATGCCTCGGGGAAATACGTCATCCCGGGCGGGATCGATGTCCACACGCACATGGAGTTGCCGTTCGGTGGCACGGCCGCGAAGGACACGTTCGAGACGGGGACACGGGCGGCGGCGTTCGGCGGAACGACCTCGATCGTCGACTTCGCGGTGCAGTCACAAGGCGCGTCGCTCCGCGAAGGCCTTGATACCTGGCACGCGAAGGCGGAGGGAAACGCGGTCGCCGACTACGGCTTCCACATGATCATGAGCGACGTCAACGACCATACGCTCGCCGAGATGGACGGGCTCGTGGCCGAGGGCGTCCCGGACTTCAAGCTGTTCACGGCCTATCCGGGCGTGTTCTACAGCGATGACGGGGCGATCTTCCGGGCGATGCAGCGCACCGCGAAGAACGGCGGGCTGATCATGATGCACGCCGAGAACGGGATGGCGATCGACGTCATCGCGCAGGACACGATCGATGCGGGGACGACGGATCCCATCGGTCACGGGTTGGCGCGGTACTCCGTCCTGGAAGGCGAGGCGACGAACCGGGTCATCCGCCTCGCGCAGGCCGCCGAGGTACCCGTCTACATCGTCCATCTCTCCGCCCGGGAGGCGATGAACGCGGTCCGCCAGGCCCGCGACGAGGGGCTGCCGGCGTTCGCCGAGACGTGCCCGCAATACCTGTTCCTGTCGCTGGACGATATGGGCAACGGGTTCGAGGGCGCCAAATACGTGTGTTCCCCGCCCCTGCGACCTGCCGATCACCAGGAGGAACTGTGGCGTGGCCTCGTGAAGGACGACCTCCAGGTCGTCTCGACCGACCACTGCCCGTTCGACTTCGAAGGCCAGAAGGAACTCGGGCGGGGCGACTTCCGCAAGGTCCCGAACGGCCTCCCGGGCGTCGAGGACCGGATGGACCTCCTGCACGATGGCGGCGTCGTCGCCGGACGGATCACGAAGGAGCGCTGGGTCGAGATCACCTCGACCGCTCCCGCGAAGCTGTTCGGGATGTTCCCGCGCAAGGGTGCCGTCGCGGTGGGCTCGGACGCCGATCTCGTGATCTACGACCCGAACCGCAAGCGCACGATCTCGGCCAAGAGCCACCACATGGACGTCGACTACTCGTGCTACGAGGGCCGGTCCGTCCAGGGCGCGTCGGACGTCGTGCTGAGCCGCGGGTCGGTGATCGTGCGCGACGGGACGTTCACCGGCCGCAAGGGCCACGGCAAGTTCATCAAGCGCGCGACGGCGGACTACGCCCGCATGGCCTGACGGCCGACCCGCCACGTTCAGGCCTGGCGGCGGTCCAGCCAGATGTCGCCTTTGCGGAAGACAGCGAATGCCAAGGAACCGGCCATCCGGCCGATCCCGTCCTGCTCTGCGATCCGATAGATGAGGTGCGGCTGCTGCCGGACGTCGCCATCGGGAATCCGGGCAAACAGCGCGGGGAGGCCGCATGTGCGCTCGAGGATGGACCGCTTCAGCCTGCCGATCCGCAGCCCGGCGGCCAACGTCGGCGGTGCCGGAGCACCCAGCAGGCGATCTGCCAGATCGATCGCCATCGCGAGCGACGTCCTCGCCCCCGCTGCCCCGGCCTGATTCCAGGAGGTAGTGCACGTCGAGGTCGTCGGTCCCACGGAGGAGCTCGGCGATGTCCACGATCCAGCGCAGGCGAAGCGGCGATCGCGAGCGGTGGATCGCCAAGTGGAGGAGCGTGTCCTCCGGCGAGAGGACGCGGACCTGCCGATCGAAGACCGCCGCGACGCGACTTCGCGACCAGAGGATCGCCGTATCGAGGCTGAAGTAGCGGGGCGCGGCGAGTCCCCAGTGGAGTTCGAGACACGTCGCGCCGTTGGGCCCGGGCCGGTAGTACTGGGCGTCGTGGTAGGGGTGGTGTCGCGCTTCGTATGGTGCTCGGGCTTCCTGTCGAAACCCCAGCGCATGAAGCCGCTCCCGCGCGGCGCTCAGCTGGCCGCTGGGCACCAGCACGTCGATATCGCCCGCGGGTCGCAATCCGATGTCGCCGTACAGCAGTTGCGTGAGGATCAGGCCCTTCACCGGGATGACGTCGATGCTCGCCGACGTGAAGTCGTCGAGGACCGCGAGGAGTTCCTGCAGCAGTCCGCCGTTCTGGATCACCGTCACGACACGACGCCGCTGGGTATCGGCCAGCCAGGCCGATGGCGGACCCCCCGTCTCCCCTGCCCGCGCCGGATCCTGCGCGATCGACGAGTCCGCCCGGACCGACGCAATCGCGCGCGCAACAAGCGGCAGAACCTCGTGGCGATGCCCCACGCGCCAGAGGCGGTCCCAATCCACGGCGCCCGCGATCAGCTCATCCAGCCGACGCATCGCCTCGCCATCAGGGCGAACGCGCGCTGCGAGGCAGACGATCTGCTCCTCGACGGGGAGGTCATCGAGCGCACGCACGTCGTCAGAACTCCGAGAGGCTGCCATCGACGCGCGCCCGGCGCACGGCAAGATGGAGGGCCAGGGCCCCGATGGGCACGTAGATCGCGGTGAGGGCGACGAGCGCGCCGATCGCTGGGAGCTGGTCGGCGATGCCGACCCCTCCGAGCAGGGCCCGGCGCAGGACCTCGAGCCCGTGTGTCAGCGGCAAGGCCGATCCGACAACGCGGAGGGCCTCGGGCAGGACCGCCGTTGGGAACAGATACGCCGCCCAGCACGAAGGACGCGCCGGTCACGATCCAGTTGACCGGATTACCCTGCTTGATGAGGAGCACGACCGCCGCGCCGACGAGCCCGAGTGCGTTGCATCCCACGATCAAGAGTGCGAGCGCCAGGATCGTCGCAGGGAGGTCCGCGCGTGACAGGTCCAGCCCGACGACCGAGCCAACAACCAGGTAGACCGCGATCGAGGCAAACGCCATGAGGTGGGCGAACAGCCCGGACGAGAGCAGCGCCACGATCGGGGGCGTTGGTCCGATGAGCATCAGCTCGAGCGTGCCGGTCACCTGGCCTTCACGTACGGCTCCTCCCATCGAGCCGACCCCGACCGCGACGATCTGGGTGAACGCGATCCCGACGATCGCGAATCCGAAGTAGTCGGAACCATAGGCGCGAATTCCGGATCCACTGACGACGCCCAGTGCCTCGCTGAGGAAGAAGAACACGATGACGTTGGCGACGGCCGCACCGATCCCAAGGACAAACCCGACCCGGTAGCTGCGCTGGATGCGGAAGTCGCGAAGTGCGAACGCGGCCGGCACCGCGAGACGAGCGATCACGCGACGTGGACCTCCGGCGCGCCGGGCGGATCCTGGAGGGTTTGGACGAACAGCTCCTCAAGGGTTGCCTCGGCGATGCGACACTCGGTGATCTCCCCGCCGGCTGCCATCACCGCGCGCAGGACCTGGTCCACGACTCCAGGGCCGTCATCGACCAGACAGCGGAGGCGTAGATGGTCATCCTCCACCGCGATCTCCAGGTCCGTTGCCTGAAGCACGCTCGGCAGGGCGGCCATCAGCCGGGGCCGGGATCCGCGGACCGTGAGGTCCACGCGCCGGCCCGGGTGAATCGTCGCCCGGAGGTCACGCAGCGGACCAGCGGCGACGATCTCCCCCCGCCGGACGAACGCGACGCGGTCGCAGAGGGCCTCGGCCTCGCTCATCGAGTGCGTGGCCAGGATGACGGCCCGGTCCCCTCGCGCCATCACATGGTCCTGCACGAGCCCCCGCACCTCGCGTGCCGTGATCGGGTCGAGGGAGCGCGTCGGTTCGTCCATGAACAGGACGTCGGGCTCCGTCAGCAGGCCGCGGGCGATGGCCAGGCGCTGGCGCATCCCCGATGAGAACGTGCGGACAGGGCGATGAGCATCAGCACCCAGCCCAAGGCGCTCGAGCAGGTTTCCGACCCTGGCATCGCGGCCGCGCCTCGGCACGTTGGCGATCGCCGCAAAGAACTCGAGATTCCTCACGACCGCTGAGGCGCCAGAAGAACGAGCGCTCCTCGGCCCGGATGACGCCGATGCGAGCGCGAACGCCGCGCGGGTCAGCGAGCAGATCATGCCCGGCCACCGTCCCGCCGCCCGCCGACGGGAGCAGGGCGGTCGTCAGGATCCGTATGAGCGTGGTCTTGCCGGCGCCGTTCTGGCCGAGGAGGCCAAGCGACTCACCTTGTTCCACGCGCAGGGTGACGCCCGCCAGAGCAGGCGGGCGCCCGGCCTCGGTGGCGCGCAGCCGAGCGGCGCCGCGGCCAGGGAGGAAGCGTCGGTAGCCCGACGTGACCGGGTACCGCTTCGTGAGGTCTTTCACTTCGACGGCGTACGACATCGATCCTGTGCTCGTCATTGGGGTCGCGTGGAGCGACCGCGGCAGTCCCGCTGTCGCTCCACGGACAATTCCTCGGTAACCCTAGTTGCCTTCTCCCACTACTTGAGGAGTGTGACCTCGACCTGGCCGTAGCCAGTGCACACGGCGGCCTCCTTCTTGAGCTCGGCGACGCGATACGTCGCGAGCACGGCTGGTCGCTCGTACTTCATAGTCCTCACCTCCCTCCCTCGGATGATGTGACCACCCTTGCCTCGGCAAGGGTCGTGGTCCAGCGGAAGAGGACGGCGCGGACCATCGCGGCCGCGCGTCCGAGGACGATTTGCGTGGGAAAGCCCCGCCGGCGCGACGCCCGCTCGAGGATTCCCGCGGTGCGTGACAGGAGCGCGGCAGCCCGGCCACTCCTGTCCCCGAGACCTCGGGTCTCGGGGAGCCCGTCACGATCGACCGCACGGACGATCCCGAGCAGATGGCTCGTTCGCAGGGCTTCCGTCGCGTAGGGCTCTCCATCGCCTTTGGTGATCAGCATCTGCTCGCTCGGTCCCGCACCTGCTGTCACGGCGACGACCCGGTGGGCAACGATGATCCCGT
>CAVPIH010000019.1:0-64380 GCA_963704965.1 uncultured Gammaproteobacteria bacterium
AAAAAACCAGTCCGGGTCCGCCAGGGCCTGCCGGGCGAAGCCGACGATATCCGCCTTGTCCTGCTGCAGCAGTGATTCGGCCTGGGTGAAGGTATGGATGCCGCCGGCCACGACCACCGGGGTGCGGTAGCCGGCCGCCCGCACCGCGGCGCGAATCGCGGCGGTGGGCTCTATGTTGCGGCCATAGGGGCCGAACTCGTCGGAGATATAACCGGGCATGCACTCGTAACCGCTGACGCCGGTATAGGGGTAGGCCGCCTCCCCGACCTTGGGCTGTTTGGCATCATCGAACTTGCCGCCCCGGGACAGCGACAGGAAGTCCATGCCGGCGTCGGCCAGGGCAACCCCGATGCCGGCCGCCTCCTCCACCCCGGAGCCGCTCTCGATGCACTCCTGGGCGAGGAAGCGACAACCCACCACAAAGCGCTCGCCCACCGCCTGGCGCACCGCCCGGTATACCTCCAGTGGCAGGCGCAGGCGGTTTTCCAGGCTGCCGCCGTAGCCGTCGCTGCGGGTATTGGTGGCGGACAGGAAAGAGGCCATGGTGTAGGCGTGGGCGTAATGCAGTTCCACGCCATCGAAGCCCGCCTCCCGGGCCCGCCCCGCGGCGCTGGCGAACAGCCCGGGCAGGATCCGGGGCAGTTCAGCGATATGGGGCAGGTCGACATCGGTGACCCGCTCCCGGTGACCCATGGTCAGCGCCTCGAACTCCCGCGGCTCGAGGATGTCAGCCAGCTCATCGTCTCCCATGGCGCACAGTTGCTCGCGCAGGGTGTCGTCATCGGCTGCGCTCAGCAGCTGGCGATGGCGGTCGGTGAGCCGCAGGAACCGGCGCAGGAATTTTTCCCGCTCCGGCCGCCGGCGGATGCCCAGGAAATCAATGATCTGGATGAACAGCCTGGTGTGGCCGCCGCTTTCCGAGTGCACCCGGTCGACCAGCTGCCGCAGGCCCGGCAGGTAGCGATCGTGGCCGATGCGCAACAGGGGCCCGCTGGGAACATCGCGGATGCCGGTGGCCTCCACCACGATGGCGCCGGGCCTGCCGCGGGCGAAGCGGCCATACCAGTCCAGTACCTCGGCCGTGACCTCGCCGTCGTCGCTGGCGCGCCAGGGCACCATGGCCGGCACCCAGGTGCGCTGCTCCAGCTGCAGATTGCCCACCCTCACCGGCGCGAACAGGCGCGAGCGGCCGGTTTCCGCGGCGGATGGCCAGGCCTCCTCAAGAGGGACATACTTGATGCGTTGCGGTGGTTTCCACATAAGCGGACCTGCACTGGGATTCCGGGCAACTATTTTATACCTAAAATAGTTTGCCTGGAAGAGCGGAACCACTAGATTATAGGTTCCAGGCAGCAGGAGGCATTGCCAAGCCATGACCGTGAGCACCAGCCAGACTGATCTCGAACTACTTTACGACCCGCTGCGCTACGAACAGGGCGTGCCCACCAGTGAGCTGGCGGCGCTGCGCGCGCAGCATGCGGTGCTCTGGGTGGAGGAGCACGCACTGCCCCAATGGCCCGGCGGCCGGGGCTTCTGGCTGGTCCTGCGCCACGCCGAGTGCATGCAGGTACTGAAGAACGCCAGGACCTTTTCCTCGCAGCTGGGCGCCACCCAGCTGCGCGACCCGGCCACCCCCGAAGACCTGGCCTACGTCCAGAAGATGATGCTCAACATGGATCCCCCCGAGCACACCCGGCTGCGCCGCCTGCTGATCAACGCCTTCAACTCGAAGGCGATTATCCAGCTGGAACAGCAGATCAATGACCACGCCCGCCACATCCTGGACCGGGTGATCGGCGCTGCCAGCGACGGCGAATGTGATTTCGTCAAGGATATCGCCGCCGATATGCCGCTGCTGTGCCTGGCGGATATCTTCGGGCTGCCCCAGCAGGACCGCTACCTGATGTTTGACTGGGCCAACCGGGTCATCGGCTACCAGGATCCGGATTACGCCGTCTCCAACGCCTTCGATCAGCAGGGCGGCAGCGCCATCGCCCGGGAAGCCCTGCAGCTGCGACCGCAGCCCGACAGCGACGGTCGCATGCCCGACCCCCGCGCCCGGGGGGGCATGCCCGACCTGTATCGCTACGCCCACCTGCTGGCGGAGGAAAAGCGGCGCAATCCGGGCGACGACGTGGTCTCCACCCTGCTGGCCCAGGTGGACGCCGTCGACGGGCGGGTCACCCTGGAGGAATTCGAGAATATGTTCTGGTTGTTCGCGGTGGCCGGCAACGAGACCCTGCGCAACGGCATCCCCGGCGGCATGATCGCCCTGCTGCAACACCCGGACAGCTGGCGCGCCCTGCAGGCGGACCCGGCGCTGGTACCCGGCGCGGTGGAGGAGATGCTGCGCTGGTGGACACCGGTGATGAATTTCCGCCGCACCGCCAGTTGCGACACGGAGCTGGCCGGCGCCCGCATCCGGCGCGGCGACAAGGTGGTGGTCTCGTTCCTGTCAGCCAATTACGACGAGCGCGTCTTCCCGCAGGCCGCGGAGTTCGATATCCGCCGCGAACCCAACCCGCACCTCAGCTTCGGCTACGGTCCCCATTTCTGCCTGGGCGCCCAGCTGGCGGTGGCGCAGATGCGGGCCATCTTCACCCAGCTGACCCAGCGCTTCGACCGGGTCGAGGCCATCGACCAGCCGCGCTTCCTGCGCTCCAACTTCCAGCGCGGGGTGAAGTCGCTGCCCATACGCTGGCGGGCCAGGCACTCAGCGACCGGCTGAGCCGGGCGCCCTCAGTAACCTGCGTCCGGGCCATCGGAGCGGGTCGGGCCCGATTTGAAGGCTCGCGCCAGTTCGCCGGCCCCGCGGGCGAGAATCACGGTATCGACGCCTACGCCGATGAAACCGGCGCCGCGGGCGCGGTAGTGCTCGACCAGGGCCGGGTCCAGGCACAATACACCGGCGTGCTTGCCCGCCGCGGCAATGGTCTCCAGCGCGGCGCCCACCGCGGCCACCACCTCGGGATGGCCGGCGTCGCCCAGGTGCCCCATATCCGCGGACAGGTCCGAGGGACCGATAAACACCCCGTCCACGCCCTCTACCGCCAGTATCTCTGCCAGGTTCGCCAGGCCCGTCACCGATTCTACCTGCACGATCAGGCAGATTTCATCGTTGGCCTTGTGCAGGTAGCCCGGCACCTGGTTCCAGCGGGCCGCCCGCGCCAGGGAAGTGCCCAGCCCCCGATTGCCCCGGGGCGGATAATGCAGGGACGAGACGATGGCCCGGGCCTGCGCGGCGCTTTCCACCATGGGAACCAGGAAGGACTGGACCCCGATATCCAGCAGTTTTTTCAACAGGGACGGATTGTCATCCACGGGCCGCACGATGGGCGCCACGTCATAGGCCGCCAGCACCTGCAGGTGGGCCAGGATGTCCGCCAGTTCGAAAGGCGCGTGCTCGTGGTCGATCAACAGCCAGTCAAAGCCGGCGCCGGCGGCTATTTCCGCGGCGCTGACGTCCGGCAGGCCCAGCCACAGCCCGTACTGGGGCCGGCCGGAGGCCATGGCGCGCTGGAAACGGTTGTGAGGTAGGTCCATGGGCGCTCCGCTCAGCTGAAAGTTACTTCGATATTCCCCAGCGGGCCGTAATCCGCGAGGATATGGTCCCCCGGCCCGACCACAACCGGCCGGGTAAACGATCCCGACAGGATGACCTGGCCGGGCTCGAGGCCGATACCGTGGGGCGCAAAACGTTTGCACACCCAGCGGATGCCGTGGGCGGGATGGTTCATGACCCCCGCTGCCAGGCCGGTCTCCTCGATCTCGCCGTTGAGGAACAGCATGGCGCCGGCCCAGCGCAGGTCGATATCCGCGGGTTTTACCCTGGCATCGCCCAGGATGATACCGGCGTTGGCCGCATTGTCGGCAATGGTATCGACCACGGTGCGGGTATAGCCCGTACCCGGGTCCGTGCGATAACTGCGGGCGGCGATCAGTTCCAGGGCGGGCACCACGTAGTCGGTGGCCTCCAGCACCTCATCCAGGCTGACATCTTCCCCGGCCAGGTGATTTTTCATGACGAAGGCCAACTCCACCTCGATGCGGGGGTCGGTGAACCGGCCGGCGGCGACGCTGCCGCCATTGGGGAACAGCATATCGTCGAGCAGTACACCGTAGTCCGGGGTATCAATTTTCATGGCCATTTGCATGGCGCGGGAGGTCAGGCCGATCTTGTAACCGATAACCCGGCGGCCCTCCGCCAGCTTGCGCGCCACCCAGCCCTGCTGCACCGCGTAGGCGTCCTCGAGATCCATGCCCGGATAGGTAAGCGTGAGCGCGGGCACCTGCCGCCTCTCCAACTCCGCGCCGTGCAGGGTTGCGACGGCTTCGGCAATCTGTTGCGCTGTCAGCATGATGGCACTCAGATATTCTTGTGATTGAATTTTACCTGCGCATCCAGCTCGCGCATCTCGAAGGATACTGCCAGCCCCCTGCTGGCGAACAGCGGCTGCAGGTGATCGATGAGTATATCGAACAGGACCCTGCCGATGTTCATGCGCGTGTCGATATCGCGACCGCGACCCACTTTCATGCTCAGGTTGAGGAAGCCGTGGTCGGGATTGCCATCGCCGACGCGAAATTCCTCACAGCGGATAGCCCGGCTGCGCAGGCCCGCCAGCGGGAATACACCGCTGGCCGCAGCCGCATCGTGCATCTTTGCCATCAGCCCCGGCAGGTCGAGCTCCGCAGCGGGCAGGTTTGCCGAGTACTCGTAGATGAAATGCGCCATCAGGCCACCTCCCCCAGCTCGGCAATACCCACGGTGCAGCCCACCGCGAAAATCGGTATCGGCCGGTAGTAATGCACGGTGGCCGGACAACCCGCGGTGGCGCCGGACACCGCGATGAACGTGCGGATCTCGAAACCGCCCTGCCCGGCTTCCAGGTAAGTCTGCTCATCGCTGTAAGCCAGCAGGCGCTCGCGATCATTGCTCGCCCAGCGCTGCAGGAAATCCCGGTCCCAGGCCTCGTTGATCTTGCCCGAGTCAGGTGTGGCCGGCCAGTGGGAGATGCCGCCGGTACCCACCAGGGCGATCCGCTCCGGCACCGAGTCGCAGGCCCTGCGCAGCGCCTGGCCGAAAGCCCAGGCCCGGTGCAGCGGCGTGATGGGCGGCCCCTGGCAGTTGATATTGACCGGGATGATCGGCAGATCGTAGCGCGGGGTCAGGAAATGCAGCGGCACCATGATGCCGTGGTCGAATTTCCACTCCTGGGCGTAAGCCACGTCGACGTCCTGCAGGGTGGCCTCGATCAGGCGCCGGGAGAGGTCGGGGGCGCCCGGCACGGTGGTGCGCGCTATACCCAGCCAGTCCGGGTCCTCGATCGGGCCCTCGTACTCCTCCCCCATGCCCATGCAATAGGCGGGCATATTGTCCATGAAGAAGTTGGCGAAATGCTCGGCGGCGATCACGATCAGGGCGTCGGGGCGACTGGCTTCCAGCGCCTGCCGCATAGCATCCATGGCTGCGTACAGCGTGCCCACATCCTCCGGATCCGCCATCGCCTTGCGGCCGGTTATCCCCGGCCCGTGGGAACACACTCCGGCAAATACCAGGCTCATATAGCCCCCTTACCATCGGTTGTGACGTACAGCCCGGCCCTGACATTGCCATGTTCCTCCAGCGCATCGCGCATGGCCTGGATATACTCCGGCCAGGCGTAACCGCACATGGCCGCGTAATGCATCAGTAACTGGCCGTTGACGCCGAGAATGTAGAGTTTGCCGATATCCGGTTTCGTTACCGCCTCGATCTCCTCGTCCTCCAGCTTGTAAGCTGCCAGCACCGCCTCCCTGTCAGCCAGGAAGCGCTGTTGCAGCTCGCTGTCGCGATTCAGTTGGAACAGCAGTTTTTGCAGGTAGTAAAGACTCATGACACTGCCCCGAGGATCGGCACCTTGTGGGTATCGTGGGCGACACAGACGTTTTTGGTCTCCATATAGAAATCAAAACTGTAGTCGCCGCCATCGCGACCGATACCGCTCATCTTGATCCCGCCGAACGGTGATGGCAGGTTGCGGTTGTTTTCCGAGTTGATCCATAACATACCGGTTTCAATGCGCCTGGCAAGGCGCATCGCGCGGCCGGTGTCGCCGGTCCAGGCGTAGGCGCTCAGGCCATAGGGCGTGTCGTTGGCGATCCGCACTGCCTCCTCCTCGGTATCGAAGTCTATGGCCGTCAGCACGGGGCCGAATATTTCCTCCCGGGCGATGCGCATGCTGTTATTGGCGCCGGTAAACAGGGTGGGCGTGAAGTAGTTGCCGGGGCCCAGGTCCGCGCGGCGCTCACCCCCGATGGCGATGGTCGCGCCATCCTCGCGCGCGGCATCCATGTAGCTCATGACCTTGTCGAAATGGCCGGTATGGACCAGGGGGCCCACTTCCGTCTGTGGATCGAGTGGATGCCCTACCCGCAGAGACTTCACTCTCTCCTCCAGGGCACGGATAAAGCGGTCGCGGATCCCGCTCTGGATCAGCAGGCGGCTGCTGGAGGTGCAACGCTGGCCATTGAGGCTGTAGATCATGAACACCACCGCATCCAGGGCCCGGTCGAAGTCGGCATCGTCGAATACCAGCACCGGGTTCTTGCCGCCCAGTTCGAAGTGCATGCGTTTCAGGGTGGCGGCGCCCTGGCGCATGATATGGGAACCCGTGGCCGTTTCGCCCACCAGCGCCACCGCCCTCATGGCGGGGTGCTCGGTCAGGGTTTTGCCCGCCACCTCGCCCAAACCGTTGACGGTATTCCAGACCCCGGGGGGAATACCCGCCTCGCGGCTGATGTCGGCCAGGATCATCGCGGTCAGTGGACTCAGCTCGGCGGGTTTGTGTACCACCGTACATCCCGCGGCGAGCGCCGGCGCAATCTTCCAGGTGGACAACATGAACGGTGTATTCCAGGGCGTGATCACCGCCACCGGCCCGATAGGGGTGCGCAGGGTGTAGTTGGTGTGCTCGTCCTGGTGCAGGGCCAGGCCGTTGCGGGCCTCAGGTGCCCGGTCGGCGAAAAAGCGGAAATTGGCCGCCCCGCGGATCGCCGCCTGCTGCATGAAACGAATGGGCTGGCCGCAGTCCATGCTCTCCACCAGGGCGATCTCCTCCGCCCGCTCCACGATCTTGTCGGCAAAGTGGTGCAGCAGCTTCTTGCGCGCGGCGCCGGGCATATCGCGCCAGTCGGCAAAGGCGGACTCGGCGGCTTCACAGGCGGCGTCCACATCCGCCGCGCTGCCGGCGACGACCCGCCCCAATGAGCTGTTGTCGGTGGGCGTGAGGTTGTCGAAGGTCTCACAGCCGGCGGGAACCACCATGGCGCCGTTGATGTAATGGCCGGTGACAGCGTCCCGGTAGGGTCGCAGGTAGGACTCTGCGGCGCTGCGGTTGGACTCAAACTCGGACATGGCGGATCGACCTCCGGAAGACTGTAGCGATTCAGGAATTAAATATAACATGTTAAGTAGTTTTCGTAAAGCTGCCGGCGAGAACGGAGGGTGAATATAACCAGATAGTATATTTTACAGCTTTTGAATGCCCACAAACCGGTCCCGGCTGGTGCTTGCGTCGCGATCACTCTTGCCATATTATTTAACCTGTTAATATATAAGGAACCTGCCATGCGCTTTCTCTCGTTCTCCGCGAACACCGGGCCCAGCTGGGGGGTGGCGACAGACAAGGGCCTGATCGACCTGGGCGCGCGCTTCGGCGGCAGCCTGCAGCAGCTGTTGCGGGATGGCGGCCTGGCCGACATGATGCAGCGCGCCGCGGGCCTGGAACCCGATGTGGACCCGGCGGCCATCCACTACCTGCCCCCCATCACCACCCCAGAGAAGATCGCCTGCATCGGCGTCAACTACGCCAACCGCAACAGCGAATACCGGGACGGCTCCGACGACCCCGAGTGGCCCAGCCTGTTTATGCGCACCATCGACTCATTCACGGGCCACGAGCAGCCCCTGTGGCGGCCGCCGGAGTCTGAGCAGCTGGATTACGAGGGCGAAATCGTGCTGGTGATCGGCAAGTCCGGGCACCGCATTCCACAGGCCGAGGCCCTGGACCACATCGCCGGACTCACCCTGATGAACGAGGGCACCCTGCGCGACTGGGTGCGCCACGCCAAGTTCAATGTCACCCAGGGCAAGAATTTCGTGCATTCGGGCAGTATCGGCCCATGGCTGGTTACCGCGGACGAATTTGCCGCCTTCGACGACCTGGCCCTCAGCACCCGCGTGAACGGCGAGCGGCGCCAGCACGACACGACCGCCAACCTGATGTTTCCCTTCGCCTACCTGATCAGCTACCTGTCTACCTTCTTCATTCTCAAACCCGGCGACCTGATCTCCACGGGCACCCCGCTGGGCGCGGGCGCACGTTTCGACCCGCCCAGGTACCTGGTGCCCGGGGACGTGGTCGAAATCGAGGTGCCGGGTATAGGCCTGCTGCGCAACGGGGTGATCGATGACCCGACCACCTGAATTGCCGATGCGGCAGTTCGACCGCTCGCTGCCCATGGCCCTGCTGAAGGCGCGGGAAGCGGTCATGCGCAAGTTCAGCCCCGCCCTGAAGGAGCGCGACCTGTCGCCCCAGCAATGGCGGGTCATCCGGGTGCTGGTGGAAGAGGATGAGCTGGACGCCAGCGAGATCGCCGAACGCTGCGCCCTGCTCATGCCCAGCCTGTCACGCATCCTGCAGAACCTGCACCGGCGCGGCCTGGTGGAACGCAGAACGGCAAGCGACGACCAGCGTCGTTCCATGGTATCGATCACCCCTCTCGGGCGACAGCTGTTCGAGGCGCTGTCGCCCATCAACGAGGCCCGCTACGCCCACATCACCGCGAAGTTCGGTTACGGAAAACTGGAACTGCTGTATGAACTGCTGAATGAACTGGTCGAGAAACTGGAAGAGGACGAGGGAGACAAGCCATGAGCTACAAGGTGCAACAGGCAGATATCGACGCCTACAATGCCGACGGGGTGGTGCCCCTGCGCGGCCTCATAGCGCCCGCGCAACTGCAGCGGCTGGCCGCGGCAATCGAGGACGACATCCGCGAGCCGGGCCCCTTCTTTCACGGCTACCAGTCCGACGAGGGCCTGTTCCACGGCAACCTGCGCCTGTGGGAGACCCACCCGACCTTCAGGGACATCTGCGTAAATTCACAGCTGCCCGCCCTTGCCCAGGCATTTTTCGGCAGCGACAAGGTCAACCTGCTCTACGACCAGCTGTTCGTCAAGGAAGCGGCCATGAGCCAGCGCACCCGCTGGCACAACGACCAGCCCTACTGGCCGATCCGCGGCTGGCAGGTGCTGTCGATCTGGATAGCGCTGGACAAGACCACCGCCGACAACGGCCGCCTGGAATTCATTCGCGGCTCCCATCGCTGGAACCGCTGGTTCCAGCCGGAAACCTTCGGCAAAACCGAGGCCATCAGCCCCTACGAGCGCAATCCCGAGTTCGAGGATATCCCGGATATCGAGGCGGACCGCGACAGCTATGACATTGTGTCCTGGGACCTGGAACCCGGCGACGCCTACCTGTTCCACGCCATGACCGTGCACGGCGCCGGCGGGAATCGCCTGCAGAACCGCAGGCGGCGCGGTTACACCATCCGCTACACCGGCGACGATGTGGTGTACGACCTGCGCCCGGGGCTCAGCCAGCCGCTGGTTTGCGATACCCTGGTGTCGGGGCAGCCGCTGGATTGCGACCGCTATCCCGTGCTGATTCCCACCCCGGGGTAAGCGCCGCTGCGCCCGCCCGCTGGTTGATACTGCGGCTCAGGGACTGGCGATCACCCCCCGGGCCACCTGGTCACGTTCGATACTCTCAAACAGCGCCTTGAAGTTACCCTCCCCGAAACCCTCGTCGTCCTTGCGCTGGATAAACTCGAAGAACATCGGCCCCAGGGCCGTTTCGGAGAAAATCTGCAGCAGCAGGCGCGGCTGCCCGCCCTCGGTACTGCCGTCCAGCAGAATGCCGCGTTTGCGCAGCTCCTCGACCGGCTCGCCGTGCCCGGGCAGGCGCTCCTCGAGCATCTCGTAATAGGTCGCAGGGGGCGGCGTCATGAACTTCTGGCCGCGGGCTTTCAGCTTGTCCCAGCAGGCCAGCAGGTCGTCACAGGCGAAGGCGATATGCTGGATGCCCTCGCCGTTGTAGGCCATAAGGAACTCCTCGATCTGGCCGCCACCGGAGCTCTCCTCGTTAAGGGGAATGCGTATTTTGCCGTCGGGGGCGGTCATCGCCTTGGACAACAGCCCCGTGTACTCGCCCTTGATGTCGAAGTAGCGTATCTCGCGGAAATTGAACAATTTTTCGTAATAGTTCGCCCAGTACTGCATGCGCCCGCGGTAGACGTTATGGGTGAGGTGGTCGAGGGTGTGGAAGCCGCAACCCACCGGTCGTCGCTCCACGCCTTCCAGCCAGGTAAAGTCGATATCGTAGATACTGACGCCATCCTCGTAGCGATCGATCAGGTAGACGGTAGCGCCGCCTATGCCCTTGATCGCCGGCAGCCGCAACTCCATAGGGCCGGTCTCGACCACCACCGGCTCCGCTCCCCGCTCCAGCGCCTGCTCGTAGGCGTGCCTGGCGTTGCGCACCCTGAACGCCATGCCGCAGGCGGAGGGGCCGTGCTCGCGGGCGTAGTAATAGGCGTGACTGCCGGGCTCGTAGTTGGTAATGAAATTGATATTGCCCTGGCGCCACAGGGCCACCTGCTTGGAGCGGTGCACGGCCACCTTGGTGAAGCCCATCACCTCGAACACTGGCTCCAGCACACCCTCCTGGGGCGCGGTGAATTCGACGAACTCGAAACCGTCCAGTCCCATGGGGTTGTCAAACAGATCTGCCATAGTCGCTTCTCCTTCGGCCGGGTCTGCCGGCTCGCATTATTGTGTTCAGTACAGCGTACCGGTGCTACCGCTTATCTCGATCGAGACAGTCGGGCGGCCATGGCGGTCACCGCCCGCACTCAGGCCCCCGCTCCCAGGCGTTTACCGAGCTTGTCCAGGATGTACATCAGGTCCCGGTACTCCCCGGGGCTGAGCACGTCCAGCAGATCCCGCTCCCAGGCCAGTACCCGGGGCACGATACGGCGATACAGCGCCTCGCCCGCCCCGGTCAATTGCAGGTCCTTGGCGCGACTGTCACCGGCGGCACGCCGCTGGCTGAGCAGGCCGCGCTGGGAAAGATTATTCACCGCCCGGGATACCTTGCTCTTCTCCATGGTAGTGAACTCGACGATCTGGCGGGCGTTGAGGGTGCCGTGCTCCGCCAGGTTGGCCAGCACCCGCCACTCGGGGATGCTCAGCTCGAACTCATCCGCATAGATACCCGACAGGCCGGCACTGACCCGTTCAGCGAGGTTGTTGAGGACATAGGGCAGGAAGCTGCCCAGCCTGAGGTCGGTGCGACCAGCGGATGCCATTTCCTGCACGCTCTCAGTCCTGCAATTTGTCCCAGACTTCCTGGTCGCGCTCGGCGGTCCAGATACGCGGCCAGTCGATGCCGTCCATCTCGTCCCACAGGCGCTGCACGTCGAAGGGCAGGCAGTGCTCGAAAATGGGCCACATGCCGAACTTGGGGGAGAGGTGGGTGTGGGTGGCTTCAAAGGCCTGCTTCAAGGTGCCGCCATTGCGGTGGATTTCGCCCACCTTCTCGATCATGCCCTGCAGGAAACCGCGGGTCTGTTCGATAGCGGCATCCACGGCGGCGCGGCCATGGGCGGTAGCGCCACGACCGCCGATAAGCACTTCCGCCTCGAAGGCCTTGACCGCGTCCAGGGTGTTGCTGGACCAGTCGAAATGGAAGGCGTCGCCGGTATACAGGGCCGCAGCGGCCTCCACCAGGTCCCCCGCGAACAGGATTTTGTGCTTCGGTACCCAGGCGCAGATATCACCAGCGGTGTGCCCGCGACCGCAGTATTGCAGTACCAGGTCGCCGCGGTCCCCGCCCAGGGGAATCTCCAGCCGGTCGTTGAACACGATATCCGGATGGGTCAGGCCCGGGATACCTTCCGGCTCGCGAAACAGGCGCGGCATGCGCCCGAACTCACTGTCCCAGTCCTCCTTGCCCCGCTCCTCTATCAGCAGGCGGGTATTTTCGTGGGCAATAATCGACTCGGCCGCAAATGCCGAGGCACCGAGCACACGCACCGCGTGATAGTGAGACAGCACCAGGTACTTGACCGGCTTGTCGGTGTGCTCGCGCAGTTTTTCCAGCCAGTCGCTGGCGGCCCTGGGGGTGGCCCGGGCCTCGAAGGCGATGAGGAAGTCCTCGGCCTCGATGGCGCCGACATTGGGGTCTCCCTCTGCGGTCAGGGCGTAGACACCGTCCGCCAGCACTTCCAGGGTTTCTACTTTCTCGCCCAGGTCGGCAGAGGATGCGAAGGGTTTTTTAGCCATGGGTCAGTCACCTGTGTTTTCGGAAAAGGCGGCACAACTTACCACATTATAGTTGCATATAAAACTATTGGGAGCGAGTATCACAAGACGGATTGAAATATATCCCCGCTTTATGCTTGATTATCACCCCGAACCCCACTATATTATTCTCATTTGCAACTATAATTAGCGGCGCACAGCAGATGCCAGGCAGCTACACGAACCCCGAATACCCCTACATCCGCAGCCCGGACCAGGATGCGGCACAGCCGGTGCACCACCCGGTGATCATCGTCGGCGGCGGGCCCGCCGGGCTGGCCGCGGCCATGGACCTGGCCCTGCAGGGCGTGCCCACCGTGGTGCTGGACGACAACAACACGGTCAGCGTGGGCTCGCGCGCTATCTGCCTCGCCAAGCGCACCCTGGAAATCTGCGACCGCTACGGTTGTGGCCAGGCCATGCTCGACAAGGGCGTAACCTGGAACCTGGGTAAGGTGTACTTCGGCGAGGAGCAGATCTACGAGTTCAACCTGTTGCCGGAACCGGATCACAAGGTGCCCGCCTTCATCAACCTGCAGCAGTACTACATGGAAGAGTACATGGTGGACCGCTGCATGCAGATGCCGGAAATCGAGCTGCGCTGGCTGCACAAGGTCAGCGAGGTCACCACGGACGATCACGGCGCCGCGATCACGGTACAGACACAGGACGGTGACTACCGCCTGAGCTGCGACTACCTGCTGGTGGCGGACGGCGCCAACAGCCCGATCCGCACAGCCCTCGGCCTGGAGAGCAAGGGCCAGGTCTTCGAGGACCGCTTCCTCATCGCCGATATCATCATGAAGGCGGATTTCCCGGCGGAGCGTCGCTTCTGGTTCAACGCGCCCTTCCACCCGGACCAGTCCACCCTGCTGCACAAGCAGGCGGACAACGTGTGGCGCATCGACTTCCAGCTGGGCTGGGACGCCGACCCCGAGGAGGAGAAGAAAATCGAGAATATCCGCCCGCGGGTGGAGGCCATGCTCGGCAAGGACATGGAATGGGAACTGGAGTGGGCCAGCGTCTACACTTTCCGCTGCCGCAAGATGGATTCCTTTATCCACCACCGGGTACTGTTCATCGGCGACGCGGCCCACCAGGTCTCCCCCTTCGGCGCCCGCGGCGCCAACGGCGCCCTGCAGAGCGTAGAGAACCTGGGCTGGAAACTGGCGGCCGTGCTGCAGGGGCGCGCACCGCAGGCGCTGCTGCAGACCTACGATAGCGAGCGCCAGCACGGCGCCAGCGAAAACATCCTGAACTCCACTCGCGCCACCGATTTCATGACGCCCAAAAACCATATCACCAGGGTGTTCCGCGACACGGTGCTGGAGCTGGCGCGCACTTACCCCTTCGCCCGGGCGCTGGTCAACAGCGGGCGCCTGTCGAAACCCTGCACCTATGAAAGCAGCCCTTTGAACACCCCCGACAGCGACGATTTCAAGCCCGGTATGCGACCCGGTTCGCCCTGCACCGACGCGCCGGTCAAGGGCGGCAACGGCAGCGGCTGGCTGCTCAATCACCTGGGTAACCACTTCAGCGTACTCCTGAAGGGGGAATTTGACGGCGCCGGGCTGGCTGACCTGGCTGAGATGACCACCGCCCTGGCCCCTCTGGCCGGGAACATCCGGGTCATCCGCGTGGACGCGGCGCCGGAGGACGGCACCGCCACTGTTCACCTCGCGGACGAGAAAGGCGTACTGGCTGAGCGCTATAACCTGCGGGAGTCCGCCGTGTACCTGATCCGGCCCGACCAGCACATTGCCGCCCGCTGGCGGGACCTGGACGCCGACAAGATCTCCAGGGCCCTGCGTCGCGCCATGGGAGCTGAATTACCGCCGGAGCAAGCCGCATGAGCGAACTGATTCTCGAACCCAATTTTTCCGACGCCGATGCCTTTTACGCCGCCCTGGCGGATATCCACCGCGATCGCAGCCCGCAGCAGAGTGAGCAGATAAACGCCCGTTTGATCCTGCTGCTGGCCAACCAGGTCGGCGACCAGGCGATTCTGCAACAGGCGCTCGCTATTGCCAGCCAGTTGAACAGTGAGACCCAAGATGACCAGTGACAGCAGCAAGGTGCTGAATGACCTGCAATACCTGCACGGCTTCGGCAACGAACACGAAACCGAGGCCCTACCCGGCGCCCTGCCGGTGGGCAGGTTCAGCCCGCAGCGGGTGAACTACGGCCTCTATGCGGAGCAGTTCAACAGCACCGCGTTTACCGCCCCGCGGGCCCAGAACCGGCGCAACTGGTTCTACCGGATACGCCCTTCGGCCCTGCAGGGGGATTACCAGCCCTGGCAGCAGCAGGGCGTCCGCACCGCCCCCATTACCGAGATAGCCACGCCCCCCAACATGCTGCGCTGGGACCCGCTGGAGTTACCACAGCACCCGACCGATTTCATCGAGGGCCTGACCACCATCGCCGCCAATGGCGATGCCATGGCCCAGGCGGGCATGGGTATTCACCTGTACGCGGCCAATCGCTCCATGCAGGGGCGCTACTTTTACTGCGCCGACGGGGAGCTGCTGTTTATTCCCCAGCTGGGCGAGCTGCTGCTGCGCACCGAGTGCGGGAGAATCCAGCTGCGACCGGGGGAGATCGCCGTCATACCCCGGGGCATGAAGTTCGCGGTGGACCTGCTCAGCGAAAACGCCCGCGGCTATCTCGCGGAAAACTACGGCGCCCCGCTGCTGCTGCCCGAGCGCGGCCCGGTGGGCGCCAACGGCTATGCCAACGACCGGGATTTCCAGTATCCCCAGGCGCATTACGAGGACCTGGAGGGGGACTTCGAGCTGCTGTGCAAGTTCGCCGGGCACTTTTATCGCGCGGCTATCGATCACTCCCCGCTGGACGTGGTGGCCTGGACCGGCAACTCGGCGCCCTACAAGTACGACCTGGCGCGCTTCAACGTGATGGGCACGGTGAGCTACGACCACCCGGACCCCAGCATCTACACGGTGTTGTCCTCACCCTCCGACACCCCCGGGGTGGCCAGCATAGACTTCGTTATCTTCCCGCCGCGCTGGATGGTGGCGGAGGATACCTTCCGCCCGCCCTGGTACCACCGCAATGTGATGAGCGAGTTCATGGGGCTGATCGAGGGTACCTACGACGCCAAGGAAGAGGGCTTCGTGCCCGGCGGCTGCAGCCTGCACAATTGCATGAGTCCCCACGGCCCGGAGGCGGCGGCATTTGAAAAAGCCAGCCAGGCGGAACTGAAACCCGACCGCTATCGCGATACCATGGCCTTCATGCTGGAATCCCGCTACGTGATCCAGCCCACCAAATGGGCCATGGAAACCAGCCTGCGCCAGCGCGACTACATCAAGTGCTGGGACGGCATCAAAAAGAACTTCAACCCCTGAAAAATCGACAAGGTAACAGGACATGAAACTAGCCAGCCTCAAATCCGGCCGCGACGGTGAACTGGTGGTGGTCAGCCGCGACCTCACCCGGGCCGTGGCCGCCACCGATATCGCACCCACCCTGCAGGCGGCGATGGACGATTGGGCCAGGTGCGAGCCCAGGCTGCAGGCACTTTACAACAATCTCCAGGCCGGCTGGGTCGAGGGCGAATTCGCATTTGACACCAGCCGCGCCGCCGCTCCCCTGCCCCGCTGCTACCACTGGGCCGACGGCAGCGCCTACGTGACCCACGTGGAGCTGGTGCGCAAGGCCCGAGGCGCCGAGTTGCCGGAGTCTTTCTGGAGCGACCCGCTGATCTACATGGGCGCCTCCGACGCCTTTATCGGCGCCAACGAGGACGTGCTGGTCGAGAGCGAGGACTGGGGCATAGATTTCGAGGCCGAGGTGGTCGTTTTCACCGACGATGTACCGGCGGGCATCAAGGCCCAGGCGGCGCGGCAACATATCAAGCTGATCGCCCTGGTCAACGATGTCTCCCTGCGCAACCTGATTCCGGCGGAACTGGCCAAGCAATTCGGCTTTTACCAGTCCAAGCCCCAGACCTCATTCACCCCGGTCGCGGTCACTCCCGACGAGCTGGGAGACGCCTGGGACGGGGCCAAACTGCACCTGCCCATGCTCTGCACCCTCAACGGTACGAAGATAGGCTCCCCCAATGCCGGGGTCGACATGACCTTCGATTTCGGCCAGTTGATCCAGCACGCCGCCAAGAGCCGGGCCCTGGTAGCGGGCACGATCATCGGGTCGGGCACGGTCGCCAACCAGGGCAGCCCTGACGGTTCCTGCTGCCTGGCGGAGGTGCGCTGCCTGGAAACCATTGCCGACGGCAAACCCAGCACCCCGTTCATGTCTTTCGGTGACCGTATCGAGATTGAAATGAAAAACGCTGCAGGCGAGTCCGTGTTTGGCAAGATCGACCAGCGGGTAAAACAGTACTACCCGCCCGAGTGACCGCCCCCGGGCGCGCAGTTGCGCCGCCAGGGCTTAATTTTCCGGAAACTCCAGGGGGCCGCCGGCTTCCCGCCAGGAGGTAAAGCCGTGGGTGATATGGGCGCAGTTTGCAAACCCCATATCCTGCAGGGTGGCGACGGTTAGCGCCGAACGCCAGCCCGAGGCGCAGTGAAACACGAACCTGGCCTCGCGGGCAAAAATCTCCTTGAAATACGGGCTCTGTGGATCGACCCAGAACTCCACCATACCTCGCGGGCAGTGGAAACTCCCCGGGATATAGCCCTCGCGCTGGCGTTCGCGCACATCGCGCAGGTCGACAATGACGACCGTCGGATCCGTGTGTAGTGGAATGGCGTCGGCAGCATCGATCTGTTCGATGCGATCGCGCGCCTCCTGCACCATCCGGGCGACGCCCTTTTTAAGTTCACCGGGCATCAGTGCGACTCGAACAGCTTGGCGACAATTTTCCAGTTACCATCTATTTCAAGGAGCTGGAAATAGTTGTTGAAATCCATGCCCAGAAAACCTTTTTCCCGGATGGTTCCGGTGGCCTGACGGCCATCGACGGTGACATTACCGACTACCGCCGAGTAGGCGGCACCTGTGGCAGCGGGCGAGGGATTGCCTGCAACCGCCTCAAAAAAGGGTTCCGGTCCTCCCACCAGCAGGGATCCTGCCAGGTAGCCATTCATCGCCGCGTCGGGATGGAAAATCTCCCTGAGCAGGTCGACATCGCCGCGCCGGCAGGCATCGATATAGCTGTCCAGCACGGCCGCTACTGCCGCTGTTTCAGTCGTTGTTCCCACAATGTTCTCCACGGCAGCACCAGGGCGCCTGACTGTTGAACTCCCGGGCCGGGGCCGGCACTGCGGGAGCTAGCCGACCATCCGGTCCAGCTCCGGGCCATTGTGCAGTCTTCTGCAGATATCCTGCAACAACTTCTCGGCCTCGAAGTGGTCGTTGAGCCCACCCTTGCTGAGCCCGTCCTCCAGGGCCATCCTCGCCAGCCCCCATTCATGCCTGGCCAAATGCATCCTGGCCTTGTTGATACAGACTTCTCCGGTAGCGGCTTTCCTGGCAACAATATCTATCACTGTAAGATTCCCCACCCAATCACCGAGTCGAGCATCCAGCCTAACCAATGCCGCTGGCCGGTTAAATTATTCGAAAGTAGCAAACAGCTGTTGGCCTGGAGTGCGGGTTGATACTTAAGCTTAGGCCGCTTGCGCCCAGAGCATGACTCACTCCCGCAGGTAATCCCGCGCCAGCTTGCAGGCCTTCGTCACCAGCATGGGTGTCAATTCACGGGCGGTCTCGGTTTCGAAGCGGGTGTGCACCCAACCCAGGTAGGTGAAGCTGCGCGCCAGGAAGAACAGGGGCATGTACTGCAACTGCTCCTCCGGCAACTCGCGCTGGCTGCGATAACCCGCCACCAGAGCCGCGTAGGCCCGCTCGAGATAGTCGGCCTCCATCTCGAAGTAGAGTGCGGTAGCCAGTTCGAACAGATGCCAGCCGAAACCGGCATCGTCAAAGTCGATGAGACGCACCCGGTCGCCGTCCACGATCAGGTTTTCCGCTACAAAATCAGCGTGTATGAGGCTGTATCTGTCAGCATTTTCCGGCGCCGCAGCGTAGGCTTGCAGGTCGCTGGCAACGCGCTCCCTGGCGCGCTGCAACAACGCCCGCTCGTCCTCCGTTAGCGCCTCGAGCTCCCAGAAGGGGCCCCACAGGGGCGCCGGTCCCACCAGCGCCGGGATGTCCCAGGCGTGGCGGGTAAACCCCGTCGGCAGCGTCCAGCCACTGGCCTGGTTGTGCAGGCGCGCCGCCAGGGCACCGATGGTGTAGTAGTTGTCACTCACGGTACCCGGGTCGGCGACACCTGTTTCCGTGGCGCCCAGGGGGTGCCCCTCCACCCATGCGAATACGTCTATCTGTCGCGGCTCCGGCACGCCAGCCCCGCTGACGACCGCGAAAGCCTCCCCCGCGCTGGTAGGCAGCAGGGCGGGCACCTCGATACCGCAGTCCGCCAGTGCAGCCATCCACTGCAACTCCGAGTGCAACTCCGCGTCGGTGTGGTACCCGGCCCGGTGGATGCGAACCGCGTAGCGCGTACCGTCGCCGGTGCTGGCACTGAATACCGCATTTTCGCGATACTTGATCAGTTCCAGCCGGGCGGCGCCGATGTCCCATTGCGCCAGAGCCAGGGTCGCCAGCTCGCGCATGCATGCGGCCTGGTCCTCGTGACTCAGCGCGTAGAAGTCGGTTTCGCCGCCGGGTTCACAATTCATCCAGGCATTCTCCCAGGGTGGCCAGTAACAGGTCCGCATGCTCGCGATAAAAAGGCATGGGAGGGCGCATCTTGAGGACATTGTCGTGGCGCCCGATCCGGCTGATCAGGACCCCCTTGTGGCGCATGGCGTTGACCAGCCGGCCGGCTTCGCCCGTCGCCGGGGTCCTGCCCGCCCGGTCCGACACCAGTTCGACCCCGAAGAACAGCCCCTTGTCACGCACATCGCCTATGATCGCGTGTTTATCCTGCAGCCGCCGCAGCCCCGCCGCCACATAGGCGCCAGTGTCCCGGGCGTTCTCCAGCAGTTGTTCCTGCTCCAGGACATCCAGGACGGCCAGTGCCACCGCGCAGGACACGGGATTTCCGCCAAAGGTGTTGAAATACATGGCCCACTCGCCAAACTGGTCGATCAGCTCGGGGCGTGCCACTACCCCGGAGATGGGGTGCCCGTTACCCATGGGCTTGCCCAGGGTCACGATATCCGGGACCGGGCCATAGGCCTGGTGCGACCACCAGTGGTGACCGGTGCGGCCGAATCCGCCCTGCACCTCATCGGCAATATAGAGGCCACCGGCGGCGCGCACCGCGGCCACCGCCTTGTCCATGAAACCGGCGGGTACATTCACCAGTCCCTCGTTGGCAAAATCGGGGCAGATTAACAGCCCCGCCAGCTTGACCCCCTCCGCTTCGAAGGCGTCGATCGCCGCTTTTACCGCATCGGCGTAGTAGTCGCCCAGCGCCTCCTGTGTTATCCCGACGGGCAGGTTGTAGGAATCGGGAACCGGAAAACTGCGCACCCGCCGGGTCGTTTTCGCTTCCGGCATGAAACCGGTACCCAACTCAGAGACCGCTTCGGTATTGCCGTGATAGGCAATATCCGTAACGATGATGCCCTGCCCCCCGGTGCAGTGGCGCGCCATACGCAGGGCGATCTCGTTGGCTTCGCTGCCGGTGCAGGCAAACATGGCCATACCCAGGGAGGCATCGAACTTCGCAGTCAAGCGCTCGGCGTAGTCCACGATATTGTCATGCAGGTAACGGGTATGTACGTTCAGCACGCTCGCCTGGCGCGTCAGCGCGTCCACCACCCGGGGATGACAGTGACCGACGTGCGGCACGTTGTTGTAGACATCGAGGTAGCGACGCCCCTGGGCGTCCCACAGCCAAACCCCCTCGCCGCGCACCGCCTGCAGGGGCTCATCGTAAAACAGGGGTGAATGGCGCCCCAGCACCGCAAAGCGACGCTCCAGCAATCCTGGACTACCGCCGGGTCGGGACAGCATACTATGCACCCTCTGCATAAAAACCATCCATCACCACCTGGCTCTCCGGCAGCGTCGAACCGCCGTCGACGACAATGGTTTGGCCGGTAATGTAACCGGCCTCATCGGAGGCCAGGAACAACATGGTGTTGGCAATATCATCGGGCTTACCCAGATAGCCTACCGGAATACAATTGGCCATGGCGTCCAGTTCCTCCTCGCTGCCCAGCGCCGACATGGCCTGGGTGAGGATATAACCTGGCTCCACCCCATTGACGGTGATGTTCTCCCTGGCGTATTCCAGCGCGGCGGTGCGGATGAAGCCATTCATACCGCCCTTGGACATGGCGTAGTGGGAAGTACCCGGCATGGCGACCCGCGGGCCGGTAACGGAAGAGGTGAAAATCATGCGGCCAGCGCCCTGCGACCTGAAGTGAGGCACGCTGGCCTGGGTGAGCCAGAGCGCGGCTTTCATATTGACCGCAAGCGTCTGGTCCAGCACTTCATCGGTGAGATCATCGATATTGTGCAGCGGGTAGATCGCCGCATTGTGAACGGCGACATCCAGGCGGCCGAAGTGCTCAACCGTCTCGGCCACGACCCGTTCCACTTCGGTGCGTCGTCCCACGTCGCACTGGATCAGCAGGGCCTTGCCACCCGCCGCGATGATACTGTCGACCGTCTCACGACCATTATCCGCGGAACGCGTGGCCACCACCACGGACGCGCCGGCGGCAGCGAATACACGGGCGACACCCTGGCCGATACCCTGGCCAGCGCCGGTTACGATCGCGACCCTTCCCGAAAGATCTCCCAGCATGTCAGTCATCCCCACGAGAGTTGTTCACACACAGACTAGAACATTGCCCCCGGTGCCGCCATCATACTTTCGATTGATAGCTGAAGGCGTCCACTCTGGTCATAATAGTGATAGAAACCGCGGAGCCAGCGATGAGCACAATCTCCAGCAGCCGCCCAGGTAGAGTAGATGTGAACAGTCCCGCGGGGCTGTTCGCCGCAATTTATCTCGGGGTGATAGGCGCCGCGGTATTTATCGTCCAGCCCGGTTTTATCCAGGGCCTGGTGCAAATCTATGGCTTCAGCGAACGCCAGGCGGGTTACACCGCTTCCGCAGAGGTCTGGGGCATTGCCCTGACCACCCTGCTGATGGCCCTGGGCGGGCACAACTACAGCTGGCTGCGAATCCTGCGCTGGTCGCTGCTGCTATTCGTGCTCGGCAATCTGCTGTCGCTGTCTACCCGGGATGTGACCGCCTTCAGCCTGTTGCGCTTCCTCACCGGTCTCGGCGCCGGCGGCCTGATCTCACTGACTTTCACCATCATCGGCATTACCCGCATGCCGGACCGCAACTTTGGTTACCTGATCATGGGGGTGTTGACCTATGGCGCGCTGGGACTCTGGGTGCTTCCCACCGCGCTGGACAGGGTGGGGATGAGCGGTGTCATAGTGTTCTTCGCACTGTTTGCGGCCAGCGGCTGGCCCTGCCTGGCGCATATGCCCGATTCCGGGGAGGAGCATCTGCAGGTCGAGGAAGATGCCGTGGATCTCACCACGGCGTACCGCCTGTTGGCGATCTTCGCCATGTTCACCTATTTCTTTGCCCAGGGGGTGATCTGGGCCTACCTGTTCCTGATCGGCATGCACGGCGGCGTCAGCGAACAGGGCGTGGCCAATGGCCTGATGCTCTCGCAGTTTCTCGGGGTGGGCGGCGCTTTCGTCGCGGCCCTCGCGGGCAGGCGTTTCGGCCGGATCATACCCCTGGCCATCGGCATCATCGGCGGTGCCCTCGTGCTGGTGTATCTCTACGGCCAGTTCAGTGCGCTGACTTACGCGGTGACCGTCTGTGTCTACAACTTCGCCTGGAATATGAGCCACCCCTACCTGCTGGCCGGCATGGCCAGCTTCGACCGCCACGGGCGGGTAGTGGTCTACGCAGTGGCGGCACAGATGCTGGGGCTGGCGGTAGGCCCCGCCTTCGCCGCCTCACTGCTTGGCGATGATGGCTACTCGCGGGTGATCACCGCGGGTATCGCGCTGTTCCTGCTGTCCTACCTGTTGATACTGGTACCGCTGATCGCCCACAAACGCCAGGCGGAATTAAGCGGCGTGGCATAAAGCGTCAACAGTTTGGCCACTAATATCAAGGATTCGCCGCCGTAATCGGCGAGAATAAAGGGGCAAGGTAACCGATACCACAGCCACTGTTTGCGGGAGCCACTTCATGGTCACGAGTTCAAAAACCTCCACCCTGCCCGCCGGCCGCTACAGCACGTCGACACCCACAGACAGGCGCGGGACCCGGCGATCGGGGAAGGGCCTGTTTACCGCTGCGATCGTTGCCACCGCCGCCTTGCTGGGTATGTTCGGCCAGCTGTGCCAGGCCGGCGATACCGACACCGCTGCGGACCTCCTGCTCCTGAATGGCCGGGTTTACACCGTAACCGCCGACCGGCGCTGGGTCGAGGCCATGGCCGTGAAAGGTGGCAAGATCCTGGCCACGGGGTCCGGCGAGGATATGAACAGTTACCGAGGCGAGCAGACCCGGGTCATCGACCTCGACGGCAAGATGGTCATGCCCGGTATCATCGATGCCCACCTGCATCCCGCCTGGGGTGGCATAAAAGATGTGTTCCAGTGCAATTTTGCCTTTACCGCCACTCCGGAGGAGATTGCGGGGATCATCTCGAACTGCGTGACGGGGCAGACCGACTCGCAGTGGATCATCGGCGGCCAGTGGACCAGCGATTTCTTTGTCGACAACCCCATGCCCTCCCCGCGACTATGGCTGGACAAGGTGTCGGGGGACAAGGCGGTGATACTGACCGACGACTCAGGGCACAACCACTGGGCGAATTCCCGGGCGCTGGAACTGATCGGCATCAATGCCGATTCCAAGGATCCACCCGGCGGAAAGATCGGTCGTGAGGCGGATGGCAGCACCCCCAACGGCATTCTCGAAGAAGCGTTCATGCTGGTCCGCAAGACGATTCCCGAGTGGACCATTGAGCAGCAGGTTCGCGGCGCCGAGTATGCCGTGCAGGCAGCCAATCGCTTCGGCATTACCGGCATGAAGGATGCGAGCGCTACCGCACCGGAGGCGGAGGCATTCTACCGGCTGGACCAGGCCGGCAAACTGACTGCGAATGTGGCCACCGCACTCACCCTCGAAAAGAAAGGTGCGCTGAGCGAAGCGGATATCGCCGAGTACGTGAGGATGCGCTCCCAGTTCCAGTCGCCCCACGTGCACACCAATTTCGCCAAGATATTCCTGGACGGGGTGCCCACCGCTTCGCGCACCGCGGCGGTATTGGAACCCTATGTGCCCGTTCATAAGGACGACCCGCCCAACTACGGGTCCATGCACCTGGAGCCCGAACAACTCGCCGAGGCGGTCACCGAACTGGACCGGCGCGGTTTCACGGTAAAAATCCACGCTGCGGCCGACCGCTCTGCCCGGGCCGCACTGGATGCCATCGAACGAGCCCGCAAAGTAAACGGGGACAGTGGGCTGCGACACGAAATCGCCCACGCGGAATTCATTGCCGAGGCGGACATCCCCCGCTTTGCCAGTCTCAACGCGGTGGCGGATTTCTCCCCCTACATCTGGTTTCCCTCCCCCATCACCGATTCCATAAAAGGTGCGATGGGCGAGCGGGGCAACTACTTCTGGCCGGCCAGGAAACTGCTGGACAGCGGCGCGCCCATGCTGGTGGGCTCCGATTGGCCATCGGCTGTACCCGACATGAACCCCTGGACGGGTATGGAGGCACTCATCACTCGCAGCGACCCACTCGGCAAGTATCCCGGCACCCTGTGGGCGGAGCAGGCCATTAGCCTGGAAGAAGCGCTGGAGCTGTTTACCCTCGCCGGCGCCAGGGCACTGAAAATAGACGCGCAGACCGGTTCCCTCGCGCCCGGCAAGTCAGCCGATTTTATCGTGCTGCAGGACAACCTGTTCGAGATACCGGCGGAGCGGATCAGCGACACCCGGGTGCAGATGACCTTCTTCGAGGGGGAGTTGGTTTACAGCGATACCGCCGCCGGTTCCGGGGCCGCGCAACCATAGGACAGCACGGCAGCTGGCGCGCTCAGCGCCCGGGCAACTCGCGCGCGGCTATCTCAAGGGCCTCCCGAACCGCCTCCAGGTCACCGAGGCGATGGGCGAGGGTAATGCTGAGCTTGCTGAGAAACAGTGCCTCGTTGTCCGCGCCGACGCTGTCGACGGCGCGGGCCATCAGCTCGTAGACCTGCTCCAGTTCGGCAAATGCCAGGGGCTGAACCATATCCGTTATCCTCCCATCGCGCGACGCATGGCGTCCCTTACTCGATCCGGCTGTGGTGTTTTCCAACGCCCGGCCACGTGGCGGTCCGGGCGCACGAGATAGGCCGCGCCCGGGCTACCATCGTAGCCGCGATGCAGGCTGCCGGTTGCATCCACCAGAGTCGCTGCCCCACCGCGGCCGGCACCGGGCCCGGTAATCTCGATCAGGCGACAGTCCGGATCCAGTGCGCGCAGCGTCTCGTGCAGCGCGGTAGACTCCGGCGAGGGGTGTCCCGGCCCCGCGAAATACAGCAGCGTGAAACCCGGGCCGATATGATCCAGCAGGAAGTCGTCCTCTGCCAGCCTGCAATTCGCCAGCGCGGCTCCCGGCGCCGGGCCGGCGGCAAAAGCGGCCTCGTCATCTTCGGGCGTGGTCAGTGGACTGTCGCCATATGTATAGGGCGTCACCTGGCGCGGATCGGCGAAGGGACGGGTAAAGTCTTCCGTCAGCGACAACTCCAGAACCGCCTTGCGCATGAGCGCATAACCGCGGCTGGGCGGGGTCATGAAACGCGAGCTCTTGCCCGCGTTGCGAAATACGTCCAGGGTCGCGCCGCGACGCTCCGGGCTGTAGCTGTCGAGCAGGGTGATCCCGGCGCGACCGCGCAGCACGCAAGCCAGCTTCCAGGCCGCGTTGACGGCGTCGGCCAGGCCGTTGTTCAGGCCGCGGACGCCGAAGATAGGCACGATGTGGGCGCTGTCGCCGATAAAAAGGACCCGGCCATGACGATAGTCATCCAGGCACAGGGTGTTGGCGGTGTATATGCTCCACCACTCCAGCTCCCACTCACCCCGGTGCCCGATCATCGCCAGTATCGCCCGCACGCGCTCGCGCACATGGTCCTCAGCTACGGCCTGTTCGGGGTCGTCGCCGGGCGCGAGCTGCCAATCCACCCGCCAGATATTGTCCGGCTGCCGATGCACCAGCACCGTGGCCTCGGGATTGCCGGAGGACTCGAAAAAGGAGCGGCGCTCGGTGGGGAAGTCGTGTTCCATACGCACATCGGCGATGACGTAATTGCCCGGCAGGTTTTCCCCCTCCAGGCGCAGGCCCAGCAACTCGCGCACCCTGCTGCGGGCTCCGTCCGCAGCCAACAGGTAGCTGCTGCGCAGGGAATACTCGCCCTCGGGTGTGGCCACCGCCAGCGTCAACTCCTCATCGGTACTGGTGATTTCGCGCACCTCGGACTGCCAGCGCAGCTCGATCAATTCGGGGTAGGCGGAAACCGCATCGATAAGAAATTGCTCGATGTACTGTTGCTGGATGTTGTACATGGGCAGGAAACGCTCCTGCTCGCTGTGGGGCATTTCCAGCTGGTAGATAAGCCGGTCGCGGTAGTAGCAACGGCCGCGTGTCCAGCCCAGCGCCTTGGCGAGGAAGGGTTGTTCAAGGCCCAACTGCTGCAGGATCTCAAAGCTGTGGCGCGATACGCAGATCGCCCTGCTGCCGTCGTTCACAGTGTTTTTCTTTTCCACCACCACCGAGGCAATGCCCTGGTGCGCCAATGCCAGGGCCGCGGTCAGCCCCACCGGTCCGGCCCCGGTAATAAGCACGGGGTGCACGGGGGCGTCGCCATCCAGTTCCGGTGGGCGCTGGAACGGAAACAAGGGGTAATCGAAATACAGGGATTCCAGGGCTCCCTTTCCGGCTGGTCTCATCTATGCCTCCATGGCCTAACGCACGCCTACCCAAAGTCGCAGCAAGCTCTGCACCAGAATAGCATCGACCCGGGTCGCCAGGGTTATCTATCGAGCTGACGCCCGATCATAACCGCCGCCAACTTGGTGCGCGCGAGCAGTGACTGCACGCTGCTATGCTCCCGCGAGGAATGCGCGCCGTCACCATTGGGCCCCAGGGTGTCCAGGGTTGGCAGGCCGACCGCCTGGGCCAGGGAGCCGTCGGTACCCCCGCCGGAATACATGCCGCCCGCAATCGGCTCACCGATGAGGCTCGACAGCGCCATCGCCTCCGCGATGAGCACATCCACTGTGGCGTTTTCGGCTTTCACCGGGCGATGCAGCACCGCCCAGACATCCACCCTGGGCAGGTCCGGGTAGGCCGGATTGCCCACGGCCGGCGCGGAGGCGATTTCCTGGATGGCGGCGACCAGGGAAGCGCCCTGCTCCGGAGAGGGGAACCGCAGGTCGACTATGGCCTCGGCGCAGCCCGGTATGGTGTTGCGCTTCTCTCCTCCGCGCATCACCCCCACGTTCACGGTCACCTGGCGCGGGTAATCCGTGAGGGCCTCGATACCTATAATCTTGCGCGCGAGGGCCAGGTTGGCCGACACGCCCTCCTCGTGGGCGGAACCGGCATGGGATTCCCGGCCCGTGACCCTGAGCCGGGCCTGCCCCAGCCCCTTGCGGGCCCGCACCAGCCGATTGTCGCGGCTGCCCTCGAAGACCAGCCCGACGTCGTGCTCCCGCGCCAGCTGTTCGATCAGCGCCCGTGAACCCAGGGAGCCGATCTCCTCGTCGGAGTTAAACAGGACAGTGATATTGGCATCGTCCAGGCGACCCGCAGCCTGCAGCGCGCGCAGCGCGTTCAACATCACCACGATGCCGCCTTTCATGTCCAGCACTCCCGGACCGTGCAGGGTGCCGTCCGCATCGATGCGCAGCGACTGAAACTCATCGACAGCGGGAAAAACCGTATCCATATGGCCGTTCAGCAGGATGCGGTTGGGCCTGTCCCCCGCGCGAGTCGCCACCAGGTGATCGGCCACGTTCAGTATCTCGCCCTCGCAGGACAGCAGGGGCATGGGTTCGGACTGGTGCTCGCGGGTGGCAAAGCCCAGCGCCTGCAGTTCCCTCGCCAGGACGCCGCGGTAGCGATCGATCCCGGCCAGATTGCCCGTGCCGGTATTGATATTGACGTGTTGCCTGAGTTCCTCGAGTAGTTGCTCGCGGCGGCTGTCAATCCAGTCCAGCATGGCCTGCTCCGCTGCGCTGAGCTGGACCGCGGCGGGAGCAACAGCGTCCGCCAGGACTGGCCTGGCGGCCACTGCCAGGATCAGCAGCGCGCCTACCATGCCGGCTCTGATCATCATTGGGCCCTCCCCAAAGGCGCACTACCGGATATTACAGCACCGCGCTATTTGCACCGGCTGCGCCCGCAACCGGGCATACCCGGCGTCACCCGGGTATATTGGCCAGCAATTTTTCCGCTTCGGCAATTTCGGCCTCCTGGTGTGGCTGCAGGTCCTGGCCGCCCAGTGCTTCCGCCATGGCGAGGAAGGGGTCGTCGGTAGCGGTCCTGATGCCGCTCAACTCCTCCATCACCGCGAGCCCGAAAAACGGCACGGTCCAGGTATTGTAGCCCCCCTCGTGGGTCATGAGCAGCTTGCCGCCGCACAGCTCGTCGGCCGCGGCCAGCAGCCTGCGGGTCAGGCGGCGATAGCCCTCGCTGTGCATCTGCATGCGACCCAGCGGATCGTAGGCGCCGGCGTCAAATCCCGAGGGCACGATGATCAATTGCGGCCTGAACTTGTGCAGCGCGGGCAGGACGACCCGGTCGTAGGCCGCCTCGTAGGCGCCCACACCGGAGCCGGGCGGCAGCGGGATATTGAGGTTGCAGCCCTCCCCCGCACCAGAGCCGTTCTCGTGTCGGTAGCCCGAATCCGGGGGAAAACAATTGTGCTGGTGTACGGAAATGGTCAGGGCGCGGGGATCATCATAAAACGCGCTCTGGGTGCCATTGCCGTGGTGTACATCCCAGTCGATGAAGGCAATGCGCTCCAGGCCATATTTTTCGAAGGCGTGGAAGCCCGCCAGCGCGGCGTTGCCGAACGTGCAGAAGCCCATGCCCTCGTCCGCCAGGGCGTGGTGGCCGGGTGGCCGCACCAGGGCATAGGCGTTGTCGACTGTACCGTCCAGCACGGACTCCAGTGCCGCCAGCACACCGCCGGCAGACAGCATGGCGATCTCGTAGCTGCCGCGCCCTATGGGGGTGAACCGTCCGGCGTCGCCGCCAATCCCGGCGCTCAGGGTCTTTATCTTTTCCAGGTACTCCCGGGTGTGAAAACGCAGGATCTCCTCCTCGCTCGCCTCCCGGGGGCTGATGTTGTGCAGCTGCGGCGTCAGCCCGGCCACTTCCAGCAGGTTGCGAAAGCGGCGTTTGGTTTCGGGATTTTCTGCGTGCGTGTCCGGTTGCACCGGGTTGCCGTAGGGCACGGGCCCGGCATAATTGCCGGTGTTATGCCACATGTACAGCTCGTGGCAGACAAATCCCGTCTTGCGCTGCTGGTTGACCATTATGGGGTTCTCCTGTCTCTGTAATTGTCGTCGGCAGTGATGCTGCGGGAATCAGTCCACCGCCAGTGGGGCCACCTGCGGCCAGGGCATAACCTGTTCGAACAGCGCCGCCAGTGACAGCAGCAGATCCTCCCGCCCGAAGGGCGCTACCAATTGAATCCCGATCGGCAGGCCCGATTCGCTGCGCCCCAGCGGCAGGGATATCGCCGGCTGCCCGGTGCAATTGAATACCGCGGTAAAGGGTCCCACGCTGAACACATGATCGGTCCAGCTGCGGGCGGTATAGTGGCCGCCCTCGGAGGCATGCTGGCCGATGTGCCAGGGCAGCTGCGCGGTGGTCGGCGTCAGTAGCAGATCGAACTCATTGAAAAAGCGGCCGAACTCGCGGTTCACTGTATTGAAGGTATCTTCCGCATGCAGCAGATCTATTGCCGACAGGGACATACCGTGCTCGTGCACCGCCAGGGTTGCCTGCTCCAGGGTCGAACTGTCCGCCCTGCGCCCGGTGGCGGCGCAGATATCGACCACCCAGTGTGAAATGGACGCCGACCACAGATCGGTATTGGCCTGGGCGAAGCTCTCTGCGTCCAACGCCGGGCGGGCCTCCTCGACGCGGTGACCCAGCGCTTCACAGGAACGGGCTATGCGCAGCAGCGCGGCCCTGATCTCGGCATCGACCGGCACGCCCGACCACGCCTCGGCGGTAAAGCCGATCCGCAACGCCTGGGGCGCCTGCTGCAGGCAGGCACTGTAAGCCCGGGACGGAGCCGGGATCACGTAGGGGTCCCCTATTCCCGGCCCCTGCACCGCGTCCAGCATGGCGGCGGCATCGCGCACCGAGCGGGTGAGCACGAACTCGATACCGAAGCCGTTCAATCCCTCCGCGGCCCCGGGCCCGATGGGCACCCGGCCACGGGTAGGCTTCAGGCCCACCAGGCCACAGCAGGCCGCGGGAATGCGGATCGAGCCGCCGCCGTCGTTGGCGTGCGCCACGGGTACGATACCGGCTGCGACCACCGCGCCTGCACCGCCGCTGGAGCCGCCGGGACTGCGCGACAGGTCCCATGGGTTGCGGCAAATTCCCGCCTGCAGGGTCTCCGTTGCCACGTTGTAGCCCATCTCCGGGGTCGCGGTGCGCCCCAGGGTCATCAGCCCCGCCTGGCGAAATCGCGCCATCAGGTCCGAGTCCGCCGGGGCAACCAGGCCGGCGGCCAGGCGCGAACCCATCTCGCTCAGCCGCCCCTGGGCCTGGATGACCAGGTCCTTGATCAGGAATGGCACACCGCCGAACGCCGCGTTGCGCGGTGCCGACGCGACGATGTCATCGGTATCGGCAAACAACTCCAGCACGGCGTTGATAGCGGGATTGTGCTGCTCAACCAGTTGGGTCGCGCACTGCACCAACTCCGCCGGACTCACGTCGCCATCGCGCACCAGTTCGGCAAGTCCCAAGCCATCGTATTCAATGTATTCACTTGTTTTCATATCGCGCCCCGATCCGCATCAAGCTGGAAAAGGAAGTGGTTCAGGCGCAGCTGCCCGCCGATTGCCGCCAGCATGATTGCGCCCCAGTACCGGTCGAAAAAAAGGCCCGGTAAAACCGGGCCAAATGCGTGAGGAGCTCGCTGACTCCCTCACTGCCCAAAGGCGTAGCTGAGGGTCACCCCGTAGGTGCGCGGCATACCCTGTGCACGGATGTAGGGGCCGTTGCCGCCGGTATAGGCCGAAGGGTAGTAGTCTTCATCGGTGATGTTCTTGCCCCACAGGAAGGCCCGCCACTTGCCGTCGGCCCCACCGATGCCCAGACGTGCACCCCAGATCGTGTAGTCGTCGGTCGCCTCTTCCGGATTGATGCCGCCGGTGGTGGAATCGGTGTAGGTTACGTCACTGGCGATATCCATCATCAGATTGTCTCCCACCGACCACTCATACTTGGCCAGGGCGGTGTAGGACCACTCCGGTGACTGCGACAGGTCCTGGCCGGAGGCATCGTAGTAAAAGATATCGGGCCAGTTGCTCAAATCCCGATCGACAGCGTCCCATTTCTTGATCTCGGTCTGCAGCCAGGAGGCCACGGCGGTAACGCTCAGTCCGTCCATGGGCAGCCAGTTCAGGTCGAGCTCGGCACCATAGATCTCTGACTTCGGCACGTTGGTGAGGCCGGAGATATTACCCACGAAGGTCACGGACGCGTCCTGCTCCTGCTTGTCCTTGTAGTCGTAGTAGAACACCGCGCCGTTGAGCTGCATGGCCCCATCCAGCAGGGTCGCCTTGCTGCCGATTTCGTAGGCGGTCAGGATCTCCTCCTTGTAGGGCTCCAGCTGCTGGGTGGTGTTGGAGTTGGCGCCGTTGAATCCGCCGGACTTGAAGCCCTGGGAAATGGAGCCGTAGAACAAGGTGTCGTTATCCAGCATATAGTCCAGGCCAATCTTCCCCATCGCCCGCTTGGTGTCGATGGTGTCGCTGTACACGTGGAAAGCATCGTTCACGTTGGGCGTGCCCAGCAGGTTGAAAATGTAGTCGGGCGAGTTCGGGTCATCGTCGATGGTGCCGCAATCGCCGGGGCCGAGAGTGGTGCCGAACTGGGCGTTGAGGAAATTGGCGAGGCTGCCATCCTCGGCCACGAAGGTACAGCCGGACCACTTGCGCTCCTCGTGGGCATAGCGACCACCGAGGGTTAAGCGCCAGGAATCAGTAAACTGCCATTCGACATGGGCGAAAATCGCCGCGGTTTCTGTTTTCTGCTTGTAATTGGTGTCCAGTTCCAGGATCGGCGTCGGCGCAAACAGCTCCACACCCCAGGGAATGGAGCCCAGACCGAACACCGAATCCGACATGAAGTAATGATAGTTTTCCTTCATGTCATCCTTGGAATAATACAAGCCGGTAAGCCAGGTCACGTTGTCAATCTCACCCGACAGGTGGATTTCCTGGGAAAAAACCCACAGGTCGGTGGTGTTGATATTGCTGGAATCGTTGTAGAAGCCGCCATCCCAGTCGTTGGCCTCCTCCCGTTGAAAATCGTTATAGCCGGTGATGGAGGTAAGGGTCATGTTGTTGACATTCCAGTCCAGCCGGGCGGTGCCGCCCTTGAGTTCGTTGTCGCGCTGGGGGCGCAGGTCCCAGGTGGTGCCGGTGATCGGGCTGGTGTAGCTGTTGGTCCAGCCGCCCTTCTTGTTGTCGCCGGTGGAATACCACGGTGGCGTCTCGCCGAAATTACTGCCCGTCGGCAGCACGTATTCGTTCAACGGCTGGTAGGGGTTGCTGAACTCGTTGAGGCCGATGATATTGCCGTTATAGGCCGTGTTGGCGCGGTTGTCCGACTTGTCCTTGGAGTAGTGACCAATCAGCATCAGGCTGAGGTCCTCGTTGAAATCGAAATTGAGGATACCCCGCACGGCGGTGGCATCCTCCTCACCCAGTTTGTCGTTGCTGGTGGTGCTCTCCTGCCAGCCCTCGTCGGACTGCTCGGTCTTGATGGCCAGCCGCCCCTGTACAAAGTCGGTGCCGCCGGTGACATAGCCCTCGATGTCGTAGGCCTCGTAGTTGGCGTAGGTCAAGCGGATGTTGGCGTCGAACTCCTGGGTCGGTTTGTTGCTGATGAAGTTGATGGAGCCGGCCGTGGTATTAGCGCCATAGAGGTCGCCCTGGGGTCCCTTGAGTACCTCCACCCGCTCCTGGTCGAAGATGAGCCCGCGGGTCATTACCGAATACGGCATGCCCACCTGGTCAAAGTACAGCCCAACGGTGGAGGTTGACGCGGTGGAGTAATCCTGGAAGCCGACACCGCGAATGGTGTACAGCGGCACACCCGTGGCGGCTGTCTCGTTGACGGTCAACCCCGGAGTGAACTGGGCGATATCCTCCGCAGTGGCAACCCCGAATTCCTGCAGTTGCTCGCCGGTGAAGGCGTTGATAGTGATACCCACGTCGTTCATGCTCTGGGTGCGCTTCTGGGCGGTAACGACCGTTTCCTCCAGCACCGTCTGGGCGTAGGCGGTACCGGTGACCGACAAACTGGCCGCCAGCACTGCACGATTGATGGCGGAGCGCCTGAAAAAAGCTGTAGATCGAGTGTTGTTCATGGGTTGCTCTCCCTGGTAACCATCATTATTAGAATCTGTTCACCGAGCGTTCGAACACGGGACTGACATCGATACTACGCTGCACCCGCAATAACACATTGACAAAACCGGACAATCACTTGACCAAACTGTTGCGGGCCGCGGTCAATACTATGTCCACTATTGTCAAAGAATCCCGCCGCATTTGCCGTACTATTGAGTCGTGTTCTCCACCACAGGCACCGAGCGGTAACTGATGGGTCACTCTAAAGCAGGCAGCCAAACGCAAACCGCGGGATCAGCGGCCGATGCTCTTGTCTATCGGGATGCGCGACTGCTGGCGGGACAGCTGGCGGCCGGTTCGCTGTCGGCGCGGGAAGTGATGACAGCTTTCCTGCAGCGGATCGAGGCCTGCAACCCCGTCGTCAATGCCATCTGCACCCTGCTACCCGCCGAGCAGGCGCTGGCGCTGGCGGATGCAGCCGATCAGCAGCGCCTGGCGGGCGCGGCCATGGGACCGCTGCACGGTCTGCCGATCGCCGTCAAGGACCTGGCCGCCACCAGGGGCATGCGCACCACCATGGGCTCTCCCATCTTTGCCGACAACATACCGGAGCAGGATTCCCTGCTGGTGCAGCGGCTCCGGGCCGCGGGGGCACTGGTTATCGGCAAGACCAATACCCCCGAGTTTGGCACCGGCTCACACACCTTCAACCCCCTGTTCGGCATCACCCGTAACCCCTGGGATACCGGCAAATCGGCGGGCGGCAGCAGTGGCGGCGCCGCGGCGGCGCTGGCCTGCGGGATGCTACCGCTGGCCGATGGCAGCGATATGGGAGGCTCCCTGCGCAACCCGGCGGCGTTTTGCAATGTGGTCGGCTTTCGACCCTCGATGGGGCGGGTTCCACACTGGCCCAATACCATGGCATGGCAGTCCCGCCTGGGGGTTGAGGGTCCCATGGCGCGCACCGTGGAAGACTGTGCACTGTTATTGTCCGTGCTGGCCGGGCCCGACGAACGCGACCCACTGTCAATCCAGGAGAATCCCGCACAGTTCAGGCAGGGCCTGGAGTATGATTTCTCCGGGGCCCGCATCGGCTGGACACCCGATCTCGGCATCTTGCCGGTTGAGCGGGAGGTCGCCGAGGTCTGCGCCGCGACCATTCCCCACTGGCGCGACTGCGGTTTCGAGATCGAGGAGGCCTGCCCGGACCTGGAGGGCGCCATGGACTGTTTCAAGGTATTGCGCGCCTCTTTCTACGCGCAGCTTGCCGGGCCGCTGCTGGCCACCCACCGGGAGCTGATGAAGGATACGCTGATCGAGAACATCGAGGCCGGCCTCAGGCTCGCAGCCACCGATATCACCGCGGCCGATGCCCGGCGTACCCAACTGTACCTGCGGGTGCTGGCGTTCTTTGAACACCACGATTTCCTGTTACTGCCCAGCACCCAGGTCAGCCCCTTCCCGGTGGAGCAGGAGTGGGTCACTGACATCGAGGGCCACAGCCTGTCCAGCTACCTGGACTGGATGTCGATCTGCTGCATCATCACGCTGTTCGGCCTGCCCGCCATTTCGGTGCCCTGCGGCTTTACCCCGGAGGGCCTGCCGGTGGGCATCCAGATCGTCGGCAAACCGCGGGCTGACCTGCAGGTGCTGCGCGCGGGCCATGCGCTGGAGCAGACCACCGGGCACGGACTCAGGCGGCCACCACTGTGAGCGCAGCAGATCGCACCGACTCGCTGTACGCGCGCTTTGAGCGTTCCGTGGAGCAGTACTGTCCGGACCCGCTGGTGTTCGCCATCCTCCTCACCCTGCTGATGCTGGCACTGGCCTTCGGGCTGACGGATACCAGCCCGGCTACCGCCATCTCCGCCTGGGGCAACGGCCTGCACAGCCTGCTGGCGTTCACCATGCAGATGTGCCTGATCATCATCACCGCCTACGTGCTCGCACATACCCGGACCGTCAATGCGCTGCTGCAGGGGCTGGGCAGGTTGCCGCGCAGCGCACCGCAGGCCTACACCTTGGTGACCGTGAGCTCGGCGCTGTTGAGCCTCCTGTGCTGGCCCCTGGGGCCCATCGGCGGCGGCATTATCGCCAGGGAGGTGGCGCTCAACGCCCAGCGGCGTGGCATGGCCGTCAATTACCCGCTGCTGGCAGCGGCGGCCTTCGGGGGCTTCGTGGTCTGGGAAATGGGTTACTCCTCTTCTATCGGCCTGGCCGTGGCGACGCCGGGAAACCCACTGGAGGGACTGATGGGCGGCACCATACCGGTGGGCGACACCCTGCTGGCCTGGTGGAACCTGCTCACTATCGCCACCACCGTCGCCACGGTGCTACTCACGGTGTTTTTCTTCCACTACCAACACCGGGGCCGCACCTCCCAGGCGCCGCCGCACCGGCCCGATACCCCGCTTACTATGGAGGCCCGCTCCGGCCTGGTCGGCCGCCTGGAAAACGGCCGCGGGCTGTCGACCTTGCTGGCGCTTATGCTGTTTGCGTTCCTCGGCTACTGGTTTGCGACCAGGGGGCTGGACCTGTCACTGAACATCGTCAACTGGAGTTTCCTGGCGCTGGGCCTGCTGCTGGCGAACTCCTCGCTGCACTACGCCGACCTGTTCGCCAACGGGGCCAGGGTGGCCTCACCCGTGTTGCTGCAGTATCCGCTGTACGGCGGCATGATGGGGCTGGCGTTGCAAAGCGGTCTCGCGGAACAGTTCACCGACCTGATTATTCGCACCGCCAGCGCCGAATCGCTGCCGCTGGTAGGGTTTCTGTCGGCGGGCGTGATCAATATCTTCATCCCCTCCGGCGGCGCCCAGTGGGCCATACAGGGGCCCACCTTCATGTCGGCGGCCCAGGCCCTGGACGTGGACCAGGCGGTGGTTACCATGTCGATCGCCTGGGGCGACCAGTGGACCAACCTGATCCAGCCCTTCTGCGCGGTGCCCCTGCTGGCAGTCACCGGACTCAAGCTGCGGGAGATATACAGTTACTGCATCGTGATCTGCCTGGCGTCCGCGGCGCCGATGATGCTGGGGCTCTACCTTGCCTGACAAGACTATCGTTGCGAAAGCAAAAGCAGGCGGGGAAACGCCCGCGCTATCAGCTCGAAAAGATGCCGGCGTAGCGCTCGCGCAGCAGGTTTTTCTGCACCTTGCCCATGGCGTTGCGCGGCAGTTCGTCCACGAAAAATACCCGCTTGGGCACCTTGAAGTTGGCCAGTTCCCGTTTGCTGTGGGCAATGACGGCGGGCTCATCCGGCGCGGCCCCGGCGGTGGGCACGATCACGGCCACCACCGCCTCGCCAAAATCCGGGTGCGGCAAACCGATGACGGCGCTCTCCACCACACCGTCGAACTGATCGAGAAGGTCCTCGATTTCCTTGGGGTAGACGTTCAGCCCACCGCAGATGATCATGTCCTTGGAGCGCCCGACAATGGAGACATAGTCGTCGGCTGAAATAGTGGCCTTGTCACCGGTGTTGAAATATCCGTCCGCGGTAAAATCCTCGCGGGTTTTCTCCGGCATCCGCCAGTAGCCCTGGAACACGTTGGCGCCGCGCACCTGCAGGTCGCCGGTCGCGCCCGGCGGCAAAACCTCGCCGTCCTCGCCCACCACCCGCAGTTCCACCCCGGGCAGTGGCGGGCCCACGGTTCCGGGTCGGCGCTCACCGCGCAGGGGATTGGAGCTGTTCATGCCGGTTTCGGTCATGCCGTAGCGCTCGAGGATGGCGTGGCCGGTGCGCCGCTGGAACTCCTCGAAGGTCTCGCTCAGCAGTGGCGCCGAACCCGATATAAACAGGCGCATATTGGCGCAGGACTCGACTGTGAATCCCGGCTCGGCCAGCAGGCGCGTGTAATAAGTGGGCACGCCCATCATCACGGTGCATTCCGGCAGTGCCGCCAGTACCTGGCCGGCATCGAAGCGGTCCAGCCATACCATGCTGGCACCGCTGAACAGTACACAACCTGTTGCCACGAACAAACCGTGCACGTGAAATATCGGCAGCGCGTGCAGCAGCGCGTCATCGGCGGTGAACCCCCAGAGCTGCGCCAGGGTCCTGCCGTTTACCCCCAGGTTGCCATGGCTCAGCATGATGCCCTTGGGGCGCCCCGTGGTGCCGGACGAATACAGCAGGGCCGCCAGGTCATCCGCCTCGCGGAAAACAGTATCGAAGCTCGCAGCGCAGGCGGCGGCCGCCTCGGGCAGGCTGCCGCCGCCATCGGCCTCCAGGGTAAGCAGCTGCTCCACCCCCGTCGCGGGGGCGATGTCCTCGAACATGCCCCGGGACGCGGCGCTGCAGATCACCAGCCTGGGCTCGGCATTACCCAGGAAATAGGCCAGCTCGGAGGACTGGTAGGCAGTGTTCAACGGGTGGTAGATCAGGCCCGCACGCAGGCAGGCGAGGTAAAGCCACAGGGCCTGGGGTGACTTCTCGACCTGCACGGTGACTCGGTCACCCACCCGGGCCCCCAGCCCGGTCAGGCAATTGGCAAGGCGCGCCGACTCGCGCTCGGCATCGGCATAGCTGTAACGCGTGCCGGCCGCCGTCCTGAGCAGGGTTTTCGACCTATCGGCCGGGAAACAGGCCTGGAACTGGCTGAACAGATTGCTATTTTCTTCCGGGCTCACGCGCCTGCCCCCTGCCAAAAGATCTATTGTTTGCTTCGCGGTAGATGCTACCCGCAGCACCGGCGTCGCGCATTGACAAAAAAGGACATCGCGTTGACATCCCGCGGGTGAGTGTATCAGGCACCGAACATCTGGCGGAAATTGTCGCGGTAATTCTGGGGCGTCTCACCAACCCAGTTGCGAAATGCCCGGCTGAAGGCACTGAGCTCGGAGTAGCCCAGTTCATAGGCGATTTCCGACAGGGGCATGGTGGTGTGGCTGAGAAAATACTTGGCCCGATTGCGCCGTGCCAGGTTCTTGGCTTCCTGGAAGCTGCAGCCTTCTTCCGCCAGGCGCCGTCGCAGGGTACGCGGTGAAACGGCCAGCCTGGCGGAGATCTGCTCGACGTTGCTGGCATCTTCGCTGCCACAGCGAATAATTTCCCGGCAGACCACATCGACAAAACTGTTCTGGTCGTTGACGGAAGTAAAATAGGTTTTCATGGCGTTGTTCAGCACCTCGAACAACAGTCCATTGCTGGTGAAAAAAGGCTCCTGCAAAAAGGTCCGGTCGAAGAAGATTTTATTCACCGGCTGCGAGAAGGTGGCGGGCACGCCGAAGAAGTCTTCCAGCGCCGCACGATTGCGGTCGCTGCGGTGACTGAACCAGACGTGCCGGACGGGCAGTCGCTTGCGCGTGGCGGCGCTGAGCGCCTGCATCAGGAAGGCCATCAGGTACTCGTTGATCTGTTCGGCCTTGACCTCTTCAGGGATCAGCAAGCGGGCGCTGAACTCGGCCAGCGGGCCGTTGAAATTAAAGCGGGTCTCGATACCGGTGTCGACATATTTATCATAGCGGTGCAGGCACTTGAGGCCCTCCTCTACCGAGGGGGCCGCCAGCATGGCGAGAATAAGCAGGCTGCTGGACTCGTAGTGGTAATCCCGCCCCATGTTCATCCCCATGCAGGGATTGTCCGAGTGCATGGCGGCGAGTTCGAACAGCCTGGCCACCTTGTGCACCGGCAGGGGACAGTCGTACTCCTGGTGCTTGCTGGACTCTATCCCGCACTCCATGAAGATGGGGTCGGGATCGATATCACGATCCAGCAGATAGTCTCGAACATAGGCGACAAACCGGGCAGAAAGCGTCGGTTCGAAGTCCATACCGTGTCAGGCACTCACGGTGAGAGCTGGCTGTAGTAAGCCGCCAGGGCCCTGAACTGTTCCTCGCCAAGATGGGCTATCGCCGCCTGCATGTGCGAGTTGACCCTGGCGCCGCTCTTGTAGGCCGCCAGCTGCTGCTGCAGGTACTGGGCGTGTTGCCCGGCGAGAATGGGCCACTCACCGGCTACCGGCTCACCCTGCATACCGTGGCAGGCCTTGCAGTACCCGGACAGGTTTTCGCCACTGCTGACCAGGGCGGGATCGCCATCGGCCGCGGTCGCCCGTGGCTGGCTGGCATAGTAGCTGGCCAGGGCGCTGATATCGGCGTCCGTCAGTCCGCTGACAAAGGGCGCCATGGCCGGATTGTCGCGGGTGCCGTCGCGAAACGCGGTTATCTGGATGGCGAGATACTGCTCGTGCTGGCCGGCGAGGTTGGGCCACTGGGGGTTGCTGGAAACCCCGTTCTGGCCATGACAGGCAACGCAGGCCTGGGCCTTGGCGGGCATTTCCTGGGCCACCGCGGGGGTAGCCGCACCCAGCGCCATCAAGCTGGCAAATATCCACTTTTTCATTCTTCCTGGTCTCCCAAATTGGCGCTGGCAATCTCCGCGACCAGCTGGGCGCGATAGTGCACCACCTCGTTCAGGGGCTGCTGCCGCAGCAGGCCCACTTCATGTCCCGTGTACGGCTCGAAGGCCACGCTCAGGCTGTCGCCTGCAAACTCGGCCACTATCCAGTTCAGCACCTCTGCCAGTTCCGCGTCGCCCAGCGCCGACACCGCCGAGCCGGGCACCCGCACCAGGTATTCCCGGCCCTCGCGGGTAGCGAGAAACATGCCCACCTGGTCCTTCATACGGGGCACGGCGGAAGCGCCGCTGCCGTCGGGCGCATGGCAGCCCTGGCAGGACATCTGGTAGTTGAACTGCGCCCTGCCGGCATCGACCACCTCGGCCGCCGCCGCGAGCGGCACCAGCAGGCACAGCGCCAGCAAGCTCTTCATTGATCCTCGAACGCTACCCCGACCACGATCGCGGTGGAGCAGTGGTAAGTCGCACTGCTGGTACCCAGGCACCAGTTGATGTCGTTGGTCTTGTCCGGGCGATAGGGGGGCCGGTCGCCCTCGTCGCGCTGGCACAGGCAGGCGCCGCAAGAGGACTTGCCGCAGCAGTCGTTGTAGGAGATGACATAATTGCGACCGTCCGCGGGATTGCGGCAGGTGCCTATCCAGGTGACCGGTGACATCTCGGTACCCGGGGGACAGGTATTCTCACTGCCACCGCAACAACTGCACAGAAACCCGTCTATGGCACAGTAACGCCAGTAATCACAACTGGCGGGATCACCCTGCTCGGCGGGCCGGGTCGGGGTGTCCGCGGCGCTCGCCCGGGCCACGGGCAGCAGCGGAATGGTGCCCGCTCCCACCAACAGGCCACCCAGGGTCTTGAGCAACCCCCGGCGGGAACTGTGCTGGGCCAGTTGGCGCGACTTTTGTTCAAATACCTTGTCCAGTAACTTCATGCCTTGTCCGCCTCCACGTACTGTACCGTGCCTCGTTTGTTCATGTAGTCCTGTATGGAAGCCACTTTGCGTTCCTTGGCCTCAAACAGGCTGTCCAGGTGCTCCCTGGAATTGATGATGCCCATGGAGGCGATCTTGCCCCGCTCGTCGATCAGCACCGCGTAGGGCAGTTTGGATACGCCGAAGGTCTTGCCCAGCAACTCGGATACCACATAGGGAAACTGCTGCAGCCCCTTGCGGTCGACATAGGCCCGGTGGTCCTGCTCCTGACCATCACTGGCCAGCACCACATCCAGCCAGTCCGCTTCCGCCCTGGCGGCAGACTTGAGAGCGGGCGTCAGCTCGTTGCACACGGGACAATCCGGCGACAGGAAAAACAGCAACTGCGACTGGCCGTTGGCCGGCTTGCCCGCCTGCACGGCTTGCCCCGCCAGCGTCGTCACCGGCAGCACCGGCGCGTCCGCGCCCACCGCCAGCTTCTGGTTCATCATCAGCGCCCCCGCGGGGGCCACCCGCTCGTACAGCACGCCGATCTGCCGCGCCAGCGCGAAATTGACCAGCACCACGGCGATAAAGCCGATCCACAACACGATATTTGATACCACTAACCAATCCATTGTGCGCTCCTGGTCATTATGCTTCTCCGGCCATCCATTGGGCATTGCTGACAATCTGCTCGCTGGTCAGGTAGATCAATACCGCGAACACCGCCACGAAAACCGCCAGTCCCAGCCCGCCCCAACTCGCGGGCACGGCACCGGCGGCAGTGCCCAGGGGCAGCAGTGCCAGCGCGGCGCAAACAGCGTTGCGCAGGACCAGTGCCCAGCTGATACCCAGCTGTGAATCCGGCCCCGCACAGCCGCATTGCATATCGGCCCTGCCCCGCCACAGCTGCAGCGCCATCAGGCCGGCGTAGGCCAACAGCAGGCCCGCAGCTGCGAGCAGGCCAGCTGCCCGGGTCTGCGGCAGCAGCAGCGACAGGGCCGTCAAGCCCTCTACAGCCGCCACCGTCCACACCGCCAGCCGACCTCCCGGAATGGGGCCCAGATAACGGCGCATCAGTTGCAGGTAGAAATCCGCAGCGCCGAATTTGTGCCATGCGGCCTGGCCGAACAGCCATACCAGGAACCACGTCAGGCCGATGCCAAGGGCTTCAGGGATCATCGTTCGCTACCGTGAACCGTGCACCATCAGCGGGGTTTCCTGACCGAAGCCACTGATGGTCTTGATAAATTTGCCGCTGTCGGTGTTATACATTTCCAGGCTCATGTCAGTGGGATTAACCACCATCAACAGCGGCTTCTCGCCGCGACTGACCGCGAGGCTCAGCCCCCAGGCCTGCAGCTTGATACGCTGCACCCGCTTTTGTGCCGCCGCGTCGTAGACCCAGACTTCCGGTCCGCCGCCCTGGTAGCTGCCGTCGGTGGCATCCGGGTGCATGATGATATAAAACCGGCCCTGGTCATCCCTGTCGATCAGGCCAATCCCGCTGGGAGCCCAGTTCCGGGCCCGTTCAGCTTCCGGCACCAGGTTCCAGGGCTCGCCCACCTTCGCCACGCCACCGCCGATATCCACCGGGTAAACAAGCCCGGCAATGGAGGGAAAATACGCCGTCTTGCCGATCACGGCGGGGCGCTCGAAGATGGGTGTGGTATCGGAGTTGAAGAACACATCGGTGCGGGTCTGCTTCGCCACACTGCCGTCGGCCGCCAGCTCGGTACTCAGGAAACGGCCATCGGCGCACAGGGAGCTGAAGCCCGCTTTGCCGGTGGGGTAAACCAGCACGCAACCGGGGGTGGGAATCTCACCGATGATCTTGCGGCTATCCAGGTCGATCAGGGTTACCGAGGTCGCCGGGCTGAAATTGGCCACCCCCAGCCAGCGATCGTCATTCATGAGCAACAGGGCATAGCGCTGGGGCATCCCCATGAACCGCTTGCCCGTGGGCAGCATGACCTCACCCGCGGGCGCCAGGGTCTGCTGATCGAAAATCGTCAGCACGTCGAGGCGGTCGCCACGACTGCCACGGCTGTGGAAGGTCTCCGTGGCATAGACCTCGCCGCGCCGGGCAGACTGGACGATGTTGCCGATCAAGGAGACATTGAAGGTGCCCTTCACCTGTTGCGCCAGGGTCTCCGCCGCGGTATCGATGACGTACACCTTGCCGTCGCCCATATGGAAGAAGGCGGCGTCGTGCACCAGGAACCAGCTGGGTGGATAGGTGGCAGGCAGGGTCTGTATCACCCCGGTGGGCTCAATGGGCAATGGCGGCGGTACTGCTTCCGCCTGCACGGCGGCCCCGCCAGCCACTGACCCCAGGGCCAGGGCCCCCAACAAGCATCGGCCTTTACGAGCAATATTCATGGCAAATCGTCCTGTTCCGTTCGCTTCAACTATAAGCACTTTGCTTTTCTGCCGCCACTCTACTTCCTGGCAATGTACAGGGACTGGATATTGGTGTACTCCTCCAGGCCATAGCGCCCGAATTCGACCCCCAGGCCGGATTCCTTGACCCCGCCAAAGGGCATATTGGGCTGGATCATGGCGTGGGCATTGACCCAGGCGGTGCCACATTCCAGCCGACTGGCCAGTTCGCTGGCGCGCTGGGTATCACCCGACCAGACCGACCCGCCCAGGCCGTTATTGCTGTCGTTGGCGCGGCGCAGGGCATCCTCTACGTCGGTGAACTTCAGGATGGGCAGTATGGGACCGAAGGGCTCCTCCGCCACCAGCCGGGTGTCGTCGGCGATATCCGCAACGATGGTCACCGGAAAGAAGTAGCCCGCGCCCTCCACAGGCTCGCCGCCGGTCAGGAAGCGCGCTCCACTGGCCTTTGCCTCGCGAGCAATTGTACAGACCTTGTCGAACTGTACTTTGTTCTGGATGGGTCCGAAATCCACCTCGCCGCTGCCGTCACCGGTTTTCACGCTGCGGGCGATAGCCGCCAGCGCCTCGCACATTTCATCGTAGATGTCCTCGTGGACATACAGGCGCTTGAGCGCCGCGCAGGTCTGGCCGTTGTTGAACAGGGCGGTGGCGAAAATCTTGGGGGCCGCGGCGGCGACATCGGTGTCCGGCAATACGATGGCGGCGTCGTTGCCACCCAGTTCCAGGGTGATGCGCTTGAGGTTGCCCGCAGCGCTCTGCATGATCTTCTTGCCGGTGGCGGTGGAGCCGGTGAAGACCATCTTGTTGATATCCGGGTGGCTGGACAGGGCCGCCCCCAGGCTGCCATCGCCGGTCACGATATTGAACACGCCGGGGGGCACCAGCTCGTTGATGATCTCCGCGGCCCGCAGGGTGGTCAGCGGCGTGTACTCAGAGGGTTTGATCACCACGGTATTGCCGCTGCGCAGGGCCGGCATGGTGTGCCAGATGGCGATCATGAGGGGAAAGTTCCAGGGCGTGATGGAGCCTATCACTCCCAGCGGCTTGCGGTGCACCTCGATGCGGGCCTCCTCGTTGTCCTGGATCACTTCCACCGGCAGTTCCAGGTCAGCGGTGGCGTGCGCCCAGGCCATGGTGCCGCCTATTTCGAATGCCGCGCCCATGCCGGCAAACCCGACGCCGGGCTTGCCCTGTTCCAGGGTGAGCAGCTTGCTCAGCTCCTCGGAATGCGCCTCCAGGGCATCGGCGATCGCGTGCACGATGCGCGAGCGCTCCGCATCGGGGGTGGCGCTCCAGGACGGAAACGCCCGGCGGGCCGCCGCCACGGCCTGGTCCACGTGCTCGGGGGTGGCCTTGGGACACTGGGCTATCACTTCCTCGGTAGCGGGGTTCAGGACTGGAAAAGTTTCTGCGGTGGCGACCTTTTTGCCGTCGATTATCAATTTATAGTCAGTCATGGGATCTTTCCCTCTGTTTGCTTGAAAGTTATCGAAGTTTTTTTCCCGCGTTCGCGCGGGCGTTCCAAACCGATGTCCTTGCTGTAACATCGTGATCAGTTCCTGGTGTCAACGGAGATTCCCCACCATCAACAAGCTTGCGCCAGATATTCTCGTGGCCGGCGGCGGGCCCGCCGGCTGCGCCGCGGCCATCGGCCTGCGCCGCCTCGGGTACAGCGTGGTGCTGGTGCACCAGCCCAGGCCCTGGCCATCCGTCGAGGGTATCTCGGCGCGCACCATCGAGGGCATGCGCAATGCCGGCCTGCTGCAGGCGGCAAGCACCGCCGCGGCGGCGAGCCCCCGCCGGGTCAGCTGGAACGGCGAATCCAGCGCCGCCAACAGCGAACACCTGGTGCAACGGCGCGTCCTCGACGCGGCCCTGCTGGAGGACGCCGCGGGCGCAGGTGTCCAGCTGCTGCCGGGGCGGCTGCGCCAGTGCCTGCACACGCCCGAACAACAAATCGCTCATATCGACACCCCCCCTGACGGGCGGCTGACGGTCTGCGCCCGCTTCCTGGTGGAGGCCCGGGGCGGGCGGCACCGGCGGCGCCTGCCAACCAACTGCGCGGACCGGCGACCGTGTCTTTCATGCGCAGCAGCCGCGGCGCATCCGCTGCAGCCGGCAGCAGTGTCTGCAGTTTCGCCGCCGGCTGGGCCTGGCAGGCCTGCAGCGATGACGGCCGGCATTTCCTGCAGTTCACCGTCACCAGCCAGGAGCACAGCCTGCCCAACCGCACTCGCCTGCAGCACTGGTTCCAGGGTGAACTGGAGCGGCTTCCCGCCGACATGCGCCCGCCCCCGGGCGCAGGGGAAACCAGTGACATAATGGCCCGCGGCAGCAGTTCCATCCTGCAGGGTGAACTGGTTACGCCGGGTATGTTGCGGGTGGGAGATGCCGCCATGGCCGTGGACCCGCTGTCCGGCAACGGCATTTTCCAGGCCCTGTCCTCTGCCCTGGTTGCCCCGCCGGTCATAAACACGCTCCTGCAATACCCACCGGACAGCCAGCTGGCCATGGCGTTCTACCGCGATCGGGTGCGCCACACTTTCCTGCGCTTCGCCCGCCTGGGCAGGGATTTTTACCGCCTGGAAACGCGCTGGCCCGACAACGATTTCTGGCGCCAGCGACAGCTGTGGCCGGATGAGCTGCCGGCGCACGGCGAGAGCGCCCCGCAGCTGCTGGGCATAGAACTGCGCCCGGTGGTCGCCGGTGACCGGATCTGCAGGCGCAAGGTGGCAGTGACCAGCGACCAGCCGCTGGGCATCTGGCACGTGGGAGGCGTGGAACTGGCGCCCCTGCTGGAGTTGCTACCGGGCGCCGCAGCCGCGCGCCGCGCCACGCTGGCAGAGCGCACCGCGGCGGCCAGCGCCGGGGATGCCAACCGGCAGGCAATGCTCGAAGCCTGGCTGCGTCGCTACCGGCAGCTGTAGGGTCGAATCCATCGCCAACACCTGTAGGGTCGAATTCATTGCCAATAACTGTAGGGTCGAATTCATTCGACCACCGCCGTCCAGTGATTGATCCCCACGCATTCCCCCCGGCAACGAAGGCCATCACGATACCCGCCGCTCGGGGCCGTGATAGCTGGCCTGGGTCGCCAGCCACTGCCGCAGCCGCGCGGCACTGACACCGGGCGTGGTCGCCAGGTGCTGTATGGCCCGGGCACTGACGTTGGCGCAGCCCACGCTGGCTCCCGCAACCCGATCCCCGACGGCGCGCACATGGCCGCCGAAGTCCGCCTGCGCGGTCGCCAGGCAGGAGATCTGCGACTCGCTGCAGCGCGCATCACCGGTGGCGCGGATCACCCCGGGAAAACCCGCGGGGAATACCGGCTCACCGCGTGCGGGAGCCGCGGCGACCAGTACCACGCCCGCTTCCAGGGCCAGGTCGCAGGCGGCCCGCAGGCCGGTGCGATACTCACGCAGCCCGAAACTCATGTTCACCAGTTGCACGCCCTCATCAACCAGCCAGGCCAGGGCCGCGGCCACCTGTTGCGCGCTGCAGCTGAGCTTGTCCGTAAACACCTGGGCATTCAGCAACACGCTGGCCGGGCTGGCTGCCAGTAATATCCCGGCCAGTGCCGTGCCGTGTCCGAGGCGGTCGTCCTGGGCCGCCCCCGCCAGGCAATGTCCCTCGGGCCCGGCGCGGAAACTCCGGCTGGCGGCGACCCGGTTCGCGGCGCTGCCGGCCACCCCGCTGTCAATCAGTCCCACGCGCACTTCAGGCAGCGACACCGGTCACCTCCTGCAGCTGCACCTGACCGGCGGCAATCGTCAACCGGAAATCACACTCATCCAGCGCTGCCTGCCTGTGACTGATCAGCAGGCGCGTGCAGCGGGGAAACAGGCGGTCCACGGCCGCCAGCACCTCGCGCTCGGTCTCCAGGTCCACCGCCGAGGTGGCTTCATCTAGCACCACCAGCAGCGGTCGCTGCAACAGGGCCCGGGCTATGGCTATGCGCTGCCGTTCACCGCCGGACAGGCGAGCACCGCGCTCACCCACCGGGGTATCGAGCCCCTGGGGCAGGCGTGCGACCAGCCCATCGAGCTGGGCGGAACTCACCGCCTGCAGCACTTCCTCGTCCGATGCCTCGGGTCTGGCATAACGAATATTGTCTAGCACGCTGCCGCGAAACAGCACGATATCCTGGGCCACCAGGGCCACATGCCGGCGCCAGTCGCCCAGGCTGAAGTCGCGGATATCGATGCCGTCGATCCGGATGGCCCCTGCGACCGGGTCGTAGTGACGCAACAGCAGGTCGACCAGGGTGGTCTTGCCACTGCCGGAAGGGCTGCCTACAGCCACTTTGCTGCCCGCGGGAATGGTGCAAGCGGCCTGCCGGAGAATGAACTCATCACTGCCCGGATAGCGGAAGCTGAGGGACTCCAGCGCCAGCTCACCGGCGAGGGAAGCATCCGGGCGACGCCTTCCCTGCGCCTGCACGTCCGGGGTCGCCTCCACCAGGTAGCGCACCCGCTCCAGGCACACCTGCACCCGGTACAGGGACATGTAGAGTCCCAACAGACCCTGCACCGGCCCCACCGCCATGCCCAGGTAGGTAGCGAAAGCAATCAGTGAACCCAGGCCCATCTGGCCCTGGATGACCCAGTAACCGCCGATGGCGAAGACCAGGGCCCGCGCCGCCGAGGTGAGGGTATTGGGCAGCGCCGCGGTGGCGAACTCCACGACCTGCAGCCGCAACAGGTCGTCCAGGTAGAGTCGGTTCAGCAAGCCCAGCCGCCTGGCCTCGCGCGGCTCCGCTGCCTGCGCCTGGATGAACTTCATGGCGGGCACGGTCTCCACCAGGAAAGCGGTCACGTCACTGCTGCGCTCCCGCAGGCGGCGCGTCTGCTGTTGCACCCGGGGTCGCATATAGCGCAGGTAGCACCAGTGCAAGGGCACGATGGCCAGCAACACCAGGGTCAGCTGCCAGCTCAGCAGCAGCATGAAACCCAGGGTGCCCACCAGTCCCAGCAGGGCGCTGACCGCGGCAAACAGGCTGTCGACCGCGAAGCGCTGGATCTCCGCCACGTCGCCATCCAGGCGCGCCAGGATATCGCCGTTGCGGTTGCGCGCGTAGAACGCCGGTGACAAGGTCTGCAGGTGGCAGTATACCGACTCGCGCAGGTCGAAGAGAATATGCCCGGACAGGCGCGTATAGAAATAGCGATTGGCGCCGGACAGCAGGGTCGCCACCACCCCCACCAGGAAGATGGCGCCCACCAGCAGCAGCACGGTATCGAACTGGCCGGCCAGCAGCCCGTCGTCGATCAGCAACTTGGTCAGGAAGGGCTGTACCAGCACCAGCGCGGAGGTGGCAACGGACAGGAACAGCACGCCCGCGAGGGCGCGGCCGCGCGGGCGCACAAAACCGAACAACCAGCGCATGGCCCCGCGGTCCACCTGCCGTGTTCCCTCAGCGGGGTGCGCCTCACCGCTACCGGTCTCCACGGTCATCACAGGGTCCGGCTGAATACCCTGGTATTGGCCAGCGACATATCCCCTCCGGGCAGCTCTATATTGCCCAGTTTTTCCAGCGTGTCGGCATCATACACGGCGATATCGTTGAAGGTGCCCGCCAGGTAAATCTCGCTGCCGTCGGTCGAGAAGTTGATGCAGTAATAGCTGTGATCGAGGTCCACCGAGCCCAGTTCCTTGCGCTGCGACACATCGAAGCGCTTGAGCTGGGTCAGCACACCGTAGAACTGGTTGGGATCGCCCGGTCGGGCCATACCCGAGAACAGGACCACCTCCAGGGGACCGAAGACCCGCGCCTCGGTCGCGCCGCTGGTCAGGTCCACGCGTTCAAAACCCCAGACCCACTCCGCGGTTGCCATGTCCTGGCTGGCGTCCTTGAACTGGGCCGCCGAGTACATGCGCACCATTTCATTATTGATTGCGCCCACCGGCCACACCGTCAGGGAATCGCGCAGGCTCTCAAGGGGATCGCCCACGCTCTGGCTGGGCAGCGCCATGGTGACCGCGCCGGTCTCCATATTCATGGCGAAGATATCGCGACCGCCCATGTACAGGGTGCCGTCGGTCCCGGTGGCCATGATGGTGATCTGGCGCGGCGCCGGAAAGGTCCTGACCGGTTTTGCATCCAGCCCCGCCGAGGTGTCGTACACGGCGATGCGCGCCGGCTGCACTTCATAGCGGTCGATCAGCAGGCGGGTCGGGTTCTGGTGCGTGTACACCTCGCTGCCGTCGGGACTCACGGCAATGGAGCCGATGGATTTGACCCGTTCGTCGCCCTGGGACTGGCGCGCCGAGAAGCGGATCTCACAGCTGTCCACATCCACCCCGTATATGTTCTCGAAGCGGTTGGTGAGCACGTAGGCGGTGCGATGGTCCGGGGACATGGCCACGGTACCGGGACCGAAATCGCCGGGCAATTTGCAGGTGTTGACCACCGTGCGCTGCTTCAGGTCTACCAGCTGCAGGTTGTTCGGCCGGTTCATCACCACCAGGAAGTCCCGCGGACCGGTGTCCGCGGCCGGCTGGGCCGGCTCGCCCTTCTCGGCGCACCCGGCCATGGAAAGACTGGCCAGCAGGGCGAGTGCAGCCACCCGACTGGCCCGACCTGTGCCGCTACAAAAACTCATTCTAAACATGGTCAGTCCGCCTCAGGAGTCGTCTTCGGGAAATACCGCGTCCAGTTTGCGCCAGTCCTTGCCGGCGGAGGGCGCATCGCCGGCCCAGTCCGGGTAGGTCACCATCACGTCCGGCACCTGCGCCGGCCACCAGCAGGGATCGGCACAGCCGTATAAATCCGCCTCCATGGGCTGGCAGAGGCCGGCGACACCACCGAACATGTCCACTTCCCAACCGGGGTCCGTGGTGGCGGTGCAACCCGCCACGGTCTGCATGGCCAGGACCTCGTCGGCATTGCCTTCCGCCGTCGCCTTGTCCAGTAGTTCGGCCTTCTCATTGAACGGTTTGAGGTGCTTCATCAGCTCACCCTCCGGGTAGAGATAAATTCATCGAAGAAACGCGGGTTGCCCTGCCTGATACGGGTATAGGCCGCTATGCCAAAATCCACCCAGTCGCGCATCAGGTCGCAGTAGTGATAGACCGGCTGGGTGGGATCGTTGTAACGCTGGTAGCTCTCGTGATAGCAGCCGCCGGAGCAGAGATTGCGTATCCTGCAACTGGCACAGCCGGTGTCTGTCCGGTCCAGCCGCTGGTTCAGGAAGCCCTCCAGCGCGGGCTTGTCCAGCCCCCGCTGCACCGAGCCGAAAGTCGGCAGTTCGGAACCGGTGAAGCGGTGACAGAGGTTCACGCCCCCGTCCTTGTCTATCGCCACCATGGAATAGCCGGCGCCACAGGGCAGGGCCTTCTTGCTGCCCTCGTGAATATCCGTAAGCAGCTGGTGCAGGTTGGAAAAGCCTATGCTGCGATGCTGCAGGGCCTCGTCGACATAGCGCTGGCCCAGCTCTTTCATAGCGGCAAATACGGCCACCAGTTCCTCTTCGGGCAGGTTGAAGCTGTCTATGTCGCCGGCGGTGACCGGGGCAAACCCCACTTCCGCGAAACCCAGTTCATTGAACAGGTGATCCCAGATACCGACCAGGTCGGTGACGCCGCGGGTAAGTGTCACCCTGGCCCCCACCGGCCGTGAGCGGTAGCGCGACAGCAACAGCCCGACCTTGCGAGCCACGGTTTCGTAGGTGCCCTGCCCGCCCACCGTTATGCGATTGCGGTCGTGAATGGCCTTGGGCCCGTCGATACTCACCGCTATGCCGAAGCGGTGACTGTCCAGGTAGTCGATGACTTTCTCGTTCAACAGGGTGGCATTGGTAGTGAGGGAAAAATCCACCCGCTTGCCGGCTTCCCGACAGCGCCGCTCCGCGTAGTCCACCACCTCGCGTATCAGCGCCAGGTTGGACAGCGGTTCGCCGCCGAAAAACACGATGTTGTAGCGGGGCTGGTCCGGCGACTGGCGCAGCAGCATTTCTATGGATGCCACCGCCGTGTCGAGGGTCATTTTTTCCCCCGCGGAGGGGGTCGCCAGATCCTCCTTGTAACAGTAGGTACAGCTCAGGTTGCAGCCGGTATTGACGTTCAGGACCACGGTGGTCAGTGGCAGCGCCCCGACCGAAGGAAATACAGCGGGACCCTGCTCAACATCGCGGGTGACGATATCCAGGCTCTGCAAGTCGCACAGCACCCCGCTGACCTGTCCCGGTTCGGCGCATCCGGCCAGGCGCTCACCCAGGTCCTGCTCCGAGAGACCGCCGCCGCGACGCAGCTCGGCAATGACCGCGCTGGACACCGCGTCCGCTTCGAACAGGCCGCTGCTGGGGATATGAAACAGCATGCGCCGCTCATCAACTTCGACCTCGTGGAAGTTGTGTTCGTTCAAACGTAATGCGATACCCATGGATGGCGACCTCAACGAATCGGCGGGTTATTCCAGCGCTGCACAGTCACGATCAGGTGGCCGTCCCCCTGCAGGGTCTTGTCACCCTGCTGCACGGTGGCGACCACCTTGAGGTTGCCGGCATTGTTGGTCTGGTACTTGCGCTCGGGGTTGGGCCCGGCCCCCGCGGGGGTAAACACACCGCTGTCCTTGTCCATCTGTCCGGCAAAGCGCAGGTCCTGGTCTATCACGGCCTGCTCATTCCAGGGCTCCACGGACCAGCTGGCGGGAACCGGGCCGATTCTCAGGTCATCCCCGGTACCGATTTCAGCGTCTGGCCCGGCACTGTAGGCGATGGCATCGAAAATCGCCTGTTCCACCGGCTCGCTGCCGCCATCGCCCCCGACCCGACCGATTGCAAAGGCCGGCTCCACCGCGACCCTATCAATAGTACTGAACACGGTGATCGCATCCGGCAGGGTCGCAGCGCCGACCTGGATAGCGCGCTTTCCCGTGGCCGCAGTGGCGCTGGCGACGACCTTGACCAGGGTGTCCGCGCCCTCGCCGGCCAGCGTCTCCACTACCTCCAGACCGGGCCCCAGGTTTACCGCTCCGTCCAGGTTGAGTCCCACGATCCGCAGTACGCCCTCGCTGCCCGCTTGCAGGTGAGGGGGCTGTACCGCCAGCACCAGCGCCTGGCCGCTGTCGCGCACGGCGCGCATGCGCAGGCCCCACTCCTCCTGGTCGCGCTGGTACATGCGGCCCACGAGTTCGGCGCCGTCGGCTTCCGCCGCCAGTACCTGGCGATAGCTGGTATCCCCCAGCTTGAGGGTCGCGCGCCACTCATAGCCGGTGTAGACAATGGCGCTGCCACTGCCCGCCAGGGCCTCGCCATCCGCGAACTGCCCGCTGAACTCCAGCGCGTACTGGTCACCGCCCTGGTCCACCGCGGACATCTCGCCACTGAAGTCGCCGCGCCCGGGCATGTTGCCCGCTATGCGCCAGCGCCCCTGGTAGTTCACCGCCGGCGCTGCCTGCCATTGCTCCCAGGCCTCTGTCTGCAGGGGATAGGTCTCGGCCAGGTAGGGCACCACCTCGTCCAGGGCAATGCCCAGCCAGTCCCGATCGCGACCCATCATCTGGTACTCGGTGGTGGGGAACTGCCCCAGGTGAAAGTGCACCAGGTTGCGCCACTCTTCCTCGCTGCGCCTTTGCAGGGCCACCCTTGCACCGGAGTGGCAGCGCGCGCACATGGTCCTGAACTGCTCGGTATCGTGGACTTCGACGGTATCCAGTTCCTGCTCGAGAATGTAGCGATAGGGCGCACTCTCCGCCGGCGCCAGGCCCCGGGTATCGGCGAGGTACTTGACCAGGCTGCGCATGGCCGCCTGGCTGTCACCGCCGGCGGGATCCACGAACTTGGTCTGGTGGGCCAGTTGCATCCGCACCAGCGTCATCTGCCAGCCCTCGGGGGTCTTGCGCTGGTCGCTGAGCCGGAACCAGCGGCCCTCGCCATCGGGTAAATGGCAGCCACTGCAACTGGCGGTGATGATCTGCTCGGGCGAGGAGGCCGCGGTGGTCTCCCCGGCGGTGGTCTCCGCGGCGGCTGTCGCCGACGCCACCTGGCCGACTACCAACAGGGACAGCGCCCCGGCGAGTTTTGCGATCTTTAACACCTGTTGTTCTCCCGGGGCCGCACGTGCCCTCTGCTGGCTATTGTCTGCGCTCTGGCGCCACTCGCAGGCGACCTAACCGGTAGCCCCGGAAGCGTCCCCGGGGGACAGATCCGCTACCATTTGCTCGCGCATCAGGAACTTCTGCATCTTGCCCGTCACCGTCATCGGGAAGTCTTCGACAAAACGAATATGGTGCGGAATCTTGAAATGGGTAATCCGGTCACGGCAGTAGTCCCGCAATCCCTGGGCATCCAGGGCAGCGCCCTCCCGCAACCTGATCCAGGCACAAACCTGTTCGCCGTAGCGCTCGTCCGGTATGCCGAAAACCTGCACTTCCTGGATGTCGGGATGAGTGTACAGAAACTCCTCGACCTCGCGGGGGTAGATGTTCTCGCCGCCGCGAATGATCATATCCTTGATCCGGCCGGTCACCTGGGTGTAGCCCTGCTCGTCCATGACCCCTATGTCGCCGGAGTGCAGCCACCCGTCGCTGTCTATGGTCTCCGCGGTGCGTTCCGGGTCGTCCCAGTAGCCCTGCATGACCGAATAACCGCGGCAGCAGATCTCACCCTTCTCACCGACGGGCACCACAGCGCCCTGCGAATCGATGATCTTGATTTCACAATGGGGCGCCGGGCGACCCACGCTGCCCACCCGTTTCTCTATGGAGTCGTCCACGGTGGTCATGTGATTGACGGGGCTGGTCTCGGTCTGGCCGTAGGCAATCAGCACCTCACTCATGTGCATGCGGGTCAATACCCGCTGCATGACCTCTACCGGACAGGGGGCACCGGCCATGATGCCGGTGCGCAGGCTGTCCAGCTCGAACTCGCCGAACCGGGGATGGTCCAGTTCGGCAATAAACATGGTGGGCACCCCGTGCAGCGCGGTGCAGCGCTCCTCGGCCACTGCCGCCAGGGTGGCTTCCGGCTCGAAGGCCTCGCCGGGAAAAATCGCGGTACTGCCGTGGGTGATACAGGCCAGGTTGGCCATGACCATACCGAAGCAGTGGTACAGCGGCACCGGTATACACAGGCTGTCGGGCTCGGTCAGGCGCATGCCGTCGCCGACCAGCTTGCCATTGTTGAGAATATTGCGGTGGGTCAGGGTGGCGCCCTTGGGGTTGCCCGTGGTGCCGCTGGTGAACTGGATATTGATCGGGTCGCCGGGGCCAGTTGCGCCGCGATAGCCTCCATCTGCGCGCGCTCCGCCTCAGCACCCATGGCACACACGGCGGCGAAGTTGTACATGCCCGCGCGCGGCTCATCGCCCATGCTGATGACAGTGCGCAGGTGGGGCAGTTTGGCCGCCTCCAGTTGCCCCGGTTCGGAGGCGGGCAATTCCGGCGCCAGCTGCTCCAGCATGGCCAGGTAGTCGCTGCTCTTGAACTGGCAGGCGCTGATGACCGCCTTGCACTGTACCTTGTTGAGGGCGTATTCCAGTTCGTAGGAGCGGTAGGCGGGATTGATACACACCATAATGGCGCCGATCCTGGCGGTGGCGAACTGGGTCAGGCACCACTCGTAGCAATTGGGTGCCCATATGCCAACCCGGTCGCCGGGTTCGATGCCCAGGGCCAGCAGGCCGCAGGCCAGGCGCTCGACTTGGTGCTGGTACTCCCGATACGTCCAGCGGATACCCTGGTGGCGCACGACCAGCGCCTCGACCTCGGGAAACCGGTTGACGGTGCGGTCAAAAGCGCTGCCTATGGTCTCCTCGAGCAGTGGCTCGCCGGTGGGGCCGCTGCAACTGGCTGAGGACAAGCTGCTCACTCATTGACTGCCACCTCACTCGCCCGCCCCCATTCGCGCTCGCGCAGCTCTACCCGCCGGATCTTGCCGCTCACGGTTTTCGGCAACTCCTCCACAAACTCTATCGCCGCGGGTACTTGTAGGGCGCGGTGACCGACTTCACATGCTCCTGCAGGGTCCGGGCCAGCGTATCGCCAGGCTCATAGCCGGGAGCGACGACGACAAAGGCCTTCACCACCTCGCCGCGCTGCTCGTCGGGGCTGGACACCACCGCTGATTCGGCCACCGCCGGGTGTTCTATCAGGGCACTTTCCACCTCGAATGGCCCGATGCGATAGCCGGCCGACAGGATCACGTCATCGGCGCGACTCACGAACCAGAAATACCCGTCCGCATCCACCCTCGCCCGGTCGCCGGTGATATACCAGTCACCCCGGAAACTGTCCGCGGTTTTCTCCGGTTCCCCCTGGTAGCCAAGGAACAGCCCCTGGGGCGCCTCGGGCCTGACCCTGACTGCCAGGTCGCCCTCCTCGCCGACCGGCAGGATGCCGCCCTCCTCATCCACGACCCGCAGGTCTATGCCGGGGGCGGGTTTGCCCATGGAACCGTAACGGGACTCCATCCCCGGGTAATTACCGCACAGCAGTACCGTTTCCGTCTGGCCGTAACCGTCGCGAATGGTGATACCGGTGGCCCGGCGCCAGGTTTCAATGATCTCCGGGTTCAGTGGCTCGCCGGCGCCCACGCAGTGGCGCAGGGAGGCGAAGCCGAACTGGGACAGGTCTTCCAGCACAAACATGCGGTAGATGGTGGGCGCGCCACAGAAGGTGGTTATCGGGTATTCATCCAGCAACTGCAGGGTGCGCAGGGCGATGAAGCCTTGGGTGTGGTGCACGAACAGCGCCGCGCCCTGGTACCAGGGGCCGAAATAGCTGCTCCAGGCGGCCTTGGCCCAGCCGGTATCGGAGCAATTCCAGTGCAGGTCCTCCGGCCGGAGGTCCAGCCAGTACTTGCCGGTGGTCTGGTGCGCCAGCCCATAGCTGTGGGCGTGCAGGCACATCTTGGGATAACCCGTCGTACCGGAGGTGAAATAGCACATGGCGACATCGCTGGCCGCGGTGTCTACCGTCTGGAAGTCAGTGCGTTGCGCGGCGACGGCGCGGCGGTAATCCAGCCAGCCATCGCGCTCGCCATCCACCAGCACCCGCACTTTCAGCCCCGGGCACTGGGCGAACGCCTGGTCGACCTTGTCGGCGTTGGCGGAATCGGTCACCACGCAGGTGGCCCTGGCCGCATTGACCCGGTAGGCGATGTCCCGCGCCGAGAGCTGGGTAGTGCCCGGGCTGATGACCGCCCCCATACGCAGGGCAGCGGTGAAAACTTCCCACCAGGCTATCTGGCGACCCAGTATCATGACAATGTAATCGCCGGTTTCCACCCCGGCGTCCCGCAGCAGCCCGGCTACCCGGCGCGAGGCGGTGGAGATATCGGCAAAGCTGCGCCGCTCCTCCCGGCCGTGGTCATCTACCCATAGCAGCGCCAGTTTATCAGGATCGCGCTCAGCCCAGTCGTCCACCACATCGCGAGCGAAGTTGAACCGCTCGGGACGTGGCCAGCTGAAGTCGCGATAGCTGCTTTCGTAATTATGTTCAGCCATCGTAGTTTGCTCGCGCCTGCCGGCGGGGGTGATTACCCCCCGAAGTTATACTGCAGTGACACGCCCCACCACCGGGGACGCCCGTAGTATTGCTCGGTCATGCCCAGGACATCACCCGACAGATCGAAGGTCTGCACCAGGTAGGCGCTGTCCGAAACGTTGTCGACAAACGCCCGTGTCTGCCAGCGCCGGTCCTCTGTGGTGTAGGACAGCGACAGGTTGGTGATGGTGTAGGGGTCCTGTTTGACGGTCTCGAAGCCGGTGAGCGCAAAATAGATTGTGTCGACATAGACCGCGTCGACCTGGGCCGCAACATAGCCACCGAACATGGGCCACTCATAGCGCAGCATACCGTTGAGGTTCCACTCGGGAGAGACCACTGATGGCACCTTGTCGCCATTGGGGAGATCCACGTCGATATCGATATACCCGACACCCAGCAGCAGGTCCATGCCCTCGATGGGGCTGGCTTGCAGCTCGAGTTCGCCACCGGCGCTGGTCGCGTCGGTATTGAAGGTGATGGTATCGATGCCGGTGATATAGAAGGCCTGGTAGTCCTGGTAATCGTAGTAGTAGGCGGCACCGTTGAAGCGCGCCAGCCCGTCCCATATCGTCGACTTGAACCCGATCTCATAGGCGTAGAGATTTTCCGGCGAGTAGGTCATGGTGTTGTCGTCATAGTCCAGCGGCGGGCTGAGGGGAAAGATCGGGGCGTTGTAGCCGCCGCCGCGCACACCCAGGTTCCAGCTGCCGTACACCATCAGGTCGTCGTTAAAGGTATAGTCCAGCTCCACCCTGCCGGACACTTCCTCGTCGTCGCGGTTGCCCTTGTAGGAGGCCAGCTCGATCGGGTTGGCGAGATTGCTCTTGCCGTCGAAGTTTTTCGCGTAGGCGTCCAGGAACTCCACGGCGTTGGTGGAGTACTTGAAGTCGCGCTCGTCGCGTATCCAGCGGGCGCCCAGGATCAGGTTCATCGCATCGCTGAGTGCATACTCCACTTCCGCGAACACGGAGTAGGAATCGAGATTGGAATCGTAGGGGTTCAGCAGGCCTGCATCGAGCCCTCGGTGCGGACGATACCGATATCGTCATAGACCGGGCCGATGAAGGGGTCGGTGATGGCGCCGTTGGAATCGCTCAATTCCAGCCCCAGGTAGTAGAAACCGGTTACCCACTTGAAGTTGTCGGTATCACCGCTGAAACGGATTTCCTGGGACCACTGCTCAGCATCGGTATTCAGGAAGAAGTTGAAGGCCTGCACCGGGGAGGCGTCGGAATCCTCGATGTACTTGCGCGTGACCTTGGAATAGTCAGTGATGGACACCAGGTCGAAGTTGTCGAAGGACCAGTTCAGGGTGGCGGTGTAACCGTCCGTGTCCAGGTCGTTGTAGCCGGGGTTGTTGTAGGTGCCGGTCCATTCATTGGTGTCATTGTCGGTGTAGCCATCGAGAATCGGGTTGGGAACCCCGGGGGTAAGCTTGCCCGGTTCAACGGACGAAACGTACTTGAAAAAGCCGGTATCGATATTCTGCTCGCCGTGGCGCACGTTCAACAGCAGGCTCAGGTCTTCCGTCGGGGTAAACTGCAACTGGGCGCGATAGGACTGGTCGTCGGCATTGTTCAGCTTGCCCTCGCCAGGGAACTGGTTGTTTACATACCCGTTGGCCTCGTTGTATGACCCCGAGAAGCGGGCCTGCACCCAATCGTTGCCACCCCCGACAGCGCCCTCCACCTTGTACTGTTCGTATTCACCGACGGTGCCCTTGATGTAACCATCCAGCTCCTGGGTCGGCTTCCTGGTAATGTAGTGCACCAGGCCGCCGGTCGCATTGCGACCGAACAGGGTGCCCTGTGGGCCCCGCAGGATCTCCACGCGGTCCATGTCGTAGAGCAGGAAGCCCGCGCCGGACATCTGGCTGATATAGACCTCGTCGATATACAGCGCGACGGGGCTTTCGACGTTGGTGGTGAAGTCACTGTTGGCGACCCCGCGAATGGCGACCGCGTAGTTGGCCTCACCGTTGGGCTGCATGGTGGTGACACCGGGCGCCAGGGCGGTCACCTGCTGGGCGTTGGTCCAGCCCAGCTGTTCCAGCTGGTCGCCGGTATAGGCGGTAATGGCGATACCGACATCCTGGATACTCTGTTCCCGCTTCTGGGCGGTGACGACCGTCTCTTCCAGCACCGCGGCGGCACTGCCGTGGGCGACAAGGGACATGGGGATTGCAAATGCAACGGCTACTGCCAGAGGGTTTGGCTTGAACATGGGCTGTGTTCTCCTGATTTATTGTTTGACACCAAAAGGCTGAGCGTCACCTTTGTCACCGATACTATCGCACTCTATCTGGCAAAAATACTAGCCGCCGCGCCGGCGGCTCCACAATTGCCCAAAGGGAGCATGCTCTGCTACTAAAGTAGCATGCTTGTGGCATTCTGCCCGCCAGCGACACATCCCGGGACCCGCAGGCAGCCCGTGGCGTCGCTGTCCTGCCGCGGCCGCGACAGCGATAGACAGCCGTTTGCCCGTTCCCCCGCAACTGCAAGTGGACTATTATCGCGCGATGACCGCCGGTATCTTCACCGCCCACTCCACGCTCCCGGACACCGCCAGTGCCGTGCGGCAGGCCGTTGCGGCCATCCCGCTGGAGAGTGCCGAGTTCGTATTGCTGCTGCACGGTCCCGGACATACCGGCGCGGTGCTGGAGCAGGCCCTGCCGGCAGCACACAGGCAGCGTTTTTTCGGCTCATCCACCTCCGGGGAAATTGTCCCCCAGGGGTATCAACTGGAAACCATCGCGGCGATCAGCTTTGATCGCAGCCATTTCAGCGGTGTGGCGCGCAAGATTGAGGGCCTGACCAGCTTTCGCTTTCACCAGGCGCGCGAGCTGGTGCTGTCCATGCAACGGGAGCTGCGGAGCAAGGTACCCGGCGCCAACAGCGGCAATACCTTCGCCCTGCTGCTGATCGACGGCCTCAGCCAGGCGGAGGAATACGTGGCGGCAGCGCTGGGTAACGAGCTGGGCAGCATTCACCTGGTGGGGGGTTCCAGCGGCGACAACTGGCAGCTGCAACGCTCCCCGGTGCTGTGCGAGGGCGCATACCATGACGACAGCGCGGTGGTACTGCTGGTGCATACCTCGCTGGATTTCAGGCACTACAACTTCCACAACTTCAAAGCCAGCGACAAGCGCGGTGTCATCACCGCGGCCACCCCGGCCCAGCGCCTGGTGCACGAGATCAACGGCATCACCGCGGTCAGGGAGTATGCCCGGCTCTGCGACCTCGATGCCGACACGCTGGACCAGGAGATTCTGGCGGTGCACCCGGCCATCATCACGGTGGGTGATCGCGCCTACCCCCGGGGTTTCATGCGGATTCTCGCCGATGGGTCCCTGCAATGCGCCTGCGCCATCGACGAGGGGGTGGTGTTCAGGGTAGCCACCCAGGTGGATTACGTCGAACAACTCAGGCAGGCCTTCAGGCGCATGCAGCAGGACCTGGGGGGCCCCTTGATGGTACTGGGTTTCGAATGCGCCGCCCGCCGCCAGATCGTGGAGCAGTACCAGCTGCAGGAGGCGGTATACCGGCAGTTCGAGGCCTACAATGTGTGGGGATTTTCCTGCATGGGGGAACAGGCGAACTCCCTGAACATGAACAATTCCTTCAATTGCCTGGCCTTCCGCCTGCATTCATGAGCAAGAAAATTGCCAGGGAGGAAGCGGCCGTCCGGGTTTCGGAGCGCGACCGGCTGGCCCAGCTGGAGCAGGAAGTCATCCAGCTGCGCAAGACCAACGAGGTCCTGCTGGACCGCGTGGAGCACCGGATCAATGTCGAAGGGGGGGCTTTCGCCGCCTTCCAGGCGGCCAGCAACCTGGAAAAAACCGTGGCGGACAGGACTACCGAACTGCGCCTGTTGAACGAGCGCCTGGAGCATGAACTGGACCTGCGCCGCAGTTTCGAAACAGCCTTGCTGAGGGCCAAGAGCCAGGCGGAGGAGGCGACCGCCAGTCGCACCCGCTTTGTCGCCGCGGCCAGTCACGACCTGCGGCAGCCGCTGAACGCCGCGGTGCTGTATCTCGAAACCATCGACATGACCCGCCTGGAGCCCGCCGACGCCGAGAGCCTGCGCGGGGTGGAGCTGGCGCTGGAGACCCTCAACAACCTGCTGGGCACCCTGTTGGACATTTCCCGGCTGGACAGCGGCGGCCTGCACCCGGAACCGGTGAACTTCCGCCTGCAGGAACTGTTCGAGCGGCTGGCGGTTGAGTACGGCTCCATCGCCGAGACGACTGAGCTGGCGCTGGAGGTACAGCCCACCTCGATTGTCGTCCACAGCGACATAATGCTGCTGGAAACCGTGTTGCGAAACCTGCTCAGCAACGCGATCAAGTATACCGACAGGGGCCGGATTGTGATGGGTGTCCGGCGCCGCCAGGACAAGGCCAGCATCAGCGTCATCGATACCGGCGTGGGGATACCGGCGGAGCACCAGAAGAAAATCTTTGAGGAATTCTGGCGCGCCCCGGGTGCCAGCAGCGGCGCCAAGGGCAGCATGGGCCTGGGCCTGTCCATCGTGCAGCGGATCTGCCACCTGCTGGGTTCACAGATCGAGGTGAAATCCACCCCCGGCAAGGGCAGCACCTTCTCCCTGCAACTGCCGATCGGCACTGGCACACCGGCAACCATGGGTACGCGCAACGAAAAAATCATCCAGGCACTGGGTTTCAACGGCTGCGTGGTCGCCGTGGTCGACGACAATATCCAGGTCCTGCGCAGCATGGTGAGGCTGCTGCAAAGCTGGGACTGCCGGGTCGTGGCGGCCAATACCGTCGAGGAAGTCCTGACCCAGATCATCGACCAGGACATGACACCGGCACTGATACTGGCGGACTATCACCTTGCCGATGGCGTCAAGGGCCTGGACGCGATCAATGCCATCAACACGGAACTGGCGCAGCCCGCCCCGGCAATCATGATCAGCAGCGATAATTCACCCGGCCTGGTAGAGACCCTGGACAAGCTGGGCATCCAGCTGCTGACCAAGCCTGTGGACCCGGCCCGCCTGCGCGCGGCCATGCACCACCTGCTGTTACAGCGCTAGCGCCTGAATTTCCTGGCGGCGACCACGGCCTGCACCCGGTTATCCACCCCCAGTTTCCGCAGGATCGCCGAGACATGGGCCTTGACCGTGATTTCGCCGATATCCAACTCGCGGGCGATGGACTTGTTGGACATGCCCTGTTCCAGCAGGGCCAGCACCGCGAGTTGCCTGGGGGTAAGCCCGTTGTAGTCGCTGTGGGCCTGGTCCGGCTTGCTGGCCTGGCCGCCTGCGCCGGCATAGCTCACGGGCTCGGTGAGCGCCTGTGACGGCACGTAGACCCCACCGCTCCTGACCAGTTGCAAGGCGTGCGTGGTCACCGCCGTGCCGGAGGATTTCGGCAGATAGCCGGACACGCCCAGTTTGAATGCGTCCCGCACCACCTCGGTATCGTCGTGGGCCGAGCAGATGATCACCGGGATGGCGGGGCAGGCCTCGCGCAGGCGGCGCAGCCCCTCCAGCCCCTCCGCATCCGGCATGGACAGGTCCAGCAGGATGAGATCTATGCTGTCGCTGCGCAGCAAATGCAGCGCCGAGCCCACGTCCTCGCACTCACTGACCTCGACATCATCGAAGGCGGCGCGCACCAGGTTGCTCAAGGCATCCCGGTACAGCGGATGATCATCGGCGACCAGAACCCGATAGACACTCATAGAGAATCACCTTGTACCTGCAACCACAGTGGTAAGCGGTAAAAACCCGGACATGAAGCCGTGGCACGCACCACCATGCCACCACACCGAAAGTATACCCCAGGCCCGAACAGCGGGCGATCAGGGGTGGCAGCCGGCGCAGCTGCGCAGCGGACCCGACTCCCCGCCCTGCAGGCGGGCCTCCACATGGCAATCGCGGCAAAAATCGTGGAAGGTAGCCTCGATATCCGCGGCGATTGCCGGGGTCACCTTGTGACAGTGATAGCAGGGCCCGCCACCGGTATCATCGGTGAAATTGTGATGGCAGTCTGCACAGGGCTCGGCCCGGTGGTCAAGGTGATCGAAGGCGACCGCCAGCAGGGGGCGCTGGCTGACCGCCTCCAAATGCCAGCCGCGCAGGGCATAGCCGACGCTCCCCAGCAGGGCGCAGCCCAGCAACCACGGCAGCAAACGCCTTGCCCTGCTCACTCTGGAACCAGCGATGCCAGCACGCCGAGCGCCAGCAGGGCCACCAGCGCCGCCGCGGTGTAGCTCAGCACGGCAGCGGATGGCGTGGCGCCCGGTATGCGCCGCGGGACCGGACCTCGCTGCCTGCCCGGCGCCAGTTCCCGGCGATAGCTGGCCAGCACCATTATCCCCGCCAACAGCGCGACCGCCAGCTTGGCCGGGGTATTGAGGTAGAAAGCGCTGCCCCCCACATGCCAGCCGAGCATTACCAGGCACGCTACTCCCAGCAACCCATGCAGCCCCCTGAAACGATGGTAATCGCGCCAGATTCGACGGCGCATGGCGGTGACAGACGTAACGACCAGGACGAGCAGGAGCAGCGCGGCCAGCAGCCCCGCCAGCATGTATGCCGGGGCAGAGGGCTTGATGTGTTCCAGCAGCAGCGGTTCGGCCCACAGCAACAGCCCCACGTGGCAACCGGTCAACAGCAGCGCGATATAGCCCAGGTGGCGATGCATGCCGGCGAAGAAACGCCCGCCAAAGGGTGGAAACCGGCGCGGGCGCCCGCGATACACGAACAGCAGCAGGCACACGGCTACCGCGAGGTACCCCAGCGCGTTCCCCAGGTCCCAGGCGAGTCCGGCAGCCGACGCAGCCGGCCACTGGGCCCACAGCACCAGGGGCAGCGACAGGCAGGCGCACAGGCCGGCAAAAAAACGCAGGGCGACCAACCTTGCCGCAGGATCAGGAGACAATCGCAACCGCGCTGCCCATCGACCGCCCAGGGTGCCGCGGCGACCCCGTGCCGGGCCCGTCTCCCTCAGCCGGCATCGGGCTGACGCTCGGGCGCCGCCGCGGCGAAGGCCTCCAGGGTATTGCACTGCTGTGCGACCCGGCGGATGTTGGGATAGGCTGCCATGGGTACCTTGAAGCGATCGGCGTTGTACACCTGCGGCACCAGGCACACATCCGCGAGGCCGGGCTGGTCGCCGAAGCAGAACGCCTGCTGCTGCCCGGCGAGTACTTGTTCGATTGCCTGGAAACTGCGCTCAACCCAGTTGCTATACCAGCGCTGCACCTGTTCCTCCGAGGCGTGGAGCTCCCTGCGCAGGTAGTTGAGCACCGCAATATTATTCAGCGGATGCACATCGCAGGCGATACTGTTTACCAGGGCGCGCACCCGCGCCCGCAACAAGGGGTCCGCCGGCAGCAGGGCGGGCTGCGGATGCGTTTCCTCCAGCCACTCCAGTATCGCCACCGACTGCACCAGCACCTCGCCGGAGTCGGTCTGCAGGGAGGGAACCAGGCCCTGCGGATTCAGGGCCAGGTAGGCAGCGCCCTGCTGCTCACTCTGCAGCAGGTTGACCGGCACATAATCCCAGCCCAGGCCCTTGAGATTCAGGGCGATACGCACCCGGTAGGCTGCCGAGGAGCGGTGATAGGAATACAGTTTCATGGGGTTCCTCCAGTGGCCACAGCATACGCTCCCAGCCGGCGAGTTTGAATGCCGCGCGGCTGCGGCGGCGACCCGGCGTCCTTCCACGGGCCAATGTCCGCATGAGTTTTGTGTGATTTATGTCGCAAGCAGCCGGGCCCCGCATCTGGAAAGCGTGCAATGTATTGCCTTTAACTGTATGATTTTTCTGTTTTTTCGCAAAGAGAATAAGGATGAATATGGGCACCCGCTCCCTGCTCAGGCTGTGTCTCGCCTGCTCCACTGTTATCTGCCTTGCCAGTCTCAGCAAACTGGCGCTGGCCGAGGGCAGCCGCAACCTGTATCCGGCCTCCTACCCCGCCACCGGCAATGTCGCCAATGGCGCGCGTGCCAACCTCGACCTGCAGACCGGTCCCAACAACATCTACCTCAACCGCATCCTCAGGCGCGGCTTTATCTACGTCTACGCCGAGGCCGGCGAGTACATCCTCACCGGCTCCAGCAATGTGGGCGCGGGCCGGGGCGGACAGATCAATGTCTACAATCCCCAGGATTTCGGCACCCGCGGCAACGAAACCGTTCCCGCCAGCGCGAATTTCACCTGCACCGGCGCCGGCGG